>NZ_SLXK01000033.1 GCF_004341035.1 Scopulibacillus darangshiensis
TGCTTTCGCAACATGGCAAAAGGGATATAATCATATTTTTTCCATTCACCGTTCTTTTTCATGCCTCCCATCGTCACTAACATATGCACATGCGGGTTAAAATTCACACGGGAGCCAAACGTATGTAGCCCAGCAATTACCCCAGGAGTGACCTTGAATTTCTTTTTAAACCAATCTTGAATCACTTGAACAGCCTCGTCCATTAAGGGTTTCAACAGCTCTCGGTGTTTTAGGAAAATCTCTCTCAGCCCTTCGTCCATCGTAAAAATAACATGACGATGATTGACCTGAAAAACTTCCTCCTGAAGCAATCGACTCCATTCTTCCGTTTCCCCACTGCTGCAGGTTGTACAAAACCTTCCCTTACATCGGTACGGAATTCGCTTCACATCATGGCAACCTTCGCACACAAAAAGTTTGAACCCATTTTTCGGATTCCCACAGTTCTTAAACTTCTCCACCTCTTTTAACACAATAGGTCGAAGGTTCCTATGATGTTTGTTAATAAATTTTTCCCAGTGTTGATGTTGGTCAAAAAATATACGTCGCAAAATATTTGTCTCCATAACTCTTATATACCCCAAATCCAAAAAAGACAACACATAAATCTGCCTCAACTTATAAATTCTGATACTATAAAGAAAACTCGCCGATTGGCGAGCCTTTGGCGAAGACAGAGGCGTAGTTGCACTTATGTGCGTCAGAAAGTTATACTTTCTGATTAACTAAATAAAAACAGTGCATAGATTTTTCATCCATGCACTGCCTTCCTCACTTGTTTTTGACATCGAGGTTAATGTCGTAGCGCACCATCTGGGCCTGAAGCTTATTCTTCAAGTTGTTAACCGCTTGCTTGTAAGCCTTATCGTTGCCGGTATAAGTGGCATTGACAAAGGCATTATTTCCGATAATCGAAATAGACCGCGCCTTAAAACCAGCCGTATTATTAACGGTATACCGCATCATATCTTGATCATGGCCAAGATTATGATGCTTCAGGTTCGTATTGTGGAATTCACCGGTCTGGTTCCCGAGATATGATGCGCCTGACTCCCGATTACTGGAGATTTGAGTGTAGTTAGTGACAGGCCCCATACCAAAATATCTATCGCGAACCGTCCTCGTTTCGACACCAGTTTGATACGGTGATGCACTTTGGTGCTTTTCAGGAGGTCCCGCGCTGCATCCAGCAGCTGTCATAAGCAGCATAACACCTGAAATAATCAGTTTCGTATAAGCCACAAAAAACACCTCCTGTGACATAGTTTTTCACTTGCGGAGGTGTTTTACTTGTTAAATTTTTTCCATATAAGCACGAATAAGAGCTTTTCGCTTTTCGTCCGCTCAAAAAAGTTAAATTTAACTCGTCACTTTTCCCACTGAATCGGCCCCTGCCTTATGGGCGGGCTTTTCTGGAACTTCGTGACAATGACGGCATCTTGCTTCATAAGATTCCGATGCGCCGACAAGAATGACAGGATCGTTGTATGATGCCGGTTCCCCTTCAATCAGGCGCTGTGTCCGGCTCGCCGGAGAACCGCAGACAACACATACCGCATTAAGCTTTGTAACGCTTTCACTGACAGCCATTAACTTTGGCACCGGTTCAAACGGTTCACCGCGAAAATCCATATCCAGCCCTGCTATAATGACGCGGATGCCTTTATTCGCAAGGTTTTGAGCAGCCGAAACCATGCCATTATCAAAAAACTGCACTTCATCAATAGCAACAACCCGTGTATCCTCTTCAACACTATTCAAGATCTCATCTGATGTTTTTACAGATAAGGCTTTCACAGCATTGCCTGTGTGTGATACAACTGCTTCGTCACTATATCGGTTGTCAATGGCCGGTTTAAAAACTTGGATTTTCTGCTTGCCGAAGCTGGCACTGCGGACCCGGCGAATCAGCTCCTCTGATTTTCCGGAAAACATGCTGCCGCAAATACATTCAATCCAGCCTGTCTGGTTTGTCAATTGCATGCCAACGCATCCTTTCTTACTATGCTATGTATCATTAATTGTTGGACAGTCTTGTTCACCTGCGGCAATTTGCGCATACCTCGCTTCTGAGTGGTTTTGTCAGCAGCCGATTACGCCTATCCAGCAGGCATTTTCCGCCTAAATTGGTTTTTATTTTACCCATCTTAAATTTCATTACAGAGCAAAAAAAATACCACATTTAGTAACTTTATCTATAAATAGGAGTACAAGTACAATTTTTTTCATTTTGTCCTCCATCGCCTTTATGAAAGACATTTCGCTCTCTGCTTTGCTCCCTTTTGTCCTTCATCGCCTTTATGAAAGACATTTCGCTCTCTGTTTTGCTTCCTTTTGTCTTTCATCGCCTTTATGAAAGACATTTCGCTCTCTGTTTTGCTCCCTTTTGTCTTTCATCGCCTTTATGAAAGACATTTCGCTCTCTGTTTTGCTTCCTTTTGTCCTTCATCGCCTTTATGAAAGACATTTCACTCACTGTTATGCTCCCTTTTGTCTTTCATCGCCTTTATGAAAGACATTTCACTCACTGTTATGCTCCCTTTTGTCTTTCATCGCCCTCATGAAAGACATTTTACCTAATTTTTTATCGGCTTCGGGCGTTCATATCCAAAAGTCGACATTTTATAATTACCTCAACGATAAAAAAGACAGGCAAGGAAGCTTGCCTGTGCTTTTGTTGTTAAATTATTTAAGGTTATATTTTTTCTTAAAGCGATCAACACGTCCGCCTTTGTCAGCAAATTTCTGACGGCCAGTGTAGAACGGGTGGCACTCGGAACAAATTTCGACGCTTAGTGGCCCTTCTTTAATTGAACCTGTTTCAAATTCATTGCCACAAGAACATTTGACAGATACCTTTTTATATTCTGGATGGATTGCTGTTTTCAATTCATTCATCTCCTTTTCGCCCTGATTTTATTTCAAACCAGAGTTTTGTAACACAGCGTTTATTATAACAAGCTTATCTTATTTTTTCAAGCAGCTTTATCTACTCGCTGATGTGCCGCTTTTTTCCTTTTCAAATAGCTTGAAAAATTCCTCATTGGACTTCGTTTGTTTCAAGCGCTTATAGAAATGTTCAACAAAACCGGCCGAATCATCCATCGTCTTGCGCATTGCCCATAACGTCTCAAGATGGTCCTTCTCAATGAGCATTTCTTCTTTACGCGTACCGGAACGGCGGATATCAATGGCCGGGAAGATCCTCCGTTCTGCAAGGCGGCGGTCAAGGTGAAGTTCCATGTTGCCGGTACCTTTAAATTCTTCGTAGATCACGTCGTCCATGCGGGAACCTGTCTCGATAAGAGCAGTCGCAAGGATCGTTAGACTGCCGCCCTCTTCAATATTTCGGGCTGCACCGAAAAAGCGCTTTGGCCGGTGAAATGCCGCAGGGTCGATCCCGCCTGACAATGTTCTTCCGCTCGGCGGAATTACAAGGTTATAGGCGCGAGCCAGCCGAGTAATGCTGTCCATAAGGATAACGACGTCCTTTTTGTGTTCGACTAATCTCATCGCCCGCTCTAGAACGAGTTCCGCGACTTTAATGTGGTTCTCCGGCACCTCATCGAAGGTTGAGCTTACGACATCACCTTTAACGGAACGTTCGATATCTGTTACCTCTTCCGGACGTTCATCGACTAGAAGGACAATAAGTTCCGCATCAGGATGATTGGTTGTTATGCTGTTTGCAATTTCTTTTAAAAGGATTGTTTTGCCCGCTTTTGGCGGTGCGACAATTAATCCCCTCTGTCCGTAACCGACAGGGGAAATCATATCAATTATTCGTGAAGATAAGCTTTTGGCGTTTGTCTCAAGGGACATTTTCACTTCAGGATAGAGCGGCGTTAAAGCCGGGAAGTGAACACGGTCTTTTGCCGTATCGGGATCTTCGCCATTTACGGCTTCAACATGGAGGAGACCGTAATACCGTTCATTTTCTTTCGGCGGTCGAACCTTTCCCGATACTTTATCACCGTTTCTAAGATCGAAACGTCTGATTTGAGAAGCTGAGATATAAATATCTTCGGAACTTGGCGAATAGTTAATCGGTCTCAAGAAACCAAAGCCTTCTGTAGGAATGATCTCAAGAACGCCTTCCATAAATGATAATCCATCTTGCTCAGCCTGTGCTTTAAGAATCGCAAAGGTGAGCTCGCGTTTTGTGAGCTTGCTGTAATACGAAACTTTATAAGCGCGTGCTTTCTCATATAGATCTTTAAGTTTCATATTTTCCAATTCTGCTAATGTAACGCTCATTATGACACCACACTTCAATAAATTTAAAAAACTTAAAATAATGTTCGATTGATTTGTCCTTGAAAGGGCTTTAAATAATGAAGAAATTAGGGAGTTAAGGAACTGCTGGATTTTATTATAAATAGGCAACGCTAAAATTTTTAGCAAAATACCTAATATTAATCTTCTTTCATTAATTTTCCTCTGCTTCTTTTTAAATAAAATATGAAGGACTTGAATCTTTTCTAATTAGGTCGTAGAGGCCGCTTTGTCAAAACGTTGTTTGATAAGTGGAGGTCGTGGCTTGTCTCTCTTCGAACTCACTACTTATTCTTACCATATTACTATAATTTAATCAAATGCCTTTAGTCATGATTGTTTGCGGGACTTATTATACGCCTATGCTCTATAAATTTCAAGAAGGCACCGACTTTTTGTCAGTGCCCTTTTTCCACCTGAGGGTAAGAAAGTATAAAAGTTGTGAGGCTTTGTCTAGCTTTCGCCTAGCCCCTCGAGTCACTTCAGTCCCCCTGCGGCGTTTTAGTCGACCAGTGCTTTTCGGGTCTGACCAAGGCGCTTTCGCCTTTCTTAATCTTCACGTATAACTAAATTAGGTTTCTTCTTAAGGCTGTGGGAGCCGTTAATGAATCGTACTGTTCCTGACTTTGCCCTCATGACAACGGATTGTGTCGTACCTTTTATACCGGCAAAACGGACACCTTGGAGCAGTTCGCCATCGGTGACACCTGTAGCGGCAAAAATCGCATCATCACCGCTGACAAGGTCATCCATATAGAGGACTTGGTTTGTATCCTCAATCCCCATTTTCTTGCAGCGTTCCCGTTCCTCATCGTTTTGCGGAAGCAGACGACCTTGAAGTTCTCCGCCAAGGCATTTAAGTGCAACGGCAGCCAAAACACCTTCGGGGGCGCCGCCTGAGCCTAACAATAAATCCACTCCGGTGTTCTCAAAAGCCGTATGAATTGCTGCGGCAACATCACCGTCTTGAATAAGTTTAATCCGCGCTCCTGCTTCCCTGACTTCGTGGATGATTTTTTCATGGCGCCGGCGGTTCAGGATGATGACACAAAGATCCTCAATATCCTTATTCTTTGCCTTTGCGACCGCTTTCAGGTTATCAATAACCGGTGCATCGATGTCGATTTTCCCGACCGATTCCGGGCCAACAGCGATTTTATCCATATACATGTCCGGTGCATGCAATAGGTTGCCATGGTCCGCAACAGCAAGGACAGCGAGAGCATTCCAAGTACCCGCAGCCACAATATTTGTTCCTTCTAAAGGATCGACAGCAACATCCACCCTTGGGCCATAGCCTGTACCAAGTTTTTCGCCAATATAGAGCATCGGTGCTTCGTCCATTTCACCTTCACCGATGACAACTGTGCCTTTCATCGGCACCGTATCGAAAACATTTCGCATGGCAGATGTCGCTGCATCATCAGCTTCTTCCTTTTTGCCTCTGCCCATCCATCTTGCAGAAGCAAGTGCTGCTGCTTCAGTGACTCTGACCAACTCCATCGAAAGACTTCTTTCCATTTCGCATTTCCCCGCTTTCACTATATCTCTGCTTTTCCTTACCCTATTCTACACGACAATTGTTGTTAAAGAAAACTTGCCGATTGGCAAGCCTTTAAAAGGCGAAGACAGAGGCGTAGTTGCACTTATGTGCGTCAGAAAGTTATACTTTCTGATTAACTAAATAAAACTTTGTTAATCGCCCACTTTGGCATCTTCACGTTCTTCAACACCTAGGTCCTCGCGCCAAATTTTGGCACCAATGCCCTGCAATTTCTCCACAAGTTGACTGTAGCCCCTATCAATGTGCTCAAGACCCATAATTTCCGTTATCCCGTTTGCCATTAATCCGGCAGCAACCAGGGATGCCCCCGCTCTCAGGTCAGTTGCTTTGACCTTTGCACCCTGCAGGCGGTTCGGACCGGAAACAATTGAGGATCGGCCTTCAACTTTTACCTCTGCACCCATCCGCCGCAGCTCGTCTATATGCTTAAAGCGTGATCCGTAGATGGTATCTGTTACAATGCTCGTTCCTTTTGCCTGTGTCAGAAGGCTTGTTAATGGTTGCTGCAAGTCGGTTGGGAACCCGGGGTAAACCAATGTTTTAATATCGGCATTCTTAAATGAGCCAATCTGGCGGGAGACAGCGATCTGTTCATCGTATGTATCGATGGTAATCCCCATTTCCCTTAACTTAGCCGTCAGAGATTCTACATGCTGCGGAATGACGTTATCGATCAAAACACGGTCACCCATTGCTGCGGCGATAACCATATATGTTCCCGCTTCAATCCGGTCCGGAATGATGGAATGTCTGCAGCCATGCAGGGTATCCACACCTTCAATCCGGATAACATCTGTTCCCGCTCCTTTGATTTTCGCGCCCATACTAGATAGCAATGTTGCAACATCAATGATTTCAGGTTCCTTCGCAGCATTCTCAATGATTGTCCGTCCCTTTGCTTTGACTGCTGCCAGCATAATATTAATCGTTGCACCCACGCTCACTACGTCTAAATAAATTCGGGCACCGCGGAGTTCTTTTGCACGTAAATAAATCGCACCTTGTTCGTTAGTTACCTTAGCTCCAAGGGCCTCGAACCCCTTAATGTGCTGATCAATCGGACGCGGGCCAAGGTTGCATCCGCCGGGCAGGCCAATAACTGCTTGTTTAAAACGGCCAAGCATGGCCCCCATTAGGTAATAAGACGCACGCAACTTTTTCACCCGTCCATTTGGCAGCGGCATATCAATCATTTCAGACGGATCAACCGTTAATGTATTATTTTCAAAAGAAACATCCCCGCCAATTTCCTTAAGTAATTCAGAGAGAATCCGGACATCGGAAATATTTGGAAGTTGTTCAATTGTCACAGTGGAATCAGCTAGTATTGCTGCCGGTATTAGAGCTACGGCACTATTTTTCGCTCCGCTTACCTGCACGGTACCTTTAAGGCGATGACCGCCTTCAATCATTAATTTCTCCATGATTAACTCCTTTTCTGCGTCATTCCTTAAGATTTTATTACCCCAGGGTCAACCCATTTCTTTTACGTTCTTGGACACGATATTCTTATTATAAACATTTTTGCACGCATCATGTAACCCTGGTATGTCATAAAATCTAAAGAAAAGTGCCTCAGGTAAATGAGACACTTCTTCCCGATAACCTTCCTAATGGTTATTTTTATACTTTTCCCAGTCAGATAAAAAGGCATCTAAACCTTTATCCGTTAACGGATGCTGCATCATTTGCTTGAAGACTTTAAATGGAATGGTGGCGATATCTGATCCGCTTTCTGCAGCTTGTGTGACATGCAAGGTATGGCGGATAGATGCGGCGATTATCTCGGTATCAATGCCGTACATATCGAACAATGCCGAAATTTGCGCTACGAGCTGAAGACCGTCTTGACCGATATCATCCAAACGGCCGACAAATGGGGAAACAAATGTTGCTCCGGCCCGTGCAGCTAGTAAGGCCTGATTCGCTGAAAAAATCAATGTCACGTTCGTCTTAATGCCCTGATTAGAAAAGGCATGAACAGCCTTCAATCCTTCTTCAGTCATCGGGACTTTAACGGTAATATTTGGCGCCAAGGCTGCGAGCTGTTTTCCTTCTTCAATCATTTCCTCGGCTTTCGTCGATACGACTTCAGCACTGACTGGCCCTGATACGATTGAGGTAATTTCTTTCAATCGATCATGAAAATCAACGTTTTCCTTAGCCACCAGGGTCGGATTTGTTGTTACCCCGGCTAACACACCAAGTTCATTAATTTCCTTAATTTCATTTACATTCGCTGTATCAATAAAAAATTTCATTGTATCCTTCCTCCTAATTAAAGCCTTATCCAAATTAGTTTGTGAAAAAACGGCTTATTCCATGTAAAGAGACATAAAACCAGTCACAATAACAGCCATGACGGTCTTATGCCTTTTTCTATTACATAATAAGTATGTTTACGCCTGACCCGATGACCCAAATTCACGCATTTTGCCAATGACAGTTTCTTTGATGGCGTCGCGGGCAGGCCCCAAATATTTCCTCGGATCATATAATTCCGGTTTTTCTTCAAGCACTTGGCGGACGGCCTTGGATGAAGCGATTTGGTTTTCCGTATTGACGTTAATTTTGGCATGTCCAAAAGAAATGGCTTTTTGGATATCCTTTGTTGGAATTCCTGTCCCACCGTGTAATACAAGCGGTACACCTACAAGATTATCGATTTCTTCCATACGGTCAAAACCGAGATTTGGTTCGCCTTTGTATGGACCGTGAACAGATCCCAATGCCGGAGCAAAACAGTCAACGCCCGTTTCTTTAACAAGCCGGTCACATTCGGCAGGAATAGCGTAGGCAGCTTCAGCATCCTCAACGATCAGATCATCCTCTTGACCGCCGACGCGTCCTAGCTCAGCTTCTACAGATACACCAACGGCATGCGCTGCATCGACAACCTTTTTCGTTAATGCGATGTTTTCTTCAAGCGGATCATGTGACGCATCGATCATCACGGATGTAAAGCCGGCATTGATCGCCTGCATGCATTTATCAAAAGATGAACCATGATCAAGATGGATCGCAACCGGAACAGTTACATTATATTCCTCCATAAGCGCTTCAACTATGGCAACAGTCAGTTTAAAGCCGCCCATATATCTTGCAGCACCTTCTGACACACCTAAAATAACTGGGGACTTCTCTTCCTCTGCTGCTTGGAGAATAGCTTGTGTAAACTCCAGGTTGTTAATATTAAATTGACCAACTGCATATTGGTTTGCTTTTGCCTTTTCAAGCATGTCCTTCATTGATACTAAGGGCATAAGTTATTCCTCCTTTGTCATACTTGCCAAAATATTTTAAAGGCATGAACGCCTTTTTAAAGAGGTTACTTTTTCTAAATCACAACAAGTATAGCATACCATATTAGAGGAGGAAAATATCCTTCAAAGCCTTGATTTGCCGCATTTTTCTTTGACAGCGCTTTCTCAAATCATCAGGATTCTAGCTTGTTACAGCGGGCATTCTTTTTTTACTGCATCCAAAATATCATCGATATCAAAAGGCTTGGAAAAATGGGTGATGGCACCATGGTCAACAGCTTCCTGAATCATATCTAATTCTCCGTATGCCGTCATAATGATCACTTTAACTTCCTTCGTTTTCATTTTAATACGCTTTAAAATTTCCAATCCATCCATCCCAGGGATTTTCATATCAAGAATGACGAGCGCCGGCGCCTGCTTTTCAACAATTTCCAAAGCCTGCACGCCATTTGCTGCGGTGTATGTTCTATAACCTTCCTTTTGAAAAATCTCGTTTAATAAAATCCTTATACCAAACTGATCATCTACAATTAGAATTTTACTGGTGCTTTTACTTGGGTTGTTATTAGACATTATCCAGCTCTCCTCACCAAATCAAGTCATTTACATTTATCTTTTATATTATAAATAAGTCCCCGAAAGGAATTTTTAGGTTAATAAGAAAGTATAAACTTCCTTACGCACATAAGGGCACTGGCTAAAGACGTAACATCCTGTTACAACGCCAGTACTAGCACGTCCTGTGCGTCGCAACGGCGCCTCTGTCTTCGCCAAAGGCTCGCCAATCGATAGATAGTTCCTTTTTGACCTTAACTAACATTTTACTCGTTAAGGAAGTTTATTCGTTAAAGAAATTGCAATATCCTGCCGAAGAGCGGACAATTTTAATAAATAATGTCGAAAGCCCTATATTGTCAATTATGTTAAACTTTGATCTAGAGAAAAAATAAGGAGGTAGCCACTTGTTAAAAATTTTCACCACCCAGTTGCTTGGGGTTTTCAATACCATTCAAGCAAACAACGAAATGGAAATTGAAGATAGCGCAAGATTAATCGCTCAAACACTTATATCAGAGGGAAAAGTTTACGTCCATGAATGCGGCATAAGCCACGGCATTGCCGGTGAGGCCGTTTCAGGAAAAAACCGGCTGCCAAAAACTGATTTGCTGATTAAAGAGGGGTATACCGCTGAAGTGGATGTGGCGGATTGTGTCATTATTTCAACGGATGCCGCCGAGTCACACAATGCCCTGATTCTAACTGAACAACTTAAGGAAAAAGGCTGTACAGTAATAGGCATTTCAGGTTGTGAAGCTGAAGGTGAGAGCCTTTTTAAGGATATCGTCGATGTTCATCTTAACTACGGTAAAAATAGCCCTATTGTACCATTAAATGATCATAAAAAAATAGGGCAGCCATCCGCCGTGGCAGCCCTTTATACCTACTATATTCTCTATTTAACCATTATGGAGATCCTCGACGAACAAGATTTTTTACGAATCTTGTAAATTTCTTAGGAAATTTGAAGGATTTTCGAAATTTAAGGAGAATTATAACATCGAAGGGAATTTACCCCCTCAAAATGGCTTCCCATTTATTCCAGAGTGATATCATAATCCCCATCTCAGTCCTCTAACATAAAAGCGTTTCCCGCCTTAACAACCTAACCCCTAATGATCTATTTACTTAAAGCAGCACCGACAAAGTTCCTGAATAATGGTTCAGGCTTTGTAGGTCTTGATTTAAACTCTGGATGAAATTGGGAAGCCACAAACCAAGGATGGTCTTTGATTTCTATAATTTCTACCAAGCGGCCATCAGGACTGACACCTGAAAATTTAAATCCCTTTTCCTCCATCGCCTTCCGGAATTCATTATTGAATTCGTAGCGGTGGCGGTGACGCTCATAAATCACCGGTTCTTCGTATGCTTTATAAGCATGAGTGTCCTCTTCCAATTTACAAGGATATAAGCCTAAGCGCAATGTGCCGCCCAATTCCTCAATATCCTTTTGTTCAGGCAACAAGTCAATGATTGGATAAGGTGTTACAGGATCGATTTCTGCCGAGTTCGCTCCGGAATAACCGAGAACGTTACGGGCAAATTCAATCGATGCCAGCTGCATGCCAAGACAAATGCCAAGGAAAGGCACTTTATTTTCCCTCGCATAACGAATCGCCAAAATCTTGCCTTCGATCCCACGGTCGCCAAAGCCCCCAGGAACAAGAATCCCGTCAACATCATGAAGTTCATCTTTCACATTGTTTTCCGCCATGTGCTCAGCATTAATCCACTTAATTTTGACATCTGCATCAAATTCATAGCCCGCATGTTTCAAGGCTTCGACAACGGAAATATAGGCATCCGGCAGTTCAACATACTTCCCAACAAGACCAATGGTTACATTGTCTTTGAGATGCAGGACTTTATCAACCAGCTGCTTCCATTCCGTCATGTCTGCTTCAGGGCACTCAAGATGTAAATGATTGCACACAATGTCATCAAGGTGCTGACTCTGCAGCTCCAATGGCACTTTATATAATGTATCGGCGTCCATAGCCTCGATCACAGCTTTTTCATCGATGTCACAGAATAAAGCAATTTTGCTTTTCATCTCTTGTGAAATTGGAACTTCCGTTCTGACGACAATCACATTTGGCTGGATGCCCAGGCTGCGCAATTCTTTTACACTATGCTGTGTCGGCTTGGTTTTCATCTCACCCGCTGCTTTAAGATATGGCACAAGGGTGCAATGAATGTACATGACGTTCTCAATTCCGACATCACTCTTGATTTGGCGAATTGCCTCAAGAAACGGCAGGCTTTCGATATCACCGACCGTGCCGCCGATTTCAGTAATAACAACATCAGCGCTGGTTTCTTTCCCGGCTCTAAAAACACGTTCTTTAATTTCATTAGTGATATGGGGGATGACCTGCACCGTTCCGCCCAGATAATCGCCGCGGCGCTCTTTGCTGATCACGGTTGAATAGATCTTACCGGTTGTGACATTGCTGTATTTGCTCAAATTAATATCAATAAAACGTTCATAGTGGCCCAAATCCAGATCTGTTTCCGCACCGTCATCGGTAACAAAAACCTCTCCGTGCTGATAAGGGCTCATTGTGCCCGGGTCTACGTTAATATAAGGATCGAATTTTTGAATGGTCACCTTTAACCCTCTATTTTTTAACAAACGGCCAAGAGAGGCCGCAGTAATGCCTTTCCCTAAAGACGATACAACACCGCCGGTAACAAAAATATATTTTGTCATGCCCATGATCCTCCTTCATGTTTTATTATGAACAAATGCTTTAATACAAATTAAAAAAAGCAAAGGTGACACCGCTCCCTATACTGAGAGGGCTTCACCTTTGCTTCGTGAAAATTTTTGCTATAAACGTTCTTTATTTTAATAGCCCAAAAGTGATTTTACCAAAGATGCCGACCAGTGACAAGCCCAAAATTAAATCATATGCGATAAGGGTGCTTGTTATTTATCTTCATCTTCCTCGTCAAGGTCTTCATCTTCCTCATCTATTTCCTCAACATCTTCATCATCTTCGTCAAAGGCATCATCTTCATCGTAATCGTAATCATCACTAGCCTCAGGATCATCGAAATCATCGTTAAGCTCATCAATGTCTTCATCCAGCTCATCATAATCATCAAAATCGTCTTCCTGTTTCTTCTTCTTCCGCTTTGGTGCGAGTGTTACGGCAACATCTTCCTCACGCTGTTCGATAGGATACCACCGCTTTAGGCCCCAAAAATTGTCACCAATGCTTAAGAAACGGCCATCGATGTTCATGTTCGTATATAACCGCGCCAGTTCTTCAGCTTTTTCCTCATCCGTAATGTCTTCTGTGAAAACTTGATCAGCCAGCTCATAAAATGTTTTTGGCTGTTTATTGCTTTGTAAAGCCTCGAAAACCTTCTCAAGCATCGGTTTCTTTTCCGACAAATCTTGTGCAGTCACAACATATACACCCTTTCCATCCGTATGCTAACATCTATTAAAATTTGTTAATGCCTTATCAGTAATAATGCCATATCAGCAACAAATCAGCTTATAACAGTATAAACAAAATAATATCATTTATGCCAGTATTAAATTAGTAAAGAGAAACGGATTACCCCGTTCCTCTCAATACAATAATCGGTTTTCTTCTTAAAATCAAGCTGTTTTATTCTACATATTGCGACGATATTTTCCGCCCACCTCATATAGCGCCTGAGTGATTTGGCCAAGGCTTGCAGATTTGACCGTTTCCATAAGCTCCTCGAATATGTTGCCGCCGCTTAAAGCAGCCTCCTTTAGCTTGGAAATGGCAGCAATAGTCTCATCAGCATGGATCCCATGGAAATCTTTGAGATGCTTGATCTGCTGCTCCTTTTCCTCTTTTGTTGCTCTGGCAAGTTGCAGATCGAACTCCTCTTCCTCCTGCTTGTTCGGATTCAAATAAGTATTCACGCCAATAATCGGCAGCTCACCCGAATGCTTTTTCATTTCATAAAGCATTGATTCATCTTGTATCTTGCCGCGCTGATACTGAACTTCCATGGATCCCAGCACACCGCCGCGGGTATTCAAGCGTTCAAATTCACGGAGAACGGCTTCTTCAACAAGATCAGTCAGTTCTTCTGTGATGAAGGAACCTTGTAATGCGTTTTCACTTTTGGTCAACCCAAATTCTTTTGTAATGATCATTTGGATCGCCATCGCACGGCGCACCGATTCCTCTGAAGGCGTTGTGATCGCTTCATCGTAAGAATTGGTGTGAAGCGAGTTACAGTTATCATATATCGCTAAAAGCGCTTGAAGTGTCGTACGAATATCATTAAAGTCAATTTCCTGGGCATGTAAAGAACGCCCAGAGGTTTGAACATGATATTTCAGCTTCTGACTCCGTTCATTCGCACCGTATTTATTCTTCATAACCGTCGCCCAAATGCGGCGCGCGACGCGGCCGATCACAGTATATTCGGGATCAAGGCCATTGGAGAAAAAGAAGGATAGATTTGGCGCAAAATCATCAATGTTCATACCGCGGCTCAGATAATATTCGACATAAGTGAAGCCGTTGGCTAGTGTAAAAGCAAGCTGCGAGATTGGATTGGCCCCCGCCTCAGCAATATGATACCCGGAAATCGAGACAGAATAATAATTCCTCACTTGATGATCGATAAAGTATTGCTGAATATCCCCCATCATCCTGAGAGCAAATTCCGTTGAAAAGATACAAGTGTTCTGGCCTTGGTCCTCTTTTAAAATATCCGCCTGAACGGTGCCTCTGACGGTCGAGAGCGTCTTGTCTTTAACCTCTGTTGCTTCCTCGGCATTCGGCTTCCTCCCATTCTCTTCTTCAAAAATTTTAAGCTGCTGTTCAACCGCGGTGTTCATAAACATGGCGAGGATGATCGGTGCCGGTCCATTAATCGTCATAGAGACTGAAGTGGATGGACTGCAGAGATCAAAACCGTCATAAAGCTTTTTCATATCATCGAGTGTACAAATACTGACACCGCTTTCCCCGACTTTACCATATATATCAGGCCGGCGGTCAGGGTCTTCACCGTAAAGCGTCACCGAATCAAAGGCTGTGCTAAGGCGCTTCGCATCATCATCCTTTGAAAGGTAATGGAACCGTCGGTTGGTTCGTTCAGGTGTTCCTTCCCCGGCAAACTGCCTTTTTGGATCTTCACCTTTGCGTTTGAAAGGAAAGACACCTGCGGTAAAGGGGAAAGCGCCCGGAACATTTTCTTTTAATACCCATTTCAGTATTTCGCCCCAGTCTTCATATTTTGGCAATGCGACTTTAGGAATATCAAGTCCCGAAAGACTCTGGGTCGTTAATTCAGTTATGATCTCTTTACCGCGAACGACCGATGTGAATGTCTTTTGTGAATATTTCTTCCGCAGTTCATCCCAGCCGGCCAAAATTTTCCTGGATTCGGGATGAAGTTTATCAAGCCATTTTTCCTTTAAGGACACAAGGCGTTGAATCTCTTCTTGATTTCCTTCATCCTCTTTAAGCGCTTCAATGGCGCCATGGAGTTGGAAGCTGCGGCGGGCTGTTGTCACTTGTTCTTTTACAAAATCATGGTAGCCTCTAACCGTACGCACAATATCATTCATATATTGGATGCGATCGGCGGGGATGACGACATTCTCTCTTTTTACGGTAAGGCTTTCGGTAGAAGGGACATCAAGCATTGCGCCGCTCTTCTCATTGACCTTTTCCATTAGTGCATGAAAAAGCCTATTCGTGCCATAATCGTTGAATTGACTGGCAATCGTGCCGTATACAGGCATCTCTTCAAGCGGTGCATCGAACAGCATATGGCTGCGCTGGTAGGCTTTGCGCACTTCCCTTTGCGCATCCTCTGATCCTTTGCGGTCAAATTTATTAATAACAATGAGATCGGCGAAATCGATCATATCAATCTTCTCAAGCTGTGATGGTGCACCGAATTCACTTGTCATAACATACATCGCTACATTGGAAATCTCGGTGATTTCAGCATTACCTTGACCAATCCCGCTCGTTTCGACGATGATCAAATCAAATGGCGCGGCCTTCACAATTTGCAGACAGTCGCGAATAGCTAATGACAGTTCCGTCTTTGATTTCCTTGTTGCTAAGGAACGTATATAGATGTTCGGATGATGAATGGCATTCATTCTGATTCGGTCACCTAGCAGCGCCCCGCCGGTTTTTTGCTTTGTGGGGTCAACAGAGAGGATCGCGAGCAACTTATCCGGGTACTGATTGATAAAACGACGGACCAATTCGTCGGTTAATGAACTTTTACCCGCGCCGCCTGTTCCGGTTATACCAATAACAGGCACCCTGTGTTCTTCTGTGTTTTGAACGGCCGCTTTAACCGATTCAAGTGTTGCGGAAACCTCTTCAGGGACATGATGGCTCTCTTCCACAACAGTAATAAGCCGGGCAATCGCCTGATAATCACCTTTTTTTGCCCGTTCAATATCATCCTGCAACTCTGTCACAGTCGGGAAATCACATTCCTCGAGCATGACACTGATCATGCCTTGAAGGCCAAGATCTCTTCCATCATCAGGAGAAAAAATTCTCGCGATCCCATAATCGTGGAGCTCCTTAATTTCTTTTGGGATGATGACACCGCCGCCGCCCCCATAGAGGCGAATGTGTGATGCGCCTCTTTCCTCAAGCAAATCGTACATGTATTTAAAATATTCTACGTGTCCGCCCTGATAAGAAGAAATAGCGATACCCTGAACATCCTCCTGGATCGCCGCTTGAACGACTTCTTCCACCGACCGGTTATGCCCAAGATGAATGACTTCGGCACCACCGGATTGCAGAATCCTTCTCATAATGTTAATGGAAGCATCATGCCCGTCGAAAAGACTTGATGCTGTCACAAACCGGACATGATTTTTGGGTTTATATAGTTTTTCCGCCATTGTTTTACTCCTTTCTAAAGAAAACTTGCCGATTGGCAAGCCTTTAATAGGCGTAGCCAGAGGCTTAGTTGCGACGCACAGGCGTGCTAGTACTGGCGTTGTAACAGGATGTTACGTCTTTAGCCAGTGCCCTTATGTGCGTCAGAAAGTTTATACTTTCTTATTAACTAAACCGAAAGTTCCGCCTTATTAATAGACGTTAGGCCGCCCATAATGGCATTAATTTGCATTTGGGTGAACTCCTCTAAGGTATAGCCGCGCAGCGCCCACCGTCTGAAAGTCCACATTTGGCATTGGACGATGATGTGTTGGGCGAAAAAGCGAACTTCCGGTTCGGCAAGCCCAATCTGTCCAGACTGAACACATAGCCCTAAAATATCTTCAAAGACACCGGCCATTTCTAATTCTTTATTTAAGACATAAGGCAGTGATTCCTTGGATAATGATTTTGCCTCCTGGTACATAACGAGCATTTCGCTTCGCATCTCATCAACAATTTTGATGTAAGTCGCTATCGCGTCCTTTAAGCATGCCAAACCGTCCCCTTTGACATCAATCTTCTCTTTAATCCTCGTGTTAACTTGACGATAGATGTCATCACAGACAAGATACAAGACGTCATCCTTCGACCGGATATATTCATAAAGCGTCCCTATACTGAAGCCTGACGCTTTGGCAATTTCACGCGTTGTTGTCCTATGGAAACCCTTTTCTGTAAAAAGCTTTACAGCGGCTTTAACCATTTGGTCACGTCTTTTTCTTATAAGCTCTTCATTTTTAACGGACGTTTCAACACTCTTTTTATCCATCGTTCATCCCCCCCTTTACGCCGTTCTTCATCGAAGGGAGCCGCCTCTCGATGATCGCCTTGGCTGTTGTATACGGGTCTGCCGCTGCCCTATCCCTTGACCACTCTTCACCTGATTCTATTTGTTCACTTAATCTGGTCATCAGTTCATAATGGACAATTTCCAGCACCTCATTTTTGAACCGCTCAAGTCTAAGCTGTTCTTTATCCCCCGTTCGCCTTAAGAAGTCACGATGGCTGGTCACAGCGTCCCATAATTCAGACAGACCTTCATTTTTCGTAGCAGTGACCCGAACAATCGGCGGGCGCCATGGCTTCGACTGCTTGATTAAATCAAGCAAACTGTTAATCTGGCCATTCAACTTCCCGACACCCGGCAGATCCGCCTTATTGATGATAAATAAATCAGCAATTTCCATGATCCCTGCCTTAAATACCTGGACGACATCGCCGCTGCCGGGGTTGAGAACAACCGCCGTTGTATCGGCGATTTTCATAATATCAAGTTCTGATTGTCCGACTCCGACCGTTTCGACGAGAATGACATCGAAGCCAAAAGCATCCATCAGCCGAACCGCCTCCTTCGTCGTACGAGAGAGACCGCCAAGACTGCCGCGTGTGCCCATACTTCGAATAAAGACCCCCGGGTCGGTAAAATGGCGGCTCATCCTTACACGGTCTCCAAGTATTGCCCCCCCGCTAAATGGGCTTGTCGGATCAACTGCGGCAACGCCTACGAGAAGGTCCTTTTTCCTTAAAAAGTCGATGAGCCGATTCACAAGTGAGCTCTTGCCGGCACCTGGTGCACCCGTGATGCCGATATAATGCGCGCCCCCTGTCATTGGGTATATTGACTGAAGCAAATCAAGCTTTTCTTCATGGTCACTTTCAACATAAGTGATCGCCCTTGCCAATGCTCTAATATCCTGTTTTGCTATCCGTTCTGCCAGGGGGTGCATGCTAAAGCCCTCCTTTTAAAGCCTCAATCTTTTGTTAAATATCTTGAAATGACCATTCTTTGAATCTCATTTGTGCCCTCATAGATTTGTGTAATTTTTGCATCACGCATATAACGTTCAACAGGATAATCTTTTGTGTAACCGTAACCGCCAAACACCTGAACAGCTTCAGTTGTCACTTCCATGGCGGCATCACCGGCAAACAGCTTCGACATCGCTGAAGCTTTGCCGTATGGCTCGCCTTCACCCTCTAGCCATGCCGCCTGATAAGTTAAAAGTCTGGCCGCTTCAACTTTCGTCGCCATATCCGCGAGCTTAAACCCGATCCCTTGCTGCGCACCGATCGGCTTACCGAATTGGACACGGCCTTTTGCATAGCTGACAGCTGCATCGAGCGCCCCCTGAGCTATGCCAACTGCCTGAGCTGCAATGCCATTCCTGCCGCCGTCTAAAGTCATCATGGCAATTTTGAATCCTTCACCTTCTTTTCCAAGAAGGTTTTCTTTTGGCACGCGGCAATTGTCGAAAATCAATTCCAGCGTCGGGGATGAGCGAATACCGAGTTTCTTTTCCTTTTTCCCGAATGAGAACCCATGTGTTCCCTTTTCAACAATGAAGGCGCTTGTCCCTTTATGTTTGGACTCCGGATCTGTCAGGGCAAACACAACATAGATTTCCGCTTCGCCGCCATTTGTTGTAAAAATTTTCGTACCGTTAAGAATGTAATCATCGCCGTCTTTCTTGGCAGTTGTTTTCATCGCGCCGGCATCAGAACCTGAGCTTGGTTCAGTCAGGCCATAAGCACCAAGCTTTTCGCCTTCCGCCATTGGTCTCAGAAACTTTTGTTTTTGCTCCTCGGAACCAAATTTATAAATCGGCCAACCGGCAAGCGACGTATGGGCAGACAGCGTTACACCCGTTGATGCACAAACTCGGGAAAGCTCTTCGACTGCGATGACATAGCTCAAATAGTCAGCCCCGATGCCGCCGTATTCCTCAGGCCAAGGAATGCCCGTTAAACCGAGCTCAGCCATTTTATTAAAAATACCCCGGTCAAATCGTTCTGACTCATCCCGCTCTGCTGCTGTCGGTTCGACCTCTTTCTTTGCAAAATCACGGACCATTTTTCTTAGCATGGCATGTTCTTCAGACAGTTGAAAATTCATGTGATTCTTCCTTCCGCATCTAGTTTGGTTTCTCTTTTTTAATTCTCTCTCCGTACGGTTTCTGTTTCTCCCCATCAATCCATCTCTGGAATCTATACCCTATGAACGACCTCAAGCACGATTTTTTACCGCCTTTGGGCTTTCATCAACACTATGAACGACGTTTCTATATCTCTAATTCTTCATCAGCTGTTTGCTGATAACAAGATGTTGGATCTCGCTTGTTCCCTCATAAATTTCGCATATTTTCGCATCACGAAAGTAGCGTTCAACCGGGCAGTCCTTTGTATAGCCGTACCCCCCAAAGATCTGGACTGCCTCGATTGCTGTATTAACGGCGGTGCGGGAAGCGAACAGCTTTGCCATCGAGGCTTCCTTAATGCAAGGCTTGCCGCTTTGAACGAGGTTAGCCGCCTGATAGACTAATAGCTTTGACGCCTCAACACTAGTCGCCATATCAGCCAGCTTGAACCCAACACCTTGCTGCAGCCCGATAGGCTTGCCAAATTGAACCCGTTCATTAGCATAGCGCCTGGCATGGTTGAAAGCGCCTTCAGCAATGCCCAGCGCTTGGGCAGCAATGCCTATCCGGCCGTTATTTAAATTAGCCATGGCAATTTTAAAGCCTTGGCCTTCCGCACCCAGCCGGTTTGCGAGCGGAACTTTGGCTTCGTCGAATTGCAACGGCACACTGCTTGAGCCATGCAGCCCCATTTTTCTCTCTGATTTGCCGACCGAAAAGCCTTCAGTATCTTTCTCAACAATAAAAGCGGTAATGCCATCCTTGCCTTTGCTCGTGTCTGTTGACGCAAAGACGATAAAAGTGTCTGCGGCTTCCCCGTTTGTAATAAATATTTTTGAGCCGTTCAACACATAATGACCGCCTTTTCTGACAGCTCTCGTTTTTAAGCTTGCCGCATCAGAGCCCGCACCTGGTTCAGTCAAGCCGAAGGCGCCGATGTATTCGCCCGATGCCAGTTTCGGCACGTATTTTTGTTTCTGTTCTTCTGTACCAAAGTAGAGAATCGGGTTAGTGCCGACTGACGTGTGGACAGATAAAATCACGCCGACTGTCGCACTGACTTTTGCTATCTCGTGAATGGCGATGACATAGGACGTAAAGTCCATGCCAGAACCGCCATAGCTTTCTGGAATTGGGATGCCCATCAATCCGAGTCCGCCCATTTTCTTAATAATCTCTAATGGAAAGACATCTTCCCGATCGATTTTTTCAACAGCCGGCGCAATTTCCTTCTCGGCAAAGTCCCGGACCATTCGCCGCATCATGTCTTGTTCTTCTGTAAAATGAACGTTCATGCAGCACTCGTCCCCCTAGTTATATTGATAAAAGCCTCTGCCCGACTTTTTGCCAAGCCATCCGGCTTTTACATATTTTCTTAGCAACGGACATGGACGATATTTGTCGTCCCCAAAACCCTCATGCAGCGTTTCCATGATATATAAGCATGTATCCAATCCAATGAAATCAGCCAAAGTCAGTGGTCCCATCGGATGATTCATGCCAAGCTTCATTACTTCATCGATCGCTTCAGGTTCGGCAACACCTTCGAAAAGGGTATAGATAGCTTCATTTATCATCGGCATCAGGATCCTGTTAGATACAAAGCCCGGAAAATCATTGACTTCTACGGCCGTCTTCTTAAGCGACTCCGCTGTCTCTTTGACCGTCTCAAAAACGTCGTCTGCAGTCGCCAGACCTCTAATGACTTCAACAAGCTTCATAACCGGAACCGGATTCATAAAGTGCATGCCGATCACTTTTTCCGGACGATTCGTAACCGCCGCAATTTCGGTAATTGGCAATGATGATGTATTAGACGCGAGAATAGCGTGCTCCGGTGCTATTTTATCAAGCTCACGGAAGATACTTGTTTTCACATCCATATTTTCGATCACCGCTTCAATAACTAAGTCAGCAGCTCCGGCATCATCTAACTTTGTTGACTTTTTTATCTTTAGAGTTGAAGCATTTTTTTCATCTTCAGTCATGCGTCCCTTATCAACATCACGGGCCAAACGCCTTTCAATCCCTTTAATTCCCCGGTCAAGCGCCTCATCGTTTGCGTCATGCAAGAGCACATCATAGCCTGAAACAGCGAACACCTGAGCAATGCCGGCACCCATTTGTCCGGCTCCGATCACCATCACTTTATTTATTGTCATACAGATTCTCCTCCCCTATTTCACTCGCATTTTCGACATTTTATACTTCAACTAAAATCGCGTCACCTTGGCCGCCGCCGCTGCAGATTGAGGCAATGCCAAGGCCTCCGCCCCGGCGCTTTAATTCATAAATGAGCGTCATCAAAATCCGTGCTCCACTGGCGCCAATCGGGTGACCAAGCGCCACAGCCCCCCCGTTAACATTAATCTTCTCAGGATCAATGCCGGCTAGCTTCTTGCTGGTAAGTGCCACAGCTGCAAAGGCCTCATTGATTTCGAAAAGGTCAATGTCCTCCACTTTTTTGTCTGCCTTTTTTAGCAGCTCTTTAATAACAAGGCCAGGTGTTTCTGGAAAGTCTTTGGCTTCGACGCCTATAGCCGTATGGGCAATAATTGAGGCGAGTGGTGCTTTGCCTGCTTTTTCCGCTGCGCTTTCTTCCATTAGCACTAGGGCACAGGCACCATCATTAACACCTGGGGCATTACCCGCAGTGATTGTTCCATCCGGGCTAAAGGCCGGTTTGAGGGCTGCAAGCTTATCGAGTGTGGTATTTCTGCGCACGGATTCATCTGTGTCAATCGTAATGGAGCCGTCGTTACGCTGCGGAATGTCAACAGCAACAATTTCTTCAGCAAATTTACCTTGATCAATGGCAGCTCCTGCCCGCCGGTGACTGCGAAGTGACCATTCGTCCTGCGCTTCTCTCGATATGCCGTAATTCTTGGCTGTATCACTGCCATAGACACCCATATGAATATGATTAAATGTACACGTCAGACCATCATGTATCATTAAATCAACAAGCGGTGTATCGCCCATTTTGTTGCCCCACCTTGCCTTTGGCATAAAATAAGGTGCCTTGCTCATAGATTCCATGCCGCCGCCTACAATGACTTCAGCATCACCCGCCCGAATGATTTGGTCGCCAATGGTTACACTTCTGAGGCCCGAAGCACAGACTTTATTGATCGTTTCCGTTCTAACAGACCATGGAAGCCCTGCATGACGCGCTGCTTGACGCGATGGAATTTGTCCTTGCCCGCCTTGGAGCACCATTCCCATTAGGAGTTCATCGACCCGTTCAGGCGCTGTTCCACTGCGTTTCAAGGCTTCTTTTATCGCCTTTCCCCCAAGTTCCATTGCAGTCAGCGTCTTCAAGCCCCCGCCAAATTTCCCAAAGGGTGTTCTGGCACTGCTGACAATCACCGTTCTTGCCATTTGATTCTCCCCCTTTTGTTTTTAAGGGGTCTGACCCCAAGGGGTCAGACCCCTGTTTTGATTGAACGCTCGCTCGGTTTTATGTCGGTATAATGGTGCCAGACTTATTTTTCTGGCACCGCTTTAGTTAGCTCGCCTTTTCTTCGTTTGGCGCTGTAATCGACCTTTCAACAAGCTCAGCGATATCAAAAGTATTAACGGTATCCTCTACCTCTTTTGCCTTCGTGCCATCGCTCATCATTGTTAGGCAGTAAGGGCATCCACTGCTGATGATTGTTGGATTGACAGCCAAGGCCTGTTCGGTCCTGGCTACGTTCATCCTGTTGCCGGTCCGCTCTTCCATCCACATCATACCGCCGCCGGCGCCGCAGCACATGCCGGTTTCCCGATTCCTCTCCATTTCGATCAGTTCCACACCAGGAATCGACTTAAGAATTTCCCTCGGCGGATCGTATACCGTATTGTAACGGCCGAGATAACATGAATCATGGTACGTAATCCGTTCTTTAACCTCATATGTCGGCTTTATCTTGCCTTCCTGAATCCATCGATAGATCAGCTCGGTATGGTGGTAAACCTCCACACCCTCCAAGCCGAATTCGGGATATTCATTTTTGAATGTATTGTAAGCATGCGGATCAGCTGTAATAATCTTCTTAATGCCATGCTTATTGAAGGTGTCAATGTTCTTTTGAGCAAGCTCCTGGAATAAGAATTCATTGCCAATTCTCCGCGGTGTATCACCGGAGTTCTTTTCCTTGTTGCCCAAAATCGCGAAACTCACACCTGCCTCATTCATCACCTTGGCAAGAGACTGGGCTATTTTTTGGCTCCGGTTGTCATATGAGCCCATGGAACCGACCCAGAACAGGTATTCAAAAGATTCATCCGCTTTTTCCATTTCCTTAACCGTCTTAACTTCGATATCATCGCGGCCGTCACGCCAAATTTCACGCTCTTTGCGATTAAGTCCCCAAGGGTTGCCTTGGCGCTCTATATTTGTTATCGCTCTTTGCGCATCTTGATCCATTTTCCCTTCTGTAAGAACAAGATACCGGCGCAAATCGATGATCTTATCGACATGTTCATTCATAACCGGACATTGATCTTCACAATTTCGGCAAGTTGTACAAGCCCAAAGCTCTTCTTCGGTTATAACGTTGCCGATGATTTCACTTGCCGGTGCTCCAGCCGCCGCTGATTCCTTCTGGCCTTGCCCCGCAGCATTGAATGCGATTTGGTTGGCTGCCGTATTGGAGAATGCAAACGCAGGCATCCAAGGTGTTCTGGACGTAACCGCAGCGCCATGTTCTGTCAAATGATCTCTCAATTTTATGATCAAATCCATCGGTGACAGCATTTTACCCGTCCCTGTTGCCGGGCACATATTGGTGCAGCGTCCGCATTCTACACAAGCGTACAAATCAACCAACTGCTTTTGTGTGAACTCCTCGATGCTGTTCACACCAAATGTTTCCGCCGATTCGTCTTCAAAATCAATGGGTTTCAAACGGCCAACCTCATGTGTACGCCCCAAGTAGACGTTGGTCGGACCAAAAATTAAGTGTGCATGCTTAGATTGTGGGACATACACAAGGAATGTCAGTAAAAACAATAGGTGAGCCCACCAAGCGACATAGAAAATCGCATGGGCGCCGCCATCAGGCAGCCACTGAAAAATAAAGGCTACAATACTTGCCAGCGGTTCCCAGCCTGAATAATCGGCATGCTGATAAATGATCTCCATACCGTTGGCAACGAGAACGGATAACATCAGTCCGCCTATAAAAATAAGCACAAGCCCCGCTTTAAATCCCCGTTTCAGCCGGACAAGCTTTTCTACATATCTGCGGTAGAAAGACCAGACAACAGCTACGAGTATCATAAAGGTAACAATCTCTTGGAAAAATTTAAAAATCGGGTAGACTGGCCCCAGGGGCAAGTGTGATCCGGGTGCGAGCCCCTTCCAAATCAGATCAATTGCACCAAATTGCACAAGAAGGAAGCCATAAAACATCATGACGTGAATTGCGCCGCTTTTCTTGTCCTTTAACAGCTTCTTTTGTCCGAAGACATTGATCCATACATTTTGCAATCTTTCTTTAACCGTTTGATCCCAATCAGCTTTTTTGCCCAATTTGATAAATTCATACCGGGTTCTCACCACATGATAAAATAAATAAATGCCGTAAGCGGTTACAGCCAAAAATGCCAGCCAGTTAATTAAAAGTAAAGGATTCATTATTCCACTCCTCTCTAAAATCTTTGAAAGCCATTACATTTCTGAATGGGATTAATTTTCTGTTTTTAATTATAACACAATTTGAAAATGAGTGAGCATTCAGTCGGGTGAATTTTTAAAATTTTTCTTGAGTGTCCAACTTGCTAAATTGAATATTTTTGGGCAAGCTAATTTGCAGGTATGTTTCCGAAAGGGGTACTATAGGCATGGTTATTTTTTGGATAATAATGATTATCGTTATATTGCTGTTCGTACTTATTATAGGGGGCCTTCTTGATCTCTATTTTGGTTATAAAACGAAACACCAAAGTATACCAGTCTTTGAACCTAAGACTGGCAGAAGCGATATGGAATGTTTTATGGATGGCCGGCCTTTTTTTAAAGCTTTAAAGGAGGATATCCAGCAGGCCAAGAATCATGTTCACATCTTATTTTTTATATTCAGAGATGACCAATTAGGGAAAGCCTTCCTTAAGCTTCTTAAGGAAAAGGCTCAGTCAGGTGTGACGGTTCGGCTTCTTGTTGATGCCGTCGGAAGCCGCGAGCTTCCGAAAAAGGAGATCCAGAAATTAGAGGCTGCGGGCGTGCACTTTGCTTGGACAGCAAAGCCCTCTTTCCCCTTCTATTTTTATCACCTTAACCGGCGCAATCATAGAAAAATCACTGTCATTGACGGGACAATCGGTTATTTCGGCGGGTACAATGTTGGTGATGAATATTTGGGTAAGAAAGCTGAACTAGGTGTTTGGCGCGATTATCATTTGAGGCTGATTGGGGAAAATGTCCACACGCTTCAAGAGCAATTTTTGAATGACTGGAAGCGTGCGACGAAGGAAAATATTCAACAGGATGGCTTATTTCCTTCGGCAACAACAGGCAGCTTCGACATGACATTGGTGTCAACCAACGGCAAGCACTTGGAACAGCCTTTCATAGATCATATTAATAAGGCTAACAAAACATTAATCATCGGCTCGCCGTATTTTATCCCAAGTGAACGGCTCCAAGAAGCCCTTCTTAACCGACTGGATGCCGGCGTAAAAATCACCATTTTGCTTCCGATGAAAAAGGATCATCCTCTTGTGAAACCGGCTTCCTATAAATATTTAAAACCTCTGCTTGAAAAAGGCTGCCGCCTCTTTCACTTTTATGAAGGCTTTTATCACGCCAAGGCATTCATTATTGATGATAGCAGCTGCTACATTGGCACCGCCAATTTTGACAAGCGGAGTTTGTTTTGGAATGACGAGCTCAGCGGCTTTATTGAGGATCCGATTTTTACGCAGAAAGTTAAAGAGATGGTCAGACTTGATTTGGAGAACCGATCTACAGAAATGACATTAAAGGATCTAAATAATCGATCCTGGTTTGAGAAGGTAAAGACTCCATTGTCCTCGATGTTTTCACCGCTGTTATAGAATTTGGGCCAGGCCCTGGGCTAAAGTCCAGGGCCTGGTCCCTTTAAAAACTCGGTGATAACGCTGTTGAATGGCTTATGATAACGCGTTGGCAGCTGGTGTGTCCCGCCATCGATGAAAGCAATTTGGGCCTTGGGAAGATGCGCCTCAAATATTTTACAATATTTATTAATATAATTTGATTTTGTACCGTACAAAACCAAAGTTGGCAGCTCCTTGATTTTGGCCAAATCAGCCAGCACATCAAAAGCTTTTCCTGCTTCGTAAAGTTCGAGAACGGCTTCTGTACGTGCTTTTAGCATGTAATCATAAAGCAATCGCTCATCGCTTTCGGTTACTTTATGGGTTTTGGCAAGGACACCGCTTAAGAATCCCTTCATGTCCCGCTTCATCAGCCATATCCCTGCATTGTATTCCTGTTGTAACACCCAGGTTGATACTTTTGGGTAGCCCCCGGATAGGATGAGGGCGCCAATGTCGTTTGGATAGGCGAGAGCGTATGACAGCGCTATTTCTCCGCCGTTTGAATATCCAGCAACAATCGGTTTTTCCAATTTTAAATGTAAGATCAATTCCCGGAGATCAGCCACATGTGTTTCAATCACATCTTCCGGCTTGTTATATGTACTTTGCCCGTGGCCCCGGCAATCATAAAAGATAACCTGATGGCCGCGGCTTAACTCTTGTTGGTAACGAAAGACCACATGGCCCATCAATGGGGGATGGACAAATATGATCGGCCGCCCTTCACCGGATTTTTCGTAAAAAAGTTTAACCCCTGAGTTTGTTTCAAAGCAGGCCACACCATTCCCTCCAAACAAACTAAAATTTTTATCCAAATAACCACTGAGCGATCCAATTGTATAATTTGAATCCAAGATAGATCCCGACAATCCCTGCGATTCCAGGGAAAGCAGGCGGTGCTGGTATGGGCAATCTTAACAAAGAAAAGATAAACCCCACAATTAATCCAGTTAATACGGCGAGAAGTATAACTTTCATAACCTGCCCCCCTTCTATTCTTATTGTCATCAAAAAGGGTGCGTACCATACAAAAAAACCTCTATCCCAAAAGAGGGACAGAGGTTTTGGCTACTCATTACATTTTTTCCGGTGCAGAAACACCGATTAGTGTCAAAGCGTTTTTCAAGGTCGCCTTAACAGACTTCATCAATGCGACGCGGGCCTTGCTTAATTCCAGATTCGTCTCATCAAGCACTTTTTCCGCATTATAGAAGCTGTGCAAGGTGGATGCGAGTTCGAAAACGTAAGTTGTCACACGTTGAACGGCAAGTCTATCCGCAGCATCTGCAACAGCTTCCGGGAACTCTCCTATTTTCTTAAGCAGATCAATCTCTTTTTCAGTCTGAATCGTGCTGAAATCGAGATTATCGCTAGACTGAGTATCATAATCCCCCGCCCGCCTTAACATGCTGCAAATCCGTGCATGGGCGTATTGTACATAGTAGACGGGATTTTCATTCGAGTGTGACACTGCCAGGTCAATATCAAAGTCAAGGTGACTGTCGGAAGAGCGCATCGCAAAGAAATACCTCATGGCATCAACGCCGACTTCCTCCATTAGCTCACGGAGTGTCACAGCCTTGCCTGTCCGCTTGCTCATCTTAACCTTCTCACCGTCTTTAAACAGATTAACCAATTGGATAATCTGAACTTCCAGGCGGTCCCGTTCAAATCCCAGCGCTTCGATCGCTGCTTTCATTCTAGGGATGTAACCGTGGTGATCCGCACCCCATATATTGATCAATTGGTCGAAGCCGCGCTCAAGCTTATTTAAATGGTAGGCGATATCTGGTGTGAGGTACGTATAAGAACCGTCGCTTTTGATCAGCACACGATCTTTGTCATCACCGAACTTAGTTGAAGCAAACCAGAGCGCTCCCTCTTTCTCATAGGTATGGCCGTTTCCTTTAAGCTTTTCCAGTACCTTATCAATTTCACCGGATTTATACAATGATGTTTCGGAAAACCATTCATCAAATGTGACGCGGAAATCGCTTAAATCCGTTTTAATCTTCTCAATCAATTGATTGACACCCAGATTCCTGAAGAATGTAATGCGTTCATCACTATCCTTTTGAGTCAGAGCCTCACCATGTTCACCTGCAAGCTGCTGGCCTAAAGCAATGATATCTTTGCCTTGGTAGCCGTCTGCCGGCATTTCCTTGTCAATACCTAATGCCTGAAAGTATCTCGCCTCGATCGACCGTGCCAAATTATCTATCTGATTACCTGCATCGTTAATGTAATATTCCGGACTCGCGTTGTAGCCGGCTTTGTTAAGAATGCGGATCAGCGTATCGCCAACTGCCGCACCCCGTGCATGCCCAAGGTGGAGGCTGCCAGTCGGGTTTGCGGAAACGAACTCAATCTGCACCTTCCTGCCGCTGCCATATTGCGTAGCGCCATACCCATCAGCATCACTCAGAATCATTGGAATGAGGTCGGTTAAATAACTGTTATCTAGAAAAAAGTTAATGAAGCCCGGACCTGCAATCTCAATGTCTTTAATATGGGCTTTCTCCCGGTCAATATGTTTGACCATTTCTTCAGCGATTTGCCTCGGAGCCTTTTTGGCGATCCTTGCAAGCTGCATCGCCATATTTGTTGCAAAGTCACCGTGGGCTTTATCCTTGGGCAACTCTAAAATGACTTCAGGCAGTTCCGACTCCCGAGCTATATTTGCTTTAACGACCGCATGTGCTATTTCTCTTTTTAAATGCTGTTTGACCTTTTCAACAACTGTCATGATAAACCTCCTGTTAAATTATACGTTAGTTGACAAAGCCCGACCTCTTGACCTTGCATCGCTAATTCATATTCTATGTAAATGCTGCCTGACGGGATTTCCGGGTTCCAAGAGCTGCGAAGCACATTCGTTTTCGTCGTTGTTGCCATTCGGCCGTATGGACTTCGGTAGGTCCCTTCTGTTCTGGCACCCTGTTCCAAAGGCTGCCTCATTGTTATCGGCCCCTGACGCAAGATCGTGGCCTGGTCACCCATGATCTTAATCGTATGGCTTACCTCGCCAAGCTCCTCCATGACCTCTTGATAACGCAAGAATAAAGACCCATTCTTGATTGCAGCCTGCCCCTGGAACGTTGCCTTCTGCTCTTCCACACTTTGATCCTCTTTATAAATCATTCTGCTTTGGAAATGTATCATCACGTCTTGCATATTAATCACCTTTGTTTTTTTAGGGGTCTGACCCCGAGGGGTCAGACCCCTTTTTTAACCCCTTTTTTTACGTCGTCCAGCCCAAGAGGATTTCTCTTATAAATTTACTTGCTGCAATAGATGTTTGTTCAGTCGGGTCATAAGCCGGAGCGACTTCAACAAGATCCGCACCAATAACTTTTAAATCCGCTTTGGCAATCTGCATAATAGCTTCGAGCAGCTCCTTAGATGTAATGCCGCCGGCTTCAGCTGTACCTGTGCCAGGTGCAAAGGCAGGATCAAGCACATCGATATCAATGGTCACGTAGACATGTCTGCCGGCAAGCTTCGGTAAATGCTTTTTCAGCGGCTCGGCAACATTGAACTTTTCCATTGTCATGCCTGACTGTTTTGCAAACTCAAATTCCTCACGCATGCCTGAACGTATCCCGAAAGAATAGACATTTTCAGGGCCGATTAGATCACAGGCTTTCCGGACAGGTGTAGAATGTGACAGCACTTCACCTTCGTACTGCTCACGGAGATCAGCATGAGCATCAATATGAATGAGAGCCATGTCTGGATACTTCTTGTGCATGGCCTTTATGACAGGCCATGTAACGAGATGTTCCCCGCCAAGGCCGAGCGGAAACTTGCCGTCCGCAAGCAGCTTATCGATATATTTTTCGATAATATCAAGACTTTTGCCCGCATTGCCAAATGGGAAGAGCATATCGCCGACATCAACATAATTGACTTCTTCCAAATGCTTGTCCATATACGGTGAATATTCCTCAAGGCCGATTGAGGCTTCGCGAATCCGATTCGGACCAAACCGTGAGCCGGGCCGGAAGCTGACGGTATAATCCATCGGCATCCCGTAGATCACAACATCTGCAGCATCATAATCCTTTCTGCTCATGATAAAGACTTTACCTGAGTAAGCTTCATCAAATGTCATCCACTTTCACCCTTCCCTTATTTAATAATATCAGAAACAAATTTCGGAAGAGCAAACGATGCCTTGTGCAATTCCTTTGTATAATACTTCGTATCGATCGGGTGGAAGCGTTCTTCAGCCACTGCAAGCGGATCGTATTTTTTCGAGCCGATTGTGAAGGTCCAGAGACCGCTTGGGTAAGTTGGGACATTAGCTGTATACAGACTTGTCACAGGGAAAATTTCTTTAACATCCTTGTAAACCTTTGCGATCAAATCGGATTTAAACCACGGGTTGTCGGTTTGGGCAATGAATAAGCCATCCTCTTTCAAAGCCTTTGAGATTCCCTCATAGAAGCCTTTTTCAAAAAGCTTCACAGCAGGCCCGACTGGTTCAGTCGAATCAACCATAATAACATCATAAGCATCACGGCTTTCGGCGATATGCATGAAACCATCGCCAACAATCACCTCAACCCTGTCATCATCAAAAGCTGATGCGATGGTAGGCAAATATTTTTTCGAGTACTCTATAACCTTCCCATCAATTTCAACGAGCGTTGCCTTTTCGACACTTGGGTGCTTAATAATTTCCCTTAAAACCCCGCCGTCACCGCCGCCGACAACGAGCACATGCTTCGGATTTGGGTGAGTGAACAGAGGGACATGAGCAACCATTTCGTGATAGACAAATTCATCGCGTTCCGTTGTCATGACCATGCCATCAAGCGTCAGCATATTGCCGAATTCCTCTGTCTCAAGCATGTCCAGCTTTTGAAACGGTGTCTGTTCTGTATGTAATGAACGTTTTATTTTCGCTGTTATACCAAAATGATCAGTTTGTTTTTCTGTATACCATAAATCCATTTCTAACATCCTTTCTATAACGCCGGTTGGCTAGGGGCAGTCATTCCAAACGCCCTGTTAAAACAAGTATCTCTTTCGATTATATGATTTAAACCAAGACTTTTGTGAGACTTTAACAATAATAAATACATACAAAAAAAGTATAGTGGAATACTTTGAAAATGCAAGAGGCAAATTTGCCTGCCGATTGACTGAAATTATGTTTAGAAGAGACACAAATTCACCATACTAATGATAGATAAAACTGAGGGGGGTGTGCCCATGGATCCGGCAACGCGATACCAAAAGAAAGGAAAAGTCGTACGTTTGCTTCTAAAGCTGTCTCTATTATTTTTGCTGCTGATGGCCTTCTTTATCTTAAGTCTATGGGTATTTGCAAAAATTCAGGGGCCGCCGCCCGTGAAAGTCCCGCAAACAACAAGATTCTATGATGCGGATGGTCATCAAATCGGGAAAATGGAACATCAGAACCAAAACCGCTATTGGGTCAAGCTGGATGATATCGCTGACCCGCTGAAACAAGCGACGGTTGCCGTAGAGGACAAACGATTTTATAAGCATCATGGTTTTGATCTGCGCCGTTTGGCCGGAGCTGTCGTTGCCGATATCAAGTCAATGTCAAAGGAACAAGGCGCAAGTACAATTACAATGCAATACGCCCGGAATCTCTTTCTTACCAATGATAAGACATGGACCAGAAAGCTAGCCGAGGCATTTTATACGATGAGACTCGAAATGAATTATTCAAAAGACGAGATTTTAGAAGGCTATCTTAATACTATCTATTACGGACGTGGTGCATACGGCATTGAAGCAGCCTCCAAGTACTATTTTAATAAAGATGCCGATGATTTGTCACTTGCTGAAGCGAGCATGCTTGCCGGCGTGCCAAAAGGTCCAAGCTATTATTCGCCATATAATGACTTTGACAAGGCAAAGCACCGCCAGCGCATTGTTCTAAATTCGATGGTGTCAAGCGGCTATATTACGAAGCAGCAGGCTGACAACGCCTTTGAACAACCCATCCATCTTGTGAAAAAACATAAAACGCCAAAAAGGGTAGCACCTTATTTCCAAGATACCGTGGAATATGTTCTGAAGCATAAGCTGCATATAGATGAAAAGACTCTGGCAACCGGAGGGCTGAAAGTGTATACGACACTCCATTCCGATATGCAGAAAAAGGCGGAGTATTGGGTCAAGCAAGTTATTGATCCGAAGTCAGACATTCAAACAGCAATGGTTGCGATGAATCCAAAAAGCGGTGCTGTGGAAGCGATGATCGGCGGACGCAATTATAAAAAAAGCTCTTATAACCGTGCGGTTCAAGCAAAGCGCTCACCTGGTTCGTCGTTTAAGCCCTTTTTATATTATGCGGCGCTTCGCAATGGCTTCACGCCTTCCACCGCTCTCAAAAGTGAACCGACAACTTTTCGCTTTGATGACGGTAAGGAAAAATATTCACCGAGCAACTTCGGCGGCTACTACGCCTATGGACCTATTACACTTGCCCAGGCACTGGCATTGTCCGACAACATTTATGCTGTGAAAACCCATCTTTCAATTGGGATGGACAAGTTGGTTAAAACAGCCAAAAAGGTCGGGATTACTAGTCCGCTTGGTAAAATCCCATCGCTGGCATTGGGAACAAAGCCCGTCAGCGTGGCGGAGATGGCGAGGGGCTATTCCGCGATTGCCAACGGCGGTGCAAGGGTCACACCGCATTATATATCAAAGATTGTGAACCAAAAAGGTGAGGTCATCTACGAGTGGGAGCCGAAGAAAAAGCAGGTGCTGGACAAACCGACAACATTTGTCCTGTCACAGTTGATGACCGGGGTCTTTGATTCTAAGCTAAATGATTACTCTAAAGTAACTGGCTCTACGGTAAGCAAGATGCTCACGCATAAAATGGCGGCAAAAACAGGCTCAACTGCCGCAGACAGCTGGATGGTCGGCTTCACACCTAAGCTTGTTTCGGCAGTATGGATCGGTTATGACAAAGGTAAATCATTAAGCACCTATCCTGAGACAGGGTATTCCAAGCTGATTTGGACCCACTTTATGGAGGCAGCCTTAGAAGGCGCACCGAAGAATGGTTTCAAGCCGCCAAAAGGCGTCGTCGGCGTGCTCGTTGACCCTGATACCGGAAAGCTTGCAACTAAGGCGTGCCCAAACGCCAGAATGACATATTATTTAAAAGGCACCGAGCCTCAAGAATACTGCGACAAACACAAAGGCGAGCATAGCCACAAAAAAGATCAGCATAAGGACAACAGCAAAGACAAAGGCGGCTTCTTTAACAGGCTCCTGAATTTATTTGATTAGAAGCCGGGGCTCCGAGTGGGGCACGTGCCATTTCTGCTTGAACCCTCAAGAAAACACAACAAACGCCCCGGGCCGCTTCCCGGGGCATTTGCCTTATCCTAGTAATACATGTGTGTTTAATATTATTTTAAATTTTTTTAGAGCATGACACAAGTTGATCAAAAAATAGTCACAAAAGATTCATAATTCATTCATATTTTTTGCGCCTAGCTTTTTATTCGTCAAGCTGCCTTTTCAATTCCTCATTGGCACGCTCCCACATTCCTTCATCGTGACTTTTCAGAAAGCCACGCAGAATTCCCTTGGATTTATCATCCATATGTCCCACTTCAACTTTTCCTTTTAATGCCTTATCCATTTTATTCACATGATCGGGAAGAACCTTATAGCCCCGGCGAATTTCACGATTGATAATCATGTCTGCCGCACCGGCACCTGAGTAGAATGGTCCGTCAGTGCCTCGCTCAGTGTTTAGCCAAACAAGCCAATATAGCTTGCCTCCACCTTCCACATTGGCCTTATCCGGTTTGAAACGAATTCTTCTTTCCACTTGGCTTCTTGCATGAAGCGCTCCCATATCGACAAACGCTTCCCCTTCTTCAGGGTCCACAATGATCGGAGATATATTATCAAGATTAATTACACCGACACCATAGCCGCCGTGACCGGATGTCGAGTCCCCGCCAAGGATATTAAAACCCGAACCTTTCTTGTTGTTTTCAAAAATATCCACGTTAACCCCTCCTCGTCATAGTTTACCATATGCTATTTTTATCATACAAAATTCCCTAGAGAAATGGGAAGTGATATACTTCGCACTGTTGTTCAGGGAATTGAATATGATATAATTTAATGTATGGGAAAATAATAAAAATACAGCCAGAGCGCTGGCACGCCATGGCTGATTTACAGCGCTTCTTAAGGAGCAATGCGAGTTACGTAACCCTTGTCCGACTTGGTGTTGGACGGGGGTTACTTTTTTCTATTGTCCTTCATAAGGATAACGATGAGAGATCCAAAGCTGATCATAAGGATTAACGTTTCATAAGCCGTCATGGCGTAAGTCACACCCCCTTTCCCTTGGGGGATCCTACTGCCGCTTAATGTCTAAGAAGTCGCTGTGACTTTTATGATAACACAATTCTCCATTTTTTAAATAGTAAAAACGAACCTTTGTTCCCTTCTCCTTTTTTTAGTAAACCTTTCATTACCCATTCAATTCAGTTGGTACATCGGCTTTTTCAAATTCGAAATGAGATATTTTGGTTCGAAAGAATTTTGTTAGAAAAAGCATATAGATAAATCCAACCGCACTCCATACAAGGCCGCCAATGAGTGCATCACCTTGCAAGTTGTACCACAAAATCCCTGTCAAACCAGCTCCTATTAGTGGCATTATTAAGTAAGAAAAAAGATCCTTTGTTGTTTTATACCTTTTCTTTCGGAACACAAAATGAGCAATAACCGATAAGTTCACAAATGTAAAGGCGATTAATGCGCCAAAGTTGATGACTGAAGAAATCAATTCGAGGCTAGGAGAAATGGCGAGCAGCGAAACCACTCCGACAAGTACGACATTAAAGGCTGGCGTCCGAAAGCGCGGATGGATGTAGCCGAAGAATTTTCTCGGAAGGACCCCATTACGTCCCATGACATATAACAAGCGAGATACACTTGCATGAGATGCCAGCCCCGAAGCGACCGTAGCTGCAAAAGCGCCTGCGATGAAAATAAGTTTAAAAACCGTTCCGCCGACATACAATCCTATTTCAGGGAGTGTATCATCGGTCATTTTAAAATGTGATACATCAGGAAACAAAGCCTGTGCGAAATAACTAGCTATAAAGAAAATGCATCCGCCAATAAGAGCTGTCAGGATAATTGCTCTCGGCATCGTCTTTTGGTCAACAGCTTCTTCAGTGTACATTGTCACCGCATCAAACCCAATAAATGAGAAGCATACCACAGTGGCACCTGTTAAAATGGCAGAAAAATGGACATTCGAATGAAAAAGCGGTTCCGTGGTCAAGATGGTCCCCTGCCCCATGCCTTGGGTGAATTTAACAAAAGCCAATACAAGAAAAACTGCGATCAAGACAATTTCAAAAATAACAAGCAGCGAATTCAAGTTGGAAGTTGAATTCATGCTCCATAAGTTAATAGCAGTGATGATGACGACATAACCGACAACCCAAATCCAAGCGGGAGCATCCGGGAATATAGACACCATGTAAATCCGTATGATTAAAGCATTGACCATTGGGAGAAGCAAGTAATCGAGAAGCGCCGCCCAGCCGACCATAAATCCCAGGTATGGATTCATGGTTTCCCTTGTATACGTATAAGCTGAACCCGCACTAGGAAAAACATTCACCATCTTTCCGTAACTTATGGCCGTAAACAGCATCACTACCAGTGCAGCAAGGTAAGCAAGCGGAACAACGCCATTTGTTTCTTCTGAAACAATGCCAAACGTATCGAATACAACCGTCGGAGTCATATAGCCCAATCCCAATCCAACTATTGCCCAAAGTCCCAATGAGCGCTTAAGCGTGTTTTTTTCCGACACTATCATCTCTCCTTTTGCAAATATTATTTCATAATATTCGGATAATTATAACCGCACTTTTTAATTGACAGCATAAACTCATGAATGACCCCCCTTAGCTATTCATCCCTACATCACCTCTCAACTTTTTAGGCTACCATTGAAACTTAATGCAAGGACAATGCCAACTTTATAAAACCATTCAATTTTCTCGATACAACTTACTGAAAGCATTGTTTTGCTTTAAATCATAACCTTTTTATAGTGCTAGATGAGTCTGATCCCACTTTGCAAAACCTGACTTTCTGCTTACACCATTATGAAAAACTGCATATTATATGCTAAAGTGCATAAAAGAAGTCCCCTCTTCTTGAGCAGGTCTATCCGGTCTATCGCCTGAAAATGTGTAATCATGATCTGGATGGGGAAAACAAAGATTAGCTGTTTTTAAAGGAGGTATTTTTTTGAAACAAAACGTACATGGGAAATCGCTAACGGAATGGCAAGCTGAATTCCCTCTTTTAAAAAACATTATGGATTTACATCCTGTCTTTTGGACGAATGGCAAACAGCTGCCAATGAAGGAAGTTCCGCCATTGCCAGTAACACGTGAGGACATTATCGAGGCGGATAAACGCTGGAAGCGCTTTGCCCCGTTTTTTGAAAAAGCCTTTCCTGAAACAAAAGCGGCTAAAGGATTAATTGAATCTCCTTTACGCCATATCCCCCATATGAAGAAAAGGCTTAAGGATTATTACAATGAGCCTTTCCAAGGGAATCTTTATTTAAAATGTGATAATGAACTGCCTGTAGCAGGCTCCATTAAGGCTCGCGGCGGGGTTTATGAGGTTTTAAAGCATGCGGAAGATCTCGCGATTGCGAACGGCTTGTTAAAGAAGGATGATAACTATGAGATCTTTACTGATCCAGCTTTCACATCCTTTTTCAGCCAGTATTCAATCGGTGTCGGATCAACCGGCAACCTTGCCTTAAGCATTGGCACGATCAGTGCGAAGTTGGGATTCAATGTTAACGTCCATATGTCCGGTGATGCAAAACAATGGAAGAAGGAGCTTCTTCGCAGTAAAGGCGTTAACGTTTATGAATATAATGGAGACTTTAGCGAAGCAATTACTGAAGGAAGAAAGCAGACATTGGAAGACCCAAATGGCTACTTTATTGATGATGAGCATTCAAAAGACCTGTTCCTCGGATATAGTGTCGCCGCTTTACGCCTTAAGGAACAGCTTTTGGGACAAGGCGTTAAGGTTGACCGCGACCACCCGCTATTTGTCTATCTGCCATGCGGTGTTGGCGGTTCTCCAGGGGGAATTGCATTTGGGCTAAAGCAAATCTTTGGTGATTATGTCTATTGTATTTTTGTTGAACCCACCCATTCACCGTCAGTCTTGATTGGGTTAATGACCGGCGAAGAAGATAAGGTATCCGTTCAAGACTTTGGCATTGATAATCGCACGGAAGCGGATGGCCTTGCTGTCGGCCGGCCATCAAGCTTTGCATCAGAAATCAGCCGTCATCTCATAAGTGGTATTTTCACGATTGAGGATGATGACCTATATAAGCTTCTGGCGATACTCGCTGATTCTGAAGGGATTCGTGTTGAACCGTCCGCCGCAGCAGGACTCATGGGACCGGCAAAACTTGCCGGCGCAAGCTTTATAAAAAAACACCGTTTAGATGATAAAATGGGCAAATCTGCCCATATCGCCTGGTCAACAGGGGGAAACCTTGTGCCCGAAGGCGGCATGGACCGCTTTTATCAAAAAGGAAAAGGCCTGCTCAGGTGACGGCCCAAGCAGGTCCCTTCTCCTTCGCTAATTTGACTTTAAATATCTATAGCAGTCCTTTCTTGACGGCCATGCTCATAAGGCTTTAGCAGGGCATGGATGGTTTCGATATGCGGGATCTTAAGGCTGCGCTTATTTGCCAGGCGCAATGCCCCGCCTAGCAAGTGATCCACTTCTAAAGGCAGGCCTTTGCGGAAGTCCTGATGCATGGAGGATGTTGCCTCATCAGGGAAGGATTTAATCTGCTCCGCCCCTGCTTGAGGCATGATATCCGTCAAATCAACATGATAAGCTTTGGCAAGCTGGGTCATTTCTTGTAAAACCTCGATGCTCAAATTTGTGAGGGCCTCGTTTTCCCGAATAGGCCCGATCGTCAAACGGCTCGCTGTTGTTATACCCGAGAAGGCAGTAATGAATGTATACTTTTTCCAAAGCTCAGTTAAAATCGTTGCGCTGACAGCTACGTTAATGTTGGCCTGCTCTGCAGCCTTTGCAAGACGATCACAGACTGCCCTTTGCTTCTCATCAAGCCCGCCGATAATAAAATCATGCTGACTGCTCGTGTGACAAACATGCCCTTTATCATCAAGTGTGGCAATGATAAAGGCTAGCCCGCCAAGCACTTTATCTTCGCCGCAGGCTTCTTGCAGAATAGAGAGGTGCTCAATACCATTTAAAACCGGCAGGATATACGCTCCTTTGGCAGCTAAAATTTTCAGTTGCGGCAAAACACCCTGCAAATGGTAACCCTTCACTGACAAAAAGACGAGGTCACATTCTTTGATTTGGTCTGCATTAGTATAAATTTGCAAATGATCGGCCTTATAGTCTCCATATGGACTTATTAGACCAAGGCCTTCTTCTTCTAATTGCCCGCCACGTCTTTCCCTAACCAAAAAGTTAACATCATTACCCGCCTCAAGAAGCCTTAAACCAAAATAGCCTCCGAGTGCACCGGCACCTACGACTGTTACTTTCATGATATCCCCTCATTTCTGTAAATATCTTTATTATAATTAATTTTAAGGGGCCAGACCTGGGGCTTTAGTCCCGGGCCTGGCCCCTTTCATTTTAACTAGGATACCTTTTCCAATTGATGGTTTAGCGTGACGTTTCTCAGCTTTGGCAAGTAGGCCATTGCAATCGTGAACAACGGTGAGAGATATAAGAAAAAGACAAAAGGCAAGTATTCAGTGACATGAACGCCAAGGGCCTGGGTGAAGAATGCTCCGCTTACCCCCCAAGGAATGAGCGGGTTAACGAGCGTTCCGCCATCTTCTAGTGTACGTGACAACGTTTTTCTCGGTATCGCCTTTTTGTCAAATACTTTCTGGTAAGCCTGTCCCGGCAGAAGGATCGATAAATATTGTTCACCGGTCATAATATTGACGCCGATTGACGATAATGCCGCGGCTGTCACATAGTGTCCTTTCCTGTGAATCTTTTTGATAACGCATTGAATCATGATATCAATCAAACCGACCTTTTGCGCAATACCACCGAAACCTAAAGCAATAAAGATTAACGAAATCGATGACATCATCGATTGCAGGCCGCCCCGATTGACGATGTTCGAGACGAGATCATTGCTTGTTTTCAAATGAAAACCGTTTTGCATTGTTTTAATTAGAGATGAAACGGTCATGCCATTCTGCATGAAGAGCGCCGTAATTGCTCCCGTCACAATCCCCGTAATAAGAACGGGAATGATCGGTTTCTTAAGGAAAGCCATGATTACAACTATAAGCGGTGACACCATCACAAGCCAGCTGAGATTAAAACTGCTCTCAAGTGCATGTTTGGCCGCCGTAATATCCGCCATTGAGACGTCAGCTGCGGTATTTCGGCCTAAAAATACGAAGATAATAAACGTTACCAGAACCGCTGGAACCGTCGTCCACATCATATGACGAATGTGGGTAAATATATCAACACCTGCTACGGCCGGCGAGAAATTCGTTGTGTCAGACAACGGGCTCATCTTATCACCAAAGCATGCGCCGCATATCACTGCCCCGGCACATACAGCGGGATCAATTCCAAACCCCATACCGATCCCCATAAGAGCTGCCCCAACCGTACCGATCGTTGTAAAAGAGCTTCCGGTGAATGTTGAGACGATCATTGTCGAAATGAGTGCGGTAACTAAGAACCACTTTGGATTGATGAGTTCAAAACCAATGAAAACAAGATACGGTACCGTTCCGCTTGCCATCCAAACCCCGATGACAACCCCGACCAAAGCCAAAATCATAATTGGCTTGAGCCCTTTATGGATCCCTTCAACCAATCCACCTTCTATATCAAGCCAGCGTGCCCCATGCATTAACGCAAACAAAACTAAAATGACTGTACATCCGATTAATGGAATATGCGGCTGTACTTTCAGAAAAATTAAACATGTCATCAGCACCCCAAGCAATATAACCATTAACAATGCAACAGACCAAACCTTTGGCATTTTCTTCATGATGTTCTCCCCTTCTAAGAAGCTTCTAAAACTAAAAAAGCCCCGATCCTAATCGATCGGGACGAACTTTGTCGCGGTACCACCCAAAATTAATCACATCTCACTCATGATTCACTCTAGCAGATAACGGTTTGGCCGGGAACACTCCAGTTCAGTATATGTAATTCACATAACGCGCATCCTTAGTTTTCACCAACCACTAAGTCTCTTGTTGCTGATCCTGCGACATGCTACTTCGTATACCTCATCACTTTTATACTTTTATGCTTTTGTGCGTTTAAGTATAAGTGCATATTAAATGATTGTCAAATCCACTTTATACCACTAACTTAAATGCCAGCCTGAAAACCATCATGATCCATGAATTGCTTTAGCCAGCTGTCGATAATGGGATGGTAGCCTTCTTCTGATGTCGACTTATCGACCCATGGCAGCCATTCGCGCAAATAGGCCCTATCCTTGTCAACCAATGCAAACAGGGGTTTTGCATCATCCCTTTCCAGCAGTTTCAGTTCTATTTCATTATCGATTTCAAATGTGAACATCTTCTATTTTCCCCCTATTCTTATATACAAAAATGGCATCACTGTAAGCTAATCTTGTGCACAGTAAATGCCATTGATGTTCGTGCTTCTATTTTTCGTTAATTAACTTGTTTTGCCTGTTGCAATGTCTCAATATATCTAAAAGCCTGAAGAATGTCCTCTTCACTGTAATTCTGTTTCTTTTTAACAACTTGGACTTTAGCTATGATGTCATCCTTCGTTAAATCATCAAAGTAAAGAATCGTTGAAACGAGCTCGAGAAATTTTGAATTCTGCTCATTCAAATCGGTAATGAGCGAATCGCATTCAGGCAAAATAACGTCAAAATGGGACAAGAAGGTCTCACCGTCTCCAGTCAGAGTATAGCGGTATTGGTGATAGCCCCCCTTGTCCTCCTTCACTTCATTAATAAAACCAAGATTGCAAAGCTCTTCAACTCTTAATGTTAATTCTTCAGAATAAGGCCCGTAAAAATGAAAATGATATTTTTCCTGAAAAGGCATATCCATCTTTTTTAATATATAAATGATCTTTTGCAGCTTCTTTCTGCCGACAACAACGCCTGCCTGCTTAAACAAAGATACGAGTTTGGCATGATCTTCAAGCATGGCCGCTTCCTCCTTCAAATTTTAACAGCTTCCTGATTTTTTCCTTTGCAGCTTTGTTTATGGACAAATCTGTAATAAAATCCTTTGGAAAATAAAGCTTGTGGTCTGTTCGCTTTTTTCCTGAAATCGCCTCAACAACAGCCGACTCCCTCGACAACTCCCTCAAGCCTCCGCCGGGCATGAGCAAATGAATCGGCAGCCGCTCCTCCTCTTCTCCGGGACGGTAAAAGTCATACGGCAAATCCGAAGATGAGTCTACGGAAAGATAATACTCCGGGTCAATATCCGCGTCCTTAAAAGCCTCGCGCAAGTCGGAGTAAAGATTGAAATTCGTATTCGGGCTGAATTCTATGTATTTGAACAGACGGCGATTAACAAAACGACTGCATAAATCACTTAGAATAGCATCATCTTCCTGCTGCCATATTTGGAAATAGAAGAGAAAAACCGCTTCATCAAGCCTAAGAAAATCTTCTAATGAGAGCTTCCCATTGAATAATGGGAGGAGCGGAAGCGGCTGATGTTCAAAGTTGTAGCCCGCTTTATACAATGCTTTCGCTCTATGTAAAATCTTGGATAAAATAACTTCCGCGCTTCTCGTAACAGGATGAAAATAGACCTGCCAGTACATTTGATAGCGGCTCATAATATAATCCTCGACGGCATGCATCCCGCTGTGTTTTATAACAACTTGGTCATCCCTTGGCCTCATGACCCGCCAGATCCGCTCCAAATCAAATTGGCCGTAGCTGACTCCTGTAAAATAAGCATCCCTTAGCAAATAATCCATCCGATCAGCATCAATTTGGCTGGAAATGAGACTGACAACGAGTTTATTTTCATAGGTTTTGCCAATCACTTCAGCGACCTTTTTCGGAAAGGCTGGATCTACCTTCTTCAAAACCGCATTTATTTCGGTGTCTCCCAAAATAATATCACGGGTGAACAGCTCATGATCGGTGTCAAAAACCTTTTCAAAGGAATGCGAGAATGGCCCATGGCCGACATCATGCAAGAGTGCCGAACACAAACAAAGCAGCCGCTCATCAGGATCCCAATGAGGATGATCGTCAAAGACATCAATGATTCTTCTGGTAATTTCATAAACCCCGAGCGAATGGCCAAACCTGCTGTGCTCGGCCCCGTGAAAGGTCAGGTACGTTGTTCCAAGCTGCTTAATTCGCCTCAGCCGCTGAAACTCCGCCGTGCCAATCAGCTCCCAAATCAAGCCGTCTTTGACATGGATGTAGCGATGAACGGGGTCTTTAAACACTTTTTCTTCGTCAAGTTTTGTCAACCTGTTGGCCATTTATTTTTCACATCCTGTCATAGCATGACACTATTATAGCTTGTTCCTAACAAAAATTAAATGCCCCGGATGGAGCAAAAAGGGCAGGAACCTTGGGCCGATGTACAAAATAAATTTATAAAAAATATGCTGTTTGAAAAAAGGAATGACTTTGGCTTAAGCTTTAAACGGTTGGAATATTTCGGCATTAATAAGAATAGCATATGATGAACCTTAGCCGGCTAAGATTACAAAAAATTCTGTTCACTGCATTAATTCACCAAATTCCTACTTGACACATAGGAATAGTTAAAATATATTTTATAAAACGAAGGGAGAGAAGAAAATGTTGACACTATTAGTTATATTAAACATTGTTATTTTGCTCTTATTTATCATTGCTTTATATGTCATGCAAAAAAAGCACATTTCTTTTTCTAAACGTGTCTTTTCCGCATTAGGCATCGGTCTTGTCTTCGGGCTTATTCTGCAATTGATTTACGGTCCGACATCTGATATTATCAGCCATTCCACCGATTGGTTTAATCTTGTCGGTTATGGCTATGTGAAATTATTGCAGATGATTGTGATGCCGCTCGTATTCATTTCAATTCTAACAGCATTTATAAAAACAAAGCTGTCGAAAAATTTGGGCAAAGTTGGCGGATTGGTGATCGGGACGCTTCTTGTCACAACGGCTATTGCTGCGGCCATCGGTATTAGTTCTGCATTCTTGTTCAATCTAGACGGTATTGATCTGCACAAGGGTGATGCCGAGATGCTGCGAATTAAAGATGTTGATCAATCGCTGAACGACATCAAGGATATGACGGCGCCGCAAAAGATTTTGGAATTGCTTCCAGGCAACCCATTCTTAGACCTCACTGGTGCTCGCCCGACCTCGACTATTGCTGTTGTTATTTTTGCCGTTATCCTGGGGGTTGCCTTTCTCGGCGTCAGGCGAAAGCAGCCCGAACAAGCGGAGACTTTTACTAAGATGATTGATGCGGTCTACGCCGTTGTTATGAGAGTCGTAACATTGATCCTGCGATTAACGCCATTTGGTATCTTGGCCTTAATGGCAAAGATCGGGGCGACAAGTGATCTCCATGCTATCTGGCAATTGGGCAAATTTGTGATTGCCTCTTATGTTGCCTTAATCGTTATGTTCATTGTTCATTTACTTATCATTAAAGGAACAGGCTTAAGTGCGCTGACTTATGTTAAGAAGGCATTGCCGACGTTATCATTCGCCTTCACATCCCGATCTAGCGCAGGTACCTTACCGTTAAACATAAGTACACAAACAAAGAAATTTGGTGTTCCTGAGGGGATTGCGAACTTCGCAGGATCGTTCGGATTATCGGTTGGCCAAAACGGCTGCGCCGGCATCTACCCGGCCATGCTTGCTGTTATGGCAGCACCAACAGCGGGAATCGATCCGTTAACACCGTCATTTATTCTAACATTGATCGTTGTCGTCGCTCTGAGTTCATTAGGTGTCGCAGGTGTCGGCGGCGGCGCAACCTTCGCAGCGTTGATTGTTTTATCAACAATGAACCTGCCCGTCGCACTAGTGGGATTGCTCGTCTCAATTGAACCGCTCATTGATATGGGCCGAACCACCTTGAATGTCAGCGGAAGCATGACCGCAGGACTGCTTACAAGTAAGGTTACCAAAGAATTAGATTCGGGTGTGTACACATCCGTAGACGGAGAACAGCACATCGGAGCTTAAAATTTTAGGATTTTGTATATACTGGCCGCCCTTCCCATTTAATTGGGGATGGCGGCTTTTTTGCAGCGCATTGCGTCTTGGGATATGGGTCTGCGTCTTCGTGGGTGGTGACTGCGTCCTTTTCGGAGAATTCTGCGTCCTTTTCACCGAGGATTGCGTCTTGGACATGGGGACTGCGTCCTTATGAGCGATGACTGCGTCTTTTTCGCCGGGGATTGCGTCTTGAACATGGGGACTGCGTCCTTATGAGCGATGACTGCGTCCTTTTCGGAGAATTCTGCGTCCTTTTCGCCGGGGATTGCGTCTTGGACATGGGGACTGCGTCCTCCTGAGCGGTGACTGCGTCTTCCTCGGGGAGTTCTGCGTCCTTTTCGCCGGGGATTGCGTCTTGGACATGGGGACTGCGTCCTTATGAGCGGTGACTGCGTCTTCCTCGGGGAGTTCTGCGTCGTTTTCGCGGTGCATTGCGTCTTGGACATGGGGACTGCGTCCTTATGAGCGATGACTGCGTCCTTTTCGGAGAATTCTGCGTCCTTTTCGCCGGGGATTGCGTCTTGGACATGGGGACTGCGTCCTTATGAGCGGTGACTGCGTCTTCCTCGGGGAGTTCTGCGTCCTTTTCACCGGGGATTGCGTCTTGGACATAGGGACTGCGTCCTTATGAGCGATGACTGCGTCTTCCTCGGGGAGTTCTGCGTCGTTTTCGCGGCGCATTGCGTCTTGGGATGCGGGTCTGCGTCTTCGTGGGCGGTGACTGCGTCTTCCTCGGGGAGTTCTGCGTCGTTTTCGCGGCGCATTGCGTCTTGGGATGCGGGACTGCGTCCTTATGAGCGGTGACTGCGTCTTCCTCGGGTGAACATGCCCCTGTCAAGTAGACACTTTAAAAACGCACACATTTGTGTATTTGTGTCCTACATCTATCCCTTCCATTTATGCCAAATTGTCCTT
>NZ_SLXK01000034.1 GCF_004341035.1 Scopulibacillus darangshiensis
TTTCATTTATTTGATGCGTAACAGATATTGTGAAATCGCTTGATGGATAAGCATTTTCCGTCTTATTAAGGATTTTCTATGAATAATCTAGGTTAAAAGCTATTAATCCAGATGATTACAATAATAAAGAGTATTTTTTTCATTTGGCTGCCGCATGCCATTATCTTAATAATAAATTAAAGGCATATTTATATGCAGATCAAGCCCTCCAATATTTCAAACAGACAAATAATTTTCGAAGGGTCATTGATACAGAAACTCTTATGTTAGCCCAGACTTGTTATTCCAATGACTTCGAAGAAACTATAGAGCAATACGAAAAGTTAATTAAAAGTTGTAAAATATATAATGAAATTAATAAAAAGAATGTGTTGCTCAATAATTTTGCTTTTGAATATTTTATTAGAAAAAAATATAAAATGGCCAGGCAGTTATATAAAGAATCTATGCAGAGCAGCTTAGCAAACAAAAAAAATGAGTTGTATTTGACTTCCTTAAAAGGCTATATCCATTGCTGTCTTGAGATTGGAAATGTGCATACAAAAAGTGAATTGTTCAACCTGATTCAGGAGGGATTGTCAAAAGCAGAAGATTCCTTTTTACATAAAATGTACTTTACGCTGCTTCTTTCTTTACTTGAAGGTAAAAAAGAAGATTATTATCACAATTTGCACAAAGATGTGATACCGTATCTCAAAAGAATCGGAGATTTATTTACAGCATGTTTTTATGAAAAAGAAATTTACCATTACTTCTTAACGATAGGTGACCTTGAGATGGTTGCCAGGATATCCCGTTCTTTAATTGATAATTATTTAGACTTTAATTAGTGTGTATTTTAATAAAGTGAACCCATGCATCCAAGGCAAACTTAAAGACAATCCCAAGCAAGGGGGAATAGAAGATGCGCCACCTTGCTTTATTGATATATTTTAAACCAACTTATTCGTTTTTCAATTCCGTTAAAAAGCTTTTTGTCCGCACACCAGCACGACGTAAATTCACCTTTACATTGACGGCAATATCAGCCCTAGTAAATTCCTCGTCCCATTTATTTTTCACTTTCTTAAACGCTTGATAATCTTGTCGGTTCATGACGTCACCAAAGCCAAAAATATCGATCTTATATTTATTTTGCACTTTATTAATGGTTGCTGTCATTTTCTGTTCTACATGGTCTTCTATTTTTTTCTCAAGTTTTTTGTAGACGTTAGACTTGGTTATATCAGCATGACAATGGATTTCATCTAACCTTGCTTCCATTTCTATATTTAACTTGATGTTAGGTTCACCCTTTCGATAGTTTGCCTTAATATTTGTCTGTGAATGATAAGCGCGGACGGTAAAAAATTTGTTTTTACCACAGGGAACAGAAATACTTGTGAATTTTAATTTGTTTTGTGTCCAAAGATAATTACGCGTGTCATCGAGTGATAGGTATCCTAATAACTTGTCTCCTTTAAAAACACCAAGGTTAGTGAATGTGACGATTGCCTTTGGTTCCACGTTTTTCCTGTTTTCTACGTTAATTCCTTCTTCAATAGACCCAGTAACGGTAGCCACGGGTATAACTGGTTGCCGACCTTCTGACACCATAGCTGTAATAATGTCTTTCATACGTACCCTTGGGTATGTACCCCATTCTTTTGAACCTGTTTCTAGTTGTGAATAAATTTTCATGGATGGAATATTTTCAGTCGGATATGTCGTGCTCATCAAATCCTCGGCCGAGACTTTTTTCGCTATGATGAAATCAAAATCATTCCGTGTTTCTTTGCTGCTTTCAAAATAATCGAGGAAATCAAGTAAGCCTTCTCGTGCCACTGACTCACCTATGACCAATGTTTGCAAATGAGAAAAATCCAGTTTCTTAGACACCGCAACATTCATCTTATGACTTAATTCAGCTACCGAATTCCCTTCTAAACCATAAACGACAGTCGAAGAATTACCTTTGGATTGTTGTGGAGAAAGTTCGGGAGCATTAATGATCTCTACACTCATTTTTAGCTTTTTTGCCTCTCCCTTATCAATCGCAACGCCTGTTACAATTCCAATTTGATCTAATTCATAAGCATCCCAACAGCCATTAAGTATGAAAGCTATAACAACAATCATGGAAAAAACAAAACAACGATTCATGAATCTGTTCTCCTTTTTGGCGGAGGTGAAGGGGATTTAGCATCATAGGATTTTATGGGAGAACCGGTATTAAGATAGCTCGGCCGTTTCCTAGCCCCCCAAATGGGGAAACGAACAAAAACATCATCCTGATCTTCGATAATAAATGGAGCAACTGGAGCTAAATAAGGAATCCCAAAGGAACGAAGACTAACGAGATGTGCCACTAATAACATCACAATTAAAATAATCCCATAAAAACCCAATAAAGCTGAAAAAAATATAAATAAAAACCTCAACAAACGGGAAGAACTGCCAAAATTATAAACAGGTGACACATAATTACAGATACCGGTTATGGCTACTATAATAATCATTGCATTAGAAACAATACCCGCCTCGACTGCGGCTTGACCGATGACTAAAGCGCCGACAATGGATATCGTTTGGCCCACGGCTCGAGGCATTCTGGCACCGGCTTCACGTAAAAATTCAAATGTTATCTCCATTAACAAAACCTCTACAACAGTTGGAAAAGGTACGCCTTCCCGTTGGGCTGCCAAACTGAAGAATAAACGAGTCGGTATTAATTCATGATGAAAAGTCATAATTGCTACATAAAATGACGGTAACAACAAGGCTATTAGAAAAGCCATATACCGAATGATGCGAAGGAATGAGGCCAAAAAGAAATGTACGTAGTAATCCTCTGATACTTCAAAGAAGTCAGTGAATACGGTAGGCACCAGAAGAATAAAAGGGCTCCCGCCAACAAATATAGCCACCTTCCCCTCAATTAAATTTGATGTTACAGTATCAGGTCTCTCCGTACTATAAATGGTGGGAAAAGGTGTAAATGTTTTATCTGTAATCAACTCCTCAAGGTTGCCGGAATCAAAAATTGCATTTATATCAATACGAGATATTCTTTTGCGGACCTCTGCTATAATTTCTTCGTTGACTGTTCCCTCAATGAAACCAATATTAACTGATGTCAACGTATCTTTCCCAATGTGGTACGTTTCGAACCGGAGGCGTGGGTTTTTAAGTCTTCGACGCACCAAACTAATATTCGTATTAATATCTTCGACAAAAGCATCTTTAGGGCCCCTGACAATGGTTTGGGTTGTGGGTTCTGTAATTGCTCTGGATTCAGTCCCGTTAATTTCGATAGCAAGGGCCTTTGTTATCCCCTCTATGAAGATCACCGCACACCCAGACAGAATGTGCCAAACGGCTTCGTGTTTATAATTGGCAAAATGAAAGTTAATGCCGCCAAAAAAACTTTTGCGAAAGTCGTCTAAATCTTTCACTTTGTTAATCGGCTTTTGCTTAAAAGAACTTTGGGACAATGGCTTCATGATTTGTTCACTAATAAGGCTATGTTTCACCATGCTTTCTAAATAACAAACCAATCCCTCACGGTTTCCGGTATAAACCTTTTCGATATGAAAGTCGCTCGTATCGCCAAATACTTGTTGCAGCAAAGAACGATTTTGTTCCAAATGGTTCTTCAGTCCTGTTTTCTTTTCCCCTTCAGGAACCAATTCTTCACTGGTTGTTTGCGACTGGTGAAATTTGGTTTGCTCTGATGAGGACCATTTTTTAAAAAAATTCATTATCTGTTACCTCCTTTCCGAAAACGGTGTCTTTTCTTTTTCCATATAACAATAAAAAATATTAGTAAAGGAATGTAAATTTGAAACGGCATATGGAAGTATGGGGGAAGAATTTTAAATCCTTTTTCAATGTGCTCCGCAAAGCTTTCCGAATTAATCAAGGAAAATAAAGCGATCAACATTGACATAGGGAAAACAAATGGGCGATACGGCATCCGAAAGACATATTCCAAACCTTTTAGTCCTATAAAGGAAAAAACACTTATTTTTAAGATGATTCCAAACATCATAATAAAGACAATAGTCGCGTCAATTCTCTCAAAGAAGTTAGCAAATGAAACCATCCTCGCGACGCTTAAAAGGGGAAAATCAGAACGTAATTTAATGTCAACTCCCAGTACAGCAATTTGGAGAATGGCTGCCCAAACTAATATGACAGTGCCTGTTCCAAAGGCATACATACCAACTTTGCGAGAATATTTAAAATTACTCGTATGGGCCATTAACACAGTGAAAATAATCGGTATTTCCCCAATCGGGAAACCAAGAAGTTGGGGAAAGATTGCATTCATAATCGGCTGAAAGCCTTCGGATAGGACAGGTTGAAGATTCTTAATTTCGAAATTGCCACTAATCCATACAAATATGGATAAAAGAAAAATAAAAAAGAACATATAAGGCGAAAAAATTTCAGCGACCCGACCGACAACTTCAAATCCAAGGTAAAGGATATAGGCTATGACAAGCATAAGGGTGACAGCAACAACGCCGGAGGGAGTATTAAAAAGGACAGCTGATCCAATCATCTCTACAAAATCCCGTAATACATAACAAGCTAGATAAAAAAAGTATACTGAATATGCTATGGTTAACCCCATAGCGAATTTTCTTCCAAAGGCGACCTCCATAATTTCAAATAAGTTTTTTCCAGGTAAGAGTGACAAAAGATAAGAATACATCCAAATAAGAAGGAAACCAGGTAGGGCTGCGAGAAGAATAGCAATCCATGCATCCTGTTTTGCATCATTTCCGATTCCAACGACAACAGCACTGCCCAACTCAAAAGTGATGGTTAAAACAAAAAACTGCCATAATGAAATATTCTCTTTCATTTCTGCACTCATAAAATAACCCCATTTTAGTCGTTAATTCATCTTATTTTTAGAAAGACGAATATCATTAATCACACTGACAATTAAACCGACAATACTTGCTGCTATGACAATCGTTCTTCCTTCAAACAATGTCTGTAACGAATCAAGAAAATTAGATTTAGAGACGGTCATATCGACAAGACCAATAACAGCTAAAGTAAGAATAAGGATGATGAAATACGCCAAAGTAACCATACTTTTACTCCTATACTAAAATTTTAATTCGTTAAGGCTAGTTTGACTCTGCTGTGATGTTTTATACGAAGCCTTTGACTAAAGTTAGGGTAGAACCCGCATCTCTGGATGAATAGCCAGAAGTTTGTGCCAAGTAAAATTAACGGAAAAGTCTAAATAATATATTGACATAAGAAGTAATCATAAATAAGATTAAAGAATAAATAAATAAAGCCACAAAATACTTCATAAATTTATTTTAATCAGTCATTTCCCAACTATAAAAAACAAGATGCCACACTTAGTTATTTTTAATATATTCACTAATTCCACCACCTGATGGGTGTAGATAGTCTCTCGTTGTATTGATCTTTAGGGAGTGAAAGAGTATGAATCTTCAAAGGCTAACAGGATCTATTGATATTGGAGGGACGAAAACTGCTGTTGGAATAGTAACAAAAAATGGTGCCCTGCTAACCTATGCTGAGTTTCCAACACAACCAAATCGGGCCAATGGGGGGGAAGATCTTGTTCCAAGCTTACTTTGAAAACTATAAGGCCGATTTTATTGCAGCTTTAGGAAATCTGGATTTTTCGGATGTTAATGAGATTTATCAAGTAATAGAAAAGGCCAGAAGGAACAGGCAACAGGTTTTTGTGATTGGGAATGGCGGAAGTGCTGCCTCTGCGGCACATTGGGGCTGTGATTTTGGTAAAGGCATTAATGTGGGAGATAGTGAAAGATTAAAAATCACCACACCTGTAGATGGCATGACTACTTTAACAGCTTTAGCAAATGATATAAGTTATGACGACATATTTAAAGAAATGTTAAAAAACCAAATAAGTGAAAATGATGTTGTGATTGCATTATCTGTTTCCGGCGACTCGGAAAACTTGATTAAAGCACTCGATTTTGCGAAAAAGAAAAATGCTCTAACCGTTGCAATTATTGGTGAAAAAAAGGGCAGAGTCAAAGATTATTCCGATCTAACTCTTATCATTCCATCAGAAGATTATGGCATTGTTGAGGATCTGCATATGTTTATCAATCATGTCATCTCTCAATTTATTAAACAACAAAATAACCAAGCCTTGAAATCAAATTAATTGGGGAACAGTCGTTGGAAAGGTAGATGGGACACAATGAATGTCATTGCAGTGATTATGGATACATTACGAAGGGATCATTTAAGCTGCTACGGTACGGAAAAACCATCAAATTATTTAAACCAGCCCATAGCAACCCCTAACCTCGATGAATTTGCTGCCATGGGAACACTATTTCAGCAGGCATACCTCGGAAGCTTTCCATGTATGCCGGCACGAAGAGATTTATGGACAGGGCGATATGAATTTCCTTGGCGAAGTTGGGGTCCCCTTGAAGACGAAGATCTTGACTTTATCAATTTGCTACGTTCATATGGATGGATCAATATGCTTATAAGCGACCATTATCACCTTCTTGAAAGAGATGCCGGAAACTATCATTTTGGTTTTAACGGCTGGGATATGATAAGGGGTCAGGAACACGATCCGTATATCACCGATCCTTTGGAGGACGGATCGAAAGAAAATATTGATCATCTAACGAGCGGAGCATGGTATCTTCATCAAAAAAATAAGCACGGGGAAAAAAGATATGAAGAAGATTTATACGGACCTCAAGTCTTTAGGCGAGCTATTTCATGGCTTGAAAGAAACGCACTGCCGCAAATTCGGGAGAATAAACCCTTTTTTCTTATGATCGAAAGTTTCGACCCTCATGAACCATGGGATCCGCCATCTTATAGAGCGAAAGGGTTTGATCCAAATTATCAAGGAAAGCTTCCTCACAGTCCTGTCTATGGCTCAGCTGAACGTTTTTCTGAAGCCGAAATCCGGCAAATGAGAGCGCTTTACGCTGGTGAAGTAACAATGATTGATGATTGGTTTGGGCGTTTGCTTGATAAGGTGGACCAGCTTGAATTATGGGATGATACGTTAATCATTATAACGACGGATCATGGCTTCTTTCTTGGCGAACATGGACTTATCGGAAAGCCCGATCTTGTTCCATTATATTCGGAAATGTCCCATATTCCGTTAATGATATACCATCCTCACGGGAAACGTGGTTATTGTTCAAATGAATTGGTACAGCTTGTTGATCTGTTTCCGACAATTACGGATGCTTTGGACATTTCACTGCTGAAAGATATCAGGCGTAATAAGTGGATCCGTGGAACAGGTCACCGCAAAGCTTGGGAAGGCATCAACAAGAGTCAGCTGAATGGTCACGGAAAGAGTTTGCTGCCACTCGTGCAAGGAGAAAGAAGAACGATGCGATCAGCGGCATTCTCTGGGAAATTTGGGGATATTGTGCGTGTTTGTGATGGGAAATGGGCTCTCTATTTAACACCTTGTGAAGGAGTTCCGCTTTATTGGTACGGCACCCGTGAACCAGGGCGGACATTTGCGGGGCGCAGAGGCGTGTATGACCTTGATAACAGGCGTTACCCAGTGACTTATCCAGTTCCGAGATACACTAATGCATTGTACAACTTAGAACAGGATCCAGATGAAAAGCATAATGTCATTGATCAGGAAGAAGATGTTGTAATTAGCCTGATGCAAGCCTTTAAAAAATGGCTGCAAGAAATAGGAGCCCCTTCTGAGGTGACAAGGCGATATGGTGTGCCGAATTAACAAGGTATTCGAAATAAGATGGGAACCTACAGGAGAAGTGTCTCTCGTTTCAGGGGAAAAGATGTTACTGCATAGTCTCTTAGAAAATGGCATTGAACCAGAATTTGATTGCCAGTTCGGTCACTGTGGAAGTTGTATGGTTCGGTTAGTGGAGGGAGAAGTCAGCCATAATACCGTACCGGGTATTTCCCAAGGGGAACTTGATTCGGGGCTTATCTTACTTTGTTCATGTTGTCCAGTAAGCAGATATATTACATTAAATAGGATTTATTTTTAAGGAGCTGAACGGAAACTGAGGAACCAGCCGAACGTCATCCTTATTACTACTGATCAACAGCGATTTGATAGCGTTGGAATGAACGGATCTTCCTTTATCCATACACCAAATATGGATCGGATCGGTAGGGAGGGTGTATCATTCAAACGAGCGTATTGTCCTAACACTGTCTGTACCCCATCAAGAACATCGATGATGACAGGTGTTCATTTATCACGGCACGGGGCTTACAATATCGGTACAACGGCTATCGATAAAAATATTTTTTTTAGCCACTTGTTACGAAATAAAGGGTACCAAACCCATCATATTGGTAAAGCACATTGGTATCCGTGGGGAATTGAAAGTCCAGAAAATGCTATTGTGGATGAAAAAGGAACGCCTTTTAAGGATTTTACAGGTTTTGAAAAAGCTGAACTTAGTGTTGGACACGGGACTTGGGGAGTTACAGGGCATTATAAGAGATGGATTGAGAGTAAGGGCTTTTGTCCCTCGGATTTTAAAGAACAATATATATTAGAAAACGATGCAAACGGGACTGCCGACTGGGAACTGCCAATTGAGCTTCATTCGGGTACGTGGATTGCCGAAAGGGCGGTGGAATTTTTAAGGAACTACGACAACGCCCAGTCATTTTATTTAAATCTGGGATTCCAGGACCCACATCATCCTCATGTCGTTCCTAAAAACTATCAAAGGCGAATTGATGCAGATGATATTCCCTTGACGAATAGAAAATCGTATAATAAGGGACTTTTACCTGAACATATTACTCATTTCCATAACGGTACCATTAATGAAAGTCGATTTAAGGGAAAGTTTGCGATTGCGGGCAATGAAGGTTTTGCGTGGAAGGCTTATTATAATGATGAACCAAAGGCAAGAACGACAAAAGCTTACTATTATACGATGGTTCAACTCATTGATGATCAGCTTGGGGTTATTCTTGAAGAACTAGATAAACTTGGATTATCTGATAATACATTATTGATTTTCACTTCGGATCATGGGGAAATGCTGGGTGATCACTCTATTGGTCAAAAGGGACCAATGGTTTATGAAGGAGTGACACACATACCGCTGCTTATACGTTATCCCAATGGATTTGATCCTTGTGAAGTGGAAGAATGTGTTTCACTTGTGGATCTCGCCCCCACCATTTTGGACTTCTTAAATATAGAAGATTCTATTCAGAGAGACGGCATATCATTAAGGCCAAGACTTGAGAAAGGCAAGCCACTAGAAAGAGATGGTGTGCGAATCGAATATAAAGAAGAACCAAATCGCATTCGTTTTAAATGCTGGGTGACACAAGAATGGAAAATAGCAATCTATTTCGGAGAGTCTTTCGGAGAACTCTATGATTTAAAAAATGATCCCAATGAAATGAACAATTTATTTCAAGAAAGAGGTTTTGAAGGGGTTAAAACAAAATTACTCATTGATCTGTTAAATGATATGGAGCGCAGTGAGCCGCTAAGTAATAGGACTAGCCGAGTATGAAAATATTATAACCCGAATATTAAATTGGAATCGTATTTTATAACAAAAAAAATAGAAAAAGCCAATAAACGACTGATTCCGCATAAATACTCGTATATAATCAGTTCTGTGAGTTATATATTTTGAATATTAAAGGTTGATGCGAGATGATGAAGGAAATTTTAATGATATTGGCATTGCAGTTGATTTATGTTCCTACTTTCACTTTACGGACTATTATGTTGGTTAAAGGTTACACGTTGAACGCAAGCTTTTTAGGTTTTGTTGAAGCCGCCGTTTACGTGTTTGGTTTGTCTCTTGTTTTTAGCGGAGACCAAAACTTTATATCCATGCTCGTGTATGCGCTCGGTTTTGGATTGGGAATTCTTATTGGTTCAAAGATCGAACAGGAACTGGCAATTGGCTATACATCTATTCAAGTCAATACTTTACAAAAAAACGAAGAACTTATCAGCCAATTACGTTTTGAAGGATATGGTGTGACCGTTTTCGAAGGGCATGGCAGAGACAGCATTCGTTATAAAATGGAGATCCTGACCAAGCGAAATCAGGAAGAAGGCTTGTTTGAATTAATTGAGGAATATGAACCGCAGGCATTCATCATCTCATACGAACCGCGAAAATTTCAGGGGGGCTTCCTGTTAAAGGCGATGAAAAAAAGAAGAAGAAAGCGGAAAAAGCTCAAAGAAAATGCGACCTTATAAGGGATGGCGTCAAATAACACCACTTGGTGGCTTTTGGCGCCATCTCTTTTCAGCTCGGAAACATGGTGTAAAGTCCCATAAGCGGAATATAAACTGGGTAAAAAATTACGAAAAATTCGGTGCTGAAAGATTAATGAGAAAGAAACATAAGCTAAATCATTGTCTAAATTCAATATAAGGCTTCTAATCGCATCCAAGCTTAAACTGCTAGATTCCTAAAGGAATGCAACATTCCCCTATAACAAACATATAGTTACCTTCATCTCTATACCAATTATATCTGTTCCGCTTTCTTTGTTTCCGCTATGTTTTCTTTCGTTCTATTTTTCTCTTTTCTAACATTAATCCTTAAGGGTTGTTGGAGATAATCAGACCTAATCGCTTTAAATAAGGAATAGCAAATAAATAACATGATAATTGTAAAAGGAGAAGCTATAACTATTGATATAGTTTTAACTGCTTCCAATCCACCCGCTACAAGAAATACAACGGCAGCCCCTGCAACAATAATCCCCCAGATCATTTTTATTTTTTTCGAGGGATTTAAGTCTCCTTTCATACTAAGAATTCCAAGTACAAAAACAGCTGAATCGGCAGAGGTGATAAAGAAGGTGAAGATAAGAAACATCGCTAAAATACTTAATATTGACCCCATGGGTATGTTGTTAAAGAATAAAAACAATGCCGAAGTCATATCATTGGTAATACTTTTGGCTAGTCCACTGTTATGTAAGTCGTTAACTAGATGGAGTGCTGTTCCTCCTAAAATTGAAAACCAAACAAAAGTAAGCAAGGTTGGCACAATTAAGACACCCATCATAAACTCTTTAATTGTTCTACCCTTTGAAATTCTAGCAATAAATGAACCAACAAAAGGAGCCCATGTCATCCACCATGCCCAATAAAATACAGTCCAGTCGCTAATCCATTTATCTTGTCCTGCATTGTAAGGCGCTAGTCTGAAACTAAAAGGGACAATCTTGGTTAGGTAACTACCTGTACTAGAAATTAAAACTTCAAATATCTGTCTAGTTGGCCCAACTATTAATACTATTAGCATGAGAATAAAAAATATTAACATGTTAGTGTTTGATAAATATTTAATTCCACGATCCAAGCCGGTTGTTGCAGATAGTAAGAATAAAACTGTAGCGATAATGATGATTAACAATTGAATGCTTAATGAGTTAGGGACCCCCCATTCAGTATGGAGTCCACTAGAAATTTGCAAGGCACTTAAACCAAATGTACTAGCTACCCCCACTGCAGTAACAAAAACTGCGAGGATATCAATGACTTTCCCTATTGGGCCTTTTATGTTATCACCTAATATTGGATAAAAAATACTACTTACAGTAGCAGGTAATCCTTTTCTAAATTGAAAATAGGCTAATCCTAAACCAATCGTTGAAAAAATAGCCCATGGGTGTACTCCCCAGTGAAAAAATGTATATACCATGGAAAGTTCAGCTGATTGAGAAGTTGAGCCCTCACCATAAGCTGGTGTGATGTAATGAGTAACAGGTTCAGCAATACTCCAAAAAACCAAGCCGACCCCCATGCCTGCACTAAACAACATAGATATCCAAGAAATAGTATTATAATCCGGTTTATCTTCATCCTTACCTAAACGTATGTTTCCATATTTAGAAAACATTAAATACAGACAAAGCATTACAAAAATAGTACCTACAAGCAGGTAAAACCAGTTAAAATAAGTAACTGCAAAGTCCAGAAAAGCGGATGCTTTCTGGCCTAACCAATCATTAAAGACAACACCGATAACTACGAATAAAATACTAAGTGATAAAGAAATACCAAGAACGCTATGTCTCTTAAGCAAAAAATCTCCTCCTCATTTCATTTCTCCTAAAATAAATCAACACGTTCCGTAGTGATTTCAACAAGTTATTGTGGATCCGTTTGGAGCGGGCACCACTTTTTTAAAAGACAAATTAGAAATTTCAAGGTTGTCGCCATCACTTTTGCAATCGCTTACATAAGTAATTAATCATGATTATAACATAATCATGATACAAATCAATAAGTATTACTTCATTACTCAGAAAATATTTTCTAGGGCAATAATTAAAAAATGTTATTGCATTTTCCGTATAATCATGATTATAATGTAATCGTAGTTAATAACCATGATTATTTAAACATTTGAAAGAGGGGATTCATGAAAAAAATAACAACGCAGCATTTACCAAATAAATGAACAAATCTCTATTTGAATGATGGGTAACTAAAACAAAAAAAGAAGGAAGTGTTTCGTTAAATGAGTAATTCTAAAGAGGTAAACGTTTTATGGTTGTCTCAAGAGGAGTGTATCGAAAGCGGCGCAAAAGATATGGATATGATCCTAGAGTATGTTGAAAAAGTAAATTTATGGCTGGCGGAAGATAAAGTCGTAGAACCGGAATTATTACATCTGTTATGGGAGGAAGGAAACTACTCCGATAAGAGGATCGGTGTCCATGCTGCTCTTATTCGTTCTGAAGAAATGCGGGTTGCTGCTGTGAAAGGGATACCAAGTAATCCGATGAACCCAATACAAAGACAGACACCAAGATCGAACGGAATGATTATTCTTTATAATGAAGACACAGGATATCCTTTTGCTGTTATGGATGACACCATTGTAAGCGCTTTACGTACCGGGGCTTCAAGTGCTTTGGGTGCAAAGTATTGTGCTCGCCCGGATTCAGAGATCATTGGAATGGTAGGCTGTGGTGTCATTCAAAATGCCCATATCGAAGCAACAAGCAAAGTAATGAAAAATATTAAAACTGTACGATTATATGATGTAAGTGAGGAGAGAGCAGAAAAATTTGCTGCTAAATGGAAACATCTTGGATACAGGTTTGAGATCTGTAACGATGTAGAAGCGGCAGTAGCACAGTCGGATATCGTATATACAGCAACAAATGTCAACTTGGGAAATGAATATATCCCTAAAGAATGGATAAAGAAAGGTTCTTTCCACTCCGGTGTTTCTATGTGGGATCATAAAGACGAAGCTATTTTACAAGGCTTTAATAAATATTGCATGGACTATAAACTCCGCTTAAAAGATGATAAATATCCTTTATCGGAATTAACCAAGTCCGGCCAATTGGACCAGAACGATATCATTGAGTTGGGACAAGTGATCAAAGGAGATAAGAACTGCCGGGAAAATGAGGATGACAGCGTCTTTTTTGTAACATTGGGTATTTGTGCAACAGATACAGCGAACAGCTATCGGGTTTATCAAAATGCAAAGGAACGCGGATTGGGTACTGCAGTAAAATTGTGGTCTGAACCTGCAATGTATTAATTATCTTTAGGAGGTGTTTTTGTTGCCTGTTGCACCATTCAAAAATGAAGCCCCTACAGATTGGGGAAATCCCGAAAATAGGGAAGAATTAAATAGGAATCTGGAATTTGTTAAAACAGAATTGGGCAAGGAATATCCTTTAATTATTGGAGAAAAGGAAATTTCAACTGAACATAAGCTGGCTTCTTACAACCCGGCCTTGCATAAAGAAGTGGTAGGCTATGTGTGCCAAGCTGGTAAAGATGATATTGAAACAGCGATAAAGGCTGCACGAAAAGCGTATGAAAGTTGGAGTTCCATGACTTTTCAGGAACGTGCACGCCATTTATTCAAAGCTGCGGAGATTATGAAGCGTCGTAATGCAGAATTGGTCGCCTGGCAGATATACGAAGCAGGTAAAAATTGGGGAGAAGCCGATGGGGAAATTAATGAAGCAATTGATTTTTTGGAAATGTACGGACGTAAAGCGATAGAGCTTGAACAAGGACAGGAGCTTGAATCATTACCTGGGATTGAAAATCGTCTCGAGTATAAACCGCTTGGGGTGGGCGCCATTATTTCTCCGTGGAATTTCCCACTGGCGATTGTAACCGGTATGACGGTGTCTGCCATAGTTACTGGTAATACTGTATTGCTGAAACCAGCTTCCTTGACACCGGTTATAGCAGCAAAATTTATGGAAATCATGCATGAAGCCGATATTCCTGACGGTGTTATCAATTTTGTTCCGGGATCGTCTGGTGAAATTGGTGATTACATGGTAGCACATCGGGATATCAATTTCGTCTCGTTTACCGGGTCTAAAGAAGCGGGACTACACATTGATGAAGTGGCACATACCAGAATACCAGGCCAGCGCTGGATTAAACGTGTCGTTGCAGAAATGGGTGGTAAAAACGGCATCATCGTGGATGAGTCAGCAGATCTTGATGCTGCTGCTGATGGTATTGTAACATCCGCATTTGGTTATCAGGGACAGAAGTGTTCTGCCGGTTCCAGGGCAATCATTCACGAAAACGTTTACGACGTGATGGTGGATAAAATTATCGAGCGAACGAAGACACTTCACGTTGGGCCTGGGACGGAAAATAATGCGATCGGTCCAGTCATTGATGACAAAGCATTTAAGAAAATCAAAGAATATATCGAAGTCGGAAAAGAGGAAGGCGAATTAATCTTTGGCGGCGACAGTGATAATACCAGGGGGTACTATATTACTCCGACCATTTATAAAGATGTTGCACCAGGGTCGCGGATAATGAAAGAAGAAATATTCGGTCCGGTACTGGCCATTTGTAAAGTGGCGAGTGTTGAGGAAGGGATCAATGTATATAATGACACGGAGTATGGGTTGACAGGAGCCTTATATACAAATGATCGCGATAAAATCAGATATGCTCGAAAAAAAATGGATTGCGGGAACCTGTTTTTTAACGGTAAATGTACCGGAGCGTTGGTAGGAGTACAACCATTTGGTGGGTATTACATGTCTGGCACCGGTTCAAAGACAGGGTGTTTGGACTATTTATTAAGCTTTGTGCAAGCTAAGACGTGTGCTGAAAACTTTTAAATTATAAATATATTGAAATAAGGAGGCTTATAGTTTGAAAACGATTGAAGGCGGATGGCCAAGTGATGCGACGTTTGAACCGACATTTCCCGGGAGTGAGTATTATGCTCCGTTTACCTTTCAAAAAGAACTAGATAAGATCTGGTTTAAGACATGGTTATGTGCAGGCAGAGAGGAAGAGATCCCAAATAACGGGGACTACACTACGGTGCAGATCGCGCATGAGAATTTCATTGTCACCCGTGGATCAGATGGTCAGGTCAATGCGTTCTATAATGTGTGCCGGCACCGCGGATCTCAGTTGTGTAGTGCAGAGTCAGGACATTTCAGCAGAGGAAATATTATCTGCCCTTACCATAGCTGGATGTACAGTGGGGATACTGGTGAATTGAAGAAGGCGCCAAATATTCCGGAAGAAGATGCGAATTTTGATAAAAGTGAACATCCCCTAGTGAAAATAAAAACAGAAACATGGGATGGGTTTATTTGGATTAACGTCGATCCCAATGCACCTTCGCTAAAAGAAAGTTTTAATCTGCCGGAATCATGGTCGATCTATGAAAGATATCAGATGGACAGACTTAAACTAGGAGAAAAGAAAACCTATACAGTGAAGGCGAATTGGAAGCTATTGATGGAGAATGCAGAGGAATGCTACCATTGCCCGAATATTCACCCGGAATTAAGTCGTACCACACCACCTAACCAACCTAGAAATTGGGTTGGTGATGACGTACCGGAAACAAAGGTTGTTAAACATGTTGGCGCAATGGAGCTAAAGGCTAGGTTCGAGCGTGTAAATATTGATGGGAATGCTTACCGTCCTGTATTCCCGGGGCTTACCGAGGATGATGAACGTAAAATTGCCTATCTGCACATTTTCCCGCATTCCTATATCTGTATGGCTTCTGATTATGTGTTTATTGCGGCAATGTTCCCGATTAAACCGGACGAAACATTGGTCAAAGGATATTGGTTGTTCGACCCAGACGTTTTGGCAAAGGAAAACTGCCATATCGCCGATGCAGTTGATTTTTGGGATATTACCAGTCATGAGGATTGGGGTGCAAGTGAGCTCGTGCAGCTGGGGAATCAATCAAAGGTATATGAAAATGGCGGTGTTCTAACACCACTCGATTGGCGGGTAGCTAACTTTAAAAAATATGTACAAAAGGAACTGGAAGAAACGGACTAAGTTGCAGGCAGGGATGTGGTAGTGAACGACGGCGCTTAACATCACCCATATCCCTTCTTCCAGCCCTATTGCAGCAGTTTCGGTAACTATTTAAGGGAGGAGCTGAGAAAAATGATTAATCAGGCAGGAAGTCTTCAATTAGGGGATAGTAAGTACACTTTTGTAGCAACTAGTGATTCGGTCGAGGAAGGGGAAATGATCGAAGTAACCGTTGGAAAAGAAACGCTGGTTGTGGCACGTGTACACGGTTCTGTACATGCGGTAGATGGGATATGCTCACATGCTTATTCTGAATTGGTGGATGGTGAGTTGGAGGACCATTGTCTGTATTGTCCACTTCACTTCGCCTGTTTCGATATCCGGGATGGTTCTGTAGTAGAAGGTCCTGCTGATGAACCTTTGTCTGTGTATAGTGTAATAGAACTGGATGGTTTCATATGGGTCAAAGGCTAGTGTGTTTTTTAGGAAATGGTTAGGGATAAAGTGCCAAGTTCCACTTCTAAGTTGATTGGAGAGAATGAATTATGACTACTATTGACAAACCTATTATGATTATAGGAGCTGGGATAGCAGGAGTCCATGCCGCTGAAACGCTCCGTAATGAGGGATATGAAGGCCGGATTGTGCTAGTAGACCGTGATACACAGCTACCTTATGATCGTCCACCACTGTCGAAGGAATTTATGCTTGGCGAATCATCGGAAACGGATATATCCTTGCGCAGCGTTGAAAGTTTGACAGCACTGCGTATTGAGCTGAAGCTAGGTGTTAGGATTGTCTCCATTGATGCGGAAAAGCAAATCGCAATTTCATCAGATGGTGAGATAATGGAATGGGGAAAACTTCTATTAACGACAGGATCCAGTTTAAGGAAATTACAAGTGAATGGCTCAGATCTTGAAGGAATTCATTATTTGAAGACCTTGTCCGATGCGATTGCGATACGCCAAAAATTAGACGGTATTCAACAGATTGTCATTGTTGGAGCGGGATTTATTGGTGCAGAGCTTGCTTCGTCGTTTAAGAGGCTTGGAAAGGAAGTAACCGTGCTGGAGCATGCGCCGCTGCCTTTAGCCCGCATTCTTGGCGATGAAATGGGTGATTACTTTCTTCAGCTACATCAATCTGAAGGTGTACATGTTATTACGGAGGATTCGGTTGTGCAATTTGATGGAACAAATCAGGTTGAAAAAGCCCTGACAAAGAAAGGGCGAGTCATTCCATGTCAGGCAGTCATTGTGGGGATAGGGGTTATACCCAATACATTTTTGTCCGATAAAGGGCTGCATGTTGACCGTGGGTATATTGTAAACGAATTTGGTGAAACATCGTTGCCAAATGTGTATGCTGCAGGGGATTGCGCGATGTGGCCGTTTCGTGGAACCAATATTCACATAGAGCATTGGGACCATGCAGTTAATCATGGCAAATGTGTTGCAAAAAATATGCTGGGCGGAGACTCAAATGCCTATACGACCATTCCTTATTTTTGGTCCGATCAATATGACCATCGTTTACAATATTTTGGTCATACAAAGAATTGGGAGGCTACTGTATTACGGGGAAATATGGTAGATAAGCAATTTACGCATTTTTATTTAAATGCAAGTGGCGTGGTAGAGGCAGCCTTACTTGTGAATCAACCGAAAAATGCTCTGGCAGTACGGCGATTGATTAAACAGCAACAACCGGTGGATCCTGATTTATTATCCAATCCGGAGGTGAATTTAAAAAAAGTGCATATACAAGCAAAGGAAGATAAGGTGTCTAATTAACTTTCCTATTTGAAAAATAATTGTGTAGCATTCGCGAAAAAGAAGGGTGAATGCTGCTTTGCTGTTTTTGGGTATTGTTATAAGAAAATCATGCCGTCTGTTGCTCCTTCTCATTTTTGTAATCTTGATTACATAAAAAAAAAACATTATAGTAATAGGGGAGTTCCACTCAATGATTATAAAAATAAGAGGGGGATCGCAATTGACAAATAAAGAAATCCAAATGCAGCGTATGTGGCAATATTTTGTGGATGCTACGGTTGAGATTATTGACCAAAAGGGAATTGTGAACGTAACCATACGGGAAATTGCTACTAAGGCAGGATATAATAGTGCTACAATTTATAACTATTTTCAGGAAGTTTCTCACTTAATCTTTTTTGCAGCCCTAAAGTATTTAAATAAATTTATTGAAGAGCTTCCAGAGCGGATGGAACAAGGAGATAATTCTCTGGACAAGTACTTGTTGAGCTGGGAAAGTTTTTGTAAACATTCCTTTGAAGAACCTGACATATATTATGCTATCTTTTTAGCGGATTTAGGCGAAAAACCTGAGGAGTTATTAAAATACTATTATAGTGTCTACCAATCCGATTTATTCGGGGAGGTTACAGAAGATATAAAGACATTTATATCAGAATATAACTTTTCAACAAGAAGTAGAAACGCACTGGATAAATCCGTTCAGGAAGGCATTTTATCAAAAGAAGAAGCTGCTGCCATTAATGAGAGAACGGTGTTAATATGGCAAGGTATGTTAGTCACTGTATTAAATAATCGCCGTCACCTGAATGCGGAAGAAGCAACAAATAAGACGATGCAGCACATAGCAGAGATTGTAAACAACTATAGATTAGCCAAATAATAGAGGCTTCGTACATTACTGAAATGCACTCCTGCACTCTTGTTCAAGGATCGTCTTTGACGAGATACACTCCTTAAAAGGAGATTGTACTTCGTTTAATTGAGGCAGCTGAAGAGGACATTCCACGGTTCTTCAAGTATGGAACACGGTATGGCCGGTTTGATTGAATATAATGGTTGAGCATTCGCGAAAATAACGATTAACTTAAATATAAGTTAGTAACCGAGTTCCTTTTGTAAGAGCACAAAAATACTTAGAAATCGATTATCTTACGATTGGGACATTAGCATCCCCATTAATAATAAGGGCAGCCTTTGTAAGCAAGACGTTTACAGAGGCTGCTCTTTCTTTATGGCAAGAATATCGTGGTAATGATTGAGCATTATAAGAAGACACTCTGGATCTTTATGTCATACATATGAGTTTGGCTAGGTCTTCTAGCAAGGAGGGAAGATGACGATGGGATACCGTAAGGGGAAAAGCATGAAAGAGGTACGCAAGCAAAAGGTTTTGCGTGAATGGGAAAAGAAGAAAATGAGCGCTATTAAAGAAGAGATCAGCAAAGATCTGGATGTCAACATCATGCTGGTTAATAAAATTTTAGGCGGGAAAGAGAAAAGCGGAGACTTGATCATCCGCCATTTTAATATCGGTGCCAACAGCGAATTTAAGACTGCAATTGTTTATATGGATGGGTTAGTGGATAACGCCACGATTGATAACTTCATTTTAAAAACACAAATGATTGAGACACGGGGCATTGATCCAGAACGGCCTATAACAAAAGATAACCTGTCTGAAATCATAAAAAGGTACAGTTTAACGATAAATGAAATTGCTGAAATCGATAACATGCAAAAGGTGATCAGTGCGATTCTTTATGGCGATACGGTGCTCTTCATTGATGGTTCTGAAAAGGCTTTTGATCTTAATACAAAGGGGTGGGAACACCGGCCTGTCGGCGAGCCCCATACAGAGAATGTGATCAGGGGACCTAAGGAAGCGTTCACGGAAACATTAAGGGTAAATACTGCTTTAATGCGGATACGTCTAAAAGATCCCGATTTAAGGGTAAAACAGTTAACCGTTGGAGAACGGACCAATACATATGTAGCACTCGTATACATAGAGGGTGTGGCTGACCAAACACTGCTTGAGCAAGTTGAAAGGCGGATTAAGAAGATCGAAATTGACGGGGTGCTTGAAAGCGGCTATATCGAGCAGATGATCGAAGACAGTCACTGGTCGCCGTTTCCAACACTGCAGTATACGGAACGAACCGACAAAGCCGTTGCGAACGTGCTGGAAGGGAAAATAGTGGTCATAGTTGACGGGACACCATTCGTGTTAATTGCCCCGTCCATTTTTACCCAGTTTTATCAAAGTCCAGAGGATTATTATGAACGGTTTTGGATCGGGACCTTTATACGATTTATCCGCTTAATCAGTCTGTTCATTGCGCTATTTGCCCCGTCCCTTTACATCGCGCTTTCGTCGTTTCATCCCGAAATGATTCCTTCCGAGCTTGAAATTACCATGGCAGCGGGCCGGTCGACAGTTCCGTTTCCGGCTATTGTCGAAGCCATGCTAATGGAAATATCTATTGAGATTCTGCGTGAAGCCGGTGTCCGCCTGCCGGGGGTTATCGGTCCGACAATCGGCATCGTCGGTGCCCTTGTTATCGGGCAGGCTGCCGTACAAGCGGGGCTCGTTAGTCCGATCATGGTAATTATAGTGGCCTTAACAACCATCGGTTCCTTTGCTTGTCCAAGTTATAATGCATCCATTGCAATCCGGCTCTTGCGTTTTCCAATGATGATTTCAGCCGCATTGTTCGGGCTATATGGGATGATGCTGTTTACCTTGTTAATTATCCTTCATTTGTGTTCGCTAAAGTCGTTTGGTGTGCCTTATATCGCACCAATCAGCCCGAGCCATTTAGGTGACCTTAAGGATATTTTGTTTCGGGCGCCGCTGCAATGGATGAATCGAAGGCCGGTTACAATGAAGCCTGAAGATGATACACGAGAGGAAACGAGAGGAGGGGGCAATGATGGCTAAAAGCGGACAAAAGAGTCAAATCAATCAGGAGCCTAAAGAAACAAGCACCCAATTCGTCATTACCTCAAGGCAATCTGCCGCTATAATTATTTGCACTATTATAGGCGCCTCAATCTTAACGTTGCCTCGGACTGTTTCTGCGATAACCCATCAAGGCGCCTGGGTTTCTACCTTAATAGGTGGTATTATTGCTATCTTGTTAATAGGAATTGTCACAAAGCTAAATATGCGTTTCCAGGGGCAAACAGTCGTTGAGTATACTGCAATTATCCTGGGGACTGATCGGGCTCCAGTTATCGGGAAACTGTTATCCGCCCCAATTCTTTTCATACTCATTATATTTTGGATTGTCGAGCCAGCTGTAATAACGAGAATATTTGGCGAAGTCATCGTTTCGGCCATATTGCCGAACACACCGATTGAGGCGATTCTGATTACCATGCTGTTCGCCGTTTACTTCCTTATTATCGTGGAAGTTGAGGTGATTGGGCGTTTTAACGAACTTGCCTTTTTCGTTATTTTTATCACAGGCTTTGTTATTACCTTCATGACAATGAAAAATATCCAATGGACGAATGTCGTGCCCTTTTTTACTGTGGGTCCCGTATCATTTCTAAAGGGTTCTTTTACGACGGCTTTTGCTTATCAAGGGTTTGTGGTTATGATGATGTTCTTGGCTTATTCCCAAAAGGAAAAAAATGTTGCGACAAACATGGCGGCAATGGGATTGGTTACCTTGAACTACGTGTTAATTGTTTTTACATGCGTTGCGGTGTTTGGTTTTGAAGAACTGCAGCACTTGACGTGGCCGGTATTAGAGGTTGTAAAATCAACGGATTTTGCTTCGTTTTTACTAGAACGCCTTGATGGCCTTTTCCTTGCCTTATGGGTTGCAGCTGCTTATACGTCGATTGGGAACGTGTATTATGCGGCATGCTTGGCCATTGCACAATGGCTGCCTTTTAAGAAAAAGAACTCAGCAAGAAAATGGATTGGACTGATTTTACTGCCGCTAATCTATGCGATGGCACTGGAGCCTGATAGCGTTCAACAGCTTTTTCGTTGGTCGGAATATCTTGGCTATTATTGTGTGATTACTTTTGCCATTCCGGTGATTTTATATGTCATAGCCCTCATTCGAAGGAAAAGAAGGAAGGGGGAAAACCATGGGAAAATGGCGTCTCAAGAAAATCAGTCAAAGACTTAGTTTGGGGATCCTCCTTATTGTTTGCCTTTACGCATTAACGGGATGCTGGGATGAACGTGATATTGAAGAACGGACGACTGTCTTAGCCTTTGGCGTTGATAAAGCTAAAGAGCCGGGGATGATTCAAGTTTCCATTCAAGTGCCGATTCCGCTTAATATTTCTGGAGGAAGCAGCGGCGGAGGAGGCGGAGGCGCCCCGGTAAGGGTGTTCACTGCAAAAGCGAGGTCGATTAATGAAGCGGTCGGGAAACTTCAAAACATGGTCGATGAGGAAATTGATTTCGGACAAACAAGAATTGCTGCATTCGGGGAAGAGGCAGCGAGAGTTGGCCTCCAAAACTTTGTTGATGCCTCACGGCGTAATCCGGAGGTGCGCCGTCTTCAATCGTTGGTTGTCGTAAAGGATGGTAAAGCTTACGATCTGCTAAAGGTGAAGACTGATTTGGAAAAAATCCCATCGATTTTTCTATCAAATATGATTGAAAACAGTGCCAAACTTCAACGGCTTCCCAGGTTAACCCTTGGTCAGTTTTATAAAGATTTATCAAATACGTCGATTCAGCCAAAAATGATCAGCATTAAAATGGAAGAAAAGAAGCCTGTCGTTTCCGGGATAGCGGCCTTCAAAGGGGCACGGCTCGTCGGTTTTATTAAACAAAAGGATATAGCAAATTTTGAACAGATTTCTGGTGACGGCCGCGGGGGAGGAACGACGATTCATATTACGGATGGATCTGGTCATTTAGGCTCATTAACACCTTTAAAAAGCAAATCACATTATGATTATAGATTAAAAAATGGAAAGGTTATAATCGATGTTGACGTTAACATGGAAGCTAAAATCAAAGAGTTGACCTTTCAGCTGGATATAAGAGATAAGAAAAACAGAGATAAGATTGCAAATAGAGCCGAGAGACACCTGGAACAGGAATCACAAAGGATAATTAAACAGCTTCAACAAGATGGGGCAGATATTATCGGCTTTGGCTCAAGATTAAGGGCCTATCATCACGATATTTGGAAACAAGTGAACTGGGATCAGGCATTCAAAGAAGCCCGTATTCGTGTTCACTATAATATCTTCATACGCCGCTCAGGTGTGGGGAATTAAAAGAAGTAACCGCCGGTTTCCCCGTCTTTTGGAAAACCGGCATCACTTCACTATCTTTTGCACGAGTGCTCTGTTCCTTTCTTCGAAAACGTCATTATGGGAGGAAACCATTGCGACATCGTTTGCTTCGGGCTGGATGAATTGCTTTGCTTTGCTTTGTTTACAGCATTTGCCGCATCCTGAAAAGCCCCGGCAATAAGGTTTAACTTTCCATCATGCTTTAAAATATCCCCCGCAGCGTAAATACCTTTCACGGAAGATTCGGCAGCAGCGGTTCCGGCAATAAACTGCTGATCAATTAAGTCAACATTGATAGGACTTTTCTCAAACAATGAGGCATCGCAAACAAAACCATGATTAATAAGAACATGATCCACAGACAAATGAAACACTTTCCCAGTTTCATGGTTGGTTATTTCGACGTGTTCAATAACTTCCCGGCCTTTGCAGGCTGCAAGCTTTGTTATTGAAGTGTGTGATAAACATTCTACAGTACTGTTCTTCAATTGCGTAATTTGTGATTCATGGCCATCCAACGCAGGCTTTCGATACGTTAAATAAACTTTTTTAGCAAGGGGTTCCAATTCATTAGCCCAATCAATGGCAGAATTACCGCCGCCTGATATAATCACTGTTTTATCTTTAAATTTCTTTAAAGATGGAACGGTGTAGTGCAAGTTTGCTATTTCAAACCTTTCAGCCCCTTCAATTTGCAGCTTTTGGGGTGTGATGATGCCGCTGCCAACAGCAACAATAACGGTTTTTGAAAAATGCTCTTGGCCTTTGGCTGATTTTAAAACAAATAAGTTGTCATCATTTCGGGTGATCGACACAATCTGTTCGTTCAATACAACCGTTGGATCAAACGTTATGCCCTGCTGAACAAGCTGCTCCATCAGCTTAGCTCCTGGAATCGGCGTCTGGCCGCCGACGTCCCAAATCATCTTTTCCGGATAAATTTGAAGTTTGCCGCCGAGTTGCGGCTGATAGTCAATTACTTTTGTTTTCATCTCTCTTAGCCCGCTGTAAAAAGCAGAATAAAGACCAGCGGGCCCCCCGCCAATGATGGTCACATCGTAACTTTCGCAGTTATTCAAGTCATTCACTCCTATCAAATAACTTTGGGTTGACAACGAAAAACGCTCAAATTATAGTATCATTATAAACGAAAATGATAATCATTATCAATACCATTTACATAACTTTTATAAATAGGAGGCTGTATCATGGTTCGCCTTTATACTGAGGCTCTTAACGTGAGTTATGGTGAACGCTTAATTGTCACGGATCTTACGGTTCAGATCCCCGATCAAAAAATCACGACGATTATCGGTCCAAACGGCTGTGGAAAATCAACGCTGCTTAAAGCGATGACGCGAATTATAGCTCATAAATCAGGCAAAATCATGCTTGACGGTAAAAGCATATCTGGAGAAAACACGAAACATTTGGCCAAAAAGATGGCGCTGCTGCCGCAAACACCTGAAAGTTCGAGCGGTTTGAATGTCGGTGAACTAGTATCCTATGGACGCTATCCTTATCAAAAGGGTTTTGGGCGTTTAACGAAAAGAGACATTGAAGTGATCGACTGGGCGCTTAATGTTACCGGAACGGCAGAGTATAAGGACTCGCCGGTCGATGAATTATCAGGCGGTCAACGGCAGCGTGTCTGGATTGCAATGTCGCTTGCTCAAGAAACCGACATCATTTTCCTTGATGAACCGACAACCTACCTTGACATGGCCCATCAGCTGGAGGTTTTAGAGCTTTTGCAAAAACTGAACAGAGAACAGAACCGCACCATTATCATGGTTTTACATGATTTAAACCAAGCAGCCCGGTTTGCCGACTATATCATTGCCTTAAAAAAGGGGCAAATCGTGAAGGCTGGCACGTGCAAAGATGTCATCCAAGCGGATGTCCTGAAAGAGGTCTTTCATATTGATGCAGAAATAGGCCGGGACCCAAGGACGAACAAACCGATGTGCATGACCTACAACCTATTAGAAGAAGGAGATATGATCCATGAAAAAACAACTCATCCCATTCCTGCTCTTGCTGGGTCTTATTCTTAGTGCCTGCAGCAGTCAAACAATAGATAAAGAAGGCGCTAAGGACCAAAGCAAATCATCTGATACCAGAATCTATCAATCTGAGAATGGGCCTGTTAAAGTACCAGCGCATCCAAAGCGAGTTGTTGTCCTCTCGACTTTTGCCGGCAATGTCATGAAACTTGGTGTCAACCTTGTTGGTGTTGATCCTTGGGCAAAAAAGAACCCGCTCTTTAAAAATAAATTAAAAGGGGTTCAAGTCGTTTCAGACGACAGTCTGGAAAAAATTATTGAACTGCATCCAGACTTAATTATCGGACTATCAAACACTAAAAATATTGATAAGTTAAAGCAAATTGCACCTACAGTGACCTACACTTACGGAAAATTAGATTACCTAGAACAGCATATAGAAATCGGCAAACTTTTGAACAAAGAAAAGGCAGCAAAAAAATGGGTTGCTGATTTTAAAAAACGTGAACAAGCAGCCGGTAAAAAAATCAAAAAGAAAATTGGCGCTGATGCGACTGTTTCTGTCATCGAAAGCTCTGGAAAGCAGCTATACGTCTTCGGCAATAACTGGGGCCGGGGAACGGAAATTTTATACCAAGCGATGGGTTTAAAAATGCCTAGGAAGGTAAAAGAACATGCGCTAAAACAAGGGTACTATGCCCTGTCACCTGAAGTTCTTCCGGAATTCGCGGGTGATTACGTCATCTTTAGTAAAGATTCAGGCGTCAAGAACACATTTCAGAAAACAGAGACATACAAGAACATACCAGCTGTAAAAAATAATCGAGTGTTTGAAGTAAATGCAAAAAAATTCTATTTCAATGATCCACTCACTTTAGAATATCAACTGAAATTCTTCAAAAAGGCATTTCTTGGTTCGTGAAGATACGCTTTTTAGCAGAAGAGAAGAAGGTAACGATCATGAAACACACGAATGCTGTATCATTTATTTATAAGTTTATACTGGCCATCCTTCTGTTGATTGGTTCATTTTTGGTTGCAATAAGGTTTGGAGCGGCGGACACGACGATGAAGACGGTTTGGCTTGCGCTGACATCCCATGCAACAACTGATTCGGTCTTAATGGTTCAGGAATTGCGTTTGCCGCGTGAAATGGCAGCCATATTTGTTGGCGCTGCTCTCGCCGTTTCCGGAGCTATCATGCAAGGATTAACAAGGAATCCCTTTGCCGATCCCGGTCTTCTGGGTTTAACGGCTGGTGCCAATGCTGCACTTGCCCTGACCATTGCCCTTATGCCCTCAGCAAATTATGTTGCTATAATGATCACTTGCTTTATCGGGGCAGCGATTGGGGGAATGTTTGTTTTTGGCATTGGCGCAATGAAAAAGGGAGGATTCTCCCCATTTCGAATGGTACTCGCCGGTGCGGCCGTTTCCGCATGCCTTAATGCAGCGGCAGAAGGGATCGGTCTTTATTTTAAAATTTCTAAGGAAGTCTCCATGTGGACAGCAGGGGGGATGGCCAGCACGTCATGGCATCAGCTTCGGATGATTGTTCCCTTTATCGTTATCGGTGTTTTGATTGCCCTTTTCCTTTCAAGGCAGCTAACGATCCTGAGTTTGAATCAGGATCTTGCTGTTGGATTAGGCCAAAGAACAACACAAATCAAGACCATCCTTTTTATTGTCATTATTTTACTCGCTGGCGCCTCTGTGGCTCTCGTAGGAAATCTGGCATTCGTCGGATTAATGATTCCTCACATTGTCCGAGCCATCGTGGGAACAGATTATCGGTTTATCCTGCCCATGTCAGGCCTGTTTGGGGCAGCCTTTATGTTGCTAGCCGATACACTTGGCCGTACGGTCAATGCCCCTTATGAAACACCTGTTGCTGCTATTGTTGCCATCATGGGGCTGCCGTTCTTCCTATTCGTGATTCGTAAAGGAGGCAAGGCATTCTCATGATTCCCTCTTATTTAATCAAGAAGCAGCGATGGTTACTCTTATTCTTCTTAGCATTGATTGTGATAACAGCCGTTATAGGGATGGGAATGGGTTTTGCTTCACTTTCGTATAATAGATTGCTGCCAACCATTTTCGGTCAGGGAACAATGAAAGAGTCATTTGTTTTATTCTCGATTCGTCTGCCGCGGATCACTATTACGCTCTTAAGCGGGATGGCTCTGGCGGCTTCAGGGGCTATTCTGCAAGGCATCACCCGTAATGATCTTGCTGATCCCGGCATCATCGGCATTAATTCTGGTGCTGGTGTGGCCATTGCGGTTTTCTTTTTATTTTTTCCAATTGAAGCAAGTTCATTTGTATACATGCTGCCCGCTGTGGCTTTTATCGGTGCCTTCATCACAGCTGGTTTGATATATGTGTTTTCTTATAATAAAAAGACTGGCCTTGCGCCGGTCAGATTAGTTTTAGTCGGCGTTGGCTTCTCCATTGCTCTGTCAGGGGCGATGATTGTGCTCATTTCATCGGCTGATCGCACAAAAGTTGACTTTATCGCAAAGTGGTTAGCAGGGAACATTTGGGGGGACGATTGGCCGTATGTTTTAGCTATCCTTCCGTGGCTCGTCATTTTGATTCCCTTTACTTTATATAAGGCACACCAATTGAACCTCCTAAATTTAAATGAGTCTGCCGCCGTCGGAGTCGGTGTATCCATTGAAAAGGAGCGATTTATGCTGCTTTTGACAGCCGTTGCCTTAGCGGCTGCAGCGGTCTCGGTCGCGGGCGGGATTGCTTTTATCGGCTTAATGGCTCCCCATATCGCCAAAGCTCTAATTGGACCCAGACATCAACTTTTTATTCCCATTGCCGTCCTTCTTGGCGGATGGCTGTTACTGCTTGCTGATACAATTGGCCGTCATCTTGTTGACCCTGCCGGCATACCTGCAGGGATCATGAATTCACTGATCGGCGGGCCATATTTTATATATTTGCTGTTGAGAAAATCATAGAGGAAAATTAATAGGAACCGAGCGCTTAAAATGCCGCTCGGTTTTTCTTAGTTAATCAGAAAGTATAACTTTCTGACGCACATAAGTGCACTGGCTAAAGACGTAACATCCTGTTACAACGCCAGTACTAGCACGTCCTGTGCGTCGCAACTACGCCTCTGTCTTCGCCAAAGGCTCGCCAATCGGCGAGTTTTCTTTACCGTAAGTGCCCGTGGTAACGATTTAATAAAACAAATGTTGTGTTGAATGGCACAAAATGAAACGATTTATGGTTGTAGCTGCTGCGTTTTGGATGCCATATATATTGGATACATGTCTTTACGCCTGCGAGCGGGGTAAACTGAAGACCCAAAATTGTAAATGAGTGGTGAATGTCTTTCATAAGCAGGATGAACGAAGAAGTTGGTGGGGAGGCAGTCGATGAAAGCCCGAAGTTGGTAAAAAACCGTGGTCGAGGTCGTTCATAAGGTCGATGAAAGCCCGAAGCCGGTAAAAAATCGTGGTCGAGGTCGTTCATAGTGTCGATGAAAGCCCGAAGCCGGTAAAAAATCGTGGTCGAGGTCGTTCATAGTGTCGATGAAAGCCCGAAGTTGGCAAAAAATCGTGGTTGAGGTCGTTCATAGTGTCGATGAAAGCCCGAAGCCGGTAAAAAATCGTGGTCGAGGTCGTTCATAAGGTCGATGAAAGCCCGAAGCTGGTAAAAAATCGTGGTTGAGGTCGTTCATAGTGTCGATGAAAACCCGAAGTTGGCAAAAAATCGTGGTCGAGGTCGTTCATAAGTCGGATGAGCGACAAAAGGCAGCAAATTGTCGGTAAAAAAGGCCTTCTTTTAGGTTGAATTTCCATCTCTGTTAAGCGTTTTTCCGATTATTGTAAATAAACATTAGATGACGATTTTTGACAACTGTTATTACCCACGAACGGTGAAAAATGACGTGAGCGGTCACTAAAGAGGGTGAATGGTGCCCGTGAACGGGGAAAGAGAGCTTGGCAGGAACGCAAAGGGTAGGATCGTTCCCGCATAATTAATCATTAAGGTATTTATCCTGATATTCCTTTCTATTTTTAAACCCTCTTTAAGTCTTTCGTTCCTTTTACAAAATAAAACGAAGCTGTATAATGACATTATGTGGTATATACAACTAAGATGTGATGGACAAGAAAGGGGTATTTGAAATGTGGTACGGCATAGCGGGTTTGGCGGCAGCATTGGTTGTCTGCATTTGGTACATCTTTTATCAGAAACGCAAAATGACGAAGAGACACAGTAATTTAGTGGAAAAAATGACGGCTGAAGAGGCCGCAACTAAGGCTTCCATGATGGATGAACAGAATGAAAAGGAACGGCTGCATAAGGAAGAAGTGGAGCAGCTAACAAATACCTATCATTACGAAATTAATAAATTGCAGATGAATATTAATGAATTGCAGGCTTATTCCAAAAATAAAGGTGAAATCATAACCCATCAAATTTTGGGGGAAATGAAAAGCAGCATAGTTGCGAAGGAGATTCTAGGTTCGTCAGATCTGCACATCTTGCCGAACGTTTTTATCCCTTATAAGGAGAAGGGATTGATCAAAACTCGTCAGATCGATCACTTGGTGATATTACCGACAGGCATCTATGTTATAGAAACAAAATACTGGCGCGGGAAGGTTGTCCATGGTCTGAATCGGAAGAATGCCGGTGACCTTTCTTTTATAACTGATATGATGGCCTCTGAGCACGATGATTTCGCCACGGATCAAACGCTTATCTTTGTTCCTTTCAAGGATGATGAGAGTGAACAGTCATCCATCCGAATCAAATCCTATGGCGATCCGGCAAAACAAGTGAAACACACGTCATACCGATTAAAACAATTTTTATCGGAAGAATGTCATATAGATACATATGTCACACCGATTGTTTATTTTGGCTATCCGAAAGAAAGCAGGAACGGCGCACTTCAAGGTGTTATCGATTTATCGGATGACAAGCAAGTTAAACGATTCGTTAACGAAAAGGGGCTCACCGACTTTTTTGCTAATGAATGCAGCAAAAAAGCTGTTTTCAGCACAGAGGATATAGGAGCGATAAAAGAAACGCTTGAAGGCATTGAATATAGTCGTATCTAGTGAGACTAACTATAATCTATATTACAGCTATCTTCTGCAAAGGAATATCTTATTTTTTAGTTAATCAGAAAATATAACTTTCTGACGCACATAAGTGCAACTATACCTCTGGCTGCGCCATTAAGGCTTGCCAATCGACAAGTTTTCTTTATTATTGGTTTTATTGATCTTTCTTGTAAACATTAAATTAGCAATAAGCAACAAATATAAGATGGGGTAAATAGGGGCTGAATACCAAAGTTTCCAGCCGTGATAAAAGAATAATCCTAATTTTACAGAAAGCCACTCGTAAAATAGAGCAAACGCTGACCAGAGAATGAAATACAAAATTTTAAAGGTAATTTTTTTGTGAAAGGGAAAGTAATTTAGAAAGAGAATATTAATGGCTGGATAGATCCCTAGTATAACAATAAAATCTTTATATTCCGCTTGTTCATGAAAATAGCCATATAAATGATATTGTTCTCCCAAAATTTGATCAACAGTGTAGGTTAGAATAATGGCAAATAATGATGTGCTGTACATTTCTATTCGTGTCATCCTCTTTTTTGCCATTATCACGAAAAAAAGAAAAACCAAAGCAGATATAATAGCAAAAACAACTGGATGTTTATTAAAAAAGGCAATCATCTTCTTACCCTCCCAATTTCGTTACACCAAGAGCAAAATGTTCCCACAAAAGCCTCTCAACTATTTCCACCTGATTTGCATCGTTACAGGAAACAACAACAAAGACCTCTGTGCTTTTTCCCTTTTTTATTTCATGCTTCTTTTTTGCCTTGTTTATCAGAATGTCTATTATAAAACCAACAGTAAAACCGAAGCCTGCACCAATAAGCCCCCAGAGGATCGGACCCCATTCAGCAATAAAGCCATAGGATGAGCCAAAGACAGTAAATACAACAGCCAAAGCAGCCCCCAAATCAAATACACTGACCCCGTCGGATTTGTGTATCGTATCAAAGAGTTTTCTCTCCTTGGTTCTTTTATTGAGAGGGATCGCCAGGATGTTATCTTTTTCAATGCCTTTTTCTTCCAGAGCAGTAATCACTAATTCTAGGTAAATGGTATGATCAAAAGATGAGACCACATGCATGTTCATCACGTCCTCAACTCTTTTATAATATCTTTGGTCCGTTCCCCGCCTTGATAATTCTGTTTCAAATAACGGGCTTGTTCCTTATCAAAAAGCTTATTGTTTTCCACCGTATTGGTATAGGCATCGTAAACCGCGAAAAATAGGATTGAAGGGATAAAAAGGAACCATTCTTTATTAAGTATCGTCGTCGCTTCATGAAAATTAGCCATCAAAGTATAATGTATGGCTTGCATGACATGTGACTTATAACAAATGAGAATCCAAACACCTAATAAATAAAAGGCTGTGACGATCCGATGGATATAGAGCTGCCCCATCCCCGGCATTAGTAATGACCAAATGACGGCAACCCAAGGGGTTCGTTTATCTAGATAATTGATTTCAAGCGGACCGATACTAAATGATTTAAAAGGCGCGTTTTCCCTGTCTGATAAAATATAAACCTTATTTAAGTCCACTGTTGTCCGGTAGCTGTCGTATATGGCGAAAAGATAAACGGGCGCATAAAGTGTCATCCAGCGGAGATCCAACGCAGCCTTAGCCATATCAAATTGGCCCGTAAATGAGTACACGATCGCCATATTAAGGTTGGCCTGTGTATTGATGACCATCTCCCAGAGAATCAGCATGTAGCCCCTTAAATACTTTGATAAAAGAAGATGTCCGAACCCGGGGACTGTAGCCGACCACCAGGCGATAACAACAGGGCTTCGCAAGTGAAGCTGGGTGGTGCCCAATATGCTGATATCCGCTGTCCGGCGGCGCGGTTTTTTGAAACTAAATTCAGTCATTATTTATTCAATCCTTCGCTAAGGGTGGGTGTGGAAAGGTATATTTTTCCTTTTAATTTATTATTTACACTTTTAAATATTTTAACCGCCATTTTTAGTGAAAGCCCCTATTCACCGGAAAGAGGCGCTTGCGGAGGTGCAAGGGGGGAGAAAATTCAAAAAACTATTGACCTGCCGAACTAGTAAATGCTATAATCTTAATTCTCTGACCCTTTTTCCGTCTTTGCCGGTCTCTATTTCTTATTTGCCCGCTTCGGATAAATAAAGGGCTGGGATTTTTACGAAGTGGGGCTGTGTTTTGCAGTCATCCATATGGCTTTTTCAATTAGTGAATGCTTTGCCCGCGGCTTTGACTCATTTTCAACCCTCGTTGCGAGCGGTGATTTTGACAGATTGCTGGTGAGGCCGAGAAGTACGGTTGTCCAGGTGCTCGGCTCGAAGTTTGAGTTTACTAGAATTGGACGCTTGCTGCAGAGTATGATCGTCCTTGTATGGGTACTGCTTAATCTTCCTATAGAATGGGATATTTTCAAGTGTGTCACCTTGATTTTGATGATTGTGAGCGGGGTTTTCATCTTTACGGGAATCTTCATACTGGCCGCCACCTTTTGCTTCTGGACAATTCAAGCGATCGAAGTTGCGAATATTTTCACAGACGGGGGAAGGGAGATGGCTCAATATCCATTAAATATCTATCAGAAATGGGTGGCGAGATTCTTTACATTTGTCATTCCATTCGGGTGCGCTAATTACTTGCCGCTTATGTATCTTCTTGGTAAAACGGATGGAAATGGTATTTTTTATATGTTGACGCCGCTTGCTGGGATCGTTTTTATCTTGCCTTGTATGCTAATTTGGAAGGCAGGTGTCAGACATTATAGATCGACAGGATCATGATGACATTTCGTGTGGGTGTATCCGCCTTCAGTTTGTCAACTTGATTAGTTTCCTAAGCCTTGATCTATCCTGTATAATGATAAATAGATTGATTCATATAATTGAATAAGCCGTGTCAGATGGTAGAGTGCCGTCATATAATAAATAAGGAATTAGCAGGTGAATGATCATGTTGTTGGTACCGCCGAAAGAGACCAAATTCCATTTGTGATATGGAATTTCTTTTTTTGCTTTCCGAGAGAAAGTTTTTGCGTTTTTTCGGCTATAATTGGAGTAGGGATTTTGGATGGAGGGGAGGCTGTCGCATGGGAAAAAAGGTTAAACGCTATAATGCACTACAGAAACTGCACCGTTTGTTTAAACTCAATATGGCTAAGCTATTCCGTTCCCCAGGTGGGGCGAAGAAAGTGTCGCGCGGCTTCGCCGTCGGATTTGGCATGGAGATGCTTGTGATATCAACAGCCTGCCTGATTTATATCTTACTATACCCGGCTGTTAAATTGCTGCGTGCCTCTTTGCCCGCTGCCATCATCGGCAACGTTGTGGCCAAGTTAACCTTTTTGCCCATCATCCTTTTGCCTTTCGCAAAAACGCTCGGCGCGATTATTTATCCAAAGCCGAACCAAGACGGCCATGTGGAAGGAAATGCTTTTATTGAGCTTTTTAAAGGCGACTTTTCCGTTATCGGAGAGATTCTTCATGGCGGGCTCCACATCATTATAGGGATGACTGTTTTCGGCAGTGTCCTGGGCTTTATTTCATACTATGTCATTCTGTTTCTTTATAATAAGGAAAAAGAAAGACGGAGAGCGAAAAAAACCCACTCATCGGACCAGGATATTTCAATTCATTAAGGATCTGCCCCCTTTATATTAAAGTTGGCTTCGAATAATATGATTACTGATAATTCGGACGTAAAGGCGGGGGAATATGATGAATGATCCAGAACGTCAGAAAATGAGAGAAGCTGTGAAAAGAACGATCGACATGAACAGGGCGCTTCTTGAAAAAGCGGAAGAATTGTTGAATGAAAACAAACACCTTGAAGAAGAAAACAAAAAGTGGCGCGAATTTTACGAATCAGGTTCAAGGATTTATAGAATTAGCCAAGGAAATCAGCCTCCCACGAAGGAATGAGGCTGATTTTTTTTTTTTTTTTTTTCGTTTGGGGACTATAAAACTTAGCTTGTGGATAACCCAAAACCGGCGAATAGGAGGGAGGCCTTTATAAGCGGTATGAAGGACAAAGTTCCAATAAAATGATTAACAGACAGTTCATGCTGAAAGTGACTTCCCTTTGCCGGAAGCTGCGTCTTTTGCCGGGAACAGCCAAGAGTAAAGGGTCGGGATCACGATTAGACTCGTTAATGTTGCTGTAATCATGCCACCGACGACCACGAGTCCAAGTGATTGGGAAATCAACGCAGCTGATTGATTTGAAAAGGATAATGGCAAAAGGGTCAATATCGTCGTTGCGGCTGTCAACAACACCGGTCTGACGCGGCTTACTGCCCCTTCGATTATGACGTCATTCAGCGCCTTACCCTTTCCATTCGATCAACCAAAACATTTGTTTAGCCTGCTTAAGAATGCCAAAATTGATGGCATTTGTCGGAGGTCTAAAGGCTCAGGGAATTTAAATACTACGAAGTTGAGGTGAATATCTGAAGGAATTACCCTTAATGTGTAGAATAATTAAACTAGAAAAGTTGTTTTACTTTTATACAATAATGGTAAATATTAATAAAGGGGCGTACTACTTATGGTAGAAACGAAAAATCAAAATGAGGTTAGGATCGGGATTGACTTTAACCAATTTAATTTCCAAATGCGTGGTCTAACTCCACCGTCTTTAGACGGTATCAGCTTTTAGCCTTATCTCTGCGTGTCCATACTTAGGGGTGAGGTGAAAAAAGTATGGACGGCTATAGAAAAACGAGTCATGCAGTATATGATATCAAGTATCATGTCATCTGGGTCACAAAATATAGATATAAAGTGTTACATGGTCCCATTGCAGTAAGAACACGTGAGTTAATCAGGCAAGGGTGTGAAGCAAGGGGCATCACAATCTTACAAGGAAGTGTAGGGAAAGACCACATACACTTATTATTATCATGTCCGCCAAGTTTGGTGCCCAGTAAAATCATGCAGTACCTAAAAGGAAGATCCTCAAGAATTCTTCAGGATCAATTCCCTGAACTAAAAAAGAAATACTGGGGTCAACATTTATGGGCAAGGGGCTATTTTTGTGCCACAGTTGGAACAGTGACAGAAGAAACAATTAGAAACTATATAGCAAATCAGTTCAACGAAGAGAAGAACGACATATTCAGGATTGAAGAATGAGTTTACTCAAAATATTGATTGAGCTTAAGCTTAAGGCTTTGAGATGACTTTAGTCTTAAGTTTACGACTTTAGTCGTTGACATTTATGTCCAAATCCACCTGCTTTAGCAGGTGGTCGTTTAACACAATGTTCTCAGATCATGTTCAGCTTGAATCAAGTGCTGAACACGCTGTATTGAATTTCATCCAAATGGTACCTGGGGCACCAGAAGGTCAACCAAATGGAAAAATAATTTCTAGAATTGCATTGACTTGGCCGCATGTAGCTCGATTAGCAGGGTTATTGGATAGTACGATAGACAGACAAAAAAGAGAAATTTTGAATAACTTAGAACAAAACTTATTTGTGAAAGAGCATAAGGAAAATGACCTATAAGAATCATAGTGGTGATACAAGGGAATATATATGGGTTACGGAGAATTCACAAGGAACAAAGGTCGCTTTGACGCAAGACACATTTGAAAAACATGTTATTGCAGATCATGTCAATGACAAAGCCAGGGAATTGTCATATGATTATGTTAGGGGTACAATAGAATTCCCAAGGTTCATTTACAAAGATCAAAACCATTATAAAAACCAACGAGTTAGGTATACTGAACAGGTATATATCGAGGAATACGGCCATATACAAAATATGGTTATTGTTGTTGATACTGACCGAGAACCTAATGAGGTTGCAACCTGGATGGTTAAGAGTAGTTTAAAACAAGAAAAAATTAATGGAGGGATGATCTATGACTCGCGTGCAAATACAAAAGAGACAAATTAAATATGATCAGAGTCACGATATTCTCCATGTCTATTTTCATCCAGAAATACTGTCGGAGGATGATGAAAGGTTCCCCGGAATTGTTATCCGGAAATCGCTTAATGATGAACAGGTTACCGGCTTGACGATAATAGACTTTTCTCAATATGATCAAGAAACATTAAATAAATTGTTGCCGGATTATAAATTCCCAGATATTTTACACTAAGACGAAAAACCCTTTCTGTCCTGTTTGGATAGAGAGGGTTTTTACATGCAATGTCATCTGATCAACTCATCGATACATAGTCTTACCAGGCAAAGGATTCTATCATATTTCATGGACGGGCCTCATATATAATAGAAAATGATATTATGAGGTGGGAAAAAATGAACTGGTACAATATGTCTCCTGACGACGTAGAAAAAAACACGAACAGCCGCATGAAGACGGGTCTAACGACAGACGAATCAAAGAAAAGGCTTGCTGAAGACGGCTACAATCAATTAAAGGAAGCGAAAAAACCGTCAGCTATTCTTGTGTTCCTGAATCAGTTTAAAGATTTTATGGTTCTGGTTCTTTTAGCCGCCATTCTATTATCCGGACTATTAGGTGAATATTTGGATGCGATTGCTATTCTTTTAATTGTTATAATGAACGGTATTTTGGGATTTGTGCAAGAGCGGAAAGCAGAAAAGTCGCTGTCAGCACTCTTGGCACTGTCTGCTCCGACGGCCAGTGTGCTTCGTGATGGTGAATGGGTCACACTTCCAGCAAGAGAAATAACAGCAGGGGATATTATCAAAGTCTCAAGCGGCGACCGTGTAGGGGCGGATATTCGTTTCACTGGCACAAAAGGGCTCGCGATTGAGGAGTCGGCGTTAACCGGCGAGTCAGTTCCGGTTCAAAAGCAATCAGAAAGAATCAGTGGAAACGACCTGCCGCTTGGCGATCAATCCAATATGGGGTTCATGGGCACAATGGTAACCCAGGGAAGCGGTGAAGGGATCGTTATTGCCACTGGCATGAAAACGGAAATGGGGAAAATCGCTCATTTGATTCAAAGTGCGGAATCAATGGTTACCCCTCTTCAACATAAACTTGAACAATTAGGTAAAATTCTCATAGCCCTTTCGATAGCTTTAACCGTTCTCGTTGTTGGTATCGGTGTCTATCAAGGCCACAGCATCTACGATATGATTCTTTCAGGTGTTTCGCTCGCCGTGGCCGCTATTCCTGAAGGATTACCCGCTATTGTGACCATAGCTTTGGCTCTTGGGGTCCAAAAGATGATTAGGAGGAAAGCAATCGTCAGAAAGCTGCCTTCAGTAGAGACGCTTGGCTCAACGACGGTTATTTGCTCCGATAAGACCGGGACGTTAACGCAAAACAAAATGACCGTAACACATTTGTGGGTTGAAGGGAAGGACTGGCAGGTAACTGAAGGTAATGGCGGCATGGCGGGCCGTTTTTTAAAAGGTGGGAAACCCGTCGATGTTGAAAATGAAAAAACACTTGTTCAATTGCTTTCATATGCTGTCCTTTGCAATAATGCAGAGGCAACGCTCGAAGAAGATGAAAACGATGATATCCTTTTAAAGGGTGATCCGACCGAAAGCGCGCTTGTCGTCAGCGGTCTCAAGGCTGGCTTAACAAGAAAACAACTATTAAAGCTTTATGAGAGGCTGGATGAGTTCCCTTTTGACTCTTCAAGAAAAATGATGAGTGTTGTTGTCAAAAATAACAAAGGTGAGCGTTTTGTGATTACAAAAGGGGCCCCCGATGTTCTGCTGGAAAAATGTGACGCAATTATCTGGAATGGGAAACCCCAGCGTATGCAGAGGTGGTATTCAGAAAAGGTGCGAAAGGCATTGTCAACCCTTGGAAGCCAAGCGCTGAGGACGATTGCCATTGCCTATAAGCCTTTGAAAGGTTCATATGAAACGGCTGACCAAGCGGAAAAAAATTTAACATTTGTCGGGCTGCAAGGGATGATTGATCCCCCAAGACCGGAAGTCTACGAAAGTATTCAACAATGCAAACAGGCGGGTATTAAAACGGTGATGATAACCGGAGACCATGTGGTAACGGCAACTGCAATTGCAAAACAATTGGATATTCTTCCGCCAGACGGTAAAGTGCTTGAGGGCCGGGCGCTATCAGCAATGACGGATCGTGAGCTCGAAAACGAAGTGGATCAGATTTATGTCTACGCCCGTGTATCGCCGGAGCATAAATTGAAAATCGTCAAAGCTCTGCAGAAAAAGGATCATATTGTCGCCATGACTGGTGACGGTGTCAATGATGCTCCTGCGATTAAGTCGGCAAATATTGGGATTGCGATGGGTCATACGGGTACGGACGTTGCAAAAGAGGCCTCATCATTAGTATTGAGTGATGATAACTTTGCCACGATTCGTTCAGCGATTGAAGAAGGCAGAAATATATATGAAAACATTAGAAAGTTCATTCGTTATTTACTTGCTTCTAATGTTGGAGAAATTCTGGTCATGCTGTTTGCTATGCTGATCGGGCTGCCGCTGCCGCTATTACCGATCCAAATCCTTTGGGTAAACCTTGTAACTGACGGTTTGCCTGCCATGGCTCTGGGTGTTGACCAAGCAGAAGAAAATGTCATGACACGGGGGCCAAGAATGGTGAATGAAGGGGTTTTTTCAAGAGGATTGGGATGGAAAATCATCTCCAGAGGCTTTTTAATCGGAGTGATGACACTCTTCGCATTTTGGTTGTCATTGCAACAAAGTCCTGATCAATTAGTAAAAGCTCAGACCGTTGCCTTTTCGACATTAGTTATGGCCCAATTAATTCATGTCTTTGATTGCCGCAGCGAGCGTTCAGTCTTCCATCGTCATTTGCTTGAAAATCGTTATCTTGTGGGAGCCGTGCTCTCATCCGTAATATTATTGCTGATTGTAATCTATACACCAATGCTTCAACCTGTCTTTCACACGGTCCCATTGACCATCCGAGATTGGCTGCTCATACTGGCAATGGCGTCGGTTCCAACCGTTTGTCCTCCGGGCTTTCACTTTTTCAAGAAAAAAGGAACTTCAGAGCCGCATCGACCTCATAAAACGGCAATATAGGCAGATAATCAAGGTGTCCGAACTGATCGGACACCTTGGTACCTTATCTGTAAATTTTACCTCCTAAGTCCCTGAATTCCTTTGCCTTCTCTTTTAATCCCTCGTCGATCGCTTCAACAGTATCCAGTCCTTTTTCCTTTGCATAGTCACGAATATCTTGAGAGATTCTCATGCTGCAAAACTTAGGACCGCACATGGAGCAAAAGTGTGCTGTTTTTGCGCCTTCGGCAGGGAGTGTTTCGTCATGGTATTCCAGCGCTTTTTCCGGATCAAGCGACAGGTTGAATTGATCGCGCCAGCGGAATTCGAACCTGGCCTTGGACAGAGCATCATCTCTCTTTTGTGCACCTGGGTGGCCCTTCGCGAGATCAGCAGCATGAGCCGCAATTTTATAGGTAATCACACCTTCTCTCACATCTTCTTTATTAGGAAGACCGAGGTGCTCTTTCGGTGTAACATAACACAGCATCGCTGTCCCGAACCAGCCGATCATTGCCGCGCCAATCGCTGAGGTAATATGGTCATACCCGGGTGCAATATCCGTCGTTAACGGACCGAGTGTATAAAATGGCGCTTCGTTGCATATTTCCATTTGTTTATCAACATTTTCTTTGATCAAATGCATTGGCACGTGTCCTGGTCCCTCAATCATGACCTGAACATCGTGCTTCCAGGCAATCTTGGTTAATTCGCCGAGCGCTTCCAGTTCCGCAAACTGTGCTTCGTCATTGCTGTCAGCAATAGAGCCGGGACGCAGACCATCCCCTAAGGAAAAAGAGATATCATAGGCCTTCATAATGTCACAAATGTCTTCAAAGTGAGTGTATAAAAAGTTTTCCTTATGGTGATGCAGGCACCACTGCGCCATGATCGAGCCGCCCCTGGATACAATGCCTGTGACGCGTTTGGCTGTCAGCGGCACATAACGCAGCAGAACGCCTGCATGGATTGTAAAATAATCGACGCCTTGCTCAGCTTGTTCAATTAATGTGTCGCGGTAGATTTCCCATGTCAGATCCTCAGCGATGCCGTTTACTTTTTCAAGAGCCTGATAGATTGGCACGGTCCCCACTGGTACCGGGGAGTTCCTAATGATCCACTCGCGGGTCTTATGAATATTTTTACCTGTAGAAAGATCCATCATCGTATCTGCACCCCAACGAGTAGCCCATGTCATCTTTTCAACCTCTTGTTCGATTGAGGAAGTCACAGCCGAATTACCGATATTAGCATTAATTTTGACGTGGAAATGACGGCCGATGATCATTGGCTCACATTCTGGATGATTGATGTTTGCCGGGATGATCGCGCGACCCTTTGCCACTTCATCGCGGACAAATTCGGGTGATACGTTTTCCCTGATCGCGATAAACGCCATCTCTGGAGTAATGATCCCTTTGCGTGCATAATGCAGCTGTGTGACATTTTTCCCTTTTTTCGCTCGCAGTGGCTGCCTTTTTAAGCCGGGGAACTCACCTGCATTGGTACGGTCATCACCTGGTTTATAGCCGTTATCCTCAGGTTTGTTATCACGGCCTTGGTAAACCTCGACGTCATCGCGGTTGACTTTCCACTCCTTGCCGAGTTCAGGTAGACCCTTTCGAATATCTACGGTATAGTCGGGGTCAGTATACGGTCCGCTTGTGTCATATACACGGACTGGAGCGTTTTCTTCCTCTCCGAAACTTCCCGATGTCGGGCTTAACTTGATTTCCCGCATTGGCACTTTCAAATCTTCCCGGGAACCTTGTACGTAAACCTTTTTGCTTCCTGAAAAATTTGACATAATCGACAGGTTCATGTCACTCAATGTCTTGTCTAACATGATTCATCTCTCCTTATAATAAAATGAAGGACAAGATCCGAATCATACCAGCCATAAAAAGCCGGATCCTAAATAAAGGACCCGGCTTTAAAGTTTCCAAATAGAGCTTTACTCAATCGAAAACAGCACGTTAACTTCCCCACGCTGGTATGAACCAGATCAGGTCCCGAGGGTCAAGAAACTTCATTGTGTTTCTCTCTCAGCCCAACTCATTGGACGCCCCTAGTTGAAAATTATTAAATTCTCACTCTTACTTTATCTTATTTATCTAAATGTTCAATGGGATAAAATGCCTATATTTAAAAGGATTCCTTTAGCCTTGTTTTTGCGGGTGTATATTTGTTAACCTATTTTATATTATAGTTAACTATTGAGATGGAGGAACTAAGATGCTAGATCTGTCTACTGAACTTGATAGAATCGAGAAAAAAGGGCTGTGGCGAACGTTAAGAAGACTGGATGCTGCCAATACAGCTGAGACGACTATCGAATCGAAACAGCAGCTGCTGCTATCATCCAATAATTACTTGGGTCTTGCCACAGATCCGCGTCTAAAAGAAGCAGCTATAAAGGCGATTAATGAGTATGGTACCGGCAGTGGAGGGGCAAGGCTGACGACCGGAAACCTGCATCTCCATGAAGAACTTGAACAGACGATCGCTTCTTTTAAAAAAACAGAAGCTGCGCTCCTTTTTAGCAGCGGGTATCTAGCAAACGTTGGCACAATATCGTCCATGGCCGGAAAAGCAGATCTGATATTAAGTGATGCCTATAATCATGCCAGCATTATCGATGGCTGCCGGTTGAGTAAAGCCAAGACGGTAGTATACGGTCACGTGAATATGGATGACTTGCAAAACAAGTTAATAGAAAACAAAAACCACCGAAGGAGATTTATCGTGACTGACGGTGTTTTCAGCATGGATGGCAATATTGCCCCGCTACCAGAAATCACGCTGCTTGCGGCAAAACATGGCGCAAAAGTCATTGTAGATGATGCTCATGCCACCAGTGTGATAGGGGAAAATGGCACCGGAACGGCGGAGTATTTCGGACTAGAATCGTGTGTTGATATCACAATCGGGACCCTTAGCAAAGCTGCGGGATGTGAGGGAGGATTTGTGGCAGCTTCACGCCTGGTTATTGATTACCTAAGAAACCGGGCAAGGACATTTATTTTCCAAACATCTCTGTCCCCCGGCGTGGTGGCGGCTGCTACGACCGGACTCCATATTATTAATAGTGAACCCGAACGGCGCCAAATTCTGGCTGCCAATGCAGACTTTTTTCGAACTGAACTTCGGAGTTTGGGGTTTAATCTTGTAAATGGGGAAACACCAATCCTTGCGGTCATAATTGGCGAAGCTGAAGCAGCTTGTCAGTTTTCCAGTCGGCTGGAAGAAGAAGGTATTTTCGCACCAGCCATTCGTCCGCCCACAGTTCCGGATGGCGAAAGCCGGATCAGGGCTACTTTAATGGCAACACATACTAAGGAACATCTTCAACAAGCAATCTCCTCCTTTGAGAAAGTCGGGAAGGATATGGGTGTGATTTAGGGTTGATTTATCCGTTTTATGAAAACAGGAAAAATAAAAATGTCATTTCTTGCAGGTGATTTGGCTCCTTTTGCAGTAACTCTAATAAACATGTTAAAAATCTATAAAATAAACTGAGGTGTCATTATGGTTTACGGCGCGATTGAAGCGGGAGGAACAAAATTTGTTTGTGCAGTTGGGGATGAGAAAGGGCATATTATCGAATCTATTCAGCTTCCAACCAAAACACCAGACGAAACGATGCCTTCCGTCATCGACTTTTTTAAAAGGTATGAGCTGAAGGCCTTGGGCATAGGCTCCTTTGGGCCTGTTGATGTCAATAAAGAGAGTCTGACATACGGCAATATTACGTCTACACCAAAGCCTGGCTGGCGTGACTTTCCATTTGCCCGCACAATGGAGCAGGCTTTAAAGATTCCGATTGGCTTTAATACCGATGTCAATGCCGCAGCATTGGGTGAATTGACACATGGCGCCGCAAAGGGCCTCGGCAGCTGCTTATATATAACTGTCGGAACCGGCATAGGAGGCGGGGCGGTTGTCAGGAATAACATGCTTCAAGGGTTAAGTCACCCGGAAATGGGCCATATTCTCGTAAGGCGCCTTCCTAGTGATTCGTATATCGGAAAATGCCCTTATCATGGCGATTGTTTGGAAGGGTTGGCGGCGGGACCGGCAATTGAGGAACGGTGGGGCAAAAAAGGTGCCGATCTTGCTGGGCAACCCGAAGTCTGGGAGCTTGAGGCGTACTATCTTGCCCAGGCTCTCATGCAATATATATTGATTTTATCGCCAGAAAAAATAATCTTAGGCGGCGGTGTCATGAAGCAATCACAAGTTTTCCCATTAATAAGGGAAAAGCTTAACGAGCTGAACAATGGTTATATTGCCTTGCCGGAACTCGCAGATTTTATTGTGCCTCCGGGATTAGGAGATCAGGCTGGTATAACCGGGGCCCTGATGCTGGCGCTAGCTGCAGAATAAAAATTAAGCGAAAAACGCTCACGTGTTATAGTGAGCGTTTTTTAAGTTAATCAGAAAGTATAACTTTCTGACGCACATAAGTGCACTGGCTAAAGACGTAACATCCTGTTACAACGCCAGTACTAGCACGTCCTGTGCGTCGCAACTACGCCTCTGTCTTCACCAAAGGCTCGCCAATCGGCGAGTTTTCTTTATGGGTTGTGATTCAATCTCAATCCCTAATGTATTATTGCTGTTTTAAGCCTCATTTTGTACCTTATATTCCACTTTCAAGATAGGTTGCTTTAAAAATGACTTAAAACAAATAAAGTCGCTTATAAACGATAGCGTGGCTGTTTAGTATGGTATAATATTTCATAAGTGATGTATGACAATTATACTGCTTTTTATAGCGGAAAAGGGTTGGGATATTGTCCAATGACAACAACACTTATTGTATCAGTTATTGCAGCCGTATTTGTTGGTGCGCTAATGCGGGCCACATTTGGCTTTGGCGAGGCTGTTGTTAGCATGCCGCTCCTTGCTCTGCTTCCTATTGATTTGCACACGGCGATTTCCCTGATTGGATTAGCCGGCCTTACAGTCGCACTGCTTACCGTTGTTAGCGGATGGCGCCACATTGACCGTCCGATTTTGTTGCGTTTGGCGGCCGCAACCTTAATCGGTATCCCCGCAGGTCTCATATTGGTGACGCTGATGCCTGCTAGTGTGGTTACTGCCGGGCTTGGCTTCTTTTTGATCGCCTATGGCGGCTATTCATTTGTTCGCCATACGGTCGTGAAGGCAGAGGTACAGCCTCGGTTTACAGCTAACTATTGGGCATTACCCGCGGGCTTTGCAGCCGGGGCACTGGGCAGTGCTTTCAACTTTAACGGTGTGCCCGTTGTCGTCTATGGGACCATGCGCCGCTGGGATCCGGAACGGTTCCGAGGCACCTTGCAGGCCCACTTCCTTATTTCCGGTGTATTTGTTGTCGGCGGTCAAGCCCTTGGCGGTCTATGGAGTCCCGACTTGTTTGTTCTATACGGATTGTCCTTGCCAGCCATCCTTGCTGCAACCTTGGCCGGTGTAATGATAAATAAGCGTATCCCCGCAAAAAAGTTTGAACGTTATGTTTTCCTTCTAATCATTTTGCTAGGGGCTCTGTTGTTGACAGGGGTCTGACCCCTCGGGGTCAGACCCCTGTTTCATTACGACTTTAGTCCGTTGAGCACGCGATAGCGTGCGAAACAATAAACCACCTGCTATGCAGGTGGGAAACAAATGGTTATACCAAAAAACT
>NZ_SLXK01000035.1 GCF_004341035.1 Scopulibacillus darangshiensis
TGAGTTTTTTGGTATAACCATTTGTTTCCCACCTGCATAGCAGGTGGTTTATTGTTTCGCACGCTATCGCGTGCTCAACGGACTAAAGTCGTAATTAAAAAACCCGCCGATTGGCGAGTTTTTAGATATTAATCAAGCGAACGATAAAGCTCCTGCAGCTCATCCTCTGAAAACTGATAAGTCTCCCGGCAAAAGTGACAATTGGCTTCGGCACCATGGTCCTCTTCAATCATTGCTTTAATTTCGTCTTTTCCAAGTCCCAAGATAGCTTGACTTATCTTTTCTTTGGAACATTGGCATTCAAATGCAATCGGCATTTTGTCAACAATTTTATAGTTCCCTTCACCAAACAAAGTGACAAGCAAATCCTCAGGTGTTTGTCCACCCTCAATCAGCTTAGATACCGGGGGAATGTTACTTAACCGCTTTTCAACCTCATTGATAATGTCATCTGGTGCACCGGGTAATACCTGGATCAGGAAACCTCCTGCAGCGAGGATGGAATTATCGGGATTGACAAGCACCCCGACCCCTACGGCTGAAGGGATCTGCTCGGAACGGGCAAAGTAGTATGTAAAGTCATCACCGATTTCACCCGATACAAGCGGGACTCTGCCTGTAAAATTATCCCTCAATCCTAAATCTTTAACGACGCTGATAAAACCGTTCGTTCCCACAGCTCTTGCAACATCTAGCTTCCCATATTGATTTAAATCAAAATGGGTCTGCGGATTACTGACATAACCTCTTGTCTCACCTTTCGCATTGGCATCAACGATGATGGCACCGATTGGACCGCCGCCTTCGATGGTGATCGTTAAACTGTTATCTCCCTTTAACTGGGCACCCATCATTGTGCCCGCCGTCATTGTGCGGCCCAAAGCAGCCGATGCTGTCGGCCACGTGTAGTGACGCCGCTGGGCCTCACCAACCATGCCCGTCGACGTGATGGTTTGGACCCTGAGCATACCATCGTAAGCCAAGGCTTTTATCAAATAGTCTGACATCATTATAAAACCCCTTGCCTGTTTCTTTTATAAATCAGATGCAGCCCCTTTAAGGTTAAGAATGTATCGACATGATCAATCACACTGGTTTCCCGCGATATTAAGGCAGCCAAGCCCCCGGTAGCAATGACAACAGGATTTTTGACAGCCTGACGCTTCATTCTTTTGACGATGCCTTCAACTTGACCGACATAGCCATATACAATTCCTGACTGCATTGCATTAACCGTATTTTTCCCTACAATGTGGGGAGGTTTAGAAATTTCAATGCGCGGAAGTTTTGATGCCTGTGTGTATAGAGCTTCCGTGGAAATATTAATCCCCGGAGCAATGGCTCCGCCAATATAGTTGTCCTTTTCATCTACAAAGCAATAGGTTGTTGCTGTGCCGAAATCAATTATTATGATTGGCGATTGATAATAGGTCGTCGCCGCAACCGCATTAACGATCCTGTCGGCACCAATTTCTTTCGGATTATCGGATTTTAAATTCAATCCCGTTTTAATGCCCGGGCCAACGATAACCGGCTTTTGGCGGAAGTATTTTTCGCACATCCGCTCCAATGAAAACATAATTGAAGGAACCACAGAAGATATAATAATACCTTTGACTTGATCTAATTCAAGTCCAACATGATGAAATAAGTTTTTGACAACCATCGCAAACTCATCTTCAGTTTTTTCCCTGCTTGTTGCAATCCGCCAATGATATTTCAATTCATCGTTTTCATAGACGCCAAGAACAATATTAGTATTACCAACATCACATACAAAGATCATTATTTATCACCATACTATTTTTTTGTTAATAAAAGCGTTTTTATCTTAACACAAAGGTGCAATGGTTGAAAGGGTTCAGCACTCATGAAAAAAGCGCCTCACAGCGGAGACGCTTTTAAATATTAATTAAAGATTCTTTGGTCCCTGGTTATCAGGACCATTTTGATCATCTGAATCAACACTATCTTGATTCTCTTCTTTTTTGTTGATATTAACCTTCACATTACTGTCTTCCGACGCATAACGGTTAGCGTTTGGTTCGATAAGCTCACCAGTCTCAACAAGGGCTTTAATTTGGTCCGCCTCAAGTGTCTCGACTTCAAGCAGGGTCTTAGCAACCAATTCAAGCTTATCCTGATTCTCAGTCAAGATCTTCTTACAGCGCGCATAACATTCTTTGATGATTCTTTGTACTTCTGAATCAATTTCATATGCTATGGTATCACTGTAATTCGGCTCATTTTGAATGTCCCGGCCTAGGAAGACTTGCCCGCTGTCATTTTGTCCAAACTGCATTGGTCCAAGCTTTTCACTCATACCAAATTCAGTAACCATTTTTCTCGCAATATTGGTTGCTCTTTGGAAGTCATTGCTTGCTCCCGTACTGACTTCGCCAAAGGTAATTTCCTCAGCGACCCGGCCGCCAAGTAAACCAATAATCTTCTCGAGCAGTTCGGGCTTCGTCATAAAGTAACGGTCTTCTTTAGGCAGTGTCACAGCATAACCACCGGCTTGACCACGAGGGACAACCGTTACCTTATGCACAGTCTCTGCACTTGAAAGCTTCAGACCAATAACCGTATGGCCTGACTCGTGATAAGCAACGATATTGCGTTCCTTTTGTGAAATCACACGTGATTTCTTTGCAGGACCGGCAATGACACGTTCAACAGCCTCATCAATGTCTTCCATTTCAATATGATCCTTATCGCTTCTAGCGGCAACCAATGCCGCTTCGTTTAACAAGTTCTCAAGGTCAGCACCTGAAAAACCAGGTGTCAATTTCGCCACTGTCTTCAAGTCAATATCCTTGGACAAAGGTTTGTTGCGGGCGTGAACACGCAAAACTGCTTCCCGACCCTTAAGATCAGGACGGCCAACCGGAATTTGTCTGTCAAAACGTCCAGGACGCAGTAACGCCGGGTCTAGGATATCCGGACGGTTTGTTGCAGCTATAATAATGATTCCTTCATTGGCACCAAAGCCATCCATCTCGACTAACAGTTGGTTCAATGTTTGTTCACGTTCATCATGACCGCCGCCTAGTCCGGCACCGCGTTGACGGCCTACTGCATCAATTTCGTCAATAAAAATAATACAAGATGCATTTTTCTTTGCGTTTTCAAATAAATCCCGTACACGGGAGGCACCAACACCGACAAACATTTCCACAAAGTCTGAACCGCTTATTGAAAAGAATGGTACGCCCGCTTCACCGGCCACAGCACGGGCCAGCAATGTTTTACCTGTACCTGGAGGTCCAACTAACAAGACACCTTTTGGAATTCTTGCGCCAAGTGTGGAGAATTTCCTAGGGTCTTTCAAGAAGTCAACAATCTCGACCAGTTCCTGCTTCTCTTCATCGGCTCCGGCAACATCTTTAAATGTCACCTTTTTCTTCTCTTCCGAATAAAGCTTCGCTTTACTCTTACCGAAGTTCATGACACGGCCACCGCCGCCTTGTGCCTGGTTAAGCAAGAAGAAGAACAATATAAAGATAATGATAAACGGGATGATGGATGTAATGAAACTTACCCAACCGCTTGTTTGCTCTTTGGGTTTGAACTGAACATCCGTTTTCTTTCCTACATCTCTAATTTGGTCAACGGCTTTTTCGTTAAATGGTACGTATGTTTTGAATGTTGTATTCTTATCATAACTCTTCAATTGCCCGGTTCCGACATATACACTGCCTTCGGGCTGCAAGGTTAACGTTTTAACATCACCTTGTGTTAAGTGTTGTTGAAAGTCGCTATAATTCATGGATTCAACTTCTTGATTGGACTTTGTAAGGAAGCTGACAACCCCGATTATAACTAAAAATATAAATAAGTATATAATGGTTTGTTTAAATATTCGATTCATCCCTTACCTCCTCCCGCAATAAAAGAAAACCATATTTAATAGTATCACACTCTGTTTCATTGTCACAACAATTTACCCCTTATAAATCTCCGGTTTCAGGATGCCGATATGGGGAAGATTGCGGTACTTCTCTGCAAAGTCCAAACCGTACCCAACCAAGAACGCATCCGGAACAGTAAATCCGGTCAAGTCTGGCACGATATCGACCTTTCTGCCTGTAGGTTTATCCAAAAGAGTGACAATTTTAATGGATTTCGCTTTGCGGTATTTGAATAGATCCACCAGATAACTTAGGGTTAATCCACTGTCAATAATGTCCTCAACGATTAAAATATCCCGGCCTTCAACTGATGTGTCCAAATCCTTAATAATTTTAACTTCCCCTGAAGAGACAGTTGAATTCCCATAACTTGAAACATCCATAAAGTCAATTTCCAGATGAATGGACATCCTTTTAATTAAATCAGCCATAAAAGGCATGGCACCCTTTAAAACACCAATGACAAGCGGGAAGCTGTCATGATATTCTTCAGATAGTTTGCCGCCTAATTCCGCAACTTTATTCTGGAGTTGTTCTTCAGTAAAAAGTATTTCCTGTAAATCATCTTTCATTGCATTTGCCTCCCAAGATCAACTGTAGGTATAAAGGTTAAAACTAGAAATTTAGAAGTGCCAGTATTGATTGGTGCTGTTCTGCTGTATTTAAGCAATGGCAACCACAAAACCGTTCCATCGGCGTCTATAACAACCGGCCATAGCGACCTGTATTTCCGGTCTACTTTTGCATTAATAAAGATGTCCTTTATTTTCTGCGTCCCTTCCATTCCTTTTGGTCCGACTCGGTCCCCGTCCAAACGCGTTCTAATTTTGACAGGTGTTTGAACAGTACTAAAATCACAAACAAAATGATTTAGTCCTTGATGATCAGCCGCATTAATAGCATCTCTGACTTCAGCAGAAATATTTCCAATAGGTGTTTCAATTATTCCCGGTATGGCAAGAGTTAACTCATAATTCTCATCTTGGGGCACACCGTGATAAAAACAAAGCCGGCATAGATCATAAGACCTTGTCGCCGCAAGTCCGTGAGGGAGGTGCTGCTGGCCTGAAGATTGTTTCCGATGGAGCCAATCAATCAGCATGTCAATATGTATAGATTGATGTAATGAATCGTTATGTTCACTATCATAAAGATAGTTTAATATTAGATGAATTACCCTCCTTTGTAAAGGAACAGGAATTTGGAGAAAGGCTTCAATTGAAAACGCGACTTCCCCTTTCATATGAGTAAGAAGAATATCATTCATTTGCTTTTCCGCTAATTGGCTAAGATACAGATCATCATCAGTCAGCATCTCACTTTCTTGTTGGAAACGCAAATGAACAAGAGGGTTTTCTTGTTTTAAAAATGGGAGAACCTGTTTTCTAAAACGGTTTCTAGTATAGTCGTCAGAATCGTTGCTCAAATCTCTGCGCGGCTGAATGCCCTTTTGCCGGCAATAATCTTCAATCTGATCTTTGGTTAATGTCAGAAACGGCCTGATGATCTGTCCTCCGGAAAATGGACGTTTAACAGGGATACCTGCCAATGCCGTGCCAAAGCTGCCGCGTACCTGTCTCATTAACATCGTCTCAATCTGGTCATCCCCATGATGAGCTAGCGCAAGTGAATCTGCCTGATAAGTTTCCATAACTCTCCGAAAAAACCTGTAACGGCATATTCGGGACGCGGTTGATGTGCTCAAATGATGTCTTTTCTTATAAGTTGAGACATCAACCTGTTCACCTTCAAATAATATATCCTTATCTTTGCAAAACGATGCGACGTAGTCCAAATCGTTTTTCGACTCCTGGCCGCGAAGCATGTGGTCTACACTCGCTACAACTAACGTTATATTCCATTGGGATTTGACGTCATCCAGATATGAAAGAAGGGCCATGGAATCGGGGCCTCCTGATACCCCAACAACAATTACAGTGTTTGGTCTAATAAGTTGATGACGTTTAATAAATTGGTCAACTGCCTGTTTCAAATTGATGTCACCCTTAGGTTATGGCTTTATGAAGGTCATCATACCATGCAGTGATTACATTACGCCAATCATGAGATATATAATGTATGCCGCAGCCAAAACAACTGTTAACATCACCGTGCCGGTCCAACTTTTCCGTTTTCTCCGCCGCTGATGCCTGTCAGATCGGCTCCTATTTGTACTACGAATGGCACAAGAAGAAGTTTCACTCATTTTTGATAAAAGGTCTTTTTTCATCATTTCCGCAGTTGTATATTTACCTGCAATAGCACCTGTTAAAACCGATTCAAAACGTGAGAGCTTTGGCTGGTTCCTTATATAATCAAACAATTGCTTTTGTGGCTGCTGATTTTTCTCAAAGCGCCTTTTCTCTGCAGCATAAATTAAAATCATAGCTGCTGCAAATAAATCATAAGACGGCTCAGCCTTTCTAGAACCACATCCCCAATAGCCCCTGTCGAAAAACTCTGTATACTCCTTTACAGATCGCCCCATTAGGGTTGTTCCCCCCACATCCAGCCATCTAATACGCCGTGTTGCATTCTCTACAATTAAGTTTTCAGGCTTTAGATCACCGAAGATCCAACCCTCTTTATGAAGCCGATCTAAATCCCCCAATAGTTGCAGCATAAAAATACAAGCCCATTCAAACCCCCTAACTTTTACTGTGTCAAGTAATGAAGTGCCTCGAATATATTCCATCACATAAAAGTTATATTTACCCGACCGGCAAACCCAATCATCTACACCATACAAAGAAGGCCCTAGGGGTTCACCTTGGACCTTCTCAAACCTTCTTAAAACATTCACTTCCGATGTCAGTGACGAGCGGTCCTTCCCAAATTTTACAGCAACCCTTCCACTAGAAGATTGGGCCAAGTAAACCGTTCCCTGGGCACCGCTCCCTAATAATTTTATAATTTGGTAGTGCTGTCCATACCATTTGCCTGTAATTAATGTTCCCGGTGCCAGCTTAATATCCGATTTCTTCGTCGTATGATTCATCATTTGAAAGGAAACTCCTTCTGGATGAATTCGAAAAGCTGCCGAGCGCCTCTTTAATCGCGGGGCCTGTCGGTGTAACCCCTCCTGATGACAACTTTGTGAAAACATGGCTGATTGAATCTATTTTTGGTGTCCATGACATTCTTTTTTCAATCGGCTTTCTTTTCCCGGGAAATGAATAAAGGCAAAATTGATTATTCCCCATGCGCGAATTTAAACTTACGGATAAATCAAGCAACGCCTCCTGAACAGTCGGAAGCTTTGTTTTCATACTCGCACTAGTATCTACGAGAATACAGACTTCAAGATTAACAGTCTCGCCAAGTTCGTCCACAACTTCCATGACTTTTCCACGCTTTTCAGGATGCAAGTCTTCCAATCTTTCCGTTTCACCAAGTATATGTTGAAGCTCCTGGTTAATCACCCCTTTAATCGTTTGGGTCATCGCCTGTCTTGTTACCATTTGAACGGTTTGGGACAACTGCTTTGTTTGAACGATTTGGCTGATCCCTCCTCCGGCTAGAGCAATATCCTCAATCTCCTGAAGGCCGCCATCCTCCCTAAAATGTTCCTCCATGACACCAATAACATTCACCGCAATACCCTGTTCCTTAGCAAGCGCTGCCATAGCGGCGGGATCTTCACCTTGGTTCGAGCAGCCGTCCGTAATTAATAAAATTTGTTTTAGTGTGCCTGTTTCCATTGCTATCCAGCCCCTCTCATGTTCTAGTTCAATCATTGCCAGCCCATGGAGGTTTTATACTAATCGTTCAAAGCTGAATAACGCCTCCTTTATACATTTCTATAATTAATTAGTTTACAGAGCTTTTTTCTGAACCACATCCTTTTTCGTATAAGTCGGTATAGCGCCCCATTTTGGCATATGATGCTTTATTTTCGACACAACAACTGTCATGTCGTCCTCAATTAATCCTCCCCGAGTACGAATCACTTCCTCCATAAGTAAATCAGCAATATCCTGAGGATTCTCTGTTTTTAGTTCCCTAATCTTACGTTTGATCCATGCCTCCTTATTTTCAACATGCTTCGGCCCATCAAATACGCCATCACTCATCATGATCAGCAAGTCACCAGCCTTCAGCTGCTCCCGGGCAACATCCACCTCAAACTCTGGAACAATCCCCATTGGCAAATTCCCTGCTTCTATCATTAAAACTTTGTTCCCCCGTTTAACAAAGCTTGGATTGGTTCCAATCTTCAGAAATTTCGCGCCGGCATCCTGCAAATCAATCATCGCCAAATCTAATGTTGAGAAGATTTCTTCTGTAGACCTTAACGAAAGAATAGAATTAATCGATTTTATAGCAATCGTTTCATCTATGCCAGATTTCAATACTTTAGATAGCAACTTTAACGTTTCATTGCTTTCTATAAAGGCCCTCTGACCATTCCCCATGCCGTCGCTGATCGCAACCGCAAACTTCCCTGCTCCAAGTTCAAATGTTGAATAATTATCCCCGGAGATCCATCCCCCTCCTTTAGCCGTATGTGCAACACCCGTGTCGATCTCATACGCCCTTGCTGAGGTGAGCGTCACCTGGCAAAGTCCGCTCGTAAATGAGGGGTCAATCTTCCTTTGAACAATAATTGTTTCTCCTAAAATATCTGATAAAATTGGTGCAATGATTTTCTCACATTCACCATAATAATCAGACGGAATCGTCATTTCAATATCAACCGCACCTTCTTCAAGGTTAAAAATATCAATATTTTCAACATCCAGCCCAATATCTCGGAACTTCAGCAGAATCTGTTCCTCTTGTTGAAGATGCGTATTTTTTTCACGTTGTATTTCTTTGGCAAAGTCACCCATTACCTGGGAAACGCCCAGCAGCTGTTCCGCAACGAGCCTTCTGCTTTCTTTAACTCTTTGCCTTAACTTTATTTCCTCGTTATAAAGGGCCTGCTGTTCGTAGATCGCTTGGATGACCTTATCGGATTTGACACAATGTTTGTTCCAGCCATTTTTTAATTTGGGGTTCTGAATGACTGGCTGAGACTCTGTTTCATCCATGATTTGTGCCATAAAGTCATACGTTTTATCAAAATTTTTCACCCAGCATTGTTCTTTTCTAAAACACGTTTGACATGTTTTTTCAGTTACCTTGCTTAGAAACATATCTACTTCCTTGTCAGACTCCTCTTCTTCATGCGAGAAGCTGTTTGATAATGCTTGAAAAAGGCTGGAAAACTGCTCGACCCGATTTGCCGTAACATCGCGCACCTTTTTTAAATATTGCTGCTGCTGTGTGTGATATTCCTTAGTGCCAGGTATATAGGTTGCCAGCTTCGCGGCGACAACCCTCGGTGTTAAAAGAAAGAAGCCAATAGCAATCAAGGAGTCTATGGTTGTACTCAAAAGATGATCATACCCTTGACCATATAATCCTATTAATAACGTACCAATAATCAATCCGATCGAAACACCCAGCTTATTTCCCTCTTTAAGCAGCCCCCCAAGCAAACCCGAAAAGCCGAGAAGGCTCATTTGATAAAGGCTTGACACGTTCGCAAGACTAAGAATAAGGCCGATAACAACACCAACAGATGAGCCGATTGCTGCACCGCCTACGTAAGCAAACATTAAGACAAAGTAACGGGACAACACGTGCTCCATAGATATACTATGTATGTGCCAGCCAATAGTCCCGGTTAAAACGGATGCAAGCAATATGATGAAACAAATAATTTCCTCATTTTTTAATACCTTTTTCCTTATATTGATCGATAACAACGGAATGCTCTGTAAAAAAATGAGCGTTAATATAAAACTTAGTCCCCCCTCCGTGACACCGATCATGGCGCTGGACCAGGACCATTCTCTTGATAAAAAGTAGTCATACAGCAGCCTGCCGCCAAGACCGCTGAAAAATACGAGATACGGAAGCATTTTTGTCATCTCAATTTTGAAGACCCGAAGCGTTAGCGGTCTTAAAATAACAAAACTTGCAACCACAATAAGAACGAATACATCCTGTTGCAGCGAAACCGTCATGCCGCCGGCCAACAAACTAATGAATGCAAGCAGCCTGCCGTTTCTTTTTAATACAAAGACAGTCGCAAAAAAAGGTAAAACAAACGGAGACATGTCAGAGAGAATTAAAGCTCGTCCAAGCAAAAATCCGATAATCAGACAAAGGGTCTCCCACCGCACAAATAACTTTAACCATTGGGTTGCAACACCTGCAAAGAACCGCTGCAGGAAATGTTGGTTTTCTTTAGTCATTGGTGTGTAGACACTTAGTGCGTGGGAATTCGTACTTTGAAATCTTTGCATCATGACTTGCACCACCCATAGTTTATTATTGTATGTTTCATTAAAACACAGTAGACCTTCAATTTTTGTCAAAACATCAGGGCAAAACAAAAAAAGTCTTCGACGGGTTTCTATGTGGTATGCCAAGAAAATATCAGATGCAAAATGTTCAAAAAACCAGTATCTCCTTGATTTTGTTAATATTAAAAGGCCAGACGCTATTAGAAGCATTTTGCAGAACAAAGATATGGTTGTCGCTTTTTCGAACTTAATATTTAAAAAAGGCCAGAATGGAAGGGATTTCCGTTTTAATTAGTTTTCTACACACCAAAAAAACACCCAATATAAGTGTTTGGGTGTTTTTTATCTATAACATCTAAGGCAACAAGCTTATCCTCTTCTGGCGCCGCGGCCGCCGCGCTTAGATTCGGTTTGCCGCTTAATTGTAGAGAGACGATCCTCACTATCCTTGAGAAAACGAGTGATTTTGTCTTCAAAGGATGGTTCCCTGTGTTCCCTATTAAAACGCTTTCCACGCGGGGCTTTTGGTCTTGGCTTATCGACAGCTTTGCGGATTGACAACCCGATTTTGCCGTCAGGCTCCACTTGAAGTACTTTAACTGTCACTTCGTCTCCGACCGATAAAACCTCGTTGATATCTTTCACATAGCGATCAGCTACTTCACTGATATGAACAAGTCCTGTTTTTCCGCCCGGTAAATCAACAAAGGCTCCGAAGTTTGTAATACCTGACACTTTACCTTGCAGCTTGCTGCCTGCTTCAATTGACATAAAAGAAATGCTCCTCCTAAAAAATAGTATATAATTTTATTTTATTATACATAACGAAAAAAGAGCATGTCAATCATTGTCAGTATCAGGTTGGGAAAAAATAATTTCTCCATCCTTTGACAACAAGAAGTCACGGCGGGCAATCTCACCGATATAATCTTTGTCATGCAATAATCGAATGTTATGTTTTAATTTAGCTTCCTGCTTCTTAGAATCGTCCAATTTCTGTTGTAATTGTTCTTTCTGAGCGTTCTTTTCGCTTATTTGGCCAGTTTGAGTAAAGATGTATGATACCATGCTGCCAACAATCAGCATAAATAAAACAGCAAATGCTGCAAGACGCCGCATTAGACCTTTACGTCTTTTTCTTCTGACTTTTTCATGAATTTCTTTCGACTTGGTATATTCCGGTCTAATTTGTGCAACACGGCTCCTGCCCTCTGCTTTCACAGTACCCCTCCTACTTTGGCCTTTTAACTAACTTTAGAGCTATCGAAATGATCTTTTGGATCCCATTTTTTACTTTAGTTTGGATTGTCTCTGGTATAAGCCATGTTATGATCCACTTGAACGGTAAATAAACAACTTTTAAAAGAAAGAGTAAGATTGCTAATAGAGACTTACCTAATATCTTACACGATATAAAGACAAGCTTCAATAGGCTAAAAGCAGGTATCACAAATAACACCATCAACGTTTTACCAAAAAAAGAGATAACTGACATGTTGATAAAAATTAGACCTTCAAGGAGTTTCTTATAAATCCTTTCAAATAGAGCTTTATATATTGCATAACCTAGTGCCAAAGCTAGAAAAATATAGAAGCGAATCTGCCCCTCATTCACTTCTAGGAGTACGGAAAAGATGAGGAGACCTTGTAAAACCCAAAAGAAGATATCGGTAATAATCATCACCCACAGCCATCTTCTTTTGGGCCTGATAAACCGGTGATAGGTTGACAGCGATATACCTATCCATAGCCCCATGGCAGTCATCGCGATCATCGTCGCAAATTGCTCAGATAAGGTCATTTAAAAAGTTTGCTAAAGAACCCTTTAGCCTGGTCCCCATATTGATCATCAAGGTAACTAATATCAGAAATTTTACCTTCAATGATCACTATGCCCTGCTCTACGTTAAGGTTCTGCATTTTTAAATGACTGCCTTTAATAGCCAGGAAACCCATAACCGTCTCCAACAAAAACTCTTCATGGTCAAAGCTCTCCACATGTTTTACACCTGTAATTTCAATCTTCTTCCTGCTTTTCATGATGATATCATGATTTGGCACTTGCTTGTCTCTATTAACATTATTCGATGTATAGTATTGGTCCATCAATCTCCCTCCTCTTTGTCTAATAAATATGAGGGAGCTGTCCAATTTAGAACGGGCATGTAGATTTAGAAAAAAGAAGGGCTCTATCGCCCTTCTATTTATTCACAGGTTCTTCACTTAGCATTTCATAGAGAGACTGTGCATCTTCCTTTTTCACTGTCTCCTGCAAGCCAGATATTTTAACGGTTACAACCTTTTGCCCGTAGCGGATACTGAGTGTATCCCCGACCTTAACAGTCGAACTCGCTTTCGCCGCTTGGCCATTGACTTGAACACGACCCTGATCAGCCAGCTCTTTAGCAAGCGTGCGCCGCTTAATTAAGCGAGACACCTTAAGGAATTTATCAAGACGCATGATTACTTAACAGCTTCTTTCAGCTTATTGCCTGCACGGAATGCCGGCACCGTAGATGCTGGAATATTAATTGTCTCACCCGTCTGGGGATTTCTCCCTGTACGGCTTGAACGTTCTCTCGTTTCGAATGTACCAAAGCCTACAAACTGAACTTTGTCATTTTGTTTTAATGCATTCGTCACTTCATCCAAGACACCATTAATGACACTTTCAACATCCTTTTTTGTTAAGCCGGTTTTTTCCGAGATATTATTAACTAATTCGTTCTTGTTCATTGATAAACATCCTCCCTTTTTCTTCACAATAATTTTTAGTAGTGAAGACCCGCATTTGCTATTTTAACAAAACTTATTCTCCATTTCGCGCTAGAATCCTTCTTTATGGGAAAATTTCTTGTATTCCTCCCAAAATTGATCCATCTCTTCTAAGGATAAATCATTAATATGCTTATCCATGGAACGGGCCTTCTGTTCAATATAATTAAATCGTTGCTGGAACTTATGATTTGACCGTTGCAGCGCAATTAATGGATCAATATCACGCCACCTTGCAACATTGACAATAGAAAATAGCAAATCACCCAGTTCACCTTCCAGATCCCCTGAAGCTTTCTTTTCCTCCTCATAGCACTCTTCAAGCTCTTCTTTCACCTTATCCCAAACAGGTTGGATATCCGGCCAATCAAATCCAGCTTTAGCAGCCCTTTTCTGGTAATCTAGGGCCTTTAACAAAGGAGGCAAAGCTTGATTGGTATCTGATAAAATGGACGCCGTCTTTTCCTCACCTTTTTCCTTTGCTTTAACCTCTTGCCAAATCGCCGTGACATCATCGGCATTTCCCGCTTTTTCCGTACCAAAAACATGAGGATGCCTTCTGATCATCTTATCGGTTATGCCGCGGATCACATCATGAATAGTAAAGTAACCTTCATCCTCGCCAATTTGGGAGTGAAGCATGACCTGCAGCAGCACATCACCCAACTCTTCAACTAAGTGATCATCATCTTGGTTGTCAATAGCCTCTAAAACCTCATAGGTTTCTTCAACCAGATACCTTTTCAAGGATTCATGTGTCTGCTTCTTATCCCATGGACATCCCCCAGGGCCACGAAGTTCCTTAATAACTTTGCGCAATGAAGGAAAAGTGTGATTAAGCGTGTTCAGAGAGTCTACCGGCGGAACATAGACACTTGTGAGGTTATTGATTTCCATACTGTGATCCAGTTCATGCAATGGCAGGTAGTTCACTTGCTCATCCTTATGTCCAGCGGCTGTCACAACAGCTACTCTATAATCATGCGGTAAATGTTCAAGTAACGATAATTTCACCTCTGACGCGGTAAAAACGTCATAGACCTGACAAATTACAAGGTGATGGCGGAACGAAAAGTGTTCGGCATCAAAATCCATTGCATCAACAAAAGTAAGCCCTTCAATCGGATCGATTTTAAGGGTTGAAAACAACGGGTCAAGAAAGCTTTGCCCGCCTGTAAGGTTCACTTTTACCTTTCCCTCTTCTGTCTTTTCAAGCAGCAGTCTGACCGTCCGCTCAGCTACCATTGGATGGCCCGGAACGGCATATACAATGTGCCCGTGAAGATCTGCCTCTTCCAAAAGCCGGTCAACGATCTGATCATAAATATTCTCAAAAACGTCATTTTCCACATAAATCGTGTCAAAGGACGTATATTCAATACCTTCCTGCTCTAGTTCTTGTACAACTGGATGTTCCTTGGTTCTGAGAAAAAGGTGGTTCGCGCCTTTAAGCTGTTTATAGACACCCATCGTCAACTGATCCAAAGCGGCAGGGCCCAATCCTAAAACAGTGATTTTCCCGCTCATATCATCATCCTTTCTGCAGATACGATTTATGAATGTTTCATTTTTTTTATGATAGTCGCAAAAGGCAGGCTTTCCAGGTCTGTTTTTGTAAAAAAGCCCAATTTGATTAAAACAATTAAATAGATAAATGCCCCCATTAAAACACCGGATAGCGATATAACAGCAGCTTGTCCCCTCGAGTCGCCGTCAAGACCGATTAGCCTGTATGCACACCATTTCCATAGTAAAATGAGCCCGATCATTGTAATCAGGGCTAGGGCAAGTTGCTGCAGTTGTCTTTTCTGCAGCAGGCACACTGAAAACCTTTTGTAAATATGATACAAATTCAAGAAAGCCGCTGTTCCGGAGGATATCATTGTTGCCGCTGCCGCCCCGTTGATGCCTGCCCATGGAATAAAGAAAACATTTAAGATGAACTTGCACATGACAGCTATTGCCAGAAACCGTATGGGTGTCCAAATGCCTTCGGTCCCCTGTAAAATACCCGCTCCCGCTACAATTATAGATACGCATAATATGTTCGCTGACATGATCATTAAAGACATTGTTCCATCGCTGTTTTTATACAGCATAAGGTTCGTTTCGGGAGCAATAAGCATTAATCCGACAGACGCAGCCAAACTGAAAATGATACTGATCCGAAACGAAAGGCTAATTTGATTGCGAAGAAGTGTTGTGTGCTGAGATTTTTTCACCCTGGCAAGGCTTGGCACAATCGCTGTAGTTAACGCCACAGCTGCAGTTATTCCCAATTGGATCAACGGATATGCCCGGTCATAAATCCCTTTTAACGCTTTAGGATCTGACCAATTGTATTTATCAAGCAATGACACAACCGATATAGCATCAATAAATTGAAAGGCAACAAGTGTTAATGACAATAAGGTGAAAGCCAAACCTTCGATTAAAAGGCCCTTTATTAAGTTTAGATCAAGCCGGACCATCTTAAAGACGGGCCTTTCTCTTTTTATGTATTTTATAAAGAATACAAGCAAAATACTGACTGAAGCGACGGGTGCGATCATGGAGCCAAAGGATGCGGCTGTTCCAAACTGATACGGTGTCCCGTTGTTATAGTATAAAAATAATGCTAAACCTAAAATTATACCTACTCTGAGTGTCTGTTCCCCAATTTGCGACAGTGCGGTGGGTGACATTGAATCGTGACTGCCTTGGAAAAAGCCTCGTAAAACACCCAAAAACGGTACGAACAAATAAATGAAGGCAATCATTTTTAGAGGCCGCGTCAAATGCGGATCCGACATCATCGATGCAATCCAGGGCGCCCCGCCGTAAAGAATAGCGAAAATAATTAGTGACATTATTGATAAACCAATGAAGGCGTTGGCGAAAATGCTCGGGGAAGATGACTTCTTGGAGTCTTCTTCTGCGATTAACTTTGAAATAATAATTGGAAATCCTGTACCACCCATGACAACAGCCAAGGCATAGAAGGGATAAATTTGTTGATAGACGTAAAAGCCAATATCTCCAGCTAAATTTTGGTAAGGCAAACGATAGACTGCGCTTAAAATCTTGACAAAAATTGCAGCTGCTGTGAGGACTATTGTCCCCTTCCATATTTGACGATTCATGATATACACCTTTTTAATAAGTCTACAAAAGATTATAGCATACCCGATTCTTATAGGAATAGCTGGCGGGAGAGACCCCATAAAAAAGAGACAGGTTGCCCTGTCCCATTTAAATATTATTGGATATACATGACAGCTAAAGCTCATGTTCCTTACAATTAGGTCCAAAATTCCAATTAATCTTGCTCCTCGCGCGTATTCGAGATTAATTTAAATTGTGCTCCTCCGCTTCTTCGAATGCTCGTCGCAATTCGCCGCGTATTCGAGATTAATTTAAATTGTGCTCCTCCGCTTCTTCGAATGCTCGTCGCAATTCGCCGCGTATTCGAGATGCTTCGCTCATTGTTCCATCTGTCTGGCTAGGAAGCCGGCGGCGGTTTCAGTGAGCTTTATTTCAACATCACCCAAAACGACGCCTTCTTCTTTTGCTGCAAGGATGACTGATCCAATTGGATCGCCGCCGGCAATGATTGGTGCAATGACAAAGCCGCCTTTAACGCTGCCAGCCCCTTCAACAAGCTCTTCCCCTTTTTCCTTTTGGACCGAATGGCGGCCTTCCATAACCTTTTCCACATAACCTGTAATGCTTTTGTCTAAGTAATCCTTTTTGGTGCCTCCTGAAACAGCAATGATGGCGTCTCTGTCAGCGATCATTGCTAACCTTCCGGAGTTTTCAGCCAGTGTCTCTGCATACTCTTGAGCAAAGTTGCCTAATTCACTGATCGGGGAATATTTTTTAAGAATGACTTCACCTTCACGGTCAACAAAAATCTCTAATGGATCCCCTTCTCTGATACGGAGTGTCCGGCGGATTTCTTTTGGAATGACAACCCGTCCTAAATCATCAATACGACGTACAATACCTGTAGCTTTCATATAAAGGATGTCCTCACTTTCCATTATTGTGACAAATCTTAAGCTGTTTGTAAGATTAATCCTTAATTCCTTGCCTTATTATTTTACGCCTTATCAACATCTATTCATTTTTATAAAAATTAGCCAGTCTTCGCAGGAGAATATTGTTCATTGAATATTTTTTCAAGTATCTCAGTGAAATAAGCCAACTGTTCACTTAAGCCCGAACGGCCTGCTTTGATTGTTAACTTAATCTTATTGCCTTCTGCTCCTAGACCTACTCCCGATCCAATGCTGCTAACTGTTTCAAAAAGCTTTACTCTGTCAATACTCACAGAGCCTTCTTCCGAGAACACCAATGAAAGCTGTCGCCCTTTTTGCTTAACGGTATCAATCATGAGTTCATGTGCAATAACATTAATTTTGGCCACTTTGAAAAGATCATCGACTTCTTGAGGATAATCTCCAAAGCGGTCGATCATTTCATCTTGAAGTTCTATGATATCCTTCGCCGTCTCAACTGATTTGAATTTCTTATACATACCGATTTTTTGCAGGGAATCTTCAATATAGCTCTCAGGAATATAGGCATCAGCTTCAATATCAATTGCAACCTGAGGCGTTTTCTTTTCCTGAGTTGTCCCTTGTCGTTCTGAAATGGCATCTTTTAACATTTGCGAGTAAAGATCGAAACCAACTGAATCAATAAAGCCGTGCTGCTGAGCACCGAGGAGATTTCCTGCTCCACGAATAGATAAATCCCGCATTGCTATTTTAAAGCCTGAACCAAGCTCGGTAAACTCCTTAATTGCCTGAAGGCGTTTTTCAGCCACTTCATTCATGACCTTATCCCGTTGGTAAGTAAAATAAGCATAAGCGACACGGTTGGAACGGCCGACACGCCCCCGTAATTGGTATAGCTGTGACAGTCCCATTCTGTCAGCGTCATAGACAATCAATGTATTGACATTTGGGATATCCACACCAGTTTCAATAATTGTCGTGCTGACAAGGACATCGTATGAACCTTCCAGAAAGTCAAGCATTGCCGCTTCAAGCTCCGTTTCCTTCATCTGCCCATGCGCAAAGGCCACTCTTGCATCAGGGACCAATGCGGCAATTTGCTCAGCCATTCTCTGGATGGATTCAACACGATTATATAGAAAATAGACTTGTCCGCCCCGTGCCAATTCACGCTCTATAGCCTCGCGCATAAGTGTCCCGCTGTATTCTGTGACATAGGTTTGAACAGGAAAGCGATTCTCCGGCGGTGTTTCAATGACTGATAAATCCCTGACTCCAAGCATCGACATATGCAATGTTCTAGGAATCGGTGTCGCTGTCAGTGTTAAAACATCTACGTTCGCTTTCATTTTCTTAATTTTCTCCTTATGTGTCACACCAAACCTTTGTTCTTCATCAACAATTAAAAGCCCTAGGTCTTTAAACACAACATCCTTTGATAAAAGACGGTGGGTGCCAATAACCATGTCCACCGCACCCTTTTTAAGCCCCTTAATGGTCTCCTGCTGCTCCTTGCGGCTTCGGAAACGGCTGAGCACCCCGATGTTTATTGCAAACTCCTCAAAGCGTTCTCTTGCTGTTTCAAAATGCTGCTGTGCTAGGATTGTTGTCGGAACAAGAAAAGCAACTTGCTTACCCTCTGATATCGCTTTAAATGCCGCGCGGAGAGCCACTTCAGTTTTCCCATAGCCAACATCGCCGCATAGCAAGCGGTCCATAGGCCTTGACTTTTCCATGTCCTTTTTAATTTCTTCAACAGCCTGAAGCTGATCATCTGTTTCTTGATAAGGAAAGACCGCTTCAAATTCATGCTGATCGGGGCCGTCTTTTTGAAAGGTGTGACCGACACTTGCTTCACGTTCAGCATAAAGCTTAATCAAATCGTCAGCGATGTCCTGGACGGACGATTTGGCCTTGCTTTTCACACGCTTCCACTCACTGCCGCCAAGCGTATATAATTTTGGCTCTTTACCCTCAGAACTTACATACTTTTGAACCTGGTCAATACTTTCCACAGGTACATACAGCTTGTCATTTCCTTTATAAAGAATATGCAAATAATCCTTATGGACACCGTTAACTTCCAAGGTCTCAATGCCGATGTATTTCCCAATACCATGGTCAACATGAACAACATGATCTCCGACCTTAAGCTCGTTGTAATTTTTTAACCGTTCAGCATTTGACAGTTTTTTATTTCTTCTTGAAGCTTTCGGAGCTTTGTTTGTGAAAACTTCCTTTTCAGTAATGACCACGAGCTTTTGCTGAGGCAATTCAAACCCGCCATCGAGCCGAAGAGGAACAATTTGATTGGCTCCTGGTGTTGGCATGGTACTTTTTTCAACGGTATGTGCCTCAATATCATAATCTGCTAAGACATTCTCAAGCCTAGCTGCCCGTTCTTCATTCGCAGCCAATATAACCACAGCATATTGACCTTTTTTCCAGCGCTCACATTCATTTTTCAAAACATGGATTTGCCCATGGAAATTTTGCATGGAACGGCAGGTGACATTAATCAAATTCTGAGGTTGGATATGGCCATGCTGGCGCAAAAAAAGCGATAAATACAAAACGGGGTGTTGAAGATACTCATTGATATCATGCCAATTCAAAGAGAGGGAAACACCATTAACAATTTCCCCCTTTTGAAGCAGAGCAATGTGCCATTCCGCTTCCTCTCTATCAAGCTGTTCTGCCATTTCTTGCACTCTACTAATTTCATCCATCACAATGAGGGCATCCTTTGGGACGACATCCAAAAAAGTGGTCTCTTTTTCATAAATAAGGGCTGTATATTTTGCTATCCCTTGAAATGCCTGATGTTCTTTAAACTGTTCAATCTCATAACCTACTTGTTCACTTAAGGCTTCCTTAACCTTTTGGTCCTTGACTTTTTTTAAAGTTTGCGAGAGTGCCTGCGAAAGCCGTTCAGCAGCGGCGTCCATATGCTCAGGGAAAAGGAGTATTTCCTTTGCTGGTCCAATGGTAATTTGGTCCACCTTATCTTCGGAACGCTGTGTGTCGCTGTTGAAAAAACGAATCGAATCTACCTCATCATCAAAAAGTTCAATTCGCAAAGGATGGGTTTCCGTTAATGGAAAAACATCTATAATGCCGCCCCGAACACTAAATTCCCCAGGGCCAGCCACCATTGCTTCCCTTTCATAGCCAATCGCTGTTAAAGTGTGGATTAACGCATCTAAATCAATGACTTTTCCGAGTTGAAGATCAATCAGGCCCGCTTTCCAAATATGAGTCGGAGATACAAAGCGTTTCAAACCCGCAACGGGTATAACAATGACCCCCGTACCTCCCTGCACCAAATGATTGAGCACCTCAATCCTCTGCGAGCGCAGCTCGGGGCTTTGGGTGGCAATTTCTGATGCAATTAAATCATTAACCGGGTAAAGAAATACTTGTTCCGGATCAATCAATTCCTCCAAATCCTCTTGAAGCTTCTGTGCCTGAAAAAGGTTATGCGTAACCACCACCATCGTCTTTCCCCGTTCTTCGTACATCGAAGCGATCCATAAAGATTTGGCAGCATTGGTTAGCCCGGAAACAAGCTGTTGTTTCATTCCGCTTTCAAAACCGTCCAGAATGGCATCTATATCTTTAAATTGTTCTGTATAATACCTTTGTAACCCCAACATAGGAATTCCCCTCCCTTAATAAACAGAAAGATGCCTTGGCAAAGACCAAAGCTGTTTACTGTATGAATGTGTCCCATTGATGAAATTCGGGGTTTCTTTCCAATGCCTCCTGGCAATCCTCACAAATGGTCGAAACGTGAATGTGACCATTATCGTCATATTGAATCATGTCTTTACGTTCCTCCGCTGTTAATTGGTCAAAACCCAAATCATTCGTTCGAAAAGCATTTGCTTCAATATGGCCAACCTTGGTACCGCAATGGCGGCATTTATAAATAACATCCAAGGGCATATACCTCCCAGCAATAAAGATGCTAGGAATAGTATCGTCATTAAAAGATCCTTTTATTCATCGGTTAAATCGGTTCATCACCTGGTCAAATGGCATCGTCATCCAACTATAGCAGGCTTTTGTTGCCAATTCGATTGCCTCTGTGACGGCCTTTTGATCGACCGGAGAAAACGGTTGGAGCACATAGTCAACAACCGGCTGCATACCATCGGGGCGCCCAATGCCAATTCTTAGCCTTTTAAATTCCTGTGTATGCAGATGACTAATCGTTGATTTGATGCCATTATGGCCCCCTGCACTGCCCTTTTGGCGCACCCTTATTTTCCCTGCAGGCAAGTCCAAATCATCGTAAATGACAAGAAAGTCATCAATAGCTACTTTAAAAAAGCTTAGAAATGGGGAAATCGCCTCACCAGATAAATTCATATATGTCAGCGGTTTGACTAGAATGACGTCTTCGCCATTAATTAGACCTTTACCAAATACCGCATTAAATTTGGACTTTGTGACAGGTATTTTGTATGTCGCTGATAAAGCATCCACTGCCTTAAAACCTATGTTATGCCTGGTGTTCTCATATTCAGAACCCGGATTTCCTAAACCAGCTATAACTTTCAATAGTCAGGCACTCCTATTCTTAACTATAATCTAATGTATGTCATATGAAAACAGACGTAACCACAGGTTACGCCTGCCTAAACCATTTATAGTTACTCTTCGTTGTTGCCATCATCTTTCCCTTTTTCCTCAATCACTTCCGGCTCAGCATCTTCTTCTGACTCTGCTTCCGGTTCTTCAAGTGTCGGCGGGGTTACTGAGACAATAACCTCATCCTCATCATCTAAAATTTCATAATCAGCATTTGCCTTTAAATCCCTGACCTTCAAGGAATCTCCAATATTTAATGCAGATACATCAACTTCAATATTGGATGGAATATTCGCAGGGAGTGATCTCACGTTCAATTCGTTAAATTGATGCTGAACGACACCGCCCTCTTTTTCACCGGCAGATTCACCTGTAAGTACCACAGGCACAACGGCATCTATTTCAGTTTTCATATCAATCTCTAGGAAATCGATATGAACTATTTCATCTTTCAAACGATCGAATTGAATATCGTGTGCCATAACTGAGTACGGCTTATTGTTTTCCACCTTCATTTGTATTACAGCGTTTCTGCCGTCACTTCTGAAAAGGCGGATCATCTCCCCTTCTTCAACAGAAACATTCTGGTTGCCAACGTTTTTCCCATAGACAACCGCTGGGATTCTTCCTTCATTTCTTAATTTCTTGGTCATAGATTTCCTTAAATGTTGACGATTCTTTGCATTTAATTGTACCAAAACCAACACTCCCTTTCTGATTATACAATTACCATTTTCCTATCATTTCAAACCAGAAATTTTTGGGCATTAAAAAATTCAGGTGCAAAAGTCAGCTTTAACTTTTCTATTTTAAAGGGTAAATAACTCTTATTTAATCAAATAATTTACTAACGGAAAGTTTCTCATGAACGCAGATAATCGCTTCACCCAGTAATGGCGCAACAGATAAATTTGTTATTTTTTCAATTTGTTTCGCCTCAGGCAGCGGTATAGTATTTGTGACAACGAGCTCGCTGATGCTCGAATTCTCAATTCTCTCAATGGCAGGGCCGGATAATACCGGATGTGTACAACAAGCATATACCTTTTTGGCCCCACTTTCAATTAAGGCATTGGCCGCTAGAGTAATTGTACCTGCCGTATCGATAATGTCGTCGATAATGATAGCGGTCTTGCCCTCAATGTGGCCAATGATATTCATCACTTCGGCAACATTTGGCTTAGGTCTTCTTTTATCAATAATGGCGATTGGTGCTTTAAGGCGATCCGCCATCTTCCTTGCCCTTGTTACACCGCCATGGTCGGGGGATACAATCACAATGTCCTCTAGACCTTTACTAAGGAAGTAGTCCGATAAAATCGGCACGCCAAGCAGCTGATCAACTGGAATATCAAAAAAGCCCTGAATCTGTGACGCGTGGAGATCAAGTGTTATCACACGGGTCGCACCGGCTGTTTCCAGAAGATTAGCGACAAGCTTGGCTGTGATCGGCTCTCTGGCACGTGCTTTGCGGTCTTGTCTGGCATAGCCATAGTAAGGAAGAACCACATTAATCGTTTTTGCTGACGCCCTCTTAAGAGCATCAATCATGATCAGGAGTTCCATCATGTGCTTATTTACTGGGTCACAAGTAGATTGAATGACATAAACATCACAACCACGGATGCTCTCTTCGATATTAATCTGAATTTCGCCGTCACTAAACGATGTAACGGAACACTTTCCTAGGTTGATCCCGATGTGTTCTGCAATTTCCTTTGCAAGATCGGGATTTGAATTCAAGCTAAATACTTTCAGGTTTGGGTCTAAATAATTTGGCATGCCAGTGTGTCCCTCCATCAATTATTTTTTCTTAAACGCAAGCTTTTCAGCGTAATTTTCTTTGTTAGTCTGACGTGATCTTGCAATGGCTAACGCATTTTCATCAACGGTCTGTGTAATGGTAGAACCGGCAGCAACGAAAGCATGCTTACCGACAGTCACAGGAGCAACCAAATTCACATTACACCCGATAAATGCCCCATCCTCAACACGTGTTAAATACTTGTTTTTGCCATCATAATTGACAGTTATAGAGCCACAGCCAAGATTTACATCCTTGCCGATTTCGGCGTCTCCGACATAACTAAGATGTGAGGCTTTGCTGCCTTCGCCCATGGCTGATTTCTTAATTTCAACGAAGTTGCCGATTTTTACATTGTCCCCTATTTGTGAGAGCGGGCGAATGTGTGCAAAAGGCCCAATATTAACATGTTCCCCAACCTTGCTATCATGTACAACCGATTGTTTGATTTTAGCAGAATGGCCAATCTCACTATCTTTGACTTCTGTATAAGGGCCAATCTCACAACCTTCTCCGATTTTGGCTTGGCCAAGGATCATTGTACCTGGATAAAGGGTGGTATCGCTTCCGATAACAGCATCTGCGGAAATTGTTGTGTTATCAGGATTAGTAATCGTTACACCTTGCCTCATATGATAGGCATTAATGCGCTTTCTCATGTACCCTTCAGCTTGTGATAAAGCAACGCGGTCGTTAACACCAAGAGTTTCTTCAAATGAATCCGATAAAAACGCCGCCACTTTACTTCCTTCGCTCTTAAGAATGCTAATAACATCCGGAAGATAATATTCACCTTGTGCGTTATCATTTTTTATCTTTTTAAGAGAATCAAACAGACGTTCATTATCAAAGCAATAAATTGCTGTATTAATCTCTTTTATTTCTTTTTCTGAAGGAGAAGCATCCTTGTCCTCAACTATTCTCTCTACATCACCTGATTTATTTCGAATGACCCGCCCATAACCTGACGGATTGGCCATTAGTGCCGTTAGAACGGTCACTGCAGCGCCCTCATTTTCATGATAATCTAACAACTTGCCGACTGTTTCCCCTGTAATTAAGGGTGTGTCACCACATAGAACAACGGTCGTCCCTTGTCGGCCGCGAATTATATCGGCAGCTTGCTGAACAGCGTGGGCCGTCCCTAATTGTTTTTCCTGGACAGCATAGTCGACCGTTTCGCCAAGCTGTTCCTTGACAGCTTCACCGCCATGACCTATGATGGTAACAATCTTTCCAAAATTTAGACCCCTGATTTGATCAACGACATGCTGAATCATTGGTTTACCGCATACAGGATGCAATACTTTATAAAGCTTGGATTTCATTCTGGTGCCTTTGCCTGCGCCGAGAATGACAGCATAACGATTCGACATTAAAAGACCTCCATCTTCCTTTTCGTCCACATATGACTATAGCCTATATAGCCTGTTTTTTCAAGAAAATCGTAAGAGCAGAGATCTTTTTGCTTTGAGCATTCAAATTTAACGCAAACGAAGGAGACCTAACCATTGTGATTAGGTCTCCTTCTATTACTGGCGAAAATGTTTATTAAGAAGCACCCGCTTCTTCATAAGCGGCTTCAACTTCGCCTACATGATGGTATTCCTCCAACACAGCATGCTGTATTTTCTCACGTGTGCTAGAAGTAATCGGGTGAGCTATGTCACGAAACTCTCCATCAGGAGTACGCTTGCTGGGCATAGCGACAAACATTCCGTTATTTCCGTCAATAACACGAATATCATGGACAACGAATTCGTTGTCAATCGTGATTGAGGCAATAGCTTTCATTCGTCCATCCGTATTAACTCGACGCAGCCTTACATCTGTTACTTCCATTTTTAGGCACCACCTTTTACCATAAATAAGAGACTATAACAACCATTCAACAAATGTTGTTTAAATCCTTCAAAGGAATTAAAAAAAGTCAAAATATTTTATAGTTATGTGGCTTTTGGCCTATTTTACAAGCGCAATGACTTCCATTTCAATCTTAACATCCTTTGGAAGCCTAGCAACTTCAACACAAGAACGTGCGGGCAAATGGTCTGTAAAGTATGTGCCATAGATATTATTAATAGCTGGAAAGTCATCCATGTTTTTAATAAACACCGTTGTCTTGATTACCGTTTCTAACGAAGCTCCAGCACTTTCGAGCACTGCCTTAATATTTGAAAAAACCTGGTGGACCTGTTGTTCAATGTCTTCCCCAATTAATTCCCCATTAGCCTTCAGAGGGATTTGCCCTGAGCTATAAAACACATTATTAACAACTATCCCCTGTGAATACGGGCCAATGGCCGCTGGCGCTGCATCAGTGTGTGTCTTTTTCATATTTTCTCCTCCAAACTATAATAATTAAAAACGTTTCCTAGTTCGATCGCAAAGCTCTGTTCTTGTTCAGTCATTGATAATTTCAATAATGACAGGTAACCATCAATTAACTTTGGTGCTTTATCTTTGGTTTCAACGAAAACCGCCATTCCGGCAACCTCTGCGTCGAACTCCTGCAAAAGATTTGCCATGCCCTTCATCGTTCCCCCAGCTTTCATGAAATCATCAATAATAAGGACTTTTGAACCGGGCGTAAGACTCCTTCTTGGCAAGACCATTGTTTGGATCCTTTTTGAGGAGCCTGATACATAATTAATACTCACCGTCGACCCTTCTGTCACCTTACTGCTGCGTCTGACGATGACAACCGGAACATTAAATTGGGATGCAACAGCATAAGCCAACGGAATGCCCTTTGTTTCCATTGTCATCACAACATCTATGGCGTCCTTCGAATATACCGCTGAAATCATTCTGCCGATCGCATTGATATAAAAGGGTTGTCCAAGTATATCCGTCATATATAAATAACCGCCTGGCAACAACCGATCGGACTGTGACAGTTGGCCGCTCAGAAGGCTCATTAGCTCCTTTGCATCGGACATTTCCATATAGGGTATGTATTTTACACCGCCTGATGCCCCCGCAATCGTCACAAGCCGTCCAGTACCTTGTGATTCAAAGTTTTCCTTTATAATCCCTAAATCTTCACTTATTGAGGACTTCGCTGACCCATAACGTTCCGAAAAGGTGGAAAGTGAAATAATTTGATGAGGGCGCTGCAGGAGGTATCCTGTCATATCAACTAACCTGCTGCTCCGCTTTAATTTCATGATGCTCCTCCTAAATCCGAATATTTTAACTAAATCTTACACCTTTATCCGTCTTTATTCAAGAGAATCTCATCTTCCGCAAAGCCGAACAGCATAAACGTGGGGACAAAATCCTTTTAGACTGTTGTATAACCTCTGCATCCGTGATTCATATTGGGTCAATCCGAATACAGTCGGCCCGCTACCGCTCATTAAAACACCATCCGCGCCCATACGTTTCATATGACTTTTAATTTGGGATATTTCCGGAACACGATCGAGCGTTACAGATTCAAGTGTATTTCCCAACAGCCTGCATATTTTATTAAAATCCTGCTTTTTAATCGCCTGGATCATCGCATCCACATCCGGATGGGGTGCCCTTTCTAAGCATAGCCCCTGATAAATTTCAGCGGTGGATACCGATACGGGTGGTTTAGCTAAAACGACCCAACAGGGGGGCGGCGATGGGATCGGCTGAACACACTCACCGCGTCCCGTAGCAAGAGCCGTTCCTCCTTTGACACAAAAGGCAACATCTGAACCAACCATTGATGCGACAGCCAACATTTCTTTTTGCGACATATTAAGTTTCCATAAACGGTTAAGTGCCCGTATTGTTGCAGCTCCGTCGCTGCTGCCTCCCGCCAAGCCTGCTGCCACAGGAATTTCTTTAGTAATCGAGATCATAACACCCCTCTTGATCCCATATCGGCTCTTTATAATATCCGCTGCTTGATAAGCAAAATTGCGCTGATCCTCAGGGACAAAAGAAGCGGTTGAAAAAATTCTGATTTCATCCCCAGGAAGCTCCTCACATTCAATTCTATCTGACAAATCAATAGTGGTCATCACCATTTTAACCTCATGAAAGCCGTCTTCGCGTTTATTCAAAACATCGAGAGATAAATTAATCTTAGCCGGCGCTTTCTCAGTTACCTTCACATCTTTCCCTCGCTTTACTTTCCGTTCTTTGTTCGGTTCCTTTAATCATAAAACTTAAAAAGCCGGAGCACAAGGCTCCGGTTTTGCTCAGGCGTTATTTATTTTCTTTATTAGCCAGTTGTCCTTCTGCAAGCTCAATAGCCCTCTTAACCATGTTACCCGCGTCGCGTGCCCTTATTCCGCCCCATCCCTCTTGTTGGACAGTGTCGTAGAAACCAAGCTCTTTAGCAAGTTCCTCTTTTAACTGGTCAGACATCACACCACGATTTCTAGCCATGATCAGACAACCCCTTTCAGTTGAGCATTCTTATTATTTGATCGGACCCGCCTGATTATAGCTTCCTAATAAAACCATTATGTAAAAACAAAATAAAAAGCAGTATGACATGAATGCCTACTGCCCGCTTGCTGCTGCTTCTTCTAAGAATGTAATTTCAACCGATTCAGTTAATACGTCAGTATAGCTGTATGATACACGTTCGTAAGCATTCGAATCTTCATCAAGCTTGACGATAAACACAGATGGATAGGTTTCCTCTAAAACACCAACGCGTTGAATTGTTTTTCGTCTGCCCCCATTGGCCTTTAAAGCTAAACGTTTGCCGACTCTTTCGTCTAAAGCGCATTTGATATCCTTAATGGTTTTTCCCATCGATCAACCCACCTCGCTTAACCAAATTATAACATCATTCGAGCCTAAATGTCAAACTAAAGTGGAAAACAGAGAATTATATCAGTATTTAATCCATGTTGTCAATGTTTTTCACACTCAAGTGATGTTATTATGTGCTGTATCTAAGAAAATATGTATACAGCATTTATTGTTCATCTGTAGAAGGAAAGGGCATGCCGGTTCTAAGGATGCCTCTAGTCTCAACGCCGCCTAAACCATCCGACCCGGCTAAGGTATTTCTCAGAACATCCCATACGTTGACATGATCCATAAATGAAGTAAAGCTGATTTTCGAAACCAAGTATACAGGGTCAAGGGCATGGATATTAATTCGTGTCGGCGAGCTGGCGAAATTTGCTCCGGCTCTTATTAACATTTCAAAATGAGACTGACAAGCCCCGGCGAAAATGACCAGTTGATCAAGGTGCGGAAAAATAAATCGGACTTCCTTTACGGTTCTGATAAAGTGGCCCGAATGGCGGTAAGCTTTAATATCATCTTCTTCCCCTTTACTTTTCATATAGGCATCATGTCCGGTTAAAACCAGAATATCCGGACGTATTTGCTTAACTAATTTGGGGACATTTTCAGGCATGTCTTCTTCTTTCATATACTTCCCCAAAACCGGAACACCTAATTTTTCGTAAACCCGCAAGCATTTTTTGAGGTAAAAGGGGTCACCATCAATATGCAGCACCCTGCCAGGCATTTCAAAATAGGTCATTCTCGTACGATAACCGTTCGTCGCAGTATATTCACGTTTTAATTTCAGCTTCTGATAATCCTGGCGAAACAATCGGTTAGAATGGTCCTCTAATTCCTGAGAACGCTTTTCAAACTCCAGGCGTTTTTCTTCAGTCATTGCTTTTAAATCACTTAACGGTGCGTCAGCATATAAGCGGAGCTCCTGACCTGACAGTTCTGCTTTATTATCTTTCGTGTCAATTTTGACAACACGAAAACAAACGTCACACTGGTAGGATAACCTTGCGACGATATCGCCGACTTGAATCTCCATTATAGACCTCCTCACACTTCCCGAAAAGAACCGAATCTGAAAATTAAAGACCCTATTTTCAACATATGCAAGGAAAGGTTTTTTGATGAAAGGATTTTAAAGGAGCTATTTTGTTTGACCTTCATCCCGAATGGTTAATAAAGCGTCACTCAGCCGCGCAAACTCCTCTATGGTCAGCGTTTCACCCCGTCTGACCGGATCAATTTGGACGGCATCCAATCGTTCCATAATAGCTTCTTTCTGTTCCTTTGAGAAAAGGTTAAGCAAATTATTCATTAAAGTTTTCCTGCGCTTGGCAAAACCAGCCCGCACCACTGTGAAGAAAAAGGCTTCATCTTTGACAGCGACCTTCTTCTCTCTACGCATTTTGAGCTGTATAACAGAAGAATCAACATTCGGCTGCGGAACGAAAACCGTTTTGGGCACTGTCATGACCACTTTAGGATCGGCAAGATATTGAACAGCAATAGATAACGACCCGTAGCTTTTCTCCCCAGGCTTTGCCTCGAGCCGTTCTGCCACCTCTTTTTGAATCATAACAACAATGCCCTTTATCGGGAGATGATCCGTTAATAGTTTCATTAGAATCGGTGTCGTTACATAGTATGGCAGGTTGGCCACGACCATCACTTTTGCATCCGCAGGAAATTCCTCAGCAATAATCTTCTTCAAATCGGCCTTTAAGACGTCTTTAAAACAAACCCGTACATTTTCTTCATTCTTCAGGGTCTCAGCTAAAATAGGTTCAAGCCTCTTGTCAATTTCCAATGCGACAACTTTCTTTGCCTCCTTGGCTAACACTTGTGTTAAAGCCCCAATCCCCGGCCCAATTTCAATGACATAGCTGTCTTTTGTTAATTCCGCTGAGGATACAATTTTTTTTAAAATATTTTCATCGATTAAAAAATTTTGCCCAAGGCTCTTTTTAAATGTAAATTGATATTGTTTTATGATGTCACTCGTTGTACGAGGCGAAGATACCCGGTTATTCATTGACTTCCTCCAAAATAACAGCTTTTAATGCTTTATTAAAATCATCTTCAGTAATCTGGAACATTTTCAATCTTTTATGTAATTGTTTTGCATTTGTATAGCCAATTTTCAAATGCTCACCCAGCTTTTCACGCCGTTCTCTGGCACCTTTTCCGCCGACCAAACCATTTTCTCTAAGTTTTGTCATCGAGATATGCTCTTCTGTTTCGGACGTCTCTGTATAAACCTTTGCCAGAGCATCACGTATGGCTTCAGGTGAAGCGTGCTCTATGCCAAGGCTTTGCGTTACAAGTCCTGCCGCTTCCTCTCTCGTCAAAAAAGCGTGCTTGCAACCCGGTACGCTCTCACTAATTGTTTTTCTGATTTTTTCGCCAGGGAAATCCGGATCAGTAAAGATGATCACACCCCGTTTTTCTTTAGCATGCCTGACCGCTTCAATAATCATTCTATTGACCGCAGAGCCGTTCGTTTCAATAGTGTCCGCATTTACGGCATTATTTATTGCCATTGTATCACTTTTGCCTTCCACGACGATAATTTCCTTAATAATCATAATTTCCTCCGCTTTTTTGAAACCTTTTATTTCGCCCACTCGTCCTATAATTGTAACGTAAATGTAAAGAAAACTTGCCGATTGTCAAGCCTTAAATAGGCGTAGACAGAGGCTTAGTTGCACTTATCTGCATCAGAAAGGCTACAGCATGGATCCGCTTCGTTGCTGCCTTGCGACAAAATGAAATGGAGGAGCATAACTATGCTTTCTGATTAACTAAAAGAAGTACAGAAAGCTTCCCTCTGTACTTCTCCATTATAATCTATTTTTAATGTTAATTTAGGATTTTAATCTTAACCCGTCTCGAACCCCAGCTATTAGCCTGGGATTCCGATGAGAAGAAGACATCTATTTTGTTGCCATTGACGCTGCCGCCAGTGTCACCGGCAACCGCATAGCCATAGCCTTCAACGTATACTTTAGTCCCAAGCGGAATAACGTTTGGATCTACAGCAATAACTTTGGCATTTGGGTTTGCTTTAAGATTTATCCCTGTCGTAGTCATACCGGAACATCCTGAACAGTTTGCCGTATAGGCAGTGCTCGAAACATAACGAACCTCATCGTTTGAGCTTGATGCATTCCTGGAGACAGCTGCTGTCTTAGGCGGTGATGTCGTCTTGGCGGATACAGGTACAATATTCGGCTCATCATGAGTTACAGGTTCTTTCGTCCCTAAAGCTACAATCCGGTCTTGACTTTCTTGTAAAACTTCTTTACCAATCAGCTTTCTTGCGACTTCTTTGCCGTTTTCATATGTCACTTCATAATGCTTGGCAACTTGACCTTCATGACCATCAGAGAGCACTTTCTTTTTGCCCTTTTCAAGGTCACCGCTGTCTTTTTTTACTGTATCAAATTTTAATGGCTCTTTTACGATATCTTCCGCTTTTTTAACACGAATCACCTTAACATTAGTATTCGGCGTCAATGTCACGTTTTTCCCAGGTTCAACACGATCATTTTTTGACAAATCAATGCCCTTTTGAGCGAGAAGTTCACTCACCGTCATTGAAGAAGCCCAGACCTTCTTATTATGCTTCCCGTCGGTTAGGTCAATTTGAAAACCGGGTTTATAAGAAACCGCCATCCCGCCATCAATTTTTGTGTTAAGAGATGGTTTGACTTGATCGTGTGCCTTAATGTTGATGTGATGCGTTTTAAAAAAGCCTTGCACAGTATCAGCTGTCGTCCATACCGTTTTTGTTTCGCCTTTTTCGGTGAATTGTATCTTCTGGGCAGGCTCCCAAACCACTTTCATATTATCTGATAAATTCGTATGTATCCCGGGCTGAACCACATCGTGCGAACGGGGTGTCACACCTGTGTTTTTTAACAATTCCTTTACAGTATCAGCATGTGTCCTGATATCCTTGACTTTGCCATTTGCTACTAATGTGACCTTCTTTTTGCTAGATTCATAGGCCGCATATGAAATGACAGATACTAAAACAACAAATGACAGGAGTGCTATGATGGCCCTCTTCTTTTGAAAAAAGAGATTTTTCTTGTTTTCAAGCATCGAACCTCTCCTTTGTGATAATCTTATAAATTCTAGTATTCATTGGGCAGTTTTTATTATAAGCAGATTAATTGCTAGAATGAAATACAAACATATCGACAGGTGTCTTGGCAAAAACTACTATTCCAACTCACTTTAACATGAACCTGGATGGTATTTGTCGAATTGGGGCTGAATATCATTTATTTTAAGCCAAAAAATTGTTTGGCATTGTCGGACGTTTTTTTTGCAAGCACTTCATAAGACAATCCTTTAAGTTCCGCAATTTTCTCGGCGATGAGCTTGACGCGTGCTGGTTCATTTCTTTTTCCCCTATAAGGATGAGGGCTAAGATATGGACAATCCGTCTCAACTAAGAGCCGGTCCAGCGGCACTTGGGCAGCCACTTCTTTTGGCAACTGTGCATTCTTAAATGTCACAGGGCCGCCAAAGCCTATGTAAAAATTCATGTCAAGACATTGTTTGGCTGTTTCCCAATCTGAACTAAAGCAATGCATCACACCGCCAACCTCTTCAGCATGCTCATCTTTCAGAATTTCAAGGATATCTTCTGTTGCTTCCCGGTTATGAATAATAATCGGCAGTTTTACTTTTTTCGCGAGTCGAATTTGTTTTCTAAAAACATCCTTCTGGATATCTTTCGGTGACTTATCCCAGTGATAATCCAGCCCCATTTCCCCGATGGCTACAACCTTTGGATGTTTGGATAGCTCTTCAATCCACTGCAGATCATCATCCGTCATATCGATGGCATCAACGGGATGCCAGCCAACAGCAGCATAGATATGCTCGTATTCTTCCGCAATAGCCATGGCGTCCTTAATGGTCTGTTGGTCAAAACCGACAACAACCATATTAACTACTCCGGCTTCCTTTGCCCGGACAAGCATGTCGGCAAAGTCATCTTTAAATTGTTCAGCATTAATATGTGTGTGTGTATCAAATAACATCGTATGTATCCTCCATAAAGGACCAATTATAAAGTCCTAGCTAGTTTAACACAATTTCACATTTCGCATACAACAGCGGCATGTCAAAATATTAAGAGTATGTAACAAATATTAAAGGAGATGGCAATAATGTTACACCACCTCCTTACTACTAATTATTTTACTTTTGAACCATTTGGCAGGGAGTCATCGATTGTGGCTAGCTTCAGCTTTCCATTTTCCTCCCCGGCCAAAATCATGCCTTCAGATACCTCTCCTCTGAGTTTTACGGGTTTTAAATTGGCTACAACAATGACTTTTTTGCCAACCAGCTCCTCTGGGGAATAATACTTGGCAATTCCTGAAACGACTTGCCTTTTTTCAAAACCAAGGTCAAGCTTTAGCTTAAGCAGCTTGTCAGCTTTTTTAACCTTCTCAGCTTCTAACACTTCAGCAACCCTTAGGTCAACTTTGGCGAAATCATCGATCATTATATGATCCGATTCAGGGGCTTCTGGAACCTTGTCTTCTTTTGCTGCTGTTTTTGTTTCTGCAACAGGGGCAGTCCCTCTCATTTTCCCGACAATATAGGCGATTTCTTCTTTAACATCAAGACGCGGAAAGATTGGCTGACCTTTCTCGACCTTCCAGTTTCCATCCGATAACCCAAATTCATGCAGGCTGTCCCAAGACTTATGTGCATCTTCACTCACGCCGATTTGGCTGAAAATCTTTTGCGGTGTGTTTGTAAAGAAGGGCTGGATCAAAATCGCAATCGCTCGTAAAGACTCGACAAGATGTGCCATGACTGAAGCCAATTTATTGCGGTTTTCTTCACTTTTAGCAAGGACCCAGGGCTCGGTTTCATCTATATATTTGTTTGTTCGGCTGACCAACTGCCAAATAGCCGACAAAGCAACGGAGAATTGCAGATTTTCCATTTCATTCTCTGCCTTTTTCACCGTTTCCAGGACAAAAACTCGGAGGCTTTGGTCAAAATCAGTTGCATTGCCATTATAGGACGGTACGTGACCGTCAAAGTACTTTTGCACCATGGCCACAGTTCTGTTTAATAAATTCCCCAGATCATTGGCAAGGTCGTAGTTCACCCTTTCGACAAAACCCTCAGGTGTGAAAACGCCATCTGAACCAAACGGTACCTCTCGAAGCAAGTAATACCGTAGTGCATCCAAACCGTAACGGTCAATCAGAGGTTCAGGGTCCACAACATTGCCTTTTGATTTGGACATCTTTCCATCTTTCATTAACAGCCAGCCGTGGGCAAAGACCTTCTTTGGCAGCGGCAAGTCAAGGGCCATTAATATAATTGGCCAATAAATCGTATGAAAGCGAACGATTTCCTTGCTCATTAAATGAACATCCGCTGGCCAATATTTTTGGAAGCGCTCATCGTTGTCGGTACCATATCCTAGAGCTGTAATGTAATTGGATAAGGCATCTATCCAAACATAGACAACATGCTTCGGATCATTCGGAACTTCAACTCCCCAGTTAAAAGCCGTTCTGGATACAGCTAAATCCTCAAGACCCGGTTTGATGAAGTTATTGATCATTTCTTTCTTTCTTGACTCCGGCTGGATAAAATCCGGATGTTCTTCATAATATTTCAAAAGTCGATCAGCATACTTACTCATCTTGAAAAAGTAGGATTCCTCTTTAACCTTTTCAACCGGCCCGCCGCAATCAGGGCATTTTCCATCGTCAAGCTGTCTTTCAGTAAAGTAAGATTCACAAGATGTACAATACCAGCCCTCGTATTCCCCTAGATAGATGTCACCCTGGTCTAACAGCTGTTTAAAGATTTTTTGCACAGGCTTTCTATGTCTTTCTTCCGTCGTTCGAATGAAATCACTATTGCTAATTTCGAGTTTTTTCCAAAGCCTTTGGATCCCTTCTGCCATTTTATCGACATATTCTTGCGGAGATATTCCCTCAGCATCCGCCTTTCTTTGGATCTTTTGGCCATGCTCATCTGTCCCGGTAAGGTACATGACATCGTATCCCCTTAACCGTTTGTAGCGAGCCATCGCGTCGCCCGCTACTGTGGTATAAGCATGTCCGATATGTAATTTTCCACTTGGATAATATATCGGGGTTGTGATATAGAATGACCTTCGATTTTCCACTGTCCTTAACCTCCTAAAGAAAACTTGGCTTATCGCCAAGCCTTAAATGGCGAAAGCCTTAGCTGCAAGCCTACGGCGACGAATAAACTTCTGTGCTGGCTTGTGACGAAACGAAGTGTAGTCACATTGTTGTGCGTAAGAAAATTTACACTTTCTTATTAACACAAAAATACCAATTTTGAGGCAGAGGTAGCCTCCGTCTCCTGCTCAAAACTATACTAATCCGCAGCGCTAATGTCAAGAATACCAAGACTTTTGGCACTTTAATGCTTCCGACAAATCCTTTTTCCCGCGTTACCGTGAAATGGGTTATTTTACTATTACAAAAGGTAGGTAATTAATGTTAAAATCCTTACATACGGAGTGCGAATCATGTAAATTTTTTCATTATTAACTTTCTACAGTTATATTTTTTTAAAATGGATTGTACAAAAAATAAATTGCTGTCGAATAATGTAAACAAAAGGAGGTGCTTAACTGTCCTTTGAAAATCTAGAAAACTATATAATCCGCATCATTGTCCGGTTATTCAGGAGCTAGTGAACTTTAGCAGATAAAAGCACTAAATTTTCAAAAGAAAAACATTGACCCGTTTGGGAAACACTGGTATTATTAAAAGAAAGCAAATATTGTCGAATTATGACGGAATTTGAACTTAGGAGGAGAAATATTCATGAAATCAACAGGTATTGTAAGAAAAGTTGACGAACTCGGCCGCGTGGTTATACCAATTGAGCTTCGCCGCACTCTAGGAATCAATGAAAAAGATGCATTAGAAATCTATGTTGATGACGATAAAATTATCCTTAAAAAGTACAAGCCTAGCATGACATGTCAAATTACTGGCGACGTTTCCGACGATAACCTGAACATTGGCGGCGGTAAGCTTATCTTAAGCAAAGAAGGCGCTGAAGAAGTGATGAAAGAGATCGAGGGCTACTTAAAAAAGTAAGTCATCAAAAATAACCCTGCTTAGCATGAATTTTCATGCCTGCAGGGTTATTTTAATGCTAATTGTCAACGTGATAGGCTTGATAAATGTCCCGCTTTGGCTGCTGACGTTCTTTTGCAACCTTTTTAATCGCCTCTTTACTTGAGAGTGCCTTGACCTTTACATAATGATCGACATGCTCCCCAATCGTCAATTCACGCCACCATTCGTTCGTCTCCGTATCAGCCGATTCTTTGGACCCCTCAATAATAAGACAACATTCACCCTTTATATCTTGATTCGACAAATGTTCAATCAACCTCTCAAGGTCACCTCTTACAAAGGTTTCGTATCTTTTGGTTAATTCTCTCGCAAAGGCTGCCTTTCGGTTGCCCAATGTTTTGAATGCAGCGGCCAAGGTGTCCTTTATTCTAAAAGGGGATTCGTAGAAAATTAAGGTATAGGGGAATTGGGATATTTCCTCCAAAGCAGCTTCTTTTTCCTTTTTGGACCTGGGCAAAAAACCATAAAACAAAAAGTGATCCGTTGGAAGCCCTGAAGCAATCAGGCTAGTCACTGCGGCATTTGAACCCGGAAGCGGTATAACGGGGACCCCTTCTTCTACGCAGCTCACAACTAATTCGTATCCCGGGTCAGACACGGCTGGTGTGCCGGCATCTGACACAAGAGCAACGTTTGCACCTTCTTTTAGCGCCTTCAAAATCTTTTCACCGCTAACCGTTTTATTATGCTCGTGGTAACTGACTAAGGATGTCTGGATTTCAAAATGGTTGCAAAGCTTTAATGTCTGCCTTGTATCTTCAGCAGCAATCATATCAGCAGATTTTAATATTTTGAGCGCCCGCATGGTTATATCATCCAAATTCCCGATTGGTGTCGGTACTAGGTAAAGCATACCGCTCCTCTCTTTATTTTGAAAGCTTTCTTGTAACAACATCATGCTTTTGCCCCCTTTACTAGCTCGACCTTTTGCCTCTTTGACAATTTCTTTATGGCATGCTCCCTTTTGAGCGCTTCGGATTTATCATCAAACCATTCTTCATAAATAAGTGATAGGGGTCTGCGTATGCGGGTATATTTTGCTCCCTTACCATCAGAATGAACTTTCAGCCGCCGCTCCACATTTGTTGTATAACCTGTATAATAACTCCCGTCGGCACATTCAAGAATATACACTGCATATGTTTTATTATCCGCCATTTCGTATATCCTCCGTATAATTACCGTTTTCATCATAGACATGAATCGGCGGCAGGACCGTTATGCCTTCCTTTCCATCCTTTGTTCCTTCAATTAATACCATATTTGCTGCTTTTCCTTTTTTCGGATGAACAAATTGAATTCGTTTGGGCTCAACTTTGTTTTTTTTCATAGAAGAAATAATCTCAATAAGACGTTCCGGCCGATGGACGAAAGCAGCCTTCCCTTTTTGTTTTAAGAGCTCACCTGCGATGGATATAACCTCTTCTAATGTAATATGTATTTCATGCCGGGCAATGGCAATATGTTCATTTACGTTACGATCTCGTGCCTGATGGGCCGGAAAATACGGGGGATTGCATGTTACAATATCGAATTGATGCTTCCCAAGCCGCTCCGGGGCATTTTTCACATCGTCACATATAAATGAAATACGGTCATCCAATCCATTTAAGGAGGCGCTTCTTAAAGCCATATCATAAATTCTTTGCTGGAGTTCGATTCCGGTTAATGTTCCTTTCGTTCGTGTCGTTAACATGATCGGTATCGCGCCATTACCAGTACATAGATCGATAAGTTTACCCTTTTGAATCGGTACATAAACAAATCTCGACAATAATACGGCATCTAAAGAAAAGGCGAATACATCGTTCGATTGAATTACCTTTAAATTTGTATCAAATAGATTATCCACCCGCTCATTTTCACCAACAGTAGTCATGACAGGTCATTCCTTTTTATGTAAAAATAGCCTTTCCACTCAAGGGAAAGGCTTTACTTCTTATTCAAAAAAGATAAGCAGAAAAGACAGTCGCCTTCTTTACGGAGGCTGCCGTAATGAAGGTTGCAAATATGAAACCCTTCTTGGTAAAGCCTGGCAAGGTTATCGTACCCTTCACCGACTTCGGGTTTCGACATTTCCTTTTTTCGAGATTGCTGACGATTCTCTTTCTCTTCCGTTTGTTCCTTTTGTAATGTCTCAATATGACGTCTAAGATTGCGATTTTCAATACTAAGATGCTGATTTTCTTCCAGAAGACTCGCAAGCTGAGCCTTTAAATCCCCTAATTCATTATAGAGCTGGCCAATCTGCTCTTCTAATCGACTTACTTGTGAAAAAATGTCTTTCTTCTCCAAGTCATCCACCTCATTATTTAGTGGCTCTGCGAAGAGATGGCCCCTTCTTCAATGAGTTCATCCAATGTGTATTCAATCACTTTTTCCTGTTCGCTTAACTCAATTTGGACAAGTCTCTCTAGAATATTAAGCCCGACGACACGGCCCTTGCCGTGATGTATAACAATTCTTTCCCCAATGTCCGGTAATTCCTGCTTTGCCGTTTCGTACTGATCATTTTCATACTTCAAACAGCACATCAGGCGGCCGCAAACCCCCGAAATTTTTGCCGGGTTTAATGAAAGATTCTGGTCTTTGGCCATTTTAATTGAAACAGGTTCAAAATCACCTAGAAAGGTTGAACAGCAGAGCATCCGTCCACATGGTCCGATCCCGCCAAGCATTTTGGCCTCATCTCTTACACCGATCTGCCTTAATTCAATTCTTGTCTTAAAGACCGCGGCTAAATCCTTAACAAGCTCACGGAAATCCACGCGTCCATCAGCAGTAAAATAGAAGATGATTTTATTTCTGTCAAATGTATATTCAACATCAACAAGCTTCATATCCAATTCGTGCTGATAGATTTTTGTCAAACAGATATCCAACGCTTCGTCTGCGTCAGCCTTGTTCTTGTTCACTTGAATACGGTCCTCTTCCGTTGCAACACGAATGACTTTTCTTAAAGGAAGAACAACATCGTCCTCACCTACAGATTTTTTTTCGATCACAACTCTGCCGTATTCTATACCCCTGGTTGTCTCGACAATGACACAATCATGCTGTGTCATGTCGAATGCCCCTGGGTCAAAATAATATATTTTACCCGCCTTTTTAAAGCGGACACCTACCACATCATAATTCATTAGAGACCCCCCCTTGTAACATGAGTACAAGCTGTTCCATCACACTTTGTTGATTGACATGTGCACTCAAACGTTTCTTTGCAGATAAAACTGATGACATATCATCCGTTACTTGCTGCAATGAGGATTTTAGGGCTTGTCTATTTAATAAATCGAGTTGATCTATATATATGATATCATCCATTCTTTCCAAATGGAGAGACATTAAATCCTTGTACCATAATAAGATAAGATCCAAGCCTATATCCATCTTGGATTGGTCATCAAAGTGAGGAGAAAAACTGCCATAAATCTTAAGTAGCACTGACTGAGATTGATTGATAAGCTCTTCCATGAATTGTATCACTTTTTGCCTTGCCTCTGCAAACCATTCATTACTGCAGTATTCAAGTGCATCTTCAATATCATTAGTCAATGCAGCACTAAGCCTGGCAAGCGGACGGGGCAATTCTTTCGCAACGAGCTGTTCCTCCATTTGTTGTCTCGATAGGGGCCTAAAAGTCAGGATTTGGCACCTGGAAATAATCGTATCAAGAAGCTGTTGCATTTGCTCTGTCATTAGCACCGCAATAGTTTCACCATTAGGTTCTTCGATAAACTTTAGGAGACTGTTCGCCGCTTGTATTGTCATATGGTCTGCTTGTTCAATAATAAAAATTTTCCTGCGCGATTCAACACCCCGGTATGAAAATTCTTTAATCAAGTTTGACACTTGTTCCTTTTTGATTGATTGGCCATCGGGTTTGACCCATACGACATCGGGGTGGTTACCCGAGTTAACCCGTCGGCAATCCCGGCAATGTCCGCAAGGCTCTGCGCCTTCTTTATTTTGGCAAAAAAAGCTTTGTGAAAGCAACTTGGCCGCTTTTCTTTTGCCTGTGCCTTTTTGGCCTTCAATAAGATAAGCATGGGCTAATTGGCCTTGGGTAAGGGCATTCGTTAAAATTCGCGCTGCTGTTGCTTGTGTTTGGGCAAGCTCCTTCCAACTCATGAACAATCACACTTTCATATATATAAATTAATAAGCAGCCCTCGGATTTCTCCAATTTTATTCAATAGATCGATGGGCGCTGACTCTTTGTTCAGCACATCATTTGTCAGGGCAACAAGCTTTTCATCTAGTTGTTTCACAATCGTTTGATGCGGACCCGACAGGCGATGCCATGAACGGGACTGTTTGGCTTCCAACCCATGATGAACAGCTTCTTTAATAAATTCATGGATACATTTTTTATAGATTTGAACATCTTTGATCGTTTTTGAGACTGTCAACCGTTTGGCCTGATCGTCAATTTTACTTAGCAGTTTATGAAGCATATCTGCTTGCAGCCGTTCATTCTGCTTGTCTATATGGTTTGTAAATGGTGTAGCCGATTTCGTATCTGATGAAAATGTTTTTGCTAAAGACTCATGTATCGATCGTTCCTTTTGAATTTTTATAGCCATCTGACTCTCCTAAAATTGGTTAAACTGATCGATGGAGAGGACAAAAACCGTTGCGCCGCCGATTTCTACCTCTACCGGATGCGGGACATATGAATCTGCGTTTCCGCCCATGGGAGAAACCGGTGCAACTAACTGGTCTCTGCTTTCACAATTATCTTTAATGATATTTAAAAGCTTATCAACTTTCTCGTCATCAGTACCGATAATAAATGTTGTGTTCCCCGACTTGAGGAAACCGCCGGTACTTGCAAGCTTTGTCGCCTTAAACCCCGTTTTCACTAACGCTGAGGATAATCTATTGCTGTCTTTGTCCTGAACAACCGCCATTATAAGCTTCAATGTCCTCACCTCATTTTTTTAGTTGCTAAACTGTTTTAGTGATTCAATAAAGTCTTCCTGAATGATTTTAAACACATCATCCTGACTTTGATCACCATTTATAAAACAAATACGCTGTTTATTTTCGCTACGGATGGCCTTAAATCCTTCCCGTACCCGACGATGATAGGCATATTTCCTTTGTTCAATACGATCCAAGTCCTCATTATATTCCTTTTCCGCCCTTTTCTGCATTCTCTCCCTTGCTGATTCGGGTGAGATATCAATAAGATATGTCCTATCAGGTTCAAGGCCCTCTGAAGCATAGTGATTTATAGCCTTGACTTGCTCAATCGGCGCCCCTAGGCCGTATCCCTGGTAGGCAATTGATGCGTCAATAAAACGATCACACAAGACGATTTTCCCTTCTTTAAGTGAAGGTTTAATTTTTTGTTTCACATGCTGTGCTCTTGATGCAGCATATAACAATATTTCAGTTTTATCCGTTAGTCCAACATATGCAGGATTCAGAATAAGTGATCGGATCACATCACTTATTTCGGTACCGCCGGGTTCCCGTGTTAATATATAAGGGATTTGGCAAAGCTCAAGATAGTCTGCCAGTTTTTTTATTTGTGTTGATTTTCCGGAACCGTCAGGCCCCTCAAATGTTATGAACAACCCTTTCACTATCATTCTCCTTCATAGATATCATAGACTTTTACTTTCTCTGTTTGAACAGTTTTGCTGCCCTGAAATGTCGCACCTGCCGCAAGCCAGCTCTGAACACTCTTCACGCCATCAGCTGTCATCTTTTCGCCCTGTAATACTAATGGAATGCCAGGCGGATAGGGAATAAGATCCTCAGATAACACATAGCCGATTGCTTCGTTTAATGGTACAGCCTTTTCGGGTAAATCGGCCATGTCCTCATATGCAATCTCAAGATGGGAAACCGAGGGCGGCATGTTGCAATTATCTCGTTGCCTTTCTTTTATTGCCTGCAAGCCATTCAAACATTTATTTATTCTATCAATTGGATTTTTTTCGTCCATGCAATCTCCTATTCCCGATACTAGCAAAACGTGATCAGGATCGGCTAGTTCAGGATAAATCCCAGCTGCCATGAGGATATCCTGAAGCCGGTAGCCTGTCATCCCGTCAGGCGCGCGAAGCAAATGCTTAAAAGGATCCAACCGATATTTCCCCGGACTTGGGTGAATTCGTTTAATCTGGGGGATGTTGTTTAACTTTTTGGCAAATTGATCAACTTGAAAAAGTGCCCGTTCCATTTGGTCTTTAGGCATTGCCGCTAAATGATATCTTGCTAAATCCAATGATGCCATAATTGGATATGACGGACTGGACGATTGCAGCATGCTTAATACATTTTCAATTTTGTTAATAGAGATGGTCTCACTGTTAATATGCAAATAAGATCCCATCGTCATTGCGGGTAATGTCTTATGTGCGGAATGAACGATGACATCCGCTCCCATATCGATCGTGCTTTCAGGTACAGGACCGCCCATTTTAAAATGAGCGCCATGCGCTTCATCGACGAGGACCAAGACTCCCTTTTGATGGGCCATTTGAATGACACTGTTAACACATTCAGAGGCCATACCATAATAATTAGGATAAGTGAGTATTAACGCTTTGGCATCAGGATAAAGATCTAATGCCCTAGTTAAAGCCCCTTCGTCAATACCCACAGGGAGATGTGTTTCCGGGTCAATGGTTGGGGATATAAAAATGGGGTCAACCTTTGCCAGTTTAAGGGCGTTGAAAATGGATTTGTGGCTGTTTCTTTGGACCAATACTTGATCCCCGCTTTGACAGGTCGATAACACCATTGTTAAATTGCCAACCGTCGACCCATTGACCAAAAAGTAACTGCGGATTGTCCCGTAATATTCAGCCAACAATGCCTGGGCTTCCTGAATCGGCCCCATGGGTTGATACAAATCATCCAACCCGTCAACCTCTGTCCCATCAATTGAAAGAACGTCTTTAAAAAGGTGCCTGCCCTTTTCAGGGAAAATTAAGCCATCTTTATGACCGGGCACATGAAAGGAACAATACTGATTCTTTTTATATCTCGTTAAAGCATCCAAAAGTGGCGTTTTAAATTGGTTCATCATATAATCCTTTACCATCTTATCTATCATAATCATATTTTATCATATGATTCGTTATCCTTCACTTCACCTTGAGGCTTGTCCCCTGAGAAAAAAATAAAGCGGACATCATGATGAATGCCCACTCTCCATAGCATGCTTTACCTGTATGCTTAATTTTGATAACTTTTTTAAGTAGTAATGATACTTTATGTCATTTACATCTGTCTCTAGCATTTCCTTTTGACAAGAATCACAGATTAATTGATCACAAATATGAATACCTTCTGCTTTTTTTTCATTACATATCATACACGTTTCCCCTGTGTATTTTTTCGCCGTTACTGCCACGTCCAACCACCTCCATTAGCCATATTGCCCAAATTTTTAATAAATATTCACTTTAAGTGAATATTTATGTGAAATGTTTCTGCATGACTGTGGCATGATTCAGGCAAATTATGACCTGCACTCTGCAAACCTTTCCAGTTTATGCATTCGTTCATCAGCTCAATGATTATCATAGAATAAATATTGTATTTTGACGCGTTTTTATATTATATGGGCAATTAATACCGTTCGTGTTTGTCACATCAATAAAAATTAGCTGTTGGGCGAATTTGATATAAAATGCAAAAAAAGAGACAGGCTCTAAAGCCTATCTCTATGTTTGCCTGGCGACGTCCTACTCTCACAGGGGGAAGCCCCCAATTACCATCGGCGCTGAAGA
>NZ_SLXK01000036.1 GCF_004341035.1 Scopulibacillus darangshiensis
GCGTTCGTCCTGAGCCAGGATCAAACTCTCAAAAAGTTGTGATGCGCGATGCATCATTATAATTAAGTTGCTTAGCAACTTGTCATTCAATCGTTATGATCCTTAGCTGTTTAATTCAAAAGGTTGCCCTTTTCAATTACGCTTGGCTTTTGTTTAGTTTTCAAGGAGCATTCTCTTCTCGATTTGCTTCGACTTGCGTGACAACACCAACAAAATCAAAGTGTTGTTGTGCAAAGAAAGTGAGTTTCTCAAGTTAACATCGATTTGCGAGAAAACACACATTATTCGATGTTTTTGAGCATTAACTCTTCTCGAGTACGCTGTGATTTGCGTGATAACATGACGCGAAGCGCGATGTTATTGTGCAAGGACACAAAGAGCGTTAACTCTTCTCGTATTCGTTTTGATTTCTGCGCCGCTTTATTGGCGACTCTTAAAATTATACTCTATCGAATCGCCGAAGTCAATACTTTTTTTAAAAAAGTTGTTTTTGAGATTTCTTATTGAAATCTACTTTCTTGCGACGACAATTAATATTATAACATTCACCAAAATAAAAGTCAACAAACAATTAATAGATTACTATTTAAAAATTAAAATGCTTTATTTAATGCTTAAATAGCAACTTTTTCATTTTACTGCCTAAGCACTTCTGAGTCAATAGATTTTTCAATCCCGAATTATTTACACCATAATCCTTACGTTTATATATTCCATTTCATTTAAATTCCACTAACCTGCCATATAAAATATTCGGCAAGACAAATTCTATCTTTATTAATAAGAAATTAATCAATTACCTTCAAGTAAAAAGCGAAAAGAGTCTGGGACAGAAGTTTTTTACTCATAGAAAAATCCGAACTCATTCAGACATTCCATCTGAATGATTCGGATTTTTATTTTACAAAAGAAAGGAACGGAGCGCTCCGTCAAAATACTTCGCTTTCCACGGGCACGGCCCGAGCCTCCTCAGAAAGCAAAAAACGCTTTCTTGCGGGGTCTTCGGACACGTGCTGTTCCCGTAGGAGTGTCCATATTTTGACTACGCTTCGCATTTGCTATTATATTTTTAAATTTTATTGTTCGGCATTTGAATGAACCCTTTTAGTTTTGTCTCAGCCTCTTTTAAATTATGTTAACAGCTCTCTTAGCTGGTTAACATGTTCTTTACCTCCCGTAACAATAAGGCGGTCACCTATATTAATTTCAGTGTCGCCATGTGGAACGATGAAGTCTTTTCCCCGATAGATCCGAACAATAATGATATCACCCAGAAATGGAAATTTCCTTAGCGTTGTCCCTGCATACTCGTTGTTCGCAACTTCGATCTGGTACAAGCCGCCTTCGTTTGTTGTTAACATATTTACCAGCGTTGGGGATTGAATAATGGCTTTCAGCATGGATTTAATTGAGAAATAAGATGAGAAAACCTCAACACCCTTTTCCTTAAGCCCGTCGCCCAGCTCCGGACTTTCAATTCTTACTATTATACGTTTGACTCTATTGTCATAGGCAAACTCGGCTATTTCAGCGTTTGTTTCATCATTGCCCGTTGTTATAACCAATATATCAGCGGATAAAATATCGGTTCCTTCTAATGTCGACAGTTCATAGTTCTCAAGCTCTTGGACGCTGAAATGAGGATCCGCATCCTCTTCCTTATTTTTTTCTAATTTTGTATGGTATATCTTCGTTTCAAATTGGTTATCATGCATCTCCAAAGACAGCGGCAGAGTTAACTGGTTTGCGCCGACAAACACGAGTTTTTTCTTTGTTTCTGAAATCCGCTTTGGAAAAACCTTACGAAAAGCAATCGGTGTGATTAAACATGTCACAACAGCAAGTAAAATCAGCGCTGAAGACATTCTATTATCGATGACGTGAATACGTTCACCGACTTTTGCCGCAGCAACAATCAAAGATAATGTCGATGTTAATAAAAAGCCTGAGCCCCACACGGTTCGCCAATCAAACCATTTTCTCAAGATTATAATTGGAACCATTTTGGATACCAAGAGCCCAACAAATAAAAGCGGGATCAAAATAAAGATTATTTTATCCTGGAACAGCTTCCATATGTCTAAGTCAACGCCAACCATCACGAAGAAAATCGGAATAAGAAAACCATAGCCAAATGAATCGAGTTCTTGAACCATTTCACGATTCGGTGAAAGCAAGGATACAAGGACACCCGCCAGGAAAGCTCCAAGGATATTTTCTGCCCCGACCGATTCCGATAAACCGACAAGCAAGATAATTAACGCAAACACGGCCCGCGTACCGATATGGACAGTACCTTTGGATAAGGTATCGAGAAATGACATGTGCCGGAATCCCTTTCCAATAAAATAAAGGATCACACCAGCGGCAAACAGTATCAATAGAAGCCACATATCCCCCGAGCCCGGGTCGTAAAAGGATACGAACACGGATAATAAAATCATTGTCGCGAGGTCAGCGATAACGGTAATGAGCAGGAGAATTTGCCCAATCACCGTTTTCATCAGCCCTGTTTCCTTTAATGTCGGCATGACAACACCCAGCGAAATCGTGGAAATGACCAAGGTCATAAAATAGGGATTTTTAGTAAAATGTATCAAGACCAAGCCAAGAGAAATTAGGAAAGACAGCACTAGGATCATCACGAATACCATGAATGACAATCCAAAACGGTTAGGTTCCAATTTTCCGTTTGGCAATGTCTTTTTCTTTCCGTTTGTCAAAAAGACGGAAAAGTCGATCTCCACCCCGCTTAAAAACATTAAGTAAATGAAGCCCAGGGTTGATAAGATATCGATCCAATGCCCATGATGCACAAGGTCGAATCCGCTTTGACCGATAATTAAGCCGGCGATAATTTCGGCGACAACTACCGGGATCACATTTAGCTTTAATTTATTGAGGATAATCGGCGTCAGAAAAGCGGCGATTAAAACAACTATTAAGGATGTAACTGATGAATGCATGAATAACCTCCTTTTTGTTTACAAATAAGAAACCATATTTACCCCACACTTTTATTAACTTTCCATTTGTTTTTTTGGCACTTCTAAATTAGATAAAATAAAAAGCTCTACTAAATCTAACTGACTTATATTAATGTTTCAAGAAAAATGTTTATACCTTTTTATAAGATTTTCAGTCCGGTTCAAATTGCGCATTTTCCACCTTATCTAAAACCCTCCGCAGGCACCTGTTATCAGTAAAAAGATAAAAATTCTATGTCATCTTTATTTCCTCTGTTTTCATTCCAATCACTTTAAGCTATGATTAGTAACGGGTAAACTTATAAAAGCTTATTGCCCCAAAATAAAAAGATGTATGCTTTATTATGACATCACAGCCGTGGTTTAAATCATTTCACTTAAAACATCAATAAGTTCCATCCGTTCTATTTGTATATTGTTCAATAATGTTTAAGCGTATTTTATTAAATGAAGGATCGATGACTATGAATAACCGCGAATTATTTTCGAAACTTGATTATACATTAATCTTTATCGTCTTTTTACTGTTTTGTTCAAGTATTATAGCCATTCAAAATGCGCCGGATGTGGATGGCAGCAGTTTCGCCAAAAGACAAATTATGTGGTACACCATTGGGGCAATTGCCGCGTTGGTTGTTATTCTGTTTGATTATGAACGGCTCAAAAACCTTCACTGGTTTTTTTACGGTTTTGGGATTCTGCTTTTACTCGGACTCACAGCCGCAAAACTTGGTGTGCCGGTGCCATTTGCTGATGAAAGTAAAGGAGCCTTAAGTTGGTACAAATTACCTGGTATTGGTTCCCTTCAACCGTCGGAATTTATGAAAATTTTTCTGACCTTGTCACTCAGCCAAGTGATTGTCAAACACAATGAAACCCATCATGTTAAGTCATTGCGTGACGATATTTGGTTATTGGGGAAAATCGCTGTTGTTGCAGGCATTCCTTTTTTTCTTGTACTTATTCAGCCCGACCTCGGAACCGCGCTAGTAATGGCAGCTATCATCGCTGCACTTGTGATCATTTCCGGGATTAGATGGCGGATTCTTCTCATTTTGTTTTTGTTTGTCCTGCTCGGACTCGGTTTTTTCGCTTTTTGCTGGTTTCAATTTCCAGAAGTCATTAAACTGCTTCTTAAAGGCCACCAAATTGATCGTTTCTATGGCTGGTTGGAGCCGGAACAATATGGTAACCATGAAGGCTATCAATTAATAAGGTCATTATATACAATCGGCCCGGGGCAATTATACGGAACGGGACTTGACAGCAGTTCAGTTTCACTTCCTGAAGCGCACACTGACTTTATCTTTGCGGTGATCGCCGGGGGATTCGGATTCGTCGGTGCGGCTGTTGTAATCTCTTTGTTCTTTATGTTAATTTACCGAATGATCCATGCGGCGATCGGCACCCATGATCCCTTTGGCAGCTATATTTGCACCGGTCTAATCGGTATGTTCACCTTTCAGATCTTCGAAAATATTGGGATGACGATTCAAGTGATGCCGATCACTGGGATTACCTTGCCGTTCTTAAGCTACGGGGGAAGTTCTCTTCTGACAAGCCTCATGGCTGTCGGCTTGATTTTAAGTATTCAATCCAGAACAAGAAAATATATGTTTTAAGTAAAATGGAAAAGGCAAAACATCTCATTTGATGCTTTGCTTTTTTTTAATTAGCATAAATAAAACTATTTTTATGGATAATAATCCTTGCTGCGAAACGTCACATTCTTTAGTTCGGAGGTTAGGAACATGTTTGATATTATCGGGGATATACATGGCTGTTTTGATGAATTTAAGCGGCTGACGGAGGAACTGGGATACGACTGGACGAATGACTGCCCTCAACACCCTGAGAATCGGCAGCTTGTTTTTCTCGGCGATTTAACTGACCGGGGCCCACGCTCCCTTAAAGTTGTCGAAGTGGTCTATCAGCTGGTCAAAAGCCAAGCAGCATTATATGTCCCTGGAAACCACTGCAACAAGTTATATCGATTTATGCTTGGTCGTCCTGTACAAGTCAAGCATGGCTTGGAAACGACGGTTGCCGAATTGAATCATTTAAATCAGAAGGAGAGAAAAAAGGCCCACCATATGTTCATGTGGTTATACGAAAAAGCTCCCATATATTTGACTTTAGAAGATGGCAGGCTTGTTATCGCACATGCCGGTATCAGAGAGGACTATATCGGCAAGACGAGCAAAAAAGTTGAATCCTTTGTTTTATACGGTGATACAACTGGCCAAAAAGATGAGCGGGGACTGCCCGAACGAAGAGACTGGGCGAAGCATTATCGCGGCGCGGCCTGGATTGTCTACGGCCACACCCCTGTCCAGAAACCCAGATGGAAAAACAGGACGGTTAACATTGATACAGGGTGTGTCTTTGGCGGAAAGCTGACAGCACTACGCTACCCTGAAATGGCGACAGTCTCTGTGCCCTCTGATCAGCCTTATGTTGAAGAGAAATTCAGATCATTTGAAGAGGAATCTCCCCAATAATTGCCCTCATATCTTCAGGACAGGGTGCCTGAAAAAGCATATTTTCATCAGTAAATGGATGCCGGAAGCTTAGCTCAAAGCTGTGCAAGGCCTGCCGTCCAATGATTTCAAGAGATCCGCCGTATAGATCGTCGCCTGCCAGCGGGTACCCAAGATGTGAAAAATGAACGCGGATCTGGTGTGTTCGCCCTGTTTCGAGCTTAATGGCCGCAACACTTAAGTCCTTTAAACGCTTTATAACCTTGTAATTTGTACGGGCCGGTTTGCCGTCCAACCTAACCGTTCGTTCAATAATGCTGCCATCCTTCCTGCCTATCGGAGCGTCGATCACACCCTCCTCTTTCTCCAAATTCCCCTGAATAACAGCCAAGTAACGGCGATGCACCTCATGAGCCTTTTGCATTTTAACAAAAAAGTCATGGGCGTGGCGGTGTTTGGCAATCAAAAGAAGTCCTGATGTTTCACGATCAAGCCTTGTAACAGTATGAACGGTATAAGCCAAATTCTGTTTCTCCAAATGCGCTAAAACGCCATTTGCCAGCGTATCCGTTGAGTATTTTTGCGACGGAATGACCGGAATGCCAGGCGGCTTATTAATTACGATGACATGCTCATCTTCAAAAATGATATCCAGTGGCATCGGCTTCCCTTTTAAAGAAGGACTCTTATCCTCCGGCGGAAAGACAATGGAAAGTTTGTCACCGGCTTTCAAACGGTAGCGGACAGTCTGCTCTTCGCCATTGATCAACAGCCGCCCATCGCGGAATTTAACAGCCTTCAGGGCCCTCCTAGAGAGGCGCACTTTTTTAATTAAATAATCTCTTAATAACATACCTTCATAAGAAGGGGCGATTACCGTATCAATGAAAAAGGGTTGTTGGACCATGATGATTCCTTTCTATTTGCGCACCTGCTGTATATTAGCCAATAAACGAATCCTTGACCCTTTTCCAAAACGGAAAGGGGCGAAATCGGGCAAAGCGGACCCGTTCATCTGCAACACGGCATTGAATGGATTTAACGTCTTTGTGAACCAAAAAAAGGTGGTCAATCGATATATCAAAATTCACATCATTAACCGGGCGCAAATTGCATGTGTGATGTTGCGGCAGCACAAGCGGGGAACCGACTGTTCGGAAGACCCGATTATTTATGGAAGCCATCTCGGCCAGTTGTATTGATGGCAATGATGGATGAATAATCGCACCGGCTAAAGCCTTGTTATAGGCGGTGCTTCCTGAAGGCGTAGAGATGCACAACCCATCACCCCGGAAAGTCTCAAATTTTTCACCCTTAATGATGACATCAATCACAAGCGACCCTTCCATACTCTTGACAGTACATTCATTTAATGCAAGGTATCGTTTTTCAAGCCCTTCACTGTTAAAGCGGATCGTTACCTCCAACAGAGGATATTCGACGACTTGGAATGGTGTTTTTGCTAAGTGGATGACGAGCTTCTCAACCTCGTCAGGCGTCCAGTCGGCATAGAAGCCTAAATGCCCGGTGTGCACGCCAACAAAAGCTGTCTGACTTAAGCGGTCCACATAGCGGTGAAAAGCATGCAATAAGGTGCCGTCACCGCCAACGGATATGACGATATCCGGTTCCTCTTCATCATAAGCCAGTTCAAATCCCCTTAAGTGGCTCTTTATTTGGTCCTTTAATTCATTTGATGTGTCATCGCCCTTCGATTGTATGGCAAATTTCATTGAAACCACCCTTATTTGCTTTTGATTTTTCTAATGGATATCGTTTTGAAGCGAACGATGCCTTCTTTATTGATCTAATTTTTTTAGGATGAAGTGTTGTTGTGCTTCTTGAATTTCGCCGCGAATTTGCGACATTTCCTCATCGAGGCGAAAGGCAGCTTCTGCAGCCCGCTGCAATCGGTCTTTGACATCCTTAGGGATCTGTCCCTCATATTTATAATTTAGAGAATGCTCAATGGTCGCCCAGAAATTCATAGCAAGGGTCCGGATTTGAATTTCCACCAAAATTCTTTGCTCGCCCGCAATCGTCATTACAGGGTAGCTAACGACGAGGTGATATGAACGGTAGCCGCTGTCCTTTTTGTCTGCTATGTAATCTCTTACTTCAACAATATCAAAATCCGTCCTGCTCTTGATTAAATTGATGACAATTTTGATGTCATCAACAAACTGGCACATGACCCGCACACCTGCCAAATCCTGCATTTGGGTATCAAGCTGATTTAGGGGTATACTTTTTCTCCTGGCCTTATCTAAAATGCTCGGGATCGGCTTGACTCTCCCGGTAACAAACTCAATCGGTGAATGTTGGGACGCCATTTCATATTGTTCGCGATAGCCCCGCAATTTAATTTTCAATTCATCTACTGCTTGTTTATAAGGTGTTAAAAATACATCCCAATCCATCGAAATCACCACCTGTAGATTTTCAACTAAAAAATAACGGATCATACTCATTTCCGATCATTTGGGAGTTGTTTCCCCTATACCATTATGTCATAATTCATTTAAACTTACCAAATAAAGCTAGGGGTATCTTTCTTATGAACCAAGAGATCGAGATTGAATTCAAAAATATTTTAAAAAAGGGCGAATTTGAAAAGCTCCGCACAGCTCTTAACATGACCGCCAATCATTTTAAACGGCAAATTAATTATTATTTTGACACCGAGGATTTTTCCATTAAGGGTAACCACTCAGCTCTGAGAATCCGTTTTAAAAACGGACAATACCAGCTCACGTTAAAACAGCCTCACCCTGAAGGTCTGCTGGAAACCCACCAACACCTCAGTGAATCTGAAGCAAGCTTAATGATCAAGACTGCTAAGCTGCCGGCAGGTGATGTTCAAACATTGCTGCGGAGAGCCGATATACCATATGAGGACTTGGTGTTTCTAGGCCAATTAACGACAGACCGTGCGGAAATCCCTTTTATGTCAGGGGAACTGGTGCTGGACCACAGCTTTTATCTTGATCACGAGGATTATGAGCTGGAATTTGAAGCATCTGACCGGACTGACGGGCAAGAAGCTTTTGATCAATTACTTACGGCGCATAACATCCCGGCCCGCAAGACACAAAATAAGATTATTCGGTTTTTTAATCGCTATAAAGAGCAAATTAATGGGGGATAACATATGGCGTCAAATTTTCAATGGATGCCTGCCATCGGCAAGTTAGATCAGTATCAAGGAATAGCGACAAGAGCGCAGCAAACATCATTGATAGGGACACAATCATTTTCAGATTTAATGGAAACCATGCTGATGATGCTTGAGCAGTCCCCATTGCAGGCAATCACCCCGGATTCGGCATTACTTAAAACATCACCTTCATTGAAGATCACTCCGGAGGACTATTTATTAGGACGGCTTGATCAGGTAACAGCTGTGCCCCACCATTATTCCAAAGTTATAACAAAAAACAAATATGACGGAATCATTCAAGAGGCAGCCGAAAAATATGGTGTCGATCCAAAATTAATTAAGGCTGTCATTCATCATGAGTCAAGCGGTAATCCCTTAAGCACAAGTTCTGCTGGGGCCCGGGGACTTATGCAGCTCATGCCGGAAACCGCACGTGCTCTAGGTGTAACAGATCCGTATGACCCCGCCCAGAATATTGACGACGGAACAAGGTATCTAAGGGAGATGCTGGACCAATTTGACGGCAATAAGCCGCTTGCTTTAGCAGCCTATAATGCTGGAGCAGGCAATGTTAGAAAATTTGGCGGCATCCCGCCTTTTAAAGAAACAAAGGCCTATGTAAATAAAGTCATGGGGACATTTTTAAGTTAAGCAAAGGGAAGGCATCGCGGTATGATGCCTTCCTTTTTTAAGTTAATCAGAAAGTATAACTTTCTGACGCACATAAGTGCAACTACGCCTCTGTCTTCACCAAAGGCTCGCCAATCGGCTAGTTTTCTTTATTCAATTGATAACCATAGATGACATTTACCCATAAAATAGTATAAAAAATAATGCTTACCCCAAAAATAATGAAAATGATTTGAGGTGAGAAAAAATGGGTCTTTTCAATGCAGTTTCTAATTGGCGGTCTGACAGGTATGAAAAACATTTATCTAAAATGAAAGCCCTAGATAAATGTCCGGATTGTAAGGGCCGAGGGTATACAGCGATTTATGATTATGAATCAGCGGCTGTTTTCGATTGTGAAAGCTGCGATGGCAGCGGTTTGTATTCACAGTGGGAGGAAAACAGCGCACAGCAGGGCGGTCCTTATCTGTAATTATTTATTTCACAGCTATGTAAATATCGATTTCCGCATTGTTCGGGTCGTGGCTTCTCGTATCATAGAGTTCAAAGTCCCCCGTATATGCCCTTTTATAAGATGAATCATCATTAAAAAATGTCCAAATTGACTGCCATGTTTCAGGGACTACCTTGGAAATTTCTCCTTTATTTGATGTGAATATAATGTATTTAGCTGATGGAACAGTTTTCGCAATCAATCCCTCAGAGACCTCTTCAGGGGAATAGGTTTCTGCGCCGATCATTATTGTATAATGCCCTGACACCCCATCTTCATAATCCGTATAAAGGGCAATAATGTTTTGGCACGGGCGTGAGGGTATTTTTTCAACTATTTTTTGATCATAAAATTGGCCCCACAGTTTTGGAATCACCCCATCATAACCGCTTTCTCCTTCGTTGCATGTCCGGACACCAATGCCATGTATATGAAATGCATCCTTTGTAACAATCTTTGGTTTCATACGATCTGCCCCTTTCTCCAGAATAAAGTTGTTACCTATTTTTATTCGATAAGTTTGTTTCAATTCCTTTAAAAATGGGGTCTGACCCCTGAGGGTCAGACCCCTTAATTAATTACTTCACTCCGACTTGGTCCCATGCGCTGGCAACGGCGTTATATTCGGCACCTTGGCCGTACAAATCACTTGTTGCCTGAAGAAGCGCTGCTCTTGCGTCACTGAACTGGCTTCTTGGTGAAAGGTAAGTCGTCAGCGCCCGGTAATAGATTTTTTGCGCTTTGTCCCAACCGACGCTTTCAATCGTCAGATAAGCAGCTTTATTAGGGATGCCGCTGTTGGTATGAACCCCTCCGTTATCTTGACCTGTATGAACATAATCGCTCATATTATCAGGCTGGCCGTATTTTGTCGGATCTGACATGCTTCTTAAGGCATCTCCCGGTGTATTCGGCGTGTAGACATCCTCACCGACGAGATAATCGTGGTTGCCTTCAATGAAGTTGCCGAACACATCAGACATGGACTCATTCAAAGCTCCGGGTTGACTACGATATTGCAGCCCTGCAGTATATTCTGTCACGGCATGTGTCAATTCATGGCCGGTAACATCCAAGCTTCCGGATAACGGGATGAAAGTGCGGCCATCACCATCACCATAGACCATCTGCTGACCATTCCAGAACGCATTATTGTAGTCATTGCCGTAATGGACGGTGGACTTCAGGGTTGCCCCCTTATTATCATAGCTGTTTCGATTGAAATTATTTTTATAATAATCGTATACTTTTTCAATGTTATAGTGAGCACTCACCGCAGCCGCTTGACCTTTATCTGTGAAGCTATTATCAGCATCACTTACAAGGTCACCCGGTAATGAGCTTCCATTATTCGCGCTATAAGTTTCGACTCCGCCGCCCCTTGATTGATCGACAAGGACGTAAGCGCCATTATTAAGTGTCGTATTAAACGTCAGCTTCTTCCCTAGAACGCCTGTACCGCTGCCCGTTGCATCGGATGCCGCATTTGTTGCCTGAATGATATGGCCGTCATTGGCATCGACAATAATTTGCCAGTTTGCCGGATATGGTTTGATAAATTGAAGTTCAACATGGTAAGCAAGTGCACTTTTATCCTTTTCCGGATAAACGACAAGCTTGCTTTTTTCTGCCGTATTTTCGACATTAGATTTAAAAGCCAGCGATTTTTGGCCGTCCGCCTTAGCCCCCAAAGTTTGCTTCTTAGTCAGATCAATGTGCTGCCATGCTTTTTGGACAGCTTCATCTTTCGACAGGCCAGCCTTCACACTATCAACAGCTTGCGTGGCCTTTGGGTAAACCTGGCCGGTGACCGAAGTGACTTCTCCAGCTTTATTGGTATGAACAGTAAAAATGGCATCGTCTACAGGAACACCTTTCACGGTTTGCTGGAACTCATAATGTGTCATCCCCAATTTATCCGTTGTCTTTTTCTTGAAGGTTAAATCCTTCCCGGGATCCATTTTAAAAAGATCACTTTTTTTCTTAAGATAATTTTTCACATCAGCGACAGAGGTAATCTTTTCTTTGGATAGCTTTCCGGAAACAAAAGTTGGTACATTGTTTTCCTTACTCGTCACCATTTGAAAATGGCCTTTCGACATTGACTTCATATCCTTTAATGCGTTATCCCCCGCAGTGGCTGCCGAAGCTGGTGTTATCCCTCCCATTCCAATCGTTGCTGCGGCAATGACTGTGGCAAAAGAACCGCTCACCCACTTTTTCATCTTTATCAACCATCCCTTCCTGTTGTTTCGACACACAACTTGGTGTATCGCTACTAACACAATTAGAGAAATGGCCGCCTATTGCCTGCTATGTAAAGGAATTGAAAAAATATTAATAAAATTTTATTAAAATCATGCCTTTTCGATAACTTATTCATAAAAAAATAGATATTACTAAAAAAGTTGACGAAAGTTTTACAAAACACGCCAAAACAACCCACTATTTTTAATGGGTTTACTAAAAAAAGCTATATTAAAAGGTTGTTATATGTAAAATGTTGATGAAATAAAGATATCAATCATGTTGGAAAATATCGATTATTGTTACAATATTAATATACCATTAATATAACATGTCCTTCCGATATATTAATAAGGCTTTGTTGCTGATTTGATCAATAAAAACCCGCCATTAGCGGCGAGTTTTTTACTTCCTTATGACGTTTTCGTTTCATTGACCGGCTGCTCGGAAAGCTGCCCGTCCTCGATATAGACAACACGGTCACAAAGGTCTAACATCCGCTTATCGTGAGTGACCATAATAGCCGCCTTATCCCTTAGTTTCACTTCATCCGCAAGCATCTGGACAACAGCTCTGCCGCGTTCGGAATCAAGGCTTGCAGTTGGTTCATCGGCAAGAATAATCTCCGGGTCGTTCATCCAAGCCCTTGCGATAGCTACGCGCTGCCGTTCGCCTCCAGATAAACTTTCTGGATAATGACTGCGGCGGTGGTCGAGTCCAAGGCGCTTGAGAAGATCATCTGCCCTCTTTTCAGCATTTTTATTGCGCTTACCTGCTAACTTGGGAATGAGCAGCAGCTGATCTTGAACTGTTAAATACGGGATCAAATTCGCCGATTGGAAGACAAAACCGATTTTTTCTAATCTAATCCGATTCATTTTTTGCTCAGGTATTTTATTTATTTCTTTATTATCAAGGAAAATTCGCCCGCTGGTTGGTGACAATAAGGCTCCTGCAATCGAAAGAAAGGTGCTTTTGCCAGAGCCTGAAGGTCCGACAACAGCCACAAATTCACCCGCTTTAACTTGCAAGGAGACACGGTCAAGCACTTTAACCGAGGTATCCCCATCTCCAAATACTTTGCTGATATTATCGAGTACAAGTTTGTCACTCATTACACAGCCCTCCCAATTGCTTCAATCGCGTCAATTTTTGCCACACGATATAACGATAATAACGATCCGATCACAGAGACAACCAAAAAGAGTCCTGAGCAGCCTAGAACTAATTGTGGACTGAGATCAAACGGCATGCTGCTTGGCAAAATAAATGCCACACCATAAGTCAGCGCGATGCTGATTATAAGACTTGCTATCGTAAGCAGCAGGACCTGGGAAACGATATTCTTCGCCAGATAACCGGTTTTTGCCCCGATTGCTTTCAAAACACCGAACTGATTCATTTTTTGTATCGTTATGACGTAAAAGAAGACAGCAAGCACGACCGCCGCAATCACAAACAAGAAAGCGATCATCATGATCAGTGAACCTTGTTCTTCCTTGTAACCAGGAATACCCTTTAAGGCATCGCTTTTGGTAATGACATCAACGCCTGATACGCTATTATCTATTTGATCAGCTTTATCCTGATTTGCTTTTAATGCCACGGCATTAAAAAATTCGCCTCCGCGGGCATTCGCCTTGTGAATTGCATCCCATTCCTTGAAATTCATGTGAATAACCGGTGCATGGCTAAAGGATTGTTCCTTGGTAAACCCAATAATTTTAAAGATTTTCCCTGAAGCTTGATCCTTCACAATGTCTCCTAAATGAAAGCCATTATCCTTTAAGGAACTGTCTGCCACAACCTCATTGGTTGTTGTGTTATTGATCATTTTGCCTTCCGCAACATCCGGGGCAAGCATGCCATTCGTATTAATGGCAAAAAACGTGACGTCCACCTTTTTCGCAGAGCCATCTTTCGTCAATGTAGTCATTTGCACACCTAATGGCGTCGATTTCTTATCAGAGACGAATGTGCGAACATCTTTCAATGTATCATTTGATATAACAGACCGGTTTAACCTGTTATCCGCTTGCTTTTGCAGCACCAAATAGTCCGTGTTCATGTTTTGAATAGATGAAGCATTGTCAGAAGATAACCCTTTAGCAAGTCCTGATACAAAAAGAACGAGCCAAGCAATAAGAATCATAATTAAAGCCACCAATAGATAGCGCAGCTTAGCATGTTTGAATTCGCGTAATGCAAGAAACATACGTCCGTTCAACTCCTTCAAATTATAGGCTGGCATTTGAATCATTCTCGCCTGCCTTGATTAAAGTATATGAAGCGAATATGAACGGAATATGAACGGAAAATTACATTCGCGGAAGTTCAATACGGAAAATGGTCCCTTCCCCTAATTTACTTTCAACATGAATCTCTCCTTCATGCATGTCGATGATTTTCTTCGTAATCGCAAGGCCTAATCCGCTTGATCCTTCTTTTCGTTCCCTTGCCTTGTCCGCTTTGTAAAAGCGATGAAACACATTTGGCAAATCTTTATCTGAAATCCCTATGCCGGTGTCCTCAATCTCAATTTGACAGGTGTTATCCTTTTTACCAAGCCTGATCAACAGCGTCCCGCCCGCTTCAGTAAATTTAATACTGTTAGTAATAAGGTTTGTCCAAACCTGATGGAGCAGTTTTTTATCACCATATAGATAAGTCGAAGGCAGTTCCATATCAATAGCCAAGTCTTTTTCGCGCCAGCTCCATTCCGTCATGAACAAGACTTGCTTGATTTGTGCCGCAACATCAAACGTGCTTTTCTCCAGCAACCCTTCTTCTTTATCTAAGGAGGCAAGCGTCAATAATTGTTTGCTTAATTGGGACATGCGGCGGCTTTCGTCCTCAATGATAGACAAATAATGCTGTCGCTGGTCTTCAGGTAATTGTTTGGACTGCAGTGTCTGAGAAAAGCCTTGAATAGAGGCAAGCGGCGATTGGATTTCGTGTGACACGTTTGACACAAATTCTTGCCGCATCTCTTCAAGCTGCTCAAGGCTTCTGGCCATTTGCGAAAAGTTACTTGCGAGCTTGCCTATTTCATCACGCCGTTTAACATTTAATTGAATATTATATTTCCCTTTTGCGATCCTTTTGGTGGCATCTGTCAGCTTTGTAATCGGTTTAACAATATAACGGGTACTGACTGCGACGAAGATTATGCTTAAAAAAATGGTTAAGACAAGGATCACCGCAAAAAAGATTCGCAGCTCCCCAAATTGAACCTCGACATTTGGTCTAATAAAGAGAGCGGAAGGCTTCCCATCAACCTTTATTGGCACACCTATGGTATTGATAAGTGCATTGTCGAAGAAACCTGTAACAAATAATTTTGAGGGAAACTGAATGATGCCATGATAGGTGCTGCCATCAATAACCTTTTGGATGACTTTCGGGTCTAGATCCTTTTTCCTGAATTCACCGCCGAAAAAAGAGCCTTGATGATTCCCATCTGCTAAATAGAGCTGATAGCCTAAGCGGCCGATGTTTTCCAAATAAGCATCAAGATTAACATCTGGGTTGCTTTTGTAAAATGTTTGCACATCTTTTGCCATCCGGGTTATTTTTTTGTCATTGTATGGTTTTAATGCAAATTGGTAGTAGGCATTTGATATGATAAAAGCGAACAGACTGCTTAGGATCATGACGAGGATCGTTGTCATGACAATGCGTAAATAAAGTGTTCTCAACGTTTCGTAACCTCCAATTTATACCCGATCCCCCGCACAGTTTTGATGTTAAAATCATCCGTGCGCTCTGAAAAACGTTTGCGCAGCCGCTTAATATGGACATCCACTGTGCGATCATCACCTGCAAAATTTGTTCCCCAGATAAGCTCGATCAGTTCCTCCCGGGAAAAAATGCGGTCAGGATAGCTTGCCAGCTGTGACAGCAATTCGAATTCCTTCATCGGCAGCATAATCAGCTTGCCGCTGCAATGTACTTCATAGCTTTTTCGATCAATCACTGTGCCATTTAGCTGAATCTTATCAGCATTAACCATTCGGTAACGCCGGAGCAAGGCTTTTATTCGAAACAACAACTCTTTTGGCTCGAAAGGTTTGGTCAGATAGTCATCCGTGCCGACTGAGAACCCCTGCTCCTTATCCCACAGCTGATCTTTCGCCGTTAACATAATAACGGGAAAATCATAATACTTTCTTATTTCTTCGCACACCTCGAGCCCGTCTTTATTTGGCATCATCACATCCACAACAGCTAGGTGGATTTGCTCCGCAGCAAGGCATGCCGAGGCCTCTTCTCCATCCTCTGCTTCAAATACAACATAACCTTCCGCTTGAAGGTAATGTTTTAGCAATTCACGAATATGTGCATCATCATCCGCGATTAATATATGTAACATGACCACTGGCACCTCCCTCGACCCGTTCCAAAATTCATTAATATCCTACCGTTAAAATTAAAAGGATTTGATGTGATTGTCAATAAAGGAAGGGAAAAAATAAAACCCACCTTTTAAGGGTGGGTCTTTTCGGAAATAAACACATGATCTAATGTTGCTTTTGGCTTTGCCCCAACAATGAGTTGTTCCCCGTCTGTATAGCCTTCTTCTCTGCCGGCCAATTCCTTAATCAGCATACCTCGCCAAAATGTTAAGCGGTCAGAGTACTCAGCTGCATCCGCCAAATTAACGATCTCTTGTGGATCATTCACTAGATCAAATAATTGTTCCTCACCTGTTTGTGAAAACCAGATATATTTCTCCTTGCCGTTTGTCACATAGTGGTGGGAAGTGTCCCCTGCGGCATGCTCGCCATGCAGATAATCACGCCATTTAATATTCGCTCCAGAACATAATGGCAATACACTTTTTCCATCAACAGACTTCGGAATGGAAACACCTGCGGCATCAAGCAAGGTTGGCATAATGTCACGAATTTCCACGACTTCTTCTATTTCATGATTCCTCTTGCCCTTTAATACATTCCCTGGATCAGATAAAATAAATGGAATGTTTGCGCTCCCTTCGTATGGAAGAGATTTGCGGAACAGATGATGATCGCCAAGCAATTCGCCATGGTCCGATGCGAATAAAATGACTGTATTATTCAGCACACCATGTTCCTTCATAGCCATTAGAAACCTGCCAATCTGGTAATCTATATGTGTAATGAGCGCGTAATAAGCAGCTTGCGCGCGTTTGAAGCGGTTCTTTGGCACGCTTCCTTTTGAAGTCGTTGGATCTAAGCCGCTCTTTTCCAAATCATTAATATCAGCCCAATCACCCATGGCCGGATCTGGAAGGTCAGCATCCTTATACATATCGAAAAAGGCTTGCGGTGGATCAAACGGCGGATGCGGCCTCACAAAAGACATCTTTAAGAAAAACGGCTTCGATGGATCGCGCCTTCTTAAGAAATCAATTGATTCAGATACAACCCAATTCGTCGGGTGCCAAGCTTCGGGAAGATGCCATGGTCTCGCCACGGTCGAAGCATTGCAGTCAAGTCCCAAATCATTTAAATCCGCACTAGAGCCTGCCCTCTCCTTTAACCATGGCAAATAATCATCCCCGCCGTAATTATAAGATTCAACTTCCACATTAATGTGTTTGAAGCGGTTGTAATGAAGATAACCATCATGCAGTACGACATGATGAAATCCGCAAAGGTTTCTAGCAGGATAAGTATGCATTTTCCCGACACATTGGGTATGATAGCCGGCTTTTGTAAATTCACCGGCTAGGGTGTGTTCATAGTTCCATGGCACTTTATCTTGGTAACCGACACGTCCCGTTGACGTTTGACTCATGCCGGTTAAGAGCGACGCCCGCGCCGGCACACAGGAAGGCGTTGCCGAATAGGCGTTTTTAAAAAGCGTACCTGTTCTTGCAAGCTGATCCAAATTTGGGGTATCAACGGCCGGATGATCTAGAATGCTTAGACAGTCTGCTCTCATCTGATCAACCATGATCAATAAGACATTCGGCTTGGTCATGCAAGTTCACTGCCTTTCTATTAAATCCTGCTTTTCGTTGTTTCTGAGCGTATACCACACTGCCCCCTGCAAACCGGCATCACCTTTATAATGACTTGGCCAGATCCGCTCCAATGCATCGTTTTGGATAGGGTTTTGAATCAAAGGAGTCATCTTTTCCTTCACCAGCTCAACGAATTGCGGCTGGTTATTCATCACCCCGCCGCCAAGTACAATGACATGGGGATCTATGACTGAAATGATTTGATGCAGGCCGCGGGCAATATGTCCTGCGGCATTACCGATAATAGCTGATGCCCTTGGATCGTTATTTTTGTATTGATCCATCACTTGCCTAGTCGTCAATGCAGTATTATCAAAAGTCCGGCTTGCCTCTTTTTCTATCGCCGGACCTGAAGCGAGATTTTCAAGTGTCTTGACTTCGTCCTCATGGTTCAGGACGGTAAAACCTATTTCCCCTGCCATGCCGGCCCCGCGGATAAACCTGCCTTCATGAATAATACAGGCTGAGATCCCAGTGCTTACAGTGAGATAGACAAACGTTTCCTGCATAAGTCTTCGTGCCTGCCATTCCCCATAGGCTGCCATATACACATCATTTTCAATAGCAATGTCAGCTTTGGGAAAGACCTCTTTTAACCTTGAAACCAAAGGGAAATGCCGCCATGACAGATTATTTTGATAGACCGCGAGTCCTTTTACCGGATCGACTTTACCAGGAACACCGATACCAATATGCTGGATATCATTTTGTGGTGTATCGGCTTCATCTAGTACATTCGAAAACGCTGAAAGTAATGATTCAAATAATGCTTCAGAATCATGCGCGGCGCTTTCCACTTGTGTCCTGGCAGTAAAACCGGCTTTTTCATGTGCAAGTGCTGCAGCAATCTTCGTTCCGCCGATGTCGGCTGCTAAAACATGAGTCATTGCAGTCCCCGTCCTTATGCTAGATTTACCGTGACAACCTGGGTTAAATTCCGAGGCTGATCCGGATTATAGCCTAATTTTATGGCGCGATGGTAAGCCAAAAGCTGAAGGTGAGGGATGTACAGCACCAATCTGTTTCGGTTAGCAAGTGATGCTTCCAGCTGAATAGTATAATCTGAAGTAAAGGTTTCCGAAACCGGTCCGATTGTCAAAACCTTACCGCCAACCTTTTGTATATCGCGTACCAGATCTTGGTCAAGAGCTTCAGTTTCAGGCTTTGACAGCAATACAACAACGGTTGACGCATCAACAATTGAGATCGGGCCATGACGAAATTCAAGGTTGGAATAGCTTTCACACTCTGTTTGTGTCATCTCTTTTAACTTCAGTGTCGCTTCCTTCGCAATACCATTGTAATAACCTGACCCTAGGAAAACAAACCGCTGATATGATAATTGATCAGCCACTTCCTTCGTTTTTTCCCAGTTATCCAGAAGGCTGCCTGTCAGCTTTGGCACAGCTTTTAACTCATCTAGATCCTTCGCAGATGCTGCCTTTTTCGCTGCGAAAATTTGTAAAGCGTAGAGCATGTTCGAAAAAGATTGTGTCATCACAACACTTTTTTCATTAATGTGGTTGAGTGCAATGCTTTGATCTGATAGTTTTGCAATCTCACTTTCACCATGGCACGTGATCGAAAGTGTCTCGACATTAGGACGGCCTTGCAAAAATTTGAGAGCCGCAATGATTTCTGATGTTGTGCCAGAACGGGAAATCGCCATAACCTGATATTTCTTATTACCTGAAAGGACAGAGTCCGTGTCCAAAAAGATCTCCGAGGCAGGAAGAGCAACTGCGAATTCCCCTGTCACCGCCTGAAAATACCGGGCTGCCGAAGCAGCAAGATAAAACGATGTACCGCATCCGATAAAGAGATGCATGTCATACTGGTTATTTTCAAAAGATTGATTAATTACCTCATTAAAAGTTATTTGCAATTGATTTGCCTGATCTAAGATTTCATGATCCGTATGCATCAATCAAGTCCTCCCTTGTTAACTAAGAATATTATCTATTTTCTTCACAACAACTTGCTTTCTAAGCTCTTCCAGATCCGTTAATGCCACTTGACCCGCTTGCGGCATCATAGCATTAGCCGAACCGCATGCTGCTGCCAATAGAATGACGTCCCGGGCTGGAAGGTTTTGATAAAAACCCGCCGCTAACCCCGCTACCATCGCATCACCGCAGCCAATGGTGTTGACAGCATTAACAACCGGCGCCTTCACATGAAAGACTTCGTCCCGAGTAAAAAACAAAGCGCCTTCTTTCCCAAGCGAAAGGCACACATATTGAATGCCCTTTTGAATGAACATTTTGCCTGCTTCCAACGCTTCGCTAAGGGACAGGGTTTCTTTATTAAGCCACTGTTTTAATTCACGTTCGTTTGGTTTCACTGCAAAAGGTGCCTTTTCCAATCCATAGCGAAGAGCTGCTCCGCTTGAATCCAAGATAGCCTTTGAACCATTTTGCTTTATGATATCGATGAGCTGCCCATAACCGTCAGCAGGGACGCCTTGTGGTAGGCTGCCTGATAAAGTCATGATAGTACTCTTCTTTGCCGCGGCATCTGTAAAATGACATATTTTCTCCCAGTCTTCTGAGGAAATGTTTGGCCCCGACTCCAAAATCTCAGTTTCCTCTTCCCGCTCATTATCAATAATTGTCAGACATGTCCGGGATTCGCCTTGGATGCCGATAAACTCATGGCCCACCCCTCTGTCTTGTAAAAGGGCAGAAATGACTTTGCCATTGTTTCCGCCAATGAATCCGCCCGCTGTCACCTCCAACCCCAAAGAGTGGAGAACCTTGGCGACATTAATCCCCTTTCCCCCTGGTTCAATATGGACATCTCTTAACCGATTCGTTTGCCCTATGGATAGCGTCTGCAAATAGTAGGTTTTGTCTAAGGCGGCGTTCAATGTCAACGTTGTAATCATGGCATCAAACCTTACACGTACCCTGAAGCATGTCTATTTTTGCCTTTACGAGATTCGTAACCCTGTTTCTCGCTGGAACAAAAACTTTGCGCGGATCATTTTGCTCTGGATGTTCATGAAAGAAACGGCGGATTTCTTCAGCAAAGACATCTTTTAATTCAGTTGAGAAATTGACTTTTGTCACACCAAAATCTAATGCTCTTTGGACACTGCCGGCAGCAACACCTGAAGCGCCATGCATGACAAGCGGACAATCTGTACGGTTATAAATGTCATCAAGCAAATCGAATGCAAGCTTTGGCTCTTCCTTGTACATGCCGTGAGCGGTGCCAAATGCTGGGGCAAATGAGTCAATATTCGTTTCTTTGACAAATTGTTCCGCCGCATCCGGATCGGTCAATAAAGCCTTCACATCTTCTATCACCAGGTCATCCTCGACTCCGCCAATTGTACCGAGCTCTGCCTCAACAGGGACACCTGCTGAATGGGCAGCCTCCACGACTTTCTTAACCAGATTGATATTTTCTGCAAAAGGCAATGTTGAGCCATCGATCATGACAGAGGTATAACCAGCCCGCAAGCACTTTATTACCGTATCGTACGAGTCGCCGTGATCTAAATGTAAAGCAACAGGAACTTTCGCTACTTCAGCAGCCGCTTCGGCCATTGCCTTCATATAGTTGATGCCAACATACTTAATGGTACCCGGCGTCGTTTGCAGAATAACGGGCGCACCCAGCTCTTCTCCACCGGCGATAACCGCTTTAATGATTTCGAGATTATGTGCGCCAAAGGCACCTACAGCATAATGATTTTGATAAGCATCCCGTAAGATCTCTTTCGTTGTCACGAGTCCCATCTTTCCACTCCTCTACTATCAATGGGTTGTTGGTACAAGTAAATGTATGAAGAACTCACAGCCATTTGGCTATGAGAGTTTCAACGTTAGGTTAATTCTGTGTAAAAGCGGCACCGGTCGCCGCGGACGATAGATCGGCAAAATTCTACCGGAGTGCCGTTCACTTCGTAAGCAATACGTTCTAACAATAAAGCTGGAAGACCTTCTTCGGTCTTAAGATATCTGCTCTCTTCTTTGCGTATTAATACCGGTTCAAAAGCCTCTTTTGCCCGGCTGACGACAACGTTGAATTTTTGTTCAAGTAAATCGTACAGCGAAACTTGACCAACATTATCCAATTGGTTCAAATCTGAAACGACACGTTTCGGCAAGTAAGAGGATTCTAAAATAAATGGCTCGTCATTCGCACAGCGAAGACGCTTCATTTCCACCACCGTCTCCCCTTCATCCAATTGCAGGGCTTCCCTTACCTTTGGATCAGGTTCCGTCTCATTTACTTTAAGGATAATATCCTTGGGGTTCATGCCTTGGTCTTTCAGCACTTTGCTGAAGCTGTAAAATCCCATCAGTGATTGCTCGAGCTTCGGCTTGGCCACAAACGTGCCTTTCCCTTGTATCCGATAAAGAATACCTTCTTGAACAAGCTCCTCTATTGCCTTCTTCGCAGTGTTTCGGCTCACATTATATTGGTCCATCAATTGATTTTCAGATGGAATTTTGTCACCGGTTTCCCATGACCCGCTGTCAATTGACTTTTTCAGCCTATCCTTTAATTGATGGTACAACGGAATAAAGCTTCCATGTTCCAATGGTTCCATTATCTTCATCTTTCCTCCAAGTTTAATTAACGCATATCGTCTTTTTCCTTTAATATTTAGAAAGTTAATTAAATTTATTATATCCATCAATACTTATCCTGTCAATCCAACAAGCTTGATTTCATCCTTATTCTTCCTTAGCTCAGGCATCAGCAATCCCTTTTTATTATTTTTATTTTGATCCTGTGATCGAAATACCTTCAATAAATTGCTTTTGAAGGAAAATAAAGATTAAAATCATTGGCCAAATAGCCAGTACCGTCCCCGCCATTAAGATCGCGTAATTTGTATAATGTTGACCCTGGAGTGATGCAAGTCCAGCAGATAACGTCATTTTGTCCGGCGAACTATTTACAATTAACGGCCATAATAGGTCATTCCAGCCCCATAAAGAAGTAAAAATCGCCAACGCCAACAATCCCGGTTTAACTAATGGCATCATAATGTGCCAATAAATTTGGAAGTGATTACAACCATCCAACCTTGCTGCTTCTTCTATTTCTTTTGGCAGAGACATAAAAAATTGTCTTAAAAGAAATGTTCCAAACGCACTGAATAATCCCGGGACAATCAGAGCCTGTATAGTGTTCAACCAATCCAATTTTGCCATTATCATATATTGCGGCAAAAGGAATACTTGTCCAGGAACCATTAAAACGGCTAACATCAGAATGAATAAGAAATTCCTTCCGGGAAACTTAATTCTCGCAAATGCATAAGCTGCCAGCGAACAAAAGATCACTTGTCCAATGACCTTAGCCAATGTTGAAACAATGGTATTCCAATAGAACGACAGAAAGGGCAGACTATTAAAGACATTTAAATAATTTTCCCATTGGAATTTTTCGGGGAAAATAACGGGTGGGACTTGTGTAGTTTCCCCGAAGGTCTTCAATGAAGTTAATACCATCCAGATAAAGGGGAAAACCATAATTATTGCGCCAATAATGAGAACAATATGAATCAACCCTTTACTGCTTTTCGATGCATTTGGCAATATCATCGCCTCCCTTTACTCGTAATGTACCCACTTTTTTTGCAACTTTAATTGGACTGCAGTGATAATTAAAATAATAATCAGCAACACTACAGCAATTGCCGCTCCATAACCTTTATCATTAACGACAAAAGCAGCATGATAAAATAAGTAAACCAGCGTTTGGGATTCTTCAATAGCATTATTATTTGGCCCTATCATCATTAGAATAAGGTCAAATACTTGAAAGGCACTAATTAAAGACATAATGGTAACGAAAAAGATCACAGGTGAAAGCATCGGCAATGTAATTTTGAAGAATTTCACAAAAGGTCCTGCGCCATCAATCGTTGCCGCTTCATAATAAGTGGTCGGAATCCCTTGTAAACCCGATAAAATGATAACCATGTTATAGCCAATCGTGCTCCAAATCGCAACAATAATAACTGAGTAAAGTGCAATATTTGGATCTGTTATCCACCTAGGTCCGCTTATAGAAAAAAAGGATAAAAACTGGTTAATTAAGCCGTAGTCCGAATTATAGAGCCAGCGCCATACCATGGCAACAGCGGCAGGCATTGTTACTACCGGTAAAAAATACAAGGTTCTGTATACAGTCAGCCCCTTTATTTTTTGATTGAGAAGGACTGCCACGATAATGGAAATTGCAATGCCAACAGGCACAGTTATGACAACAAAAATTAACGTATTTTTGAAAGCTTCTAAAGTCACCGGATCATGAAAAAGTCTTTTATAATTTTCTAGGCCGATCCAGCTATGATTACCGAATGCTCCCCACTTTGTGAAACTGAAATAAATAGTTTGAATCGTCGGCCATAAATAAAAGATTCCCAATCCGATCATGGTTGGTGCTATCATTAGATAGCCCCAAAACCAATCGGAATAACAGGGTTTGGATTTTCTCAATTTTGGTCGAGGATGCAGGTTTGTCTCAATGGTATGGCCTTCAACCGCTCTTTCCGATGTTGTCAAATGAACACCTCCCTTTTGGCAGTTACGTTCTAATGCTCTTCCGCCAAATCCTTATTCATTTTTTTAGCCAATGTTTTGGCCGCCTCATCGACAGGTATTTCTAATCCCCAAGCTTTATTAAGGATTTTAGTTTCATCATCCCACCATTTTGATGTGTTTTTTGATGATGGAAGTGGTACAGCATATTTAGCGCTGTCTATAAAGACTTGTAAATTTACATTCGGATTAGATTTCACCCACAATTTTTGCGTTCCGTTATAAGCTGGAATCACCGTGCCAGATTTAGCTTGTATAAGGGAAGCCTTTTTTGATCCTAGAAACGCTAAAAACTCTTGTGCTTCTTTTTTATGCTGAGTATTAGCAGCAACAACATTTGCTAAGCCATGAATAATGTTTGCTTTTTTCTTGCCTTTTGGCAATGGTGCGACGTCTACTTTGTCTTTTGTGTATTCGTTTTGTTCATATTCAATCTGCATCCAAGAGCCATCATAGATCATCGCTACCTTTCCCGATTCAAACAGTGCGCTTGGAGTTGTTTCTGTCATTTGCGCTTGTGTCGGCGATGAACCGTCCTTAATCATATCAATCCAAAACTTGAGGCCGCCAATGGTTTCGGGTTGGTCATATCCTGATTTTTTCTTATCATCCGAAATGACATATCCACCGTTTTGATAAATCGTATTATAAAACCCCGCTTGATTTTCCATTCTCGCGGCAATTCCCCATACGCCTTTCTCCTTATTGGTTAGTTTTTTTGCTGCTGCTTTTAATTTATCCCAATCCCATGTTTCATCTGGATAAGGAATGTGGGCTTCATCAAATAGTTTCTTATTATAAAAGAGACCTATTGTATCAAAGTCTTTCGGAATTCCATAAGTTTTCCCTTTAAATGTATAAAGGTTTACCAAAGCCTTGGGATAATTCCCTAAATTAACTTTGTCCTTCTTAGTAAGATTATTGATTGGCATTAACATATCATTGGAGGAATATTTTATAAAATTCGGGCCATTCATCCAAAAGACATCTGGAAGGCTTTTTCCTGTAGCAGCCGTTTCCAACTTTGTCCAATACTGATCATATGGTGTAACCTCAATTTTTACATTAATTTCAGGATGCTTTTTTTGGAATTCATCGACGATTTTTTGCATAGCCGGTTTTTGATTCTTATCCCATATGCCATACCTAAGTGTTACTTTACTCGAACCTGAGCCTGACTCACTATTGGAGCATGCGCTTACGAGACATAGCAAAAAGACACTAACCAAAATTAAGCAAAGCTTTTTCATTTTTAACCCTCCCCTATTTTTTATAGAAAGTAAACAGTAGTTGCCACCTTTTAAATTCTTACCGTTCTTTGGCTAACGTCTACAACCTTACCTCCAGCCCGAATCGATTCAGTCGCCGCACACCCGACCGCGACACTCATTCTTCCTGCAAATGGAGATGTTAGCGGTTCTTTGTTATTTGCAACCAATTCAATAAAGTCATCGCAAATTTTCGGGTCAGCTCCGCCATGACTGCCAGTTTGTTTCTTAATCTCGTAAGTCATATCACTGTGCTCACGCCAGGAATTCGATTTCCGTGTACGGACATAGACTTTTCCTTCTAACTCGTTGTTCTCCATCCGGCCTTCTGTACCAATGAAGGTATAATTCCTTTGGTAGTCCGGTGTAAAGTGACATTGTAAGTATGAAGCCTTAATCCCACCTTCAAGCTCCATGATCACCACATTATTATCTTCAACATCAATCTCTTCCCTGAACGCACATTGAATCAGCGTGTCTGGGCTTGCTTCAGTGCACGTATCCTTTACGTCACAGGTCGGGCACGTTAAATCATTTGGTTTATCACCGCCGAAGAAATCAAGTCCGCCAAAAGCGGAAACTTTTTTGGTATATTTTCCAGTAATCCAGTGGATCACATCGATATCGTGCGAGCCTTTTTGCAATAACAGCGATGTGGTATTCTTAGACGCACCATGCCAATCGTGATAATAAAAATAGCCGCCAAGCCCCACAAAGTGTCTGACCCATACCGCTTTGATGTCTCCGATCACACCAGAGTCAACGATCCCTTTCATCGTTTGGAACATATTCATATAGCGCATGTTGAAGCCAACCATCAGATGCTTGCCGGTTTTCTTCGCTGTCTCTATAATGTGGTCGCAGCCTTCAACCGTAATCGCCAAAGGCTTTTCGCAATAGACATGCTTTCCCGCCTCAAGCGCAGCGACCGCATGCTCTTCATGCAAAAAGTCAGGTGACGTAATCGCAATCGCATCGATGTCTTTCCTTTTGAGTAATTCTTTATAATCCGTTGTAACAAAAGCACTGTCATTAACTTTTTCTTTAAACGTTTCTAATCTATCCACTGAAACATCAGCAGCCCCAACAACAACTGACTTTCCGTCCGGGTTATGCCAATACTGGGCAATCCCGCTGCGAAGTCCTGCTCCTATAATGCCGATTCTTACTTTTTCCATCCTCTCAGCTCCTATTATTCTAGTTTGGTTATCTCCTTTTTGGGATGTTCACCCGACGGCGTTCACCTCCTTAAAGTTGGAAAATATCTCGTTATGTTCTCCGGGATTGACCACACTTAATACTCCCCTTTTAAGTAAACGCTTTCTTCTTAGCATATCAAAAATATAGCCCTAAAGAGGAGTCCTTACATTGTGTTAATGGGTTGTAGGTACAAGTTTAGTTAAAAAACAACACCGACGCAACCTCTGTTTTGCAGATAATTTTAACTAATTAAAATATACACTTGAGCTCGTTCACCTGTCAACCCAATAAGTTAATAAAACCTTTAACGAAGCAGATATAATGAGGAGTGACCTCCCTAGAGACTGTGACGAGCCAGGTGGAGATCACTTTTTTCTCTTGCTTATTTAAATTAATTGTTGATATATCGTAAGTAATCTCTGAGATTTTAATAAGAGCTTTATATACATCTTTTAACTGTTCAATGTACTTTTTGTAGACATCAACAGAGAAAATCCTTCCCCCTCGTCCTTTGGATCACTTTGGTGTCTTCATTACCCTTCAGACCGACGACTGCGTCCTCTTCGGTGATTTCTGCGTCGATTTCGCGGGACATTGCGTCCTCATGATCCCGATTTTTCTACAACTGTACAAAAAGTACCCAATAGGCGACTTTTTCAAATCTACACTATCGGGTACATTTTTGAACCTTCAATTTTTCCTATTCACAAATAATGCGGGCGTTTGCCCAATCGGCATGATCGCTGCCATTGCCGTTGCCGCCATCAGTCACGATCAGCTTAAGTTTGTCCACCCCTTTAACATCAACATCGACTGATTTCGTCTTAGACACAGCTGTCATCATACCGCTGTCGTAAAGTTTTTTGCCATCACCCCACACCTGGAAGTCGACGCTTGCGGCTGAATTGTCAGTCATCTCGTCATCAACGCCAACCTTGGCAGCAAAGCTTGAGCAGTTGCCGCCCAAGAAATACTCGATGTCTGACGCGGCATGGGCACCAAGTCCTTTCTGGAAAGTGGCGCCATTCAAGGTTAAGGCTTGACCATCATTCTTACCATTTCCTCCATTGCTCATATCCTTTTCCACAGGACCCCATCCATTGGACGCATTGATCCAGGCAAGATCACTCAGCCAGCTGTCTTTGGTTGGAGGCGGTGGAAGAATCTGTACCGTTTTGACGGCCGATGTGCTCGCTCTCTTATCGTTCCATAAGAAGGTTGCCTTACCCGCTAAATCATACGAACCTTGTGTAGTCGATTGATCCGGTGTCACGTTCCAAGTTGCTTTAACCGTTTTACCAGGACCCACTTGTTCAAACGAAGTGTCCGACACAGGTTTCACAGACCAACCCTTTGGTACATTAAGATCAAGAGTTACATCTTTCTCAGGCTTGCTACTGTGATTTGTAAAACTGCCTGTCACCTCGGCCGGAATGTCGGCACTTATTGAACCGGAGTCTAATTGCAGTTCACCTGTTGGTGCTGCTGGGCACTGATTTGATTCTTTTGCCGTCCCAAGATCTTCAACAGAGAGGTTGTCGATCGTTAATGCTCCCGAACCTCCAGGTGACGTCACACCAATGTAATATTCTCCACACTCTTCACCGCCGGTTGTGACCGTTTGTGTGTAAGTACGGTGTGGCGCTGAATATTGCGGCGGAAGACTATCAGTCCAGCCTGCAGGTTTTTCACCCGTTGCCGAAGGCGGACTGTCAAGCGGCCGATCCGTCGTTGCCTGCAGCTTATCACTCACAATTTGCGAATTGTTATGATCAGATTGAACAACAAAGTTAAACAAGTTAGATGCATCGGCTTGATAATCAAATGTCACCTTATAGGTGTGATTCGGATCGAGCCGCAATGTTTGGCCAAGTGTTCGGTATTGCATGCCTTTTCCTGGATTCAAGATCTTTAATGAGCGCTTGCCGGAAATCGTGTCCCGGGTATAGCCTTTATGCAATCCAGACAAATGGATCGTCGGGTCACCGCTTGCATGACCATAGACAAAGGGCCCCCAGCCTTGATCGACATGTTCAAAATCTTCATAGTACGTTTTTCCATCCTTATGCTGGTCCGCGCCGTTGTTTTCCACAACACGCACATCGGCAAATTGTACTAACGCGCTGCTATCACCGGCTTCCGTCTTCAAATAAAGCGTCGCTTCACCTTTTTTATTATTCTTTGGTACGGTAAACAAGACTTTCATTCTTTGAAAATGACTTCCTTGCCGCGGGTTGGATGCCGTATACTGGACAGCTGGCGACTCGTCCGTCCAATTGCTGACGTTTTTTCCGCCGTAATCTTTGACACCGATCACAGCCTTCCGTTTTCCTTTAACTTCTACCCAAACAGATGCTGAATAGGTATTGCCTGGCTTTAAACCTTTGATCCTCTGACTGACGGTACCTTCATTTGTTCCAGCAAACTGTAAGTTCTGATAGCCCCGGTCATCAGTGACAACCGAGATGCCGCCGACATCGCCTGATTTTGAAGACCTTTTCCAATCCTTAAAGCTATGGCTGAAAAAGTGCGGGTCCTTGACGAAACCGCCTTCACCCCAGTCCATCTTTTGGCTCTTGCCATCTTTCGTATGGCCGTGGCCTTTAACGGGCTGTTTATAAATAACGTAAGGCGTGTCCTTGTCAGCTTTAATGGTTACTTTTCCATCCTTAACTGACAGCTTTTTCACAAACTTCTTGCCGGTATCCGTCAACTTATAAAGCACAACCTTTTTCTCTTTTGCCCAGCTATCAGGCAATTGCCATGTGGTCGTTCCGCCTTTCATATTCCAGTGATAAATTTTTGTCTCTTTTTTCGGATCCCATGGTAAAAATACATCGCTGCCATTCATGACAAGCTTATTATCTTTGAAAATCTGAATTTTCCCGTCCGTTTTGGTGACATGGACATGATCTTTAAAATCAATGCGGTGATCTGACCATTTCACTATCGGGAAGTTTTGCATATACTTAGTAGGCAGATTATTCGTAAAGACCCGCTTTGACCACTTATTTATATCATTCTGGCCCATCCAGCCCATAAAGCTAAGGTTGCTGTCACCCATTAGCATGGCATCCTTCTTCACCCAAACATCTTTATATTCGTTATAAATGAAGCGTAGGATCTTACTGTTAACGCCAATGCCGTCATACTGATTAGCCCTGTGATAATATAAGGCATTTGGCCACATATAGTCTTCGAATTCGGTATGGACACCCCATCCCAAGTTATGGATCGTATCTGCGACTTCATGAGCATCCCAGCCTCTGTCAAAATAAACATCAACATAAATCCATGACAGGTTCGGAACATCCTTCTTCAACTCTTTAATCCGCTTTTGGAATGACCCTTCAGCAACATCTTTCTTCTGATTGATTTGATAGGATTGGTCCATCCAGGCCCAACCTTTCTTAAGATTGTTGGTCAGGTCCCAGCGGAAATTCTTTGCTTCCGGGTACATTTCCTGTTGGTTGATATGCACCCCAAAGCTGGTATTATATTTTTTCCCTTGGTTTACTAGGTATTTTAAGTCTTTTAACCCGCCGGCCGCCTTATTATAATGGTTGCCGTAATCCGGATGGGAGCTGTCGTGGCCCTGATCTTGATAACCTTTGAGAAGAATGGATTGCCCCAAACCATCCGTCAAGAGGTAACTTTTTTTAACTTCATCTAACGTCCGCAAGAAGGGATGTGTCGGTTGGCTGGCAATATTAAAAGCAATTTGATTAACGACATCATGGTCGATATCCTTTGACCCTTTTGGCAATGTCATGATATCCCGGAAAGCTATCGCACCGTCTTGCCAGTCTACCTGGTCATCACTGTTCTGATCATCGGTGAGGACAACCTTTTCCCATGGCAGGGCAACAATCTTGCCGTCACCCCCTCTATATGTCCATACGCCGCTCCACAGCCCTGTTGCCTTGTAACTGCTGCTATCGGTTGTTTTATATAACAGCCGTGACTGGTCGCCAAGACTATTCGTTGCTAGCGCTGCTGCCAATTGATCCGTATTAAGGATTGCCATCGTCGCTCCACTCGCATCCTCATCCGTTGGCAAATCAGCAATCTTCCTATACTGGTCGATCGGATCATGGTCACCGTATGACCCATTGAAAGGAAGTCTGGCACTTGCCATTTCCGCATTCGGCTGGTTGCTGTGAACAGCGATGATGCTTTGATCAGGGAAGCTCAGCGTATTAACCTTAGCAGCTCCCTTTTCTTCTATTTTTGTGACTTTAAAAGATAGAACATTACCGGCGACCTCGAGCCGGATCGTCATATTGACATCAATCTTGGAGAAGGACAAGTGATAGATCACCGCATCAGTCGCGGTTTTCGATGTAACGGTCGGATGGTATTCCTCCCCGTTAATTCGAACAGTTGATAGTTTGTGGTCTTGGCCATAAAGAATAGCGCCATTTTTATTCCACTTATACTGAATGACGCGGGGAAAATCTTTGTCGACTTGAACAGTAAGGTCTTCCGACGTGATGGTTACCGTATTTTCTTTTGCAAAAGCTTGTCCTCCGCCGATTCCGGGTAGCCCGGGTATGGAAAACAATGCCAAAAGGAATACAAGACCTAATCCTGCTAAAAAAACTATGCGGCCATTTTTCATCGGTTCGTTCCCTTCCTTTCGTAAATTTGTCTTTCAAAAGAGCGGGTCATTCTCCGAAGCACCTTCACCTCCTTCATTTTATTAAATTAATTAATTTAATAAAATAAGTTGAGTATGACCAGCGGATATACCCTTCCGCTGATCGAAGTGTTAATATTCAATTATCCCAGATCCGGTTTTTCCTGAAATATGACTTCTGGTTTATCCATGCCATGTAATTCGAAAACAACAAGTTTATTTTTGCCTTTATTCAAAAGAGGGGCGGGAACATATAATGTTTTTTGCGGTCCGATTTCCCAGTAGCGGCCGAGATTGAAACCATTAATAAAAGCAGCGCCTTTTGTCCAACCGGGGAGTTCAAGGAAAGTATCCGCAGCCTCATCGATGCCGAATGACGCTTTATAAAACGACGGCCCCCGTTTTTTGCTAAGCGTATTAAAGGAGAGATTTGTGAGATCGTCCAGAGGCAACGGATAAATCGTCCAATTATACAGAAACTGCTGGCCAAGTCGCACACCTTCAGTAATACCTTTGCGATCCTTAAGATAGGGGCCATAATTTATTCGTCCCATATTTTCAACAAGAATATCTAACTCTGCACCGTCCTCCCCCACTTCAATGTCTAATTCCCCGCCGTTTATGCGGTCGATCACACCAATATATGCTTGATTGACAAAAACAAGTGCTCGGTCACGAACATCCTGAATGGCTAATCTGGCAGGCTCCCTAGGACCTTTTATCGTTGTCCGATATAAAGTAAAACCAACATTTTGCCCCAGCTTTTCCATCGATTCTGGATGGGTCCTTTGCAAAGGACTTGCGATCTTATTAAGGGAATCGAACAGGCCAGCTTGAGCTGTTAAGTGGACAGCGCCGTATGCTTTCTTTGGAATCGGAGCAGGCAGTTCCGGCGGTGTCACACCTGTATGGCGAGTCATAACGTCCCGTACCTTATAATATTTTGTAGTCAGATCTCCCGATTCAGAGACCGGACAATCATAATCATAACTCGTCACCGTCGGCTGGTATGCGCCACCGTAATTGGCACCGTTATAAAACCCAAAATTGGTCCCGCCGTGAAACATATAAAAATTAACAGATGCACCCTCTTTCAGGATCGTCTCAAAAGAATCCACAGCATCCTGGGGATCACGGGTATGGTGCTCCTCCCCCCAATGGTCGAACCATCCGTTCCAATATTCCATACACATAAGGGGCTGATCTTTCTGGTATTCTTCCAGTTTGGCAAACGATTCTTTAGGCTTTGAACCAAAGTTGACTGTTTCTAAAACGCCCGGCACCATTCCACCTTGAAGCATAAATCCCTCAGGGCCATCGGATGTGAATAATAATACATCAATACCACGGGATGTGAGCCCGTCTCTTAGATATTCAAGATACTTTGTATCATTGCCGTAACTCCCATATTCATTTTCAATCTGCATGGCAATAATGGGTCCGCCATTAGTGCTGAGCAAGGGTTTTAGCTTTTCCATTAACACGTCATAGTAGTTATCAATTTTTTCTAAGTATTGCGGGCAGGAAGATCTTAGGCGAGTACTATCATCCGCCAAAAGCCAAGCCGGCAGCCCGCCGAATTCCCATTCTGCACAAATGTATGGGCTTGGGCGAACGATGACAAATAAGCCAACCTCCTCCGCCGTTTTAATAAATTCAACGACATTCGCCATGCCTTCAAAACAAAACTGCCCTTCCTTTGGTTCATGGACATTCCATGCGATATACGTTTCAACTGTATTAAATCCGCAGGCCTTCAACTTTAGCAATCTATCTTTCCAATACTCGGGAACGATGCGAAAATAATGGATTGCTCCGGAAACGATTTGCATGGGTTTATCACCATGCCAAAACTCTTGATTTTTGACTTTTAATTGTGTCATAAGCCCTCTCCTTTTCTGCTAAGTCTCGCGATATTCAAGCGCCCGCTATCCGAGGCATAGGAAGTATTTCCTTGCCCAATTCCGCCCAAACATATTTCATCATAACATTCGCTTTGGTGTCTTTATAATCCTCGTCATCCCATAAATTGCAGAGTTCATGAGGGTCATTGCACAAATCGAATAGCTCACCATAACCCTGATTGTAATAAACAGTGAGTTTGTACCTCTCATCAATATAGGTTTTTTGATGCACCTTGGTCGGCTGATTTCGATATTCACAAATCACATGGTCTCTCACTTGCTTTTCTGTTCCTTTCCAGACGCCGCTTTGGTCTTTACCTGCCATTGGATGGGATGACCGAATACCCGCTAACTGCAAAAGTGTCGGTCCTAAATCAACTAAGGACTGCATCGCATGTGAGACCCTTCCAGCAGGCACGATACCAGGAAACCGCACAACAAACGGCAATTTCAATAGGTCTTCATAATGAAAACCGCCTTTGTCATGAAGACCATGCTGGCCGAACAAATGGCCATGGTCCGTCGTGAATACGACAATAGTATTTTCAGTTAATCCTAGTTCATCCAATCTATCCAGGATTTTGCCAACGTACTTGTCAACCATGCTGATCATGCCATAATAGACCGCCATGTTTTTCCTTTTTGCCTGCTCCGATACACCTGCGTGTGAATGGAAGCCAATATTACCGTAGGGTGTTTCCTTGTACATGCTAAAGTCTGGATTGGTTTCTTGTGTCATCTGGAAGTGCGGCGGATTCTTCTTATGCTCTCCTGGGACGTATTTGGGAACTGTCAAACCATCAGGATCATACATCTCATCCCAAGGCTCTGGAACTAAATAAGGAGGATGAGGGTCAAAGAAACTTGCCCATAGAAAGAAGTTATCGCCGTTTTCGTGATATTTATTTAACTTGGCACACGTTCTTTCCCCAATCCAAGGATTATAATGATATTTTTCCGGTATCGCCCACTTGTATCTCTTGGACCGATCCATATTGCCTGTCGGAGGAACAAAGAAATCCCGCCAATTAGCGCATCCTTTTTCTTCCATCCATAGTGCATAATGCTGACCGACATGAGCTTCATTTGTATGATTCCGTGCGAGCTCCACCTCCTCAAATCCATAAAAGACATCGTTAAATGCCTTCCAGAAATCCAAATTTTGAAGGATGGGATAAGCTTCCAACGACCGATGCTCTTCAGTGGATTGAAGCGGCTGGAAATGCGCTTTTCCGATTAGAGCGGTTTTATAGCCTTCCCGCATAAAGTCTTCACCAATGGTGTGTTCTTCTTCCGAAAGTTTCGTGCCTATGCTCCAAGCCCCATGCTGACTTGGATATTTTCCCGTAATAATAGAAGCTCTTGAGGGCGTGCAGGTTGGATTTGGACAATAAGCCCTGTCAAAAGCCGTCCCCTCGCGAACGAGTCTGTCAAGATTAGGCGTGTGTATTTCTTGGTTAAATGCGCCAATGGTGTTCCAGTGTTGTTGATCGGTCGTTATTAACAGTATGTTAGGCTTCATGATACCTCTCCCTCATAAGTGAAGATAAGAAATACAACCTGAAACAGTTAACCTTTAACAGAACCCGATACCCCTTCTATGAAGAAGCGCTGGAAGACGATGAAGATGATGATGACGGGTATAAGAGAAATCGTCGCAGCGGCAGTCATGCCGACCCAATCGACGGAATGCTCCCCTACAAAAGAATACATACCGACGGCAAGTGTCCGTAATTCAGGTTTATTTAACGTAAATACAAACGGAATGAAAAAGGAATTCCAAGTCCAAATAAATTGCATGATCGCGACTGTTGCGATAATTGGCTTAGACAGCGGAAGCATAATACTCCAAAAGGTTCTAAAAAAGCCGCAGCCATCCATGATCGCCGATTCCTCAAGTTCCTTTGGCAACTTGCTAAAATAGGCCATAAACAACAAAATGAATAAGACATGCGCACCGCTTGATTCGGCTAAAATAACACCGCCAAGAGTGTTCAAAAGCCCCAATTGCTTAATGATGATATATATAGGAATAATGGTGTATCCCTTTGGAATGAACATTGTGCCAGTAATAACTAAGATAAAAAGCTTCTTGCCTGGAAAATCCACCCGTGCCAGCGCGTACCCTGTTAAAGCGCACATAACTAAAATAATTAATACAGTAAAAATAGTAATGATAACTGTATTCAGAAAATAGCCGGAAAAGTTAGCCTCATTCCATGCCCTGGCGTAATTAACCCATTGAGCTTTTTCCGGTAATAACTTTAGCCCAGAACTTATCAATTCAAAGTTTTTCTTCAATGATGCGGATATCATCCAAATAAAGGGATAAATCCAAATCAGACCAATGATAAGCAGTAATATATGAAGAGAGCTCAAACTCAATTTTCTTTTCATGGCTACCTCCCGTTATGATTGTTTTGTTCTTCTGATTAACCATCCAAGCAGAAGAATAACAGCAAACACTGCCAATCCAAAAACGACCCCTGCAGCGGATGCATACCCCATCGATGGCAGCCCTGAATCTGGATTGAAGGCAAACCGGAATATATAAAGGTCAACAACATCCGTACTATAATAAGGCCCGCCTCCGGTTAATGTCAGGACTAAGTCAAAAACATGCAGACTGCTGCTGACACACAAAAGTAAAATCACCATAGCAACGGGAAGCAGAATTGGAACAATGACATGGCGCAGTTTCTGCCATAGATTACAGCCATCCATACTCGCCGCTTCAAGGACATCTTTCGGAAGTGTTTGCAGCCCTGCGAGCCAATAAACCATCATCATACCAAAGAATTTCCAAGCACCGATGACGATCAAAATAATCATGGCTGAAGTTGGAGACCCGAGCCAGTTATGAGGCTCGTCAATGAGCCCTATCGCCATCAGAAATTCATTGAGAACGCCCGTACTGCTGAATACTTTACGCATGACAATTCCGACGATAGCGGTTGTTGTTACAACGGGAAGGAAAAAGATTGTCCGATAAAATACGCTGCTTTTTTTCAAGACATTGTTCAATGCAATAGCCAATAGCAAACTAGTAGGCAACAAAAGAAGCGTAACGCCGGCCATGTATATAAATGTATTTTTAAATGCATTCCAAAAACTTGGATCCTTAAGCACTCTCGTATAGTTTTCTAAGCCGGCGAAATCATCAAGCGGACCGATTCCCGGCCAATCGAATACAGAGTATACATAGCTCATGACGATTGGATAAATAGTAAAAACAAGAAAGAACAAAAGTTGCGGAAGTATAAATAAATAGGCCCACCAGATCCGTTTTCGCCTTAATGTTTTATTATTAGCAACTTTTTTCGGTGACAGTGACATATAAGGTTTTGATTTCTTTTCCGTAATAATTTTCAGGCGGCTCACCTCCTAAGTTCCATATAATAATCCTGGGGCAGCAGGCAAATTCCGCTGCCCTCCAGGATATGTTTATTTTTTATAGGGTTCAAACGGTGTCCAATCATTGAATTTCCAGTCAGAAAGACTAATTTTATTTCCTTTGCCCTTTACCTCTTTAACGGCATTTTCAAGTGCTGTGTTTTTCTTTTCGCTCACTTTATGCAGTGTGCCTTTGACATCCCTGACTTGCCCTGTCAAATATCCCGCCAGGACATCACCGACGGTTTTTTGCGGGCCTTTTCCGCTCATTTCTGTCTCAACTTTCGTGACATTTTTATTGTGGTAGACAGGATTCGGAGCGGCAATGAATGTATCGTACTGAAGCTGGAAGGTCTTCCCTACCACATTGTCAGATGCATTCTTTTTATTAATTTCGGCAATCGGCGAAAACTGTGAGCCATTCTTAACTAAAGTTTCATAGCCTTTATCTTTCATAAACTTCAAAAATTCCTTAACCTCTTTATAATGTTTTGTTTCCTTGTTAACTAGCAAGCCGGCAGCCAGAGTCCCTTGGAAACCTAAGTATTGTTTTTTACCATCCTTTGTAGGGAGAAATGATACACCGAAATCTTTAAATCCATCTTTTACTAGATTAGATGCTGTCCAGGCCCCGTCAAACAGAAATGCCGATTTGCCACTTGCGAATAGTGCCGGGGCTTCAGCTGGATCAAGTGTTGAAGAACTTGGATGCAAGATCTTTTGATCATACATTTTTTTGAAAAATTCAATGGACTGAATGGTGCCCTTAGTATCGTATTTATAGTCGCCGCCTTTTGGAGAGTAATAAACGCTTGGCAACACTTCCGGTGAAATGGCTGAAGCCATCTGAGTCAAAGCGCCCTCCGCCACCCAAGGATCTTTAAATCCAACCAATACACCGTAGGCATCTGTCTTTTTCTCAATTTTCTTAGAAACAGCCATCAGCTGATCCCATGATTTTGGCACATCTTTTTCACTCAAACCAGCTTTTTTCAAGATATCCTTGTTGTAATACATAACAAACGAGTCCTTGTGGCCGCTCATGATTGGAAAAGCATAAATACTGCCGTCATCCATCACTGTGCTGCCCTTTGTCCAGGTCCCTTCTTCATATTTATCTTTATCATCTCCGATCACATCGTCAAGCTTATGCAGCACGCCTAAATCATACAATTTGGATACAGGCAAGGATGGGTGCGAGGCGAAAATGTCCGGCAAATTGCCGCCATTCACAGCAGCCTGAAGTGCTTGGGTATAATTTTTATTAAAGCTAGTCTGTAATTTAACCTCAATATTTGGATGTTCTTTTTCAAATTCCGGAATGATTTTCTTCTCGATAATATCAGCCGCGGACACCCAACGGATCATCATCGAAATTTTGACCTTGTCCCCTTCTCCCGATGAACTTGTATCCGAACTGCACCCTGCGATCAACAAAGTACTGATAAGTACAATCGCCATTACAAGGTATTTACTTCCCTTTATCATGATGACATCCCCTCCCATAATTTGAATCTTCCGGGCAATCTATAAAGGTCTCTGTTACCGCTTACAGATAAAGTCTTCAAGTCATGCCGGCACCCCCTTTTAATCCAAAAGAAAATTAAGTTAATAAACAAAGTTGGTGGGTCATAGGGTCAACTTATGCTAAAAAATAAAGTGCATGTCGTTAGCACATTAAAAGGCTACTCCGATTGTTTGCATAATTAAAACTAATTAAAATATACACTCAGCATGTTCACCTGTCAACCCAATAAGTTAAATTATTATATTAAGTTTGGGGACGCATCGGCTGGAAATTGTAGAGCCCCAAGTGAAAGTTGACATCACTTGGGGCTCTTCCCGGTCAATAGAACCAACCGGGCAATACGTTTATTTTATAACTCTATTTTCCAACCTTGTTAACAACATTGGCTACAAGGGAAGCATACTGCTCAGCACCCTCGGGGTTAAGATGAACGCCGTCTGGCGCGAAATAGGAATTTTTTCCAGCGCTTGCTTCATACCAATTGACAAGCTTGATGTTAGCGAAGTCTGATGCCGCTTTTTGAAGCGCTGCATTAACGGCATTTTCCCATGGACGGGAGACACGGGTATTGACCAGTACAATTTGTCTGTCCCGCCCAATTGAATTTACCAGGGATTTTAACTGCGTTTCAGTGAAAGGGCCGTTTGTGCCTAATTCTATAATCACACAGTCACCTAATTTCCCTTTAGATTTAAGGCGATCCACAACAGCCTCGCCTTCTGACATCTGCCTTCCGATATGAGCACTAATAACAATGCCCGGCAACTGGTTTTCCAAATACGGTGCAGCGTCAATTAGCACCGAATCGCCAATTGCGGTCACACTTTGTTCTTGTTCGACCGGTGCAGGTTTTTGTTGACCTTCCTGCTTTTTGCCGGTATTCTTTTTCGGTTTAGGCGGCTTCTTCTCATCTGTTGACGCCGGCTTATCCGTGGTATTCACGGATGTAACTTTGGCATGCTCAGGCTTATCGGGGCTAGGTGCGGCCATACCCACACAGGATATGCCGAAGATAAGAAAGGCACATCCTATAGCAATCCGGCTAATAATTGATAATCGGCTCCACCGCCAGCCATGAGAACGTAACTGCGTCCAAAGCTTTTTAATGGCGCCATGGCGGATAGGATCTTCAATATATCGCCATGATAAAGCGGCAAGCCCGATGCTTGCAGCAATTTGGAGCGTACACCTCAGAATATCTGTCCCTCCAGTATTTACTGCCGGAGTTGTAAGCACGATAACCGGATAATGCCAAAGATAGATACCGTATGAACGAACGCCAATCCAGCGCAGCGGTTTCCAACTGAACATTTTGGCAAGATAGCTGACCGGGTGGGCAAGTACTGCCACAAGAACAGCCGTCGCTATAGAAATAACAACCATGCCGCCTCTGTAAAGTGAAGGATCAAACTGATTAGTCTTCCAGACCATGTACAGTACTGCGATTAGTCCTGCCGTCCCTGTCAGATCTAGAATCACACGGGCTTGACGCGGCACTTTTTTTGACAGCTTTCGACTTGGCCAAACCAAAGCAAGTGCTGCTCCGATCAACAGTGAAAACATCCTTGTATCTGTACCGTAGTAGACGCGGCTTGGATCAGCGCCTGGTTCATAGAGTACCGCCATGAGCAAGGCGGAGTCAATCGCGATTAGTATTGTCAGCAAAATCAATAGGCCCCGCTGTTTTACAAATCGCAGCCCTAGATACAATAATAATGGCCAAATCAAATAAAACTGTTCTTCAACAGCAAGCGACCAAAGATTGTTGAGCGGCGAAGGCAAACCAAATTTATCAAAATAAGAGACGTTATGGAATATGAACCACCAATTGCTTATGTATAATAACGCCGCTACCACATCACCGCGCAGCTTCGCTAATAGATTATGATCAAAAAAGGTTGTCCAAGCAACAACCGCTATTAACAAGATGAGCATGGCCGGCAACAGCCGCCGCGCTCTCCGCAGCCAAAAGTCCCGAAAATCCATCCGTCCTCTTTGGTCCCACTTTGCAACGAGCTGGTCTGTAATCAAATAACCAGATAAGACAAAGAAAACAACAACACCTAGAAACCCGCCAGGTGCCCATCGCAAATTGAGGTGATAGGCGATGACTGCAAGCACGGCCAAAGCCCGCAGCCCATCCAGACCTCCCATGTAACGAGCATTACCCTTGATAGGTTCCGGCATCTCGTCTTCCTCCTATCAAAACTCCAATACTTACCTGTTTCGTAGGATTATTATGTATATTGTGGCTGATTATATTACTGCATGTCATTTTTAATCCCCCTATGCTCATAAGCAAATAACCCTTTTCTATTTTATTATAAAAGGTAGATTGAGACAAAAGGTTACAAAAAAATTACATGGTTCGACAATCGAAAAGCGAGGACGCCTATATAAAGAAAACTTGCCGATTGGCGTTCCTTTGGCGAAGACAGAGGCGTAGTTGCGACGCACAGGACGTGCTAGTACTGGCGTTGTAACAGGATGTTACGTCTTTAGCCAGTGCACTTATGTGCGTCAGAAAGTTATACTTTCTGATTAACCTAAGAATGGAGTAGCGATCGACTCACTGCTCCAAGATGATTATTTCTTTTCAGATGCAAATGCTTCCGCTGCGGTACAAAACCACTAGGGATTATCAGGAAATCCCCCCTAGCTCCGGTTCTTTCGGCAGTCTGCGGCCTCAGCCGGTGCGATTGCGTCCTCTCCGGTGATTTCTGCGTCGATTTTGCCGATCATTGCGTCTTGGACATAGGGTCTTCGGCCTTATAAATTGGTTCATCCGAAATCACTCTAATCGTTCCAATAAATAAACCGCCATTTAAGGCGGTCATCCCAAAACTGCTTTAATTCTTTCGTCTCTTTCCTTTTTGTTCAAATATTCGAAGAACCCGAGCCGATTTCCCCAAGGGTCATTAAAAGTCCCCCATTTTACCGGCACTTCTTCTCTTGAATAGATGTCAAAATTCTCAACACTAAGTTCCTTTTTTAATCTTGCACGTTCTGATTCAATATCAATGACGCCTAATCGCAATGGTCCGCTGTCTTTCGCCGGTTCTCCTTCCGCTACTTGCAGCCAACAACCCGGAATCAACTCCCATTCGGCAAAGCCACCATGGGGGACAAAATCAGGTTCCCTGTTTAGTAATGTCTGATACCATAGTTGCCCTTTATCAAAATCCGGAACACGAACTTGTACCGTCATTTCAAAGATCACCTTATATTCCCCCTTTTTTCTAAGGTACAAGAGTCCATTCACCGTAAAGCGCCATGTGTAGCCCCCTTCCAAATCTTCTATTGCCCAACTGTATCAGCGTTTGTTGTAAACTGGCTATCAGGCTTTAACCCCAGAGATCGCCGCAGTTTTTGACTGACTTCTTCCAGGCTGTCTCTGTCTGCAATATAATAGGAGGTTTGGCCAATCACCTTATCTTGACCGGCTATTTTGATCGTTTTTATAGAAGACTTGTTTATTGTTGAAAACCGTTTTTCCAAAGCATAGATTTCACTAGCCGTTAGATTGGTCTTGACGTGTTCCCCAAGGATATCGGTAATTTGCCCAACCTTAAAAATCGTCCCCGCTGAAACAGCTTGATTGATCGTTGCCTTCAGGAATTGCCTTTGCCTTTCATCACGCGAGTAAGTCGCGTTAACGGCTCTCTTTCTCATCCGTACAAAAGCAAGGGCTTCCTCACCGTTTAAATGAGCCTCACCCTTTTTAAAATAAATGCGCTTGTTATGATTATAAATATTTTTTTCCCAAAATCCTTTTTTGATATCGATATCAACACCGCCGAGAGCATCAACGATATCCCGGAAACCGTCAAAGCCGACAGCTACAAACTTATCTATTGGAATATCTAGTAAACCTTCTACCGTTTCCACTTGAAGCTTAACAGGCCCATAATCTGTAATCCCGCCATAGTAATATGCTGAATTTATTTTATGTATCCCCGTGTACTGTCCCGCATTATCAATGCTTACCCTGGTGTCTCTTGGGACTGATACCATCGTAAGGTCCTTTGTATCAGGATCCATCGTAATAACAATTTCAGTATCCGCCCGCCCGCTTTTTCCCTTCGTGGCATAGGTTTCTACACCCAATAACAAGATTGAAATTGGATCTTTCCCTAGGGTCACACCATCTTTTCTTAGCTCTGACTTATCACCTTTTCTCCCTATGTCAATCTGAGATTGGTTTAAAGCAGCTTTCGTTTCAACGAAAACATACACACCATATCCTACAAGAACAAGTATGATGACCAACAAGATTAGGAGCAGCCTCTTCCGCCACTTTTTCTTTTTCTTTTTCCGTCTCCCATCAACTCTTGATTCCAATAAAAATACCCCCGCTTTTATTTGATGTCGTTATATTATTCTAGGCAATTGGGAAGGTTTAAAAAAATCAGGAAAGTCCTTTTTCAATATAACAAATATAGGGCAGAATGACATCATTTTTTTATAGACAATTGTCAAAAGTCATGCTTATAGCATACCAATGATTGTAGGCACAAATGGAGAGGAGATTTAATATGGAAAATGTCCATTATGCTGGTCAACAGCATTATAACAACGCGAATGTTAATAACATCGTGAATCAATGCAAACAAAATTTATATCAGCCTGTCCAAGTTGAAACAACTGACGGGCAACTGCATCAAGGCATTCTTCATAGTTATGATAATGAGAAATTATATTTGCTCATGCCTCACAATCGCGATCATGAGACACAAGATGAAAGGGTTTACCCTTATAGTCCGTTTGGATTCGGATTATACGGGTTCCCTTTCTATGGCGTTAGACGATTCTGGCCGTATCGGCCGTTTTGGTGGTAATTTTCCTCATGCACGGCAAGTCCAGCACTTTATCTGTGCTGGGCTTGTTGTTTTACAAAAGGCTTTGTTAACAAAAAAGATCCTGATACCTGATTTATTCATACCTACGAGATGAAACGAGATTTAAGTCCGAAACCATACTTTTCGTTCCTCTATTGGGAAAAGGATTGCGAAATTCACTG
>NZ_SLXK01000037.1 GCF_004341035.1 Scopulibacillus darangshiensis
TGGCTTTTGTTTAGTTTTCAAGGAGCATTCTCTTCTCGATTCACTTCGACTTGCGTGACAACACCAACAAAATCAAAGTGTTGTTGCGCAAAGAAGCTAAAATCTGAAGTTCGCTTCCGCCTTGCTGTTGAAGCGTTTTTTTGATGTTGTCGTTTTTAACAGCGACTTAATTATCATATCATGCTGCATTGTTTGTGTCAACAACTTTTTTTGAAACTTTTTTGTCGTTTTTATTGAAGCGACCTTATTTATTATACATACTCAAGTTTGACTTGTCAACAACTTTTTAGTTTGTATTTTTAAGGGCGCTGCTAACAGCGACGCTATTTATAATATCAGCTATCGTTTACTTCGTCAATAAGAATTTTAAATTTCCCCGATTTTTTTATTTGATCAAAGACTTTCCTTTATAGCTAAATAAAAGTGACCGCTATGGCAGCGGCCTTAAGGAAGAATAAAATATCTTATAACAACGAGTGCAGCTACACCTGGAATGCCTAATAACCCGCTTACACAAGTTGTAATAGCGTTGATGGGTACATGTATATTGAAAGACGTTCCAAAAGTGTTTAACAAAAAGAGCATTAACGCTCCAATTAAAAGTTTAACGACAACTTTGCCTGCAAATCTCATCGGCTTTAATGGCGCGCCAATAAACAACAGGATAAGCCCCATTCCTACAAATATCGATATGAGAATAACTGGATCCAAAACCAAACCCCCCAGGCTTTTTATAAACTATATGGGAGGCTTGTCACATTTAGAACAGGATCACTTCACTTTTAAAGAGAGACTGTGAAAACGAGCTTCTTTTAATAAGAACAGATACTTCGCTTCTGCAAGCTTCAGTTGGTACATTACTTCGTCGGAAGGTTCAATGCTCTTTTCAATCACTCTTTTCTTTCTAAACCAATCCTCTTTGCATGTCGTAAGGGTTTCAAGCAAATTTCCATTTATCTCACTCCGAAGTTTCTTCTTTCTTCTAAACACTGTTTTGCATCCCCCCAGCTATAATTCTCGACGTCCTTCTAAAGCTTTGGATAATGTCACCTCATCCGCGTATTCAAGGTCCCCTCCTACCGGAAGTCCATGTGCTATGCGGGAGGCTTTAATTCCTATGGGTTTGACAAGCCGGGATATATACATTGCTGTTGCTTCGCCTTCAATTGTAGGGTTGGTTGCTAAAATAATCTCTTTAATCCCCTCATCCTCTAGCCTTTTAATAAGCTCGGTAACTTTAATATCTTCAGGTCCAATACCGTCAACGGGTGAAATAGCCCCGTGCAAAACATGATATAGACCGCGATAATCCTTCATTTTTTCAATAGCAATAACATCTTTAGGCTCTTGCACAACGCAAATAACGGACCTATCCCTTGATGAATCATCACAAATATAGCAGGGGTCCCGGTCACTTATGTTTTGACAAACTGAGCAATACATGAGCTTGCGTTTGACATTTACTAGCGATCTTCCAAATTCCATTACGTCGTCTTCATTCATTTCTACAACGAAAAATGCCAGACGGACCGCTGTTTTCGGACCTATTCCTGGCAATTTCATAAAGCTGTCAATCAGCTTTGCTATTGGTTCCGGGTAATGCATACAGAGGGCCTCCTAAAACATTCCAGGCAGATTTAATCCTTTGGTGAACTTGCCCATCCGTTGATTTGTTAATTCATCGACTTTTGTTAGAGCATCATTAATTGCTGCCAAAACAAGGTCCTGGAGCATATCGACATCATCAGGGTCTACAGCTTCTTCCTTTATAACAACTTCAACTACCTCTTTGTGGCCGTTAGCCTTGACAGTTACAACTCCGCCACCTGCTGTTCCTTCAACAACCTCTTCTTTTAACTCATCTTGCGCTTTTGCCATCTGTTTTTGCATTTTTTGCATTTGCTTCATCATGTTATTCATATTGCCTCTCATACCTTACGCCTCCTAAATTTTAATCTTTAATTTCCAGCAGATCAGGACCTACCAATTTTTCAGCTTCAGCAATTAAAGGATCACTGTCATCAGCCGATTCTGACTGTGATTGCCGGTTTGTTTTATTTTCCTGTATATAGCTTTCTTTCATTTGTTCCCATTCTTGATGAGGTATCGGGAACATTTTTCGTTTTTCGCCGATAACCTCTTGTAGAATTTGCTCAACCATTTGCATAATGTTGCTTTTATTCTCTAATACCATTTGGCAGTGAAAATCATATTTGAACGCTTGCAAAAAGGCATCACCAGAGCTAGCAACTGGCTTGCTTTCCAACAGCCAGGCATGGGCTGCAACGTTTTTTGTTCTGATCTTGTTCATAATATCCGCCCATGAAGAACGAAGCTTTTTCAAATCGTCTTTCGTTGCCGATGATAGCACCTTTTTCATTTCATTAACCGGCAGTGGAAGTTGATTCTTTTTGGCCTGCCGCGGTGTCCGCGTTTCTCTTTGCTTAGGTGCGTCCGGTCTCATGTTACCGGTCTGAATACCATTCATTTTTTCTTCCAACTGTGATAGACGGTCTTGCAATGATTTAATTTCCGAAGAGTCAGCAGAAACAGCATCCGGATTTGGCCTTTTTTTGCTTTGGCTCAACTTAACGACCGCCATCTCCAGTAACACACGGGGATGGTTTGTCCTCTTCATTTCCTGATGTGATTCATTAAGCTGCTGTATAGCCCTATAAAGTTTGTCTGCATCCAGTTGCTCCGCATGGGTTCGGAAAATGTCATCAACGCTAGGCCTCATTAGAATGTCTTCCAGATCAGAAGATGTCTGAAACAGCAATAGATCCCGGTAATAAAAGATCAAATCCTCAATAAATTTATTCGGATCTTTCCCTCGGTCAAGAACATCATTAATTCGCTGAACGGCTGTTGATGCATCCTGTTCTTCAATAGCGGTGACGACTTCTGATATAAATTGACCGGAAACCATCCCTGTGACTTCCAGGACATCATCCACAGTTACAATACCTTCACTATAAGCCGCAACTTGATCCAAAATACTTAGCGCATCTCTCATACCGCCTTCACAAGCCTTAGCAATAAGCATTAAGGCATCTTGGTTCACATCAAGCTTTTGTTGTTCAACAATGTAAGCCAAGCGTTTGACAATAGAAGGTAATGAAATGCGCTTGAAATCAAAGCGCTGGCACCGTGAAATAATTGTCAGAGGGATTTTATGAGGCTCTGTAGTCGCTAGTATAAAAATCACATGCTTCGGCGGCTCTTCCAGTGTCTTAAGCAAAGCGTTAAACGCCCCCGTGGACAGCATATGCACTTCATCTATGATATAGACTTTGTAACTGACGGAACTTGGTGCATATTTGACCTTATCACGGATCTCCCTAATCTCATCGACTCCATTGTTCGATGCCGCATCAATCTCGATGACATCAGATATGCTTCCATCAGTAATGCCACGGCACGCTTTGCATTCGTTACAGGGTTCCGGGACCGGTGCGTTTTCACAATTGATCGCTTTAGCTATAATCTTTGCGGCGCTGGTTTTGCCAGTTCCCCTAGGGCCGCTAAAAAGATAGGCATGTGAGAACTGCTCCTTCATTAACGCGTTCTGGAGTGTTTTTGTTATATGCTCCTGACCAGCAATATCCTGAAAGGTCTGAGGACGCCAGACTCTATATAGCGCTTGGTAGCTCATTCTAATCCCCCCTGTTCCAACAATAATATCCTTTATTATAACTTTATAAAAGGTTGAATTCAAAAAGGAAATAACTAATTTCACAAATAAAAAAGACCGCCGATTGCTCGGACAGCCTATGTTGGTATGTATTTAACGCCGTGCACCTTCCGTCGATTAAAGTCTCATAGGCGCTTCTTAAGCAGTTAGCTCGATTCAGGCAGCCCTGCGGCACACGAAAGGTCTCACTTACTGCTGCTTCCTTCCGGACCTGACAGGGTTCATGAGTTTCCGTTGCGCAGGACCCAAATGTCAACACCACTTACTTAAGGCTGCCCTACAAGGCTAAAACCTCGGAAAGGGATTCAACCTCGCTATAGCGGATTGCGAGTACAGGGCACCGCTACCTCCCCGTCTAGCACGGCAAAGTTTATAACATTGTTATGGCGCTTTTGATAGCGCGTAAAATACAGTATACCAATGTTTTAAATTAAAAACAATGGTTTAATATGGTAAATGGAGGAGGCGAGAGGATTCGAACCCCCGCGGCGCGTGAACGCCCTAACTGATTTCGAGTCAGTCCCCTTCAGCCAAACTTGGGTACGCCTCCTTAGTCCAACATTTTATAATTTACCATAATTCTTCAAGGTTATCAACGATTTTTAATAATCTTGACTTTACATTTTGGCTCTCAGCTTTCTAAAGAAGGCTGTCAGCATTTGGCCGCAGGCATCTCCTGATATTCCAGAAATGACCTCTGCACGATGGTTAAAGCGAGGATCTTCAGGTAAATTCATAAGTGTTCCCGCACAGCCTGCCTTAGGGTCACTTGCCCCATAGACAACTGTGTCCACTCTCGACTGAATAATGGCTCCGGCACACATCGGACAAGGCTCAAGCGTGACATAAAGCGCACAACCCGACAATCGCCATGTCCCGAGCTTGCGGCTAGCGTCTTGAATAGCCAAGCATTCCGCGTGCGCCATAGGCTGCTGGGTTGTCTCCCTTAAATTATGCGCCGATGCGATGACTTCACCATCTTTCACAATCACTGCCCCAATGGGGACTTCCCCAATTGCTTCAGCCTTTTCGGCCTCTTCTATCGCCTTTTCCATAAATGATTCATGTGCTGTTGTCATGATATACTCCTTATCTTCTCTAAATCAAGGATGAATTTAGGGTTTTCCACCTTTTTAAAATTAACAATATTACTTATCGAGATGTCAAGTCGCTTTGCCGATTCGATATTTTTATTTTCAACAATGAGATCAACGACTTGCCCGTCATGCTGGGTATAATCATTGCCTATTTCAACATTCGGCAGCTCTTTTCCTTTGTCATCCGTAATGCTTAAAATCTGATAATTTTGCAGGGAATAGCCGTGAGCTTTTATTTCTTGTGCCTCTTTTTTTGTTTTTGGCCAAAGATCAACAATATACGGTTTGGAAGGATCCTTATATTTAAATTTTAATGAAATGACAGTATGACCTGGTCTAGGGTCAACCTCACTGCGGCCAACAAAAATAACGCTATTCCCAATTTCACTTATTTTTTTCTCATTAGGGTTGTCCTTCATCGCTTGTTTAATCGCCTGATTATCCAGTGATATGGACAGCGTCTTACCTGTATTGACCTTATAGCCCTCCATAATCATCTGAATTGTTGACATGCCTGACGGTATACCTAAAATATTTTCTTTTAATAGTCCTGTCCTATCTTCATAAGACTGATCATATATCGGCTTATCAGGATCCAAATAAGTCACCTCTGCCCCTGCAAAGCGGTATTTATCCCCGCCCGTCAGTTCCACGTTCACTTTAGTGTAATTGTAATATTTCTCATAAGATGTGAAGTGTACTTTCAGCTTGGGAGAGACTTCCCATGATTGATCAAGCCTAGCCTTCTTAATAAGCCATTTATCTTTGTTCAAATTTGCAGGTAGGACAATATCCTTTAAGGTCACTTCTTTATCACTGGAAATTAATTTGGGATTCATTAAAGTAACTGATGTCACGTGCTCAAGCATTGTTTGGTATTTATGATATTGATCATTGCTAAACCCCATTTGGGGCTGAAAAAATATGCCTCGGTAAAAGTCGTGGTCCAAGGTATTTCGTCCTGTATCGATCCAATTTGGTGTATTGATCGTCTTCCTCTTCCCATTATCGAGGTTAAAAATAACTTTATTAAAATGGAGCTTTGGAAGGTCTTTTGGCTTTTTATCGTCTTGGCGGATATTCAGGCTGTATAACAAATAAGTCCCCATGTTATTAAGCCAAATTTTGTGGAAGGTTATGGCTCTCCTCATCTTTGGGACCTCAACTTCTTTTCCAAGATTCGTTGTAATATGATAGCGGTCGGCCTCAGCTAGATAATCCAAGCGCCCATATTGTTCTTTCATAAGGTTTTCAAAAGATGATTCTGGCTTGAACGCCTTTTTGTCAATTTCAAAATGCTGACCATTATATTGCAAAGACCATGCCGCAACAAGGAAAACAGCTAAAATTGCTGCAGCCGCTGCAATTTTTTTGTATTTATTTTTCAAGATGATCCCCCTTAGTCCAAACCAAATGTCCTTTTATATGAATTCGCCTTTTCACAAAAAAAACCTTGTAAAAAAAGAGATAACCAAAAATGGTTACCTCGACTCTTGCGATTCGGCTTTCATAACGATGGGATAGAACACAATGCCAATTAGGATCATCGCAACGCCAAATAAAAATGTTTTTAGATCCGCAGTTCCCGCTTTAATCACCCATAGGGAATATAATGTCGCTAAAATAGCGATTACGCCATCAATGAAGCGGTCACTATTGTTAAGCTGGTAATTTTTTTTGCCCTTTATAACCATCTTGATTAAATAAATTGCGGCGATCAAATAAGGCAATAAATATGACAGTGTTGCGATATAAATAACAAAGTCAAAAGCGCTGGATATGGACTGTGATATTGTAGAAAAAATAAACAACTGGCATGCAATGTTTGTTATAATCAATGATGTTGTCGGCGTTCCAGCCTTATTTGCTTTGGAAAAGCCTTTCATAAATAACCCTTGTTTGGCCGATTGAAACGGCACTTCAGCCGTCAGTAAAATCCAGCCAACACTTGAGCCAAGCAAACTAATTAAAGCCAAGGCTGCTAATATATAACCACCTGTATCCCCTATGACCTTTGCCAAAGCATCAACCAGAGGTTTGGATGAATGCACAAGCTCAGTCTGAGTCAATGTCCCCATAACAAGCATGGTAATAGCAATATAGATGACTAAAGCGATTAAAAGTCCGGCAATGGTCGCTGTTTTCACGTCTCGGCCGCTTTTGGCGCGTGAAGAAAAGACAACGGCAGATTCAATACCAATAAATGCCCATAAGGTTGCAATCGCGGCATGGTTTAGTTGCCCAAAGATCCCGACTGTCTGGCCGCCTGCATTAACCTCGTCTGTTATGAATGGTTCCAAATTGCTTGATTGAAAAGCAAACAACGTTAAAATGATAAAGATAAAAAAACCAACAACTTTTGCCGTTGTGGCAATAAAATTTACTTTCCCTGCACCCGACACACCCTTAATGATTAAAAAGTGCACGCCCCACAATAATGCTGAACATACAAGGAAATTTAACAGATGGCCGGTTGTCACAGTAACATCACCTGTTTTAAACAAAACGTAACTGCTGTTCATGACAGGAAAAAAGGTCGATAAATATCCGGCAAACGTCGTGATCACGGCTACAATCCCCGCTAAATTGGCCACCCAATAACCCCAAGATACCAGATAACCCCATAATACAGAGGCCTTGGAGTCTTTCGAAAATAATGCTTTTGCATAAATTTGCGGCCCGCCGGTTATTTCCGGTCTCTTTATTGAAAGCGTCCCGAAAACCAATGCGATAAAAAGGACTCCGACTCCGGTAAACACCCAGGCAAATAAGACTCCCCCAGGACTCGCAGCTTTTGCCAATGTGCTTGGCAGCATAAATATTCCAGAACCAACCATATTCCCAACAACAAGTGCAGTTAACACCCATACACTTAATTTCTTACCCGACACCACAAATACCCTCTTTCTATCTATAAAAAAACGCTAAAGCAAGACAAAACTAGTTTTTTGTTTGTTAGTCCGATAACACATTAGCGAACTAAAGTATACAATGCGTTTCTTTTTAGATCAAGGTGTTTTACCTTGTTAAAATCATCCATTTCTGAACAAAAAAATAAAAGCCGGGATTTAAAACCGGCTCTTATCATAGAATACTTATTCATTTTCGTTTGAGATTTTAAGAACATTAATCACTTTAAAAAACAAGCTGAGTACGATCGCCACAACAGTAGCAAGACCCATTCCTTTTAAAGCAACGGAGTATATGCTGATTGAAATTCCGCTGACGCCAATGACCAAAACAATCGATGTTAGGATTAAGTTCTGAGGTTTTGAATAATCAACTTTAGATTCTACGAGAATTTGCAGCCCGGCTGCGGCGATGACCCCGAAGAGTAATAATGAAATGCCGCCCATTACCGGGGTTGGAATCGTGGCGATCAACGCGGACAGCTTACCGATAAATGACAATATCATTGCCATAATTGCCGCGCCGCCGATTATCCATGTAGAGTAAACTTTTGTTATTGCCAGAACGCCGATATTTTCACCATAGGTTGTATTAGGTGTCGAACCGGCAAATCCCGAGATTATGGTTGATAGACCGTTTCCTAATAATGAGCGGTCAAGACCAGGGTCCTTCGTCAGATCTTTTCCAACAATATTTCCGGTCACAATCAAGTGTCCTATATGCTCCGCGATAACGACCAATGCTGCCGGAACGATAATTAAAGTGCTAGTTAGTTCAAATTCGGGAGTATAAAAGGTTGGCAACGACAGCCATGGCGCATCGATAACTTTCTGGAAGTCGACTAAACCCATCCATGCGGCAAACAGATAACCAATAATGATGCCGATTAGAATCGGGATGATTTTCAAAAATCCCCGAAACATGACCCATCCAATTATCGTGATAAGCAATGTTAAAATGGAAACGCTCATTGCCTTTGGGTCAAATGCCCATGAAGCACCTGCATCCGCCGGTTTGATTAACCCAGCCATTCCTGCCGCAGTAGGAACGAGTTCAAGGCCGATGACTGCAACAATCGCCCCCATGGCAGCAGGGGGAAAGATAACATTTAACCAGCCCGTCCCCGCTTTTCTGATAATGAAGGAAACGATGACGAATACAACCCCGACGACAATAAATCCTCCTAATGCTGCCTGGTAACCCTTATCAGCCAATACGAGCAAAACAGGAGAAACAAAAGCAAAACTCGACCCTAAATAAGCCGGGATCTTCCCGCGGCAAAGAATAAGATAAAGCAATGTGCCTATGCCGTTCATTAAGAGGGCTGTGGCGGGGTCAATATGAAAGAGCAGAGGGACAAGAACAGTGGATCCGAACATAGCGAATAAATGCTGTAAACTTAAAGGCAAACTTTGTAATAATGGCGGCCGTTCATCCACCTGTATAATTCGTTGTGTCAATCCTTTTCCTCCTAAATTTACATAAGTCCATATCTTAAAATAGTATAGCGCATAATTCGACAGACATACAAAAAAAAGACCGCCAGTTTAGTTTCGGCGACCTTTTTATAGTCTTGTTGGAACCTTTAGTCCCTAGATATGCCTATGAAACGAAGAATATAGAGAAAAAGGTTAACGAAATCAAGGTAAACAGAAACAACAATCATTGGAATGTCCCTTTCTGTAAATCCATGGACAGTCAGACGGCTGAAGTCGTATAACGTATACCCGATAAAAATGAGAATCCCGAATGCGGAATAGATCAACTGGGTTGTGCTCGAGAACGGCAGGAATATATTTAGAATCCCTAGGCCAACTAAAGCGATAAGTGAAATGAACAGAAAGCTGCCTAAGAATGTAAAATCTCTTTTGCTTACGGTAGCATAAATAGCAATGCCGGCAAAGGAAACAGCGGTGATACCGAATGCCTCAAGGACAACATTAGCACCCAAAGTGCTGACATAATAAGCTATGACCGGATAGAGGGTCATTCCTGAAATAAACATAAAGGCGAACATCATGCCATAACCGACGGCCTTTTTCTTCCTTACAAAAATCATCATCACAATCATAATAATTTCAACAATCATTAATGGCAGCATGAGTGCCTGCGGAACATACTGACCTGCATAAAGACCGACTGTTGCTGTAAGCAATCCGGCAAAAAAGGCGGTGAACAGCTTTGTGTACGGACGATGCCCGACATGTGCAGCCGTTGTAGTCATTAGACGCCATTCCTTTCAATTTTAGATAACCCTAATACGGATGAAAAGGTCAAAGGGTTTCAAAAAAAATGGTGCAGGCACCATTTTTTTATTCCAAATTACTATGGCGTTTGAATGCTGCATCATTCCCGTTCTCGGTCAACGAGGCATAATGAAGACAAATTGTATCGAAAAGGACATGGACACACTGATCAAATAATGATCCCAAAGGCTGGATGCTTTCTGCCTCACCATCCGAACGGTATTTTGTTGCTGCAGAAACATGGACCATTTCATCCACCTTTTGCCCTAAAGGTGATTCGGGATTAGTTGTCACCCCTATAATATAACTGCCTAATTCTTTAGCCTTTTCCGCCGTCCAGACAACCTGTTTCGTTTTTCCCGAACCCGATACTGCAACCAAAATATCATTCTTTTGAATAGACGGTGTGATCGTCTCTCCGACAACAAAGACGACTGCACCAAGATGCATTAATCTCATGGCAAATGACTTGGCCATAAGTCCAGACCGGCCTTCACCAATGACAAAAATCCGTTTGCCTGCGGCTAAGTTCTCTGCAAACCGCCGAATAGCTTCCTCATCCACTTTTTGTAAAACTGTCTGAATTTCACTTATGATCGTTTGAATAGCCATCATTAGCACTCCTTTATTGCAATTATCCCTTGATGATCTCTTTCATTTGCTTTGCTGACTCCACCGAATGAGCCGTTTTCGTAATCGCAGATCCGACGATGACAACATGCGGCTTCAATGTTACAAGTTCTGATAAAGTCTTTGATGTTATTCCTCCGGCTGCAGCGATAAGACTTTCCGGGTGCAGATTCCCAGGGATACGAATGGATGTTGTGCTTTGTCCCTCTATTTCCTGCTGATCTTTACTAACATGGACACAAAGAATTGCATCATAGGTCTCCGAAAGGGTCTCAGCCCGTTTTTCCGTTGTATTGAGCAAATCAATCATGACATGTTTTCCATAGTCTGCAGCGGTTTCCATACATGTTTGAATGGTAGCGTCAGGCGCGACCCCCATGACAGTCGCGACATCCGCCCCGGCTTCAAAGCAAAGTTTAAATTCATATTTAGCATTATCCATCGTCTTTATATCAGCCACAATGGTTTTATCGGGAAAAGCCGCTTTTAAACTTTTGACACTTTCCATTCCATATTCCTTGATTAGAGACGTTCCAACTTCAATCCAATCAATATACTGTTCAACCTGTTTTGCCATTTTGATCGCTTCATCAATCGTCATACGATCCAAGGCCAATTGTATATTCATCAGCTTTTCACCTCAGCAAGATCCGGCTTTACCGACTTTCTTTTTTCGCCTTTAACAATCACCGTAAATATAACAGCCAACACAAGCGAACCTGCCATAAAGAAATAAGAGGCGGCAAAGCTGCCGGTGATACCGTTCAAAAAGCCTACAAAGTATGCGCCGACAAATGAACCTAAAGCGCCCATACTATTAATTAAGGCCATTGCACCGCCAGCAACATTTTTCGGCAAAATTTCTGGAACAATAGCAAAGAATGGCCCGTATGGAGCATACATCGCTCCCCCGGCGATCACTAATAGTGCAAATGATACCCAAAAATGACTGGTTCCTATTGCATAAGATGCGTAAAAGGCAACAGCTCCTATAAGCAAGAAAGGCCATACGAAGCTTTTTCTCACAAGCATTTTATCGGAAAAATAAGAAACCAGAAGCATCATGATCGTTGCCAAAACATATGGCGCCGAGGAAAGCCATCCTGTTTCAACCAAACTCATATCTGGCGCTGCTTTAATAATAGATGGCAGCCACATAACAAAGCCATAGACGCCAATACTCCAGAAGAAATATTGCAGGCTAAGATAGACAACCGATTTTGACTTGAACGCTTCGCGGTAATTCTTAACTTCTTTTAGACCTTTTTGTTCATCTTCAAGTGTACCTTCAAGCGCTTGCTTTTCGTCATCCGTTAACCACTTTGCATCCTTAGGGTGGTCACTGACAAGTTTCCACCAAATAAATGCCCATATTATAGCTGGGATTCCTTCTAAAATAAACATCCAGCGCCAGCCAAACAAGTCAAGAAGATATCCTGAAACAATGGACATCCAAAGGACAGTTACCGGGTTGCCTAATATAAGAAACGTATTGGCACGTGACCGTTCTTTTTTGGTAAACCAGTGGCTTAAGAAGACGAGCATTGCCGGCATGACGGCGCTTTCAACAACACCCAACAAAAATCTTACAATAAGAAGCAATGTCACATTGGTGATCACACCAATAGCACTGGCAAGCACTCCCCAAAGAATAAGGGACCAGAAAATCAGTTTTTTCGCACTCTTATTTTCTGCATAGTGGGCACCAGGGATCTGGAAAAAGAAATAACCAAGAAAGAAAAGTGCACCTAACAGTGATGACACACCAGCAGTAATTTGCAAATCCTTAGCCATACCGGCAGCGGCGCCAAAACCATAATTTGCTCTGTCAAGATAAGCAAGACTGTAGGTAATGAAAGCAATTGGAATAAGACGTGACCAGCGTGCAGAAGAAAGATGATTCATATCATAAACTTCCTTTCTAAAATTAGTTTTTAAAAGGTCAAGTTATATATCAATAAATGCCTTAATTAATACCTAGCTTTTGAGACTAACTTCTTGGCCTTTCATATCTGCATATGACAGGCATTCCGCTTGCCCTTTCCAACAAAACGAGTCGGTTTTCAATGAAAGCACTTCAAGTCATGAAAGATAGCGGAAGAACAGTCTCTTTTGATCCTAACTTAAGGCCATCACTATGGTTAAAACAGTCAATGAAGCGGCATGTCAGGTTGAAGCTTGTCAATTTCGACAGGAAATTCAATAGTCCGAGGAATATTACCCGGGAAATATGTTAAACAATGTCGCCATTCCGCAGTTTTGTCGAATGTTATAGGGACCGTTAACAGCTCGCCGTTCACTTTTTCGACACCTTTAATATGCAAATACCCGACATAATCTTTTAAAGTCCGGCAAGCTTCGATGACATTTTCCCCCGCCCACATCCAATTGCCTGTGTCAAACGCCATTTCGACAGGAATTTTACTTTGTTTTGCTTTAGAAAAAAACTGTCGAAGCGGTTCTATTACCCCCCCATATGGTGTTTGGTCATTTTCAATCAACAATGTCACGAGGCTTCCTTTGGCTTCAATCTCACCTAGACAATTCTTCAGTTCATTAATATCTGATTCGTTTTCAATGTAGTGTCCTAAAGGGAGCTTCAGTTTGGCAGCACCGATTTGATGTGCCATGTCCATCATGCTAATAAGACTTGTTCTATTTAAATGGCCGTTCGCCGTCCAGACGCATTCAGGTGCAGAATAGATGGTGTACAATCCAGCCTTTTGAATGGCTTTTTTCATTGATTTTAGCTGCGGTTCGCCACTGAACAATTCATGGCGAATTTCTATTCCATCTCCCCCTGATTCCTTAATTTGGGATATAAATGCTGTTTGTCCAGCTTGTCGTATTTCTTCATGATGAAATACTGATGTTGGGACAAAAATGATCGTCACACTATCCTCTCCTTAGAGTGGGAACGGTTCCATTAATTCTAAAATAAAAATTTGGAGGGAACGGTTCCATTTTATTTAAAAGCTTTACCAGCCTTTTATATTGTGGAATGTCTAACCAAAAGTTCAGCCGGTAAAACAATATCCTTTGGCGGAGCAGTATCGCCTTCTATTCTTTTAAAGACCCTCTCAATAACGGTTCTTCCAATTGCTGTCGTAGGCTGCGAAATTGTTGTTAACGCGGGGGTATGAATTTCAGCCCAATCGGGGTCATCAAACCCGATAATTGCCATATCATCAGGGATCACTAGCCCTCGTTTCTTCATTGCTTTTATCAAGCCTAGTGAGACCACACCATTTGCTGAAAAAATTGCCCGTTTCTTACCCTTTGTAGACTTTAAAAAGTGATCCAGCTTATCTTCCAAATCCAAGGTTTGACTAAAATCGGCCTCATAAACATGTTGCATACTTGAATTTCCATGCATGGCAAGCACCGATTGAAAGGCCGATAACCGCTCGCGCCGCGTACTGACACCGTCGATAGGCTCACTAAAGAAAGCTATGCTCTCGTAATTCTTAGAGATTAGAAACTGAACAGCTTCTTCTGTTGCTGTTATATTGTCAACACCGATCGAGTCAAACCCCAATTCAGGAATCTTACGGTCAACAAGAACGACGGAGGTTTTCTGTTCTGCCATTTGTGTCAAAAACTGATTATTTTTTCCGGTGGTATTAATGATCAGACCATCTATGCGATGTGACTGAAGCATAAAAATATAGTCCCGTTCTACCTGTGGATCGTTATTTGTATTACAAACCATCAGGCTGTAGCCCTTATTTCTGCAAAGCGTTTCAGCAGCATGGAGTATTTTAGTTGTAAAAGGGTTGGTAATATCCGCAACCACCATGCCAATTAAATAACTCCGGCCACCCTTTAAGCCTGCTGCCATTCGGTTAGGTTTATAGTCCAGAGCTTCAATAGCCGCTTCTATTTTTTTGCGTGTATCGGCAGCCAATTCATCGTATTGCTTTCCAAGATAACGAGAAACCGTTGTTTTTGAAACACCGGCTTTCTTCGCAACGTCTAAAATGGTGGTGCGCCGTTTATTTGAATGCTTCTGCATTTTCCCACAACCTTAATTATGGTAACGGTTTCTGAAACCGGTTCCAATACTTCTTATTTTTAATATAACACGCTCATTTCCAATTTCAAAGCATTAAATAAAGGGAATTAATTACAGGCGCTCATTGAAGGCGGCCTCATCATGAGACCGCCGCTGTCTTGGGAATGCCATATGTCCCTTAATAAAGGGATTTTTTTCGCGTTAAAACATCTAAAACCTGTGCATTCAACGCTTTCTCAGTTTCACCATTTACTTGATGTGCGGCGTGCTTCGGATTAGCACGCGGTGATTGAAACGGATCTGCATATTTTGGAAACCTTTGTTCCCAACTTTTTGTTGTTCCCAAGATCAACACCCCTTTTTAGTCTTCGTGGTCATTTCTAACCTGGTTCGATAAAGACATACGTTCACCTGGATGATCTTTCGTTGTTCCGTTAGTCCTTTTTGATGAAAACTCAACTTTCGCCCTTGGCTGAATCGAATTCTCATTTTGAACGCTATATTGCTTTTCTTCGCGATCGACCATGTCAAACCACCTTTCAATAAAGGGTAACCTTAGTATGTACAGGTACAGAAAAAACATGTTAAGATCGGAAATGAAAGATATGATATAAGGAATGATTGAAATGAATGATACGTTCCATCGGTTAGCAGCGCGTCTGTTAGAAAAAAATGACCAATTAACTTATGATGAAGCACGCACATGGGTGGAAATTCTTTGGGAGGATTTTGAGGCAACTCGGGCAAAAGCCGGACGTCAATTCGTGAATCACGCTGTTACAGAAAAAATCGTGACACAATGGATCAATTACTACGGACCGATGTTCCATGAAATTGTAGCCAGCAATCCAAAATTCCAGAAACTCATTAAAGACCGCGATTTTAATAACCCTAAGGATATTAATAAAGAAAACTAGCCGATTGGCGAGCCTTTGGTGAAGACAGAGGCGTAGTTGCGACGCACAGGACGTGCTAGTACTGGCGTTGTAACAGGATGTTACGTCTTTAGCCAGTGCACTTATGTGCGTCAGAAAGTTATACTTTCTGATTAACTTAGAAAGGTGCCGGACAACACCGGCACCCTTTTCATTTATTAGCTTAAATTGATCCAAACACTTTTCACTTCATTGTAGTTATTTAAGGCATAAGAACCCATCTCCCGGCCAATGCCGGATTCTTTGTAACCGCCGAACGGTGCTGATGCATCAAAAGCATTGTAACAGTTCACCCAAACCGTTCCGGCTTTAAGCCTGTTCGCCACATAGTGGGCCGACTTCACATTTTCCGTCCACAAACCGGCAGCTAAGCCATAATTACTGTTGTTGGCGCGTTCGATCACTTCATCAAGGTCTTCAAATGGCATAGCAGCTACAACTGGTCCAAATATTTCTTCCTTAGCAATCGTCATATTATCATCGACATCTGCAAACACAGTTGGCTCAACGAAGTAACCTTTTTCCGAAAAGGTTCCGCCAGTCAATAATTCAGCGCCTTCGCTTTTACCCTTATTAATGTAATTGACAACGCGGTCTTGCTGTTCCTTGGAAACGAGCGGACCCATCTCAGTATCAGTATGAATGCCTTCCCCTTGCTTAAGGCTCTTTGAATGCGTGACAAGATCGGCAACAACATTATCAAAGGATTTTTTCTGAATAAATAACCGTGATCCTGCGCAGCATACTTGCCCTTGGTTAAACATGATCCCGGAAAATGCCCCCGGCACAGCCTTTGTCATATCCGCATCAGGCAAGATAATATTTGGTGACTTGCCGCCGAGTTCCAATGTCACCCGCTTCAATGATTTCGAAGCTTCCGCCATAATTGATTTTCCGACCACGGTTGACCCTGTAAAGGCTATCTTATTTACTTTTGGATGCTTGACAAGTGGTTCCCCCGCTGTTTCTCCAAAGCCTGGAATAACATTAAGAACACCTTTTGGGAAACCGGCCTCCTCGGCTAATTTAGCAAGGTACAAGGCTGATAATGGTGTTTGTTCCGCAGGTTTTAACACAATCGTACATCCCGATGCGAGCGCCGCCCCAAGCTTCCATGCAGCCATTAACAAAGGGAAATTCCAAGGTATGATCTGCCCGACGACACCGAGTGGTTCATGCCTTGTATAAGTAAAAAACTTCCCTTGAACTGGAAGGGTCTGACCGACAATTTTGGTGGCCCATCCCGCATAATAACGGAAATGTTCTATCGCAAGTGGCACATCGGCATTTTTTGTTTCCCTGATCGGTTTACCATTATCAAGTGTATCAAGCTGTGCCAGCTCTTCTTTATGTTCTTCCATTAAATCAGCAAGTTTATAGATCAGCCTGCTTCTTGAGGCAGCACTCATCTTAGTCCATTTACCTTCGTCAAAAGCCTTCCGCGCCGCTTCCGCTGCCCGGTCAACATCCGTTGCATCCGCTTCGCTTACAACGGCGAGAACGTCACCAGTTGCAGGATTCAAGGTTTCAAAAGTTTTGCCTGATGCAGACTCGGTCCATTCGCCATTGATGTACAGCTTCTTCGTGCCCTTTAAAAAATCAGCCAGCCGTTCAGTAATATCCAGAGTATGTTGTTCCATTCCTTTTAACACCCTCCTAGAAAATAGTTACACTTTACTATTTCTATTTTAGAAATGAAAACCCTTTCGTTTTATTTTATAATTAGGATTATTCGTTCGACGTTTTTCAGCAAAATTTTATAAAGGCGGGTTATTATGGAGAAAAAAATTGCGCTATCATGGAGCGGAGGGAAAGACGGCTGCTTAGCTCTTGATACTCTTGTAAAAAAGGGCTATGACGTCGCTTGCCTTGTCACAACGGTTCCGGAAGAAACAGGCAGAACCTTCGGGCACGGAGAAAAGGTGGAAATGATCACATTGCAGAGCCAGGCCCTAGCTATTCCGGTGCATTTTATAACATGCACGTTTGAAGGGTATACTGAGAGTTTTGTCAGTACAATAAAATCTTTAAAAGAGCAATATCACCTCTCTGGCATTGCTTTCGGAGACCTTTATCTTGATGGGCACCGGGAGTGGGGAGAGAAAGTGGCTGACGCGTCAGGTCTCAAGCCGCTTTATCCGTTATGGATGACGGAGGAGGATTCAGCGGATGCTCTTAAAACTTTTACAAACTCAGGATATAAGGCTGTTGTTATTCGGGTCATGGAGGACGCCCTAGATGATTCCTGGTTAGGAAGACCTCTAGATCAGTCCTTTGTTCAAGACATCCTAGGGCTTCCCGTTTGCCCAATGGGTGAACATGGGGAATACCATACCTTTGTCTATAACGGGCCTCTGTTCCACCAAAAGATTGAGCTGACGTCAGAGAGCATCATCACTCTTGAAACAACCAAGCGGCTTGAGTTTTCGGGTTATAATTTGGTTGGTAAATGACCTGATCAAAAAATAAGAGAAGCAATACTCTTGCGGTAAAAGCTTTACACATTTAGCGCTTCATGACTTTGTCGGGACGTCCTTCAGTATAGTCCCATTAACGGCTTTTATTAAAATTCACTCTAAAATTGCCTAAGAATCATCGTTTTTTATACAAGTCATTCCATGGTCTAGTTCCTAAAGACAAGAAAGGGGCTGAGGCCGTGCCCGTGGAAAGCGAAGTATTTTGACGGAGCGCTTCGTTCCTTTCTTTTGTAAAATAAAAATCCGAATCATTCAGATAGGATGTCTGAATGATTTCGGAGATTTTTCTATGAGTAAAAACCTTCTGTCCCAAGCCTCCTTTTTTTACTGATAATTCACCACAGCGGGTGAAGGTTCTAACTTAATAACTTCCTTTGGCGAAAGCAACGGCTTATCCTTAGAATAAAACAGTTTGAGCCCGCCGTATTGATTGGTCCCTTCTTTCACCAAATTTCGATACTTCATTTTTTTCGCTGAAGCTTTGCCAAAACCGTCAGCATTCATAACAACTTCAACATGATTTGTCGGTTTAATAAGAGATTTGCTCGTAATGATGCCTTCCTGAAATTCATGCACCATCACCATTTTATCAGGAATATCCCTTTTCTCCACCAAACGATTTAAGTAGTCTATAGCCTTCTGGATCTTTGCACCGTCCACATGGCCAAGGTCTTCACCCGGTACTTGTCCTTGTTTCACGTGGAACTCTGTATCAATGGCCAAATGGACATATGGAAGCTTAAGGAAAGGTTCAAGTGCCTTGACCTCATTCATTACTGTATCTTGTCCAAGCTGAACATCCAGAATCAATAGCGCTTTATTTTCCTTTGCTAATTTTGCATACTGCTCAATAACATCCTTCGACAACCGCGAAACATACAGACCATTTGGACCTGGATCACGCTGTGCGGTTGAGGCAATTAGTTCAATCGCCGGCACCGCTTGATGTGATGGATCAGCCTCGGAATAGGCCTTGGTTTGCCTTTTAAGCTTTTTCATAGCCTCATCTGGTGTCCCTTCACCCAATACCCCCATTTGGTCCGAAAGCGGGGTGCCATAATATGACACGATCCTATGTTTCTTGAGCGGACCATTCGTAAGGTCCTTTTTCCCTGCTCGAAGTGTTGTTACATCCTCTTTCAAAGACTTAGTATCCTGGGACGGTTGGATTGGCGCGTAAGGTTGTGGTTTCTTTTGCTGATTTTTTTTGGGCTTGTTTTCTTGCTTTTGCGCCGAAACCTCTTTATCCTTTTCCTGCTTATGCTTGGATTCAGCCTGATTATCTTTGCCGCTATCCCCGCCGCTGACATCTGCTGCTTGACCGCACCCTGCCAAAAGCAACATAACAAGAGCAAATGGGATAAAGCTATTTACTTTCTTCACAGGCTTCACCTCACTTTCTTAGGTTAGCTGACTCGAATACTATTCGTTAAAAATGAGGCATCTTAAGCCGTCAAAGCAAATTCTATCCTCATTTATTTTCCCATTCCCTTACTGCTGTCGAATAACACTCATAGTTTCAAATTTTGTCGATTTGTGTATACAGTATTCAACATAAAAATCCCTGCACTCAATTGAATGCAGGGATCGTATGGATTATTATCTATATTCATTATGGCGGCCCCGGAGAGATTCGAACTCCCGACGCATGGTTTAGGAAACCAACGCTCTATCCCCTGAGCTACGGGGCCATCAAAAAATCACGCATTTATTATTATATAACAGGACAGCCGATTTGAAAAGTCTTCAATTCATTTTCTAGTATCATTAGGTCTATCTCCCCACATATTCCAAAAAAGCATTACTCAGGTCAACAGCCCCTGGTACATATGCCTAGAAGTCTCACAAGAAAAAGCAGCCCGGTATGGACTGCTTACGGATTCGGTTATGAATTAAAGCTTAGTTACGTTAGAAGCTTGTGGTCCACGGTTGCCTTCGACGATTTCGAAGCTAACTTCTTGACCTTCTTCTAATGTTTTGAAACCTTCACCTTCAATTGCAGAGTAATGTACAAATACGTCGTTGCCGCCTTCAACTTCGATGAAGCCGTAACCTTTTTCTGCGTTAAACCATTTTACTTTACCGTTTTGCATGTGTGTTGCCTCCCTAAAACCTTGCGCTTACCCGCGCTTTTGAAATAAACCATTGAACCACTTACATCAAGACAGTCTGACTAAAAAAAGAACCTCCGATAAAGCTGGAAGTAAAAATTCCACACTTCAACGAAGGGTCTTCATTCTTACATCCAAATCTTTATATAAAATAGTAAAATGGTTTACTCTAATTTACCATATTGAATATCTTGTGTCAAACACTCAGAAAAGTTTTTCTATTTCGACCGTAAGCGCTTTAACCATTGGTGTCCCTGGTATTTTCTTTTCCAAGGATGCCAGCAAACTGCGATAATACCATTCTTGGCGATCACGCCCTTTTTTAAACCTAGACCATAAGGACTCACCCAGTTTTTCATAATCTGATACCATTGACCGGAGATTATGGAGTTTATCCGCACAAATGACATAACACGCCTCTTCAGATGCTTCGGAAAGATGATCGATAGTATGCTGCTTTCTTTCCTCCCATGAAAGGGATTTGTCGGGTTCAGAGGCCATGGTCACGAGCTCAGCCACTTTCTTGCCAAACATTTCTTCAATATCCTTTTCCGTTACTAATGTGTCTTCAATCGTATCATGCAGAATACCCGCAATTACGATATCTTCACTGCATCCTGCCTTTAATAGAAGCATTCCGACGCTATAAGGATGTGATATATACGGCACCTCTGTCGCTTTCCGCTTTTGGCCAGCGTGCGCTTTTGCCGCAAGATTAATCGCCTGATCCACTGTAGTAAATGGCATTATTTTTCCTCCAATATTTATGGTTAAGAAAAGTTTACAATAACTTTGGTATATAATTATATAGAAAACACCTTAAAAAACAGCTAAAGTTCAGACTTTTGACCTATCGCTTAGGCATGATAAAATAATAAAAGTTGTCGATTTATAGGATGTCATTTGAAGGGGGAATTAATTATGAATCTTGCACCATTTATTGCTGTCGAGGGTCCAATTGGCGTTGGAAAAACATCATTGGCAAAAGCCCTTTCAAAGGCCTTTCAATGTCATCTTATAAAAGAGATTGTTGAAGATAACCCATTTTTAGAGAAGTTTTATGAAAACATGGGTGACTATAGTTTCCAAACGGAAATGTTCTTTTTATCCCATAGATTTCAACAGCTAGAAACTGTCAGGGAACAGTACCTAACAAAAGGCAAGCCCATTGTAGCGGATTATCATATGTTCAAAAGTAAAATCTTTGCCAAGACAACGCTTAAAAAGGAGCACTTCGAAAAATACAGTATGATCTGTCATGTGCTCACGAAGGATTTGCCAATGCCTAATTTAATTATCTATCTGAAAGCAAGCCTTGAGATGCTTTTAACTAGGATTAGACTGCGGGGACGCGATATTGAGAAAAACATATCGCCAGATTATTTAAAGCAGTTAATCAAAGATTACGAGGCTTTTATAACTGCTTTTTCAGTGGAACACCCTGAAATCCCCATCTTGACATTTAATGGCGATGATCTTAATTTTATTGAAAATCAAAAAGACTTATCCTACATTTGCTCAAAGGTTAATAACATTTTAACAAAGGACGTTCAGAATGAATCAAAACCATAAACTTACGCTGCCAAAAAAGGCATTGATCACCGTTGCCGGCACAGTGGGTATCGGCAAGACAACCTTTACAAAGGCTCTGGCCAAACGGCTGAACTATCATACATCCTTTGAAAGGGTCGATAACAATCCTTATCTTGAAAGCTTTTATAAGGATTTTAAACGGTGGGCCTTCCATCTGCAAATATACTTTTTAGGCGAGCGTTTCAAAGAACACAAGCGCATTTTTAACAGCCCACACGGCTTCGTCCAGGACCGATCCATTTACGAAGACACTGGTATTTTTGCCAAGATGCATTATGAAGACGGTAATATGTCGAAAGTTGATTTCGAGACTTACACCAATCTTTTTGAGGCTATGGTTATGACGCCTTATTTCCATCATCCCGACCTTTTGATCTTTCTGGATGGCTCTCTAGAAGATATTATTGACAGGATTAAAGCGCGGGGCCGAACAATGGAGAAAGAAACGCCTATAGAATACTGGAAGGAAATGTACGAACGGTATCATGAGTGGATTGAAGGCTTTGACGCCTGTCCCGTTCTCCGTGTTAATATCAAGGATTATGACCTTCTTGAGGATGAGACTTCCCTTGACCACATCATTGAAGTTATACAAGAAAAAATTGAAATAAATAATTCCTTTTGGGCTGATACGCCTTACTTTAATAAATAAACTCGCTGATTCGCCAGTCTTTGATCCTTTCTAATAAATAAATGCTTCACTCATTCATTATAGGACTCAGATTCCGTTATTTACAAAAGTTAACTCAAATTACCTATTGAATGACCGAATAGCGGAACGACAGGCCGTAAGAATCTCGATTGGATGCCCTTCCGACTTAACAAAAAAACAGGTCATCCTGCTAATTTACCGGATGACCTGTTTTTCCGCGGGTAGTCAAGATTGAAGTGAAAACCCTTCAAAGAGTCTCCCGCCATAAGGTTGTAATATATTATCTATGAGTGTTAGAATCTGCTGCTTATCATCATGTCGATAATAGCTGTCGAATGCATCCGCAAACCGCTTAGAGAAAGAAGAATCAAAACGGTCTAAGGCTCTCTTTATCCATTTTCCGGATCCGATCCACTGGCCATTGGTCCTTAGAACGAATTCATGAGCAGCCTCAGCCAATTTACCGGCAATAAAGATCCCTTCGCTCCGATCCTTACATCCCTCAAAATCATCCAGTAGATCTGTCAGGAAATAACGCTTAATTTTCAACTCTTCCTGAGTCCAAGACTTCGGGCCCTTTTTAAGTAAAGCCTTGGCTTCCGCTTTTATCTTTTCTGCAAACCCGTCATCTTTTAAAACAATACCTTCAGACACCATCTGAGGCAGACTGGGCCTTGCTCTTTCACAGTCGTTTTCAAAAAACGCTTGATATGAACGGTCATTATGGACAAAGCATTCGACCGGCCAATTTTTATAATGTAAAGATTCCCGGAAGGATGATGGAAATTGGTTATCAATGATAAAGATATCAAGGTCAGACCTCGGTGTCCCTTGCCCGCGAACGACACTGCCGGCAAGCAGCCCCACCTTGCATGTGGGATAAGCGTGTGCCATATAGTCAAGTGCAACAGCTTCTGCAGGCTCCCTTATCGCCATCCTCCTACTTCACTTCGATCTTTTCGACATTTCTCATATATGGTCTTAAGACTTCAGGTATAACAATGCTGCCGTCAGCTTGCTGATAATTTTCCAAAATAGCGGCAACCGTGCGGCCGATGGCCAAACCGGAGCCATTCATTGTATGGACAAATTCTGGCTTTTGCTTAGACTTAGGATCCCGGCGAAAACGGATATTCGCGCGGCGGGCCTGATAATCTTCAAAGTTACTGCAAGAAGATATTTCCCGGTACGTTTCGTAGCTTGGGATCCAAACTTCCAAATCATATTTTTTGGCAGCAGTAAAACCGAGATCCCCCGTACACATGCTCAATACCCGATAGGGCAAACCTAGAAGCTGAAGCACTTTTTCCGCATGGCCAGTTAACTTTTCAAGCTCATTATAAGAATCCTCCGGCTTAACAAAACGGACAAGCTCAACTTTATTAAATTGGTGCTGGCGAATTAGTCCTCTTGTATCGCGGCCGGCAGACCCGGCTTCAGAACGGAAACAAGCGCTGTAAGCAACATAAGCTTTCGGAAGTTCATCACCAGTTAAAATATCATCGCGATAGTAATTGGTTACCGGCACCTCAGCGGTTGGGATTAAGAAATAATCCTCCTCACGAATTTTAAAAGCATCTTCCTCAAACTTAGGCAGCTGTCCGGTTCCTGTCATGCTTGTACGGTTGACAAGATACGGCGGCAGCATTTCTGTATAGCCATGCTCCTCTTGATGCAGATCCATCATAAAGTTAATTAACGCTCTTTCAAGTCGCGCACCGAGCCCTTTGTAAAAGACAAATCGGCTGCCTGTGACCTTTGCTGCTCTTTCAAAGTCCAATATGCCAAGTTCCGTCGCCAAATCCCAATGCGGCTTTGGCTCAAAATCAAATTGGGGCACATCCCCCCATTTCCTTATTTCAACGTTGTCGTCCTCATCTGCGCCGACCGGTGTGCTTTCATGCGGAATGTTTGGAATGGCAAGCATTAATTGCTGAAGATCTACTTCAACCCGGCGAAGTTCTTCATCGAGGACTTTAACCTCGTCACCAACCTCGCGCATTTCCTTTATTAAGTCATCAGCGTCCTCTTTCGCACGTTTTTTCTTAGCAATATCCTGTGAGACCTCATTGCGCCGTGCTTTTAAGACTTCCACCTTTTTAATCAGCTCACGGCGCTTGCCATCGTAACCCTGGAACTTGTCAAAATCGCTAAGATCCTCACCGCGGTTAGCGAGCTTTGCTTTAATGTCATCATAATTTTCCCGAACAAACTTTAAATCCAGCATCCGAAAATCCTCCTTCTTTTTTTGGGGTCTGACCCCTAGGGGTCAGACCCCCTAATAAATTCAAATAAAAAACTCCCGTCCCCTATAAAAAGGGACGAGAGTTTACCCGCGTTGCCACCCTGGTTGCTAACAATGCAGAAAAAGCACCATTAGCCGCTTAACGGATAACGGACCGTCAACCGAAAATACCTACTTAGTGTTGAAACGGTTCAGTATTTTAACTCAGGGATGGATTCGCAAAGTGGTTTGATCGGTTTTCACCAGCTACCGACTCTCTGGGCAAAACAGCAATGCTACTATTTCCCGTCATTGTCTTCGATGTTTTCTTATTAAGAGTAATTTACATCATATGCAAAAGAAAAGCAAGTTATACTGGCACTTTTTCAGCCTTTTCCTTTACCATGCCAACAAAATATTGATGGAGGCGGTTGTCATCCGTAAGTTCCGGATGGAAAGCTGCTGTCAGATAGTTGCCTTGGCGGCAAGCGACAATATTGCCATCATATTCGGACAGCACTTCAACATCGGGGCCGACTTCCGAAATATAAGGTGCGCGGATGAAGACGCCAACAAAATTATCGGCAACATGCTTCACCTTTAATTCCGCTTCAAAGCTCGCGACTTGCCTGCCAAAAGCATTCCGCTTCACATTGATATCCATTAAGGCAAGATGCGGACCTGCTTGATTTTCAATTTGTTTTGCCATTAAGATCAACCCTGCACAAGTGCCGAACACAGGCTTGTCTTCTGCAAATTCCTTAATCGCATCGAACAAATCATACTTATCCATCAACTTGCGCATCGTTGTGCTTTCACCGCCGGGAATCACCAGTCCGTCCAAGCCAGCTAATTCATGAACGCGTTTGACAACGGAAACTTCTGTGTCTGATGCCTCAAGGGCTTTAACATGCTCGCGGACTGCTCCTTGAAGGCCTAAGACACCTATTTTAAAGGTCATTTTCAAAAACCCCTTAATGGCTGCGGTCTTGCATACGTTGAGATGGATCTAAGGTGGACATTTCGATGCCTTTCATTGCTGTCCCCATTCCTTTTGACAACTCTGCAATAAGTGCATAATCTTCGTAGTGTGTTGTTGCTTCGACGATTGCCCTTGCGAACTGTGCCGGGTTATCGGATTTGAAAATACCTGATCCGACAAAAACGCCATCAGCGCCGAGTTGCATCATTAATGCTGCATCGGCAGGCGTCGCTACACCGCCAGCTGCAAAATTAACTACAGGCAGTCGGCCTTCTCTCTTTATTTGTTGGAGGAGCTCATATGGTGCACCAAGTTCCTTTGCTTCGGTCATGAGTTCATCATCAGACATGCCGGCAACTTTTCGAATTTGGGCATTTACAAGTCTGATGTGGCGAACTGCTTCAACGATATTGCCTGTTCCTGGTTCCCCTTTTGTTCTTAGCATCGATGCACCTTCACCAATACGCCGAGCCGCTTCGCCAAGATTACGGCAGCCGCAGACAAATGGGACAGTGTAGTCACTTTTTTTAATATGATAAACATCATCAGCTGGTGTCAGAACTTCACTTTCGTCAATATAGTCAACACCCATTGCTTCCAAAACACGCGCCTCAGTAATATGGCCGATTCGAGCCTTTGCCATCACCGGGATGGACACTGCATTCATAACCTCTTCAACAATTCTTGGATCCGCCATACGCGCAACGCCGCCAGCTGCACGGATATCAGCTGGAACCCTTTCTAATGCCATTACCGCCACGGCGCCAGCGTCTTCAGCAACCTTTGCTTGTTCCGCATTCACGACATCCATGATGACGCCGCCCTTTTGCATTTCCGCCATTCCGCGTTTTACACGATCAGTACCTGTTTGAGCCATATCTATTCCTCCTTATTTAAGTAAAAAATAATTTTAGTATTTCATTGTTCTTGTTCCCCATTGTCGAAAAATGGAGACGACAATATTATATTAACATGAAAAAAACCTAAAGTACCATTGGATTTTGAAAATATTTATCTTTCCGACTGAAATAGTGGGATTATATCCAATTGCAGACCCCTTTATTTTCTTTCTCAACATGGCCAATCATACATTAGCAGCTGAAATTATTAACGAAAACCCCCTTAACAGCAATACCTGCACAAGGGGGAAATCAATATATCAGAACCAGCCTTTTACCATATCTGCCGCACTGCTAAAGACACCGCTAATAAAATGGCCTGTCGCACGCATAGAAAGTATAAACCAGTTGGCTTTATCAACGCCTTCTGTTGTGACTACAGGAACTTTAACGTCCTGACCATTCAAATAGCTGTATCCTTTGCCATTTTTTGAAGATAAAGTTACATAACCTACCTTTTCGCCTTTTTTAACAGGAGCTTCTAATTTACCATCTTCATTCAGCTTAGACTTATCCAAATGAAGGACAGGCTTATAACCTTTTTCTTCACCGTTTTTAAGCGCGAGTTTAAGCGAATCCTTAACGGCTATTTTCACTTTATCCTCTTTACCTTTAGTTACAGGAAGTGTCTTATGTCCTTTAACGGTTTGGCCTTTGTCCATCACCGTTTTAAAACTAAATTGGTTAAAGCCATAATCAAGCAGCTTCCTTGTTTCGTTAAAACGGTCACCTTCGGAATCCGTACCCATCACAACCGTTATTAAACGGTGGCCGTTTCGCTCTGCCGTTCCTGTAAAACAATAACCCGCTAAATCTGTGTGTCCTGTTTTTAAGCCGTCAACGCCTTCATAAGTGTATTGATGCATATTGGCGCCAAAGCCCGGCAACATCCAGTTCCAGTTTACCATTTTTATCGGGTTGTCGACTCCTGCAGTAAACATCTTAATTGGGGTGCTGGCAATTTTCAGAGCATCTGGATAGTCATTCACAATATTATAAGCAAGCTTAGCGATCGCTCTTGCTGAAAGCAGATTACTGTCGTTCGGTCCGCCTACAGAGGCAAACTTTCCTAGGTCTTTGTTGCTTAAACCCGAGCTATTAATATATTTGGCATTTTTCATGCCTAGTTTTTTGGCAGTTTTATTCATCAGTTTAACAAAATTCTTTTCGCTGCCGCCAATTTTTTCAGCAAGGGCAATGGTTGCACCATTTGCAGAATAAATGGCCATTGCTTCATAAAGGTCTTTGACAGTATATTGATAATCTTTTCTTAAAGGCACGTTTGAAAATTCACGGTTCTGGGAAATAGTATAGACATAATCACTAATGTTAACCTTTGTATCCCAGCTGATTTTACCACTATGTATTGCCTTCATTGTCAGATACTCAGTCATCATTTTCGTCATGCTTGCAGGCGGAAGCATTTCATCTGATTTTTTATTATATAAGATTTGCCCCGTATCCGCATCAACGAGTATAGCTGATTTTGCCTTAACATTGAGATCATCTGTATTTGTATCAGCACTTGCAGATTTTGGACTTTGGATAATTGCCGCTATTGTTAGAAAAAAGATTAAGCAAAAAACAGCGGATTGCCGCAAACGCTTCTTTAAATTCAACCCTTTCAAACCTTACACCTCCGAATGATTTCACACAGTCGCTATTTTACCATAGGGAAAACAAAAAAAATAGGCAAGGGAAACCCTTGCCACAAAATAGACATTAAAGAGAGTAGTTTGGCGCTTCCTTTGTAATTTGGACATCATGTGGATGGCTTTCAGACAGACCAGCATTGGTGATCCGCGTGAACATCGCATGTTCCCGCAAATCATTAAGGGTTCCAGTCCCGCAATAACCCATACCTGACCGTAATCCGCCAATTAATTGATGGATGGAATCACTAAGCAGACCTTTATAAGGAACTCTTCCTTCAATCCCTTCAGGAACCAATTTCTTTTGATTTTCTTGGAAATAGCGATCTTTGCTTCCTTGCTCCATCGCACCTACTGATCCCATTCCACGATATACTTTAAATTGTCGGCCTTGATAAATTTCCTTTTCACCAGGACTTTCTTCCACACCGGCAAGCAAGCTTCCGAGCATCACAGCATGTCCTCCGGCTGCGAGTGCCTTTACAATGTCTCCCGAGTATTTTATTCCGCCATCAGCAATAATCGGCACACCGTGTTTCCTTGCTTCAGTCGCACAATCATAGACGGCTGAAATTTGCGGTACACCAACACCGGCAACAACCCTGGTTGTACAAATAGAACCCGGTCCAATCCCGACTTTGACAACATCGGCCCCTGCTTCAATGAGTGCACGGGTTGCTTCAGGTGTTGCAACATTACCTGCAATGATGTTCAAATCTACAAAGGCACTGCGGATCTCAGCGATCTTATCAAGGACACCTTGTGAATGGCCATGAGCGGTATCAATAACAATGGCATCCACACCGGCCTCAACCAGCTTCTCTACGCGGGTGATAGCATCCTTCGTCACACCAACTGCTGCGGCGGCAAGAAGACGGCCCTGAGTGTCTTTGGCGGAGTTTGGAAATTCAATCACCTTTTCGATGTCTTTGATTGTAATAAGGCCTTTAAGAATGCCTTCATCGTCAACAAGTGGGAGCTTTTCAATTTTGTACTTTTGCAGGATTAGCTCAGCTTCATCTAAGGTTGTGCCGACTGGTGCAGTAATAAGGTTCTCTTTAGTCATAACCTCTTCAATTTTAATCGAGTAATCATGGACAAATCTTAAGTCACGGTTGGTGAGAATGCCTACGAGATGCTGGTCTTCGTCAACAATAGGCACACCAGAAATTCGAAACTTCCCCATAAGATGTTCAGCATCGAATACTTGGTTTTGAGGGGTTAAAAAGAAGGGATTCGTTATTACGCCGCTTTCAGACCGTTTAACGCGGTCAACCTGCTCAGCTTGTTCCTCAATCGACATATTCTTATGAATGACGCCAACACCGCCTTGCCGGGCCATTTCGATCGCCATTTCAGCTTCCGTTACAGTGTCCATTCCAGCACTGATAATTGGAATGTTCAGCTGCAAAGTGTCTGTTAATACCGTTTTAACCGATACATCCCTAGGCAATACCTCTGACTTGGCAGGGATCAACAGTACATCATCAAAAGTTAATGATTCCTTCTTAAATTTATCTTCCCACATGACTGCCACCTCATTTTCCTTTGATATTATTAGTCCAAGCAAAATTTTATTGTTAGCTTATCAATTGGTTAAACTACTGTCAAGACAACCTTTTGATGTTGAAGTATTCAAAATATAGAGGGGTTTTAATTGTGAATGGTTCACGATGTTGGAGTCGCTTCCATCCTTATCAATCAGTTAGTTTTTGCCAATCGTTTCTAAAGCAATGTTATGGAAAAAAGAAGCTTGCTGAACCAATGACTAATAGTTATAAAAACGGTTACCCGCTTTGTTATTATCTTGAGCATGCAAAGCAATACTATTCCCAAGCGGATTGTGCTCCGGATGAAATTAAGCCTGTCTTATTATTCTATGGCATGGTTCAGTTATTTAAAGCCTGCTTATTAACAGTGGACCCGGATTACCCCGAAAAAACCCATGTTCTTGCTCATGGTGTGTCTTCAAGAAAACGAAAGAAACAGAGTTATGGCTTCTTAGATGACAGTGTTAAAATACAAAAATTGGGCTTATTTCCACACATCGCTGAACAATTGTTCCACATGAAACCTTTGGAAGGGCAAAAGGTCACTATGGGTGCCCTGCTTAAAAAAATCCCCGAGCTGCATTCTCTTTTTGAACGGCTTACAGACGCAGGGACACACCGACGCCTAAATCCCGCATCAGATGGAACATATGCCATTTCATCTTTAATACTGGATGATTTGCATGTGACCGGTAGGCGCTTTGGACAGTTTCTAAAATCATACGGCGGTTTTATTCAGGAAAATAAAGCTCACGATCAGATCGTCGTCACATTTAAGGACGAGCCTGATCCTTTTTATTCACCCTTTTTTCATTTTGATGTTACGGGAGACCTCTACCTTCCGAGACAAAAAGAATGTGAAGATCTGACTTTGACTGAACCGCTTGTTCACTATCTTATTTTATATAACTTAAGCATGATCAGCCGTTATGAAACAGAGTGGTGGTATGATCTTCATTTCCAAAGGGTCTCTACGGATTTGTCCTTTATAAAATCCTTTTTGGAGGTGACATCTATAAAGGTCCCTTACCTTGTGGGGCATTATCTCCAAACAATGGAGCGATAATGATAAAATTTTATCCATCAGTAAATCCGGGAATCGGACAGTTCCCTCTCAACTATTTATACATCTAAACCCTTTAAAAAAAGGAACCAAGATTTTAACTTGATTCCTTTCACACTGGATGGCGTTATCGTTAATTTTCTTCGTTGTCTTTTTCTGTATCTATGCCTGTCTCTTTATCCGTTTCAATGGTGATTTCTTCATCTTTACTTTCTTCAAGATCAAGCTCATCTTCGTCATTTAATATACGGGCAACTGTTGCGACGCCGTCACCCTCGTCGATTCGGATCAGCTTCACACCCATTGTATTTCTTCCTAAACGGGAAATGCCGGAAACCGCCGTACGAATGATGACCCCGCTTGTGGTAATAATCATCAGATCCTCATTTTCTTTAACCGTTCTTAAAGCAATCATATCGCCATTCTTTTCGGTTATGTTGCATGTCTTAATGCCTTTGCCGCCCCTTGTTTGAATGCGGTATTCATCAATTGGCGTCCTCTTGCCGTAGCCTTTTTCAGTGACGATAAGAACCTCTTCATCCTCTTCAATGATGCCCATCCCGACAACCTCATCATCCTGAGAAAGGGTAATGCCCTTCACACCAGTTGCCGTTCGGCCCATTGCTCTGACATCGGTTTCTTTAAAGCGGACGGATAATCCCTTTTTCGTACCAACTATGACCTCATCATTGCCATCCGTCAAACGAACAGACATCAGCTCATCTTCCTCTTTGACATTAATGGCAAACAGACCGCCTTTTCTAATATGTGAGAAGGCAGAAAGGGAGGAGCGTTTGGTGATCCCTTTTCTTGTCATGAAAATTAAATAATTGTCCTCAACGAAATCCTCAATTGGAAAGACGGTTGTGATATACTCTTCTTTCTCAATTTGAATTAAGTTGATAATCGGAATGCCTTTGGCAGTACGGCCTAATTCAGGAATTTCATAGCCTTTTAACTTATAGACCTTACCCTTATTAGTAAAGAACAGGACATTATGATGGGTATTGGTTGTAAACAGGTGTTCAACGAAGTCATTTTCATTCGTCCCCATACCCTGTATCCCTCTGCCGCCTCGATTTTGGCTCTTGTAGGTATCTATTGGCATACGCTTCACGTAGCCGTTATGGGTAATCGTTATAACGATGTTTTCCCTTGGAATGAGGTCCTCATCCTCGATCATGTCAAAACCAACGGTGATTTCCGTGCGGCGTTCATCATTATATTTGTCTTTGACTTCGCCTAATTCCTCGCGGATGATCTCCAGGACCTTCTCGTCATCGGCTAAGATTGCTCTCAATTCAGCAATTCGAGCTAAAAGTTCTTGGTATTCATTTTCAATTTTGTCCCTTTCTAGACCTGTTAACCGCTGCAGACGCATGTCCAAAATAGCCTGTGCTTGTTCATGTGACAAGCCAAAGGTTTCCATTAGGCCGGTGCGGGCAATATCTGTTGTCCGCGAATTGCGGATTAAATTAATAACCTCATCAAGATGATCAAGCGCAATCCTTAAGCCTTCCAGAATATGTGCCCTTGCTTCAGCTTTATTCAATTCATATTGCGTTCTGCGTCTAATGACTACCTTCTGGTGGTCAAGATAGTGGACAAGGCATTCTTTCAAATTTAGAACCTTAGGTCTGCCGTTAACAAGGGCTAAGAGATTGATGCCAAAGCTTGTTTGCAGCGCGGTATGTTTGTATAAATTATTTAGAAGGACATTTGCATTCATATCGCGTCTTACTTCAATCACAATTCTCATGCCGTTTCGGTCAGACTCGTCTCTTAAATCCGTTATTCCCTCAATCTTTTTATCTCTTACAAGCTCAGCGATCCGTTCGATTAATTTTGCCTTATTAACCTGATATGGGAGCTCAGTTACAAGGATGGTTTCCTTGCCGTTTGCATGCTGCTCAATTTCTACCTTGGCTCTTAAAATAATAGACCCGCGTCCAGTATGATAAGCCTTTCTGATGCCCTCTCGTCCTAGGATTAATCCTGCGGTTGGAAAGTCCGGCCCTGGAATCACTTCCATAAGCTCTGAGATACTTATCTCGGGGTTTCTGCTCAAAGCAAGAACTCCGTCAATGACCTCCCCCAGCTGATGTGGAGGGATATTTGTGGCCATACCAACTGCGATCCCTGATGCACCATTCACTAGAAGGTTCGGAAAGCGTGCGGGCAAAACAACTGGTTCCTGCTCTGCGCCGTCATAATTATCTTGGTAATCGATCGTGTCCTTCTTAATGTCACGAACCATTTCCATTGATATTTTTGACATACGGGCTTCCGTATAACGCATGGCCGCGGCAGAGTCACCATCGATTGAGCCAAAGTTCCCGTGACCATCAACGAGTTCATAGCGATAGCTAAAATCCTGAGCCATTCGAACCATTGATTCATATACAGCAGAGTCACCATGTGGATGGTATTTACCGATAACTTCGCCGACAATCCTTGCTGACTTTTTGTAAGCTTTATCGGAAGTCATGCCGAGCTCATTCATTGCGTACAGAATCCGGCGGTGAACCGGCTTCAGACCATCACGAACATCCGGCAAGGCTCGGCTGACGATAACGCTCATTGCATAGTCCAAGAAGGACGTCCGCATTTCTTGACTAATATTAACCGGTTTGACTCTTGATTGATCTTGATCTGTCATCCCTAAAACTCCTCCTAACTAACAAAAGAAAAACTGACCAGCGGGCAATAATTCTTGCAGGGCATGTCCAAAAGTGAGGATCAAACCTTTTGAAACCCTTATATATCTAAATTTTTGACATATTGTGCATTCTCTTGAATAAAATCTCTTCTTGGTTCAACCTTGTCTCCCATTAGCACTTCAAAAATGCTGTCAGCTTCAATAGCATCCTCAAGACTGACCTGGAGAACTGTTCGACTAGCAGGGTCCATTGTTGTCTCCCAAAGCTGTGTGGGATTCATTTCTCCAAGACCTTTGTATCTTTGGATTCCAGGCTTTGGATTTGCAGGAAGATTCCCAAGTGCTTTTTCCATTTCCCGGTCATTATAGGCATACTCAACATGTTTGCCCTGTTGAATTTTGTATAGAGGCGGCTGAGCAATATAGACATACCCTTTATCGATCACCGGCCGCATATAACGGTAAAAGAATGTTAAAAGCAGTGTTCGGATATGTGCGCCGTCAACATCGGCATCTGTCATAATAATAATTTTGTGGTAACGCGCTTTCGCTATATCAAAGTCATCACCGACACCTGTACCAAGAGCGGTGATAATTGTTCTAATTTCGGCATTTGATAATATTTTATCTAATCTCGCCTTTTCAACGTTGATAATTTTACCCCGGAGCGGCAGAATAGCCTGGAAGTGACGATCCCTTCCCTGCTTTGCCGATCCCCCCGCGGAGTCACCCTCAACGATATATAGTTCTGAAATAGCCGCATCTTTTGAAGAACAATCCGCTAATTTCCCGGGCAATGATGAAACTTCTAATGCACTTTTCCTTCTCGTCAGCTCCCGCGCCTTTTTCGCTGCTGCACGGGCCCTTGATGCCATAAGACCCTTTTCAACAATCTTCTTGGCTGTTGTTGGATTCTCGTAAAGAAATCTTGAAAAGGCTTCGCCAAATAATGATTCCGTAATTGTACGGGCTTCTGTATTGCCAAGCTTTGTTTTTGTTTGGCCTTCAAATTGAGGATCGGGATGTTTTATGGAAACAATGGCGGTGAGTCCTTCCCGAACATCATCACCTGTTAAATTCGGGTCGTTTTCTTTAAATAACTGGTTCTTTCTTGCATAATCATTAATTACTCGGGTTAAAGCTACTTTAAACCCGTATTCGTGTGTCCCGCCTTCGTGAGTATGAATATTATTAGCAAAGGTATAAAGCTGGCTGGAGAAGCCATCATTATACTGAAGGGCTATTTCCACTTTAATGCCATCTTTTTCCCCTTCAAGATAAATCGGTTCTTCGTGGATAACATCCTTTGTGCGGTTTAAGTGCTCAACATAAGACTTTATACCGCCTTCATAATGGTATTCCGCCTTTTTTTCCTGATCTTCTCGTTTATCTTCAATAACAATTTTAATGTCACGGTTAAGAAAAGCGAGTTCTCTGATGCGGTTAGCCAAAATGTCAAATTCAAATGTTGTCGTTTCTTTAAAAATTTCCGGGTCCGGAACAAAATGAGTCATCGTCCCCGTTTGATCGGAGTCGCCAATAACTTTCAAATCCTCATCCGGCACACCGCGGTGATATACCTGATAGTAAATGTGGCCTTCACGATAAACCTTTACCCATAATTCTTTGGATAAGGCGTTAACAACCGATGCACCCACACCATGCAAACCGCCGGATACCTTGTATCCGCCGCCGCCGAACTTGCCCCCCGCGTGAAGCACTGTTAAGATAACTTCCACTGCAGGCCGTCCAACCTTTTCCTGTATACCGACTGGAATACCCCGTCCGTTGTCAAAAACGGTAATGCCCCCATCTTTCTCAATCGTCACTGTAATGCAGTCACAGTATCCTGCGAGCGCTTCATCAATACTGTTATCGACGATCTCCCATACAAGATGGTGCAACCCTTTTGGACCCGTTGAACCGATGTACATACCTGGGCGTTTTCGTACCGCTTCAAGGCCCTCAAGTACTTGAATTTGACTTTCATCATAACTTTGTTCATTGGCCTGTTGTTGTTCTGCCATTATAAACTCACCTAACCTTCAGAGGTGTTTTAACACCTGACATTCTATATTTTAATCATTACGCCAGATTCATCGCGGATTGTGACCGTCGCTTTAACGTTGCCGGAGAGAAAGGAGAAAGATAAATGCCGCCATCTGTAAAAACGACGGATTTTGTCATTTGCTGCCCGATATCATGCATCACTTTTTTATCTTCCAATGTCATTAACAGAGTTTGATTGCCCAGGTCTTCCTTCATTCGTTCGTAATCAAAAATGGCAATGACTTCGGTTGACCGGATGATTATATCTTCCCCTAGATGGATAAACATTGGAACACCTCATTCTTTGGGCTCTGAAATCTTGCCGCTGGCAACAAAAAATGATGCCGCATGTTTTAACATATTGTGATCAATACCATCAGTATTGGTTGTTGTTACAAATGTCTGGACCTTTTCTTTAAAGGTTTTAAGCAGATGAGTTTGCCTGAAATCATCCAGCTCGCTTAAAACATCATCAAGCAAAAGCAATGGATATTCACCGACTTCATTTTTGATTAATTCTATTTCTGCCAGTTTCAAAGAAAGAGCCGTTGTCCTTTGCTGCCCTTGTGAACCAAATGTTTGGACATCTCTTCCGTTCACAAGAAACTGCAAATCATCCCGATGGGGCCCAAGCAAAGTCATGCCTCTGTCAATTTCCCTTTCTCTCACACGCCCAAAAGCCTCTTCATAACCTTCTTTTATCTTTGACAATTCCATATCTTCTAATACGTCAACGGCACTTGATTTGTATATGATTTCCAAGTCCTCAAGTCCCCTGCTGATGCTAGCATGAACAGGGATCGCCCATTTTCTGAGTAAAGTGATGAAGTGGAAGCGTCTAAAAGTGAGCTCGGCAGCCAAGTCTATCAACTGTTCTGTCATGATGGCAAGCATGGGATCGGACGCTTTATTTCTATTCCTAGACATATCTTTAAGCAATGCATTACGTTGATGCAACACTTTTTGGTACTGGCTTAAATCATGAATATAGACCGGTTGTATCTGACCGATCTCCATGTTAATAAAACGCCGTCTGCCGCTTGGGCTGCCCTTAACAAGATTAAGATCCTCCGGTGCGAACATCACGACATTGCAGACACCAACGTATTGACTCAACTTCCTTTGTTCAAGGTGATTAACCTTCACCTTCTTTCCTTTTTTCGAAAGGATAAGTTCAAGAGGGACCGTACCGCTGCTCTTTTTTAACCTACCTTCTATTTTACCATAATCTTCGTCCCATTTGATTAATTCTTTATCATTGGATGTCCGATGTGAATTAGCCATTGCTAAAACATAAATGGCCTCAAGCAAATTTGTTTTTCCTTGGGCATTTTCCCCCAAAAAAACATTAACTGATGGATTAAATGTTATCGTCGCACTTTCATAATTACGAAAGTGCGACAGTTTTATAGACTCAAGTATCAAAGGGATTCCCCCTGTCACCTCTGTACAATATAATTTCCGATATTCTCTATCGTTATTTGATCGCCTGCGTATAATTTTTTCCCTCTGCGATTGTCCGGTTCATTGTTAATCCAAACGCTGTTTTCTGACAAAAACCACTTAGCTTGCCCCCCGGTATCAATGACTCCAGTATATTTTAACAATTGGCCAAGAGTAATGTAATCCTGTCCAGGAAGAATTTCCACCTTTTCCATCACTGCTGCCTCCTTTTACTATTGATTGCTCGGGTCCCGATATACGGACAAAGCATCCACCTGCCAAAAAACCTGGTGGATGCTAAAATCTGTTATTTATCAACATTTATCTATGCTGGCTTTTTTTAAAATCAGTAAGTCCTGACAGGAAGAATAAGCATAAGGATGCCGTCATCACCGACGGGCCGAATTAAAAATGGCCTCATTGCTCCGGTAAAGCTTATGCGGATATCCTGAGAATCAACCTTGCTTAATGCATCCATCATATATTTTGCACTGAAAGAGATTTTCAATTCTTCTCCCTTTATTTCTTCAGCCTGGACATTTTCAAACACCCGCCCAAGCTCCGGCGATTGCGATGAAATTTCAACCTCGCCAGACAAAGTGCGGAATTTAACGACATTATTTCGTTCCTCTTTGGCTAGCAATGACGCACGATCAATAGCCTGAAGAAATCCTTTTGTCGATATAACGATGTCTGTTTTGCTTTCATTTGGTATTAGACGGTCGGTATCCGGATAGTTGCCATCGAGCAACCGTGAGAAAAATTGCAAGTTTTTGGCCTTAAATAATATTTGGCTTTCCGTAATAACAATGCTAACAGCCTCACCGCTGTTGTCATCTAATATCTTGGACAGCTCGTTTAAACTTTTCCCTGGGATAACAATGTTACGATAAGTTGCGTTCTCGGCAGATTCGACGGCAACCGACCTTGATGCCAACCGGTGGCTGTCAGTCGCTACACAATCCAGTTTACCATTTTGGATGTTCCAGTTTACACCTGTCAACACCGGGCGTGTTTCTGAGGTGGACACTGCGAATACAGTTTGTCTTATCAAATGTTTTAATAAATCCGTTTTGATCGTAATGATATTTTCCTCTTCAATTTGAGGAAGTCTTGGGTATTCTTCAGGATCCAGGCCATTAAGATTAAATTCGGATGATCCCGAGGTTATTCTTGTAATTAAACGTGAATCTGCCTCAATGTTTACAGTATCGCTCGGCAATTTTTTTACAATATCCGAAAAAACCCTTGCTTGCAAAACAATGCTGCCCGGTTTTTCAATCGATACATACTCTTCATCATCTTCTTCTAATGGAATATAAGCCTTAATTGATACATCAGAATCGCTTCCGGTTAAGGTAATGCCATCGAGTCCAGCATTAATTTTAATCCCTGTTAAAATCGGAATGGTTGTCCGTGATGAAACAGCCTTCATCACATGATTAACGCCCTCTACTAACTTATCTTTGGAAATGGAAAATTTCATGGCAAGAGATGTTTCCTGGTTTTGATCCGCAGTATCTTGCATGAGTGTCCCTCCTATATATAATCTTTTTAAAAAAATAGTAGTAATAATAGTAGGTGCTGTGAATTTGTGAATAACTCGTTTTTTTCAAGATGCAAAGACCTATCCACATGTGGATAGGTTGTGAATAAAGTTATGAACGATGCCACAACTTACTCACATATGTGTTGATAACTATTAGGCATGTGAAAGTATCGAAGTGGAACGCCATAAGAGTAATATTGAATTTCAAAGAGGTGGTATATGATTTTCAAAGGTAAAATAGCAAGCTAACCAGTAAATCTTTTGACTACTAATTTTTAATCTTAATGGGTGCTTTAAGCTGTTCGGTAATATCCTGGATACTCTTCTGAAGCTCACGGTCAGATGACAGCAATTTGGATATCTTTTCATGGGCATGGATGACTGTAGTATGGTCACGGCCTCCGAATTCTTCCCCGATCTTAGGAAGAGAATAATCCGTCAGCTCACGTGATAAGTACATGGCAATCTGCCTTGGAAAAGCTATTGATTTAGTTCGTTTTTTAGCCGCAAAATCTTCTAATTTTACATTGTATTCCTCACCGATAACCATTTGGATGTCCTTAATTGTAATGACCTTAGGTTTGGAAGATGGAATAATATCCTTAAGGGCCTCCGCTGCAAGATCAACATTAATATCTTGATTAATTAGTGATGAATAAGCGACAACGCGAATGAGTGCACCTTCAAGCTCACGGATGTTTGTATCAATTTGATTAGCTATATATAACATGACTTCATTAGGCATATCTAAGCCATCCGCTTTGGCTTTTTTTCTTAGAATCGCAATCCTTGTTTCAAGATCCGGGGGCGTAATATCGGTAATAAGACCCCATTCAAATCTTGACCGCAGCCGATCTTCCAAGGTCGGAATTTCCTTTGGCGGTCGGTCACTGGAAATAACGATTTGCTTGGATTCCTCATGTAAAGTATTAAAGGTATGAAAAAATTCTTCTTGAGTTGATTCTTTTCCGGCAATAAATTGAATATCATCTATAAGCAGGACGTCGACATTCCGATATTTGTTGCGGAATTCGACACCTTTATTATCACGGATGGAATTAATAAATTCATTTGTGAACTTTTCCGAGGAAAGATAGACTACCTTTGCATCGGCATTATGCTCCATTACATAGTGGCCAATGGCATGCATTAAATGGGTTTTGCCCAAACCAACGCCGCCATAAATAAATAAAGGATTATAAGCTTTTGCAGGTGCTTCAGCAACAGCTAAGGATGCCGCATGTGCAAAGCGGTTGCCTGCTCCAATGACAAACGTATCGAAAGTATTCTTTGAATTTAGCATGCTCTTTTTTGTTTCTTCCGCCTGATTACCATTTTTGCGGTCAGACTTCTTCTTAAGCTGATTTATGTTAAATTGTTCGTCTTCTGTAATATTTTGCGGAATAATAAACTTCACATCTAATTCGGAACCAGTGAGGTCTTTGATTGTATCCGAGATAAGGCTTGAATAACGGGACTCCAGCCAATCTCTTGCAAACTCGTTCGGAGCAGTAATGATGATGGTATTATCTTCTAATGAGTGGGCTGTTGTAGCTTTCAACCATGTTTCGAAACTGGGTTTGCTTAATTTCTTTTGAATATGGGCAAGAGCTTGATTCCATAGATCATGTATATTTTCCAATTCTTTTCCCTCCTTTTCTCAGTGATTTTATCCACACCATTCATTCGACAAATCATAAGTAATTAAGATATTTATCGACACCATTCACAGATCTGTGGATAGTTGGATTCACACGCTGTTTATATTTGTCCACATTTTTATCCACACCCTGTGGAAAACATTTTTCTATGTGAAAGTTATCAAGGTGATAAAACACAATAATCATAACAAAAAAAACAAGCAGACGCAATGAATTTCGGATTGTTATCCACAAGTCAAATATACTGTGTAAAAAACTTTTCCACAACAGGTGAACTTGTTAAAAAGATGTCGATAACTGTTGGGGGAAAGTTAGTTGGGGATAAAAAATATCCACATCCTGATTTATTCATACCTACGAGATGAAACGAGATTTAAGTCCGAAACCATACTTTTCGTTCCTCTATTGGGAAAAGGATTGCGAAATTCACTGC
>NZ_SLXK01000038.1 GCF_004341035.1 Scopulibacillus darangshiensis
ATGCTAAATGAAAGCCAGCGCCTTTAGACGCCGGCCGGTAGTTTAGGCTTATAGCCTTTGTGCAAACCACCCTTTGGAAGGGTGGTTATGATTTGTTTATAAATCCTTAGAATGGCCTCCCCATAACCATCGCCTGGGACAGCCCATTTTCCATTTAAATCAAGCCATGTTGTAGCGCTGCCGCGTTTAACAAGATCAAACCTTGGATCAATTAAGGGATAGTTTGACGGGATCGCGTCAAGAGAGGCATAGGCAAAAAGATGTTGTATATGTGCTAGGACACCTTCCCTAGGGGTATCAAAGCTGGCACCGGGATGTTCGGGATCGGTAGCACCGATTCCCGCAAAATTGTTTTGCCCTTTTTTTGCAATTCCAGTAAATCGAAAGTAATCTGTTTCCAACAAAGCTTGTGCAAAGGCGATATCACCTTTAATGCCATAATAGGCACCAAAACGTTTATAATACTCTCCAAGTGTATTGGCGTCGGGGTTGACGCGTTTGACAAAATTGTTCATTTGTTCAGGGGTCAATGTTGTCCCGCCCAAAATGTCCTTTCAGGTATCCGTAATGATAAAGGCTTTGATACCGTGCTTTTTAAGTCTCTTAACCTGGTCCTCGGCATTGTCCTTTTTTTCAAAGGCGCCGGCCTGAACGCGGTACCACAATTCACCTGAAATATAGGTAGGGTCTACAAAAGCCTTGATTTCTATGACATCTAAATAATTGACTCTATGTTCCGCATTATCTTTATTTTTGAAGGCCCCCGCTATGACTTTATATAGGGTCTGGTTATTAATAGGCGCTATTTTTGGCTTTAATTTAAATGCTTTCATTAAGCCATTGACATGGCCCTCGGCAACCTTTTGCCGCCATGACGGATCCTTCATTTTTGCTGCATCTCCAGCGTTATCGATGAAACCATTTTCTGTTAACAAAGCAGGCATGATGCTTTCACGTAGTACATGAAAATCCGCCTTCTTTTGCCCGCGGTCAGTTAAGCGATTTAAATCGTTAACCTCGTGGTGAATGATTTCTTGATACCTCTTTGTGATTGAGGCATCGGAGAGACTGTCGTGTATATAATCTTCATATCCGTGAGCACTGCCGTTAAAAGCATTGCAATGAATAGATAAAAAATAATCGGCATCCCAATCATTTGCTTCATTAGTCCGTTGATCAAGGCTGATAAAGTTATCGTCGGTCCGGCTCATTTTCACCGATACATTCTCATAGCCATTTAATAGCCTGCGTATTCTTAGTGCGATATCTAACGTGATATCTTTTTCTTCCAAGCCATGACCTGACGCTCCAGGGTCATTTCCTCCATGACCTGGATCAAGATAAAGTTTGAACATAGGCTCCTCCTTTTAAATCTATTTTTTATATCAATATAATTTATGAGAGAAAAGAAGAGTTTGAAGCGGACAAACAATGGCCATTTAAGCCTATTTTTGCTCTATGTCTTTATCTTCTAAATGTGATTGACTGTCAGATGAATCGTTTGTAATTTCTGCTTTTTTGATATCTTTCACTTCAAATTTATAATCATTTTGGTTTCGAATTTGGATCAACGTTTTATTAATCTCAGTAATTTCCTTGCGAATGCTGCGAAAAATAAACCAAAAGGGAACAGCGATACATAAAATAACGATATATTCCAAGATAATATCCCTCCAACCTAAAACAGGATAGAAATAGTAGCTTAATATAAAATACGGTTATACTCCTCAAAATGATACTAGTGAATGTTACGGTATAAAGCCTTTTTTATAGAAGTAATTAAGAGGAATTAAGCTGGGGATGGTGAAATGATAGTTAACTTATTAGCTTTTCAACGGTCATGTCAGGTCATTTAAATTAATACACTTTTATAAGACGAAAAGCCTTGTTTTGTTGAAGGGAGAAATGATAATGGCGACAAGACCGCCGATGCTGCAGCCCGGGGATACTATTGGCATAGTGACATTGGGCAGTCCGCTCGAGGCAAGTGTGATCAATGCTAGAATAGCTAATTTGAAGAGTATGGGATTCAATGTGGTGCTGGGGCAATATGTCTATGCTGCTGATGGGTTTCTCGCCGGAACTGACGAAGAGCGGGCGAGTGACTTGATGAGTATGTTTGAAAATGATCAGGTGAAAATGATTGTTCCTACAAGAGGAGGAACGGGTGTAGCCGGGATTCTTCCTTATCTTGATTATTCCTTTATTCAGCGAAACCCAAAGATTTTGACGGGATACAGCGATATTACCGTTTTACTGAATACGTTGTATCAATACGCTGATTTAATTACTTTCCAGAGTCTTTTGCTCATTGATTTTGCACCTGATACACCGGCATATAATTTTAGACAGTTTCAGACAGCTGTAGCCTCCTTAATGGCACCCAGACAAATAGAGAATCCTCCGGATATTCCTCAAGTAAGCAGAGTTCCCGGCAATGTGATAGGTCCTATTGTTGGGGGCAATCTGACCTCTTTTATCGGGACATTGGGAACACCTTTTGAAATAGATACGTTGGGGAAAATAATTGTCCTTGAAGAAACCCATGAACCAATTAATACTGTTTACAGGTACTTAAGCCACTTGAAAATGGCCGGGAAATTTGCAGATTGTGTCGGCATTGTCATGGGTGAATGCACAGGATGCCAAGTCTCTTATGGAAAATCCTATGCTGACTTAATCAATGATTTTGTTGTCCCGCTTGGCAAGCCGCTAATGACTGGACTAACAACAGCCCACGGTACTTATAAAGCCGCGATACCAATTGGGGCGATTGCTAATCTTAATACCATGAATAACACCTTTACCGTTCTTGAACCGACGGTGAGTTGAAGGAAGATTTATTTTCTAATCATACTTTGCTTTCTTATCTTGTTTTTTCCGAAAGGCTAGAAATGAGGTCTTCAAGGCGGAGTAGTTGCCGATAGCAGCATAGCCGTAGAAATAACCCATAAAGATCCCGCCAAGCAAATTATGGGGATGGCTGAAAAAAACGGAGACCAAGAGTCCATAAAATACGGCAACAGCAGGAATGAATGGGCTAGGTATAGGAATGATTTTGGTTATTTGGGTTAATATCATAACGATGGGAATAGCTAATACAGCATCCCAAAAATTAGTGTGGATCATAGGGAAATTCATATTTGCTCCAGAGCGGCTTTGTCTTGTCCCTTTATCATGTCCTAACTTTATGTTTTTATCATATTTGGTAAAAAGCCGGCACCTCTTATGATGCCGGACTTATCAATCATTTCATTAAGCCATTACCAGATCAACAGGCCATTTTTCTATGTTAAAAGCCATGTCCCAGAATGCATATTCAAGCTGGCAGCTTTTAATAAAATGCTTCATCATCAGATCCTTTTCGAATTGGGGAGCTGTTTCCGCCCACTTATCCAGTCTTTCACAAAAAACTTCGGTCAAAGGTTTTCGCCCGCGGTCCTCACCATAGAAGCGGATCCACTCATTGAAAGGGTGGCTTGCATCAGGCTGGACTTCCCGAACTAATTTTTTCCCAATTTCCCAATATGTCCAAGGACAAGGGAGCAAAGCAGCGATGGTTTCGCCGAGCGTACCCTGATGGGCTGCCGTTAACATGTGATCAATATAATGATTTGCAGTCGGCGCAAGCTCCTCACCTTGCAATTCCTCATAGGTTACACCAGCAACCTCGCAAAAATTTTGATGCGGATGAATTTCACTATTAAGTATAAACCCGATTTGGCTGTTAAAAAGATTAATATCTTCGCGGGTATCACATTTGGAAATGGCGAGACCATACACCTTCATGAAAGTGTTAAGATACTCGAAATCCTGTTTGACATAATGGACCAGCTGTGCACTTTCCAGGTGTCCTTTTGCGATCCCCTGAACAAATGGGTGATTGAAAATCGCCTCAAAAATTGGATCTGCTTCTTTTCTAAGCTCTTGTGAAAAGGTCATCATAATCTCCTCCTTAGTATTAGGAAGCCGCAGAAAAAGTGAAAAGCCGCCCCAAATGTTGGGAGCGGCTGTGTGGTATGTACAAAATGCTGAAAGCCTGTAAGCACAAGCTAAAAGCAAACCGGCTCCACTTTCCTACGCTGGTATTAACCAGATCAGGTTCCAAGGGATCAAGGCACAAGCCTTATCTCAGCCAAATGGCACCCCTAGTGGACTTCCTATATGATTGACCTTAGATTAAATCAGTTTCAGTCTGATGTCAACCACCATATTTTCAGCAATTCTCAGTCATCTACTTTGTTTTAAAGGTTTACACCAATAAGAGCTTACTGTTATCATAAGATTGTTTAAACGATTAAGCACGAAGAAAAAGAAAGAGGATGAAGCAGGTGGAGAAAGAAGCATGGCTGTTTGTTGATTCTGGAATGAATACACCGGCTTATAACATGGCAATGGATGAAGCGTTGCTTGAGTGGCACAGCAAAGGACTTATCCCGCCGGTTTTGCGATTTTACGGCTGGAATCCTCCCGGGCTGTCAGTCGGTTATTTTCAAAAAGTTCACGGGAAGATCGATCTCGATGCAGTTAAAAGATACGGCTTCAATCTTGTCAGAAGACAAACCGGAGGAAGGGCAGTTCTTCATGACAACGAATTGACTTATAGTGTGATTGTCAATGAGGATCACGATAAAATGCCAAAAAGTGTGACTGAAGCTTACCGTGTCATATCCAAAGGTCTTCTTAACGGGTTTAAGGAATTAGGTATCGAAGCGGATTTTGCGGTCCCTGAGGAAGGAAAGAAAATCGGGCAGACGAATTCAGCGGTTTGTTTTGATGAACCATCATGGTACGAGCTGATTGTCGGAGGCAAAAAGGCTGCCGGGAGCGCCCAAACACGGCAAAAGGGCGTTATTTTACAGCATGGCTCAATTCCGATTGACATCGATGATCAAGTTCTGTTTGATTGTTTTATTTATCCGAACGACAGGGTGAAAGAGCGGGCATTAAAGGGCTTTCAAGGGAAAGCCGCGGCTATCAATGATCTGGCGGGTCGTGATGTTACTTTAGATGAGATTAAGCAAGCCTTTTACAAAGGATTTGAAACAGGATTAGATATCCAATTGGAGCCATATGAACTGAATGAGGATCAACTTAAGGAAATCAAGGAACTGGAAGAAAAGTATCTAACGGATGAGTGGAACTACTCACGCTAAAAGGAGTTGGAGAAATGGCTAAAAAAGAGGAGCACATCAGAAAACCAGATTGGCTAAAAATAAAGCTTAACACGAACAAAGAGTACACCGGGCTTAAGAAGATGATGCGCGAAAAGAAATTACATACCGTTTGTGAGGAAGCGAGATGCCCAAACATCCATGAGTGCTGGGCAACTAGAAAAACGGCGACTTTTATGATTTTAGGCGATGTTTGTACAAGGGGCTGCCGTTTTTGTGCGGTTAAGACCGGGCTGCCGAATGAGCTTGATCGTCAGGAACCGGAAAGGGTTGCTGAATCTGTCGAGATGATGGGCCTGAGACATGCGGTGATCACAGCTGTTGCCCGTGACGATTTGAAGGACGGCGGTGCTGAAATTTTTGCAGAGACAATCCGGGCCATTCGCCGTAAAGTGCCGTTCTGTACGATTGAAGTCCTTCCGTCTGATATGAAGGGTGACGATGAAAGCATCATGACATTAATGGATGCGAAGCCGGATATTTTTAACCATAATATTGAGACTGTCCGCCGCTTGACAAAACGGGTGCGTGCGATTGCTAAATATGACCGCTCACTCCAGCTGCTAAAACGTGTTAAGGAGTTAAGCCCTAATACACCGACAAAATCAAGTATAATGGTCGGATTGGGTGAGACGAAGGAAGAAATCATCCAGGCAATGGATGATCTTCTTGCACACGACGTTGACATTATGACAATCGGTCAATATTTGCAGCCGACGAAGAAGCATTTGAACGTTGAGCGCTATTACCACCCTGATGAATTCGCGGAGCTGAAAGAAATTGCTTTGTCCAAAGGGTTCAGACATTGTGAAGCCGGCCCGCTTGTCCGTTCTTCATATCATGCTGATGAACAGGTTAACGAAGCTGCGCGCGACCGTCAAATGCAAGCAGAACAAAATTAATTTAAAGAAAACTTGCCGATTGGCAAGCCTTTATTAGGCGTAGACAGAGGCTTAGCTGCGACGCACAGGACGTGCTAGTACTGGCGTTGTAACAGGATGTTACGCCTTTAGCCAATGCACTTATGTGCGTCAGAAAGTTTATACTTTCTGACTAACTTAAAGAGACCGCTGGGAAAGAAAACTCCCCGCGGTCTCTTTTTTTGATAGAATGAATATTGAAAGTAACACTGGCGGAAGGGTACGAAGAACGATGATGATATTTTATAAATTATTGGTTGTGATCCATGTGCTTTCTGCAATCATTGGCTTGGGTCCGGGATTTGTTTTTATACCGGTATTGAAATCTGCACAAACGATGAAGGAATTAAAACACGCATATAGAATCACGCGGAAGATGCACCAATTCATTATGGCAGGCGGTTTCCTCTTATTAGCAACAGGTTTATCCATGGGCACGATCAATCCAGGTCTTTTTAAACTGGGCTGGTATGATGTAAGCTTGATCTTGTTCTTTGCGGCACTGGCCATGGGACCAATCATCCTTACCCCTCGCTCAAAGCGAATCAAAAAGCTGATTGAAACTTATGAAGGTGATGATATCCCGGAAACCTACATCATTTTATCCAAAGATATCTTTTTCTGGGAGCGGATACTTAATGTGCTGTTCATTGTTATTATCGTGTTGATGATCACAAAACCTTTTTAAAAAAGGGGGGTGCCGCGGAACAGCCCCATACTCGGCAGGACGCAAAACCCCCGGTGCCGGGTATAATCCCTAATGAACCCCCACCCCTTATTGCCCAAATTGATAAAGACGGTCATAGAAGCTTTCAATGAATTGATAAAAAATTTGCTCGGAAGGCGCAAGCTTCCGATTTTTTGGCGTGATGACACCCACAGACCGTGATACCTCAGGATCACGGATCGGGATGGTGACCACATCCGGGGGTAAATTCCGCGCCGAAACATGCTCGGGGATAAGTGCCACCCCGAATCCGGCAGCAACTAGCCCTTTAATAGTGTCCATATCGTCCCCTTGGAAAGCGATCTTGGGCTTAAAACCCGCTTGTTGACAAGCCTTTAAGACAACCTCCTGTAAGGAAAGTCCTGGACGGAAAGTCACAAATCGCTCCGACTTCAGCTGCTTCAGACTGATCCAAGATTGCTCGGAGAAGGGATGGTCCCTGGGAAGAAGGGTCAGCATTTTCTCAGAAAAGAAAATGTGGCCATCAACGACGGCATGATCAACAGGGACGGGTGCGGCGAAGGCGATATCAATTTCGCCATTTTCTATCAGCCTGATCAAAAATGGAATGGTACCTTGCTGCAATTGGAAGTGAATGCTTGGATGCTCGGCTCGAAATTGTGACAAAACCATTGGAAGGGTTTCAATAGATAAACTAGTTGAAAGACCTAATTTTATGACCCCGGTCTCAGGATTGAGATGCTCCTCAATTTGCTGCTTCGCTTTATCCAATTCCCCCAAAGCGCGTTCCGCATGCTCCATAAACAGTTTTCCCATTTGTGTCAGCTTCACATTACGCCCTTCTCGGGTAAAAAGATTGATCCCCAGTTCGTCTTCAAGGAGTGATATTTGTCTGCTTATTGCTGACTGAGCAACATGCAATGTTTCAGCTGCCCTCGTCACATGTTCAAACTTTGCTACTTCAATGAAATAAAGGATTTGCCGCAGTTCCACAGTACTTTTCTCCAATCGTTCTCATTTTGAGAATGTTTTGTTCTTAATTATATATTGTATAGATTGATACCTGTAAAGTAAAATGGAATTACCTTACTATTCGGAAAAAGTAGTGATGAACTAGCAAGAGAGAAAGGAAGGATGCCCAATGAAGACTTTTAATGAAACGGAGACGCTCGGGCTCTATCGTTCTGAATACGAACATGACGCATGCGGCATCGGCTTTTATGCCGATATTAAAGGCCGCCCATCACATGATATTGTCGTAACAGGTCTTGAGATGCTCAGGAGACTAGAACATAGAGCAGGTAAAGATGCCGAAGGGGAAACGGGTGATGGGGCAGGCGTATTATTGCAAATTCCTCACCGCTATTTCCAGTCCGTCTGCACATTTTCCCTTCCTGAAAAGGGCCAATATGCAGTAGGCATGCTGTTTTTACCGAAGCAGGCATCGCTTCGCACACAAATCTTAGAGGATATGAAACTAGAAATACAGAAAATAGATTTGCCATTTATTGGTGTGAGGGATGTGCCAGTCCGTCCTGAAACCATCGGCTCGCTAGCCAAGGCGGCACAGCCGCATATTTGTCAGGTTTTTATCGGTAATCATAATCACTGCAATGAGGACGATTTTGAAAGAAAACTTTATGTGATACGCAAAAGGCTTGAAAGAAAATATCGGTCGGATATGTATATTGCCAGTCTATCAAGTCAAACGGTTGTCTATAAGGGCATGTTAAAAGCGGAGCAAATTCAGATGTTTTATCCAGATCTTAAAGATGAAAGATTTGCATCAGCACTTGCTTTGATCCATTCCCGGTTCAGCACGAATACGTTTCCGAGCTGGGAAAGGGCTCATCCAAACCGCCTGATTGCCCATAATGGCGAAATTAATACAGTGAGGGGCAATATCAACTGGTTCAATGCAAAAGCAAAGGGATTTTCAACAAGCAAATTTGGTGTCTCTAACGAGGATCTCATGCCAATCATCGATCCTGATGGCAGCGACTCGGCATCATTTGATAATGCCTTGGAATTCTTAACGCTCAGCGGACGCTCACTTCCTCATGCGGTAGCTATGATGGTGCCTGAGCCTTGGGAAGATGATTCTGATATGCCAATCTATCTTAAAAACTTTTATGAGTATCACAGCCGGATCATGGAAGCTTGGGACGGTCCGATGGCGCTGGGCTTTACGAACGGCAGACAAATCGGTGCTGTTTTGGACCGTAACGGTTTGCGGCCGGGCCGGTACTATGTGACTCACGATGATCGTCTTATGTTTTCATCCGAAGTCGGTGTTATAGACATCGAAGACTCACAGGTCAAGGAACGCTGTCATTTAAAGCCTGGCGAGCTTTTGTTAGTCGATACCGAACAGGGGCGTCTTATTCCAAATGATGAATTGAAGCTACTCCTTAGTATGCAAAAGCCATATGCTGATTATCTTCAAGAGTCGGTTATTAGTCCCGATTTATGCCAGAGACCATCGGCAGATCTCCCAAAAGAGCCCAATGAGCTTTTGCGTCAGCAAAAAATAAATGGCTATACCTATGAAGAAGTGATGAAAGTCATCAAACCGATGGCCGAGGAAGCTAAGGAATCCACCGGTTCTATGGGAGTGGACACACCCCTTGCTGTCCTTTCTGAACGGCCTCAGCTGCTTTTTAACTATTTCAAACAATGGTTTTCCCAAGTAACAAATCCGCCGATCGACGCCATAAGGGAAGCCTGTGTTATATCAACAAAAACCTGGCTTGGGACCCAAGAGGACTTGATTCAAGAAGACGGGCAAAGAACAATGCAAATCCAGCTTGACCATCCTTTGTTAGACCCTGAATTGTTCCACTTTGTTCAAAACCAGGGACTGAAAACAGCAACTATTAATATTGGGTTTGATATAAATGAAGGTGAAGCGAGATTGGAAAAGGCGACTGAGGGCCTCTTTAGTGAAGCGGACCAAGCCATATCTGAAGGAGCATCGATCCTCATTTTATCTGATCAACACCTTGCTGAAGGGCGTCTGCCGATGCCATCCCTGCTGGCTGTAGCGGGTCTTCACCACCATTTGGTCAGGCAAGGAACACGAACACAGGTGAGCATTATCGTCGATTCAGGCGAGCCAAGAGATTCGCATCATATGGCAATGCTTATTGGTTATGGCGCTGATGCCATCCATCCTTATTTAGCATTTGAAACTATAGAACGGCTCGTATTGGATCAGCATGTAGACCTTCCTATAAAAGAAGCTGTCAGCCACTATATCACGGCATTAAATGCCGGCGTTGTTAAAGTGATGTCGAAAGTCGGAATTTCAACGATACAAAGCTATCGCGGTGCACAAGCCTTTGAAGCGGTCGGGTTATCGGAACAATTATTGGAGCGGTATTTCACAGGCACTGTTTCCCAAATCAGCGGGATTGGCCTTGAGGAAGTTGCCAAAGAATCCATGATCCGCTGGCAAAAAGCGGCGGAGGATGAGAGGTCACATGATATAACCCTTGAAGCAGGAAGTGACCTGCAATGGCGCAAAGAAGGTGAGCATCACCAGGTCAATCCGAAAGTGATCCATACGCTGCAACAGGCCGCAAGGAAAAACGATAAGGAACTATATAAAAAGTTTGTAAATATGGCAGAGGAAGGCCCGTTTTCAACTGTCCGAAGCTTGCTTGACATCAAAAGCGGGCGAAAAGCCATTTCAATAGATGACGTTGAACCGGTGGAAAAGATTTTTCAAAAGTTTAAAACAGGAGCCATGTCATACGGTGCTCTCAGCAGTGAAGCCCACGAGGCTTTGGCTATAGCGATGAACCGGATTGGCGGGAAAAGCAACAGCGGTGAAGGCGGTGAGGATGTTGACCGTTTTATAAAAGATGAAAATGGTGATGACCGCCGAAGTGCCATCAAACAAGTTGCCTCAGGCAGATTTGGTGTCACGAGCCATTATCTTACTGAAGCTGATGAAATTCAAATTAAAATGGCTCAGGGCGCAAAACCGGGAGAAGGCGGACAATTGCCAAGCAAAAAGGTCTACCCGTGGATCGCCGAAGTCAGAGGTTCAACACCGGGTGTCGGGCTGATTTCACCTCCGCCTCATCACGATATTTATTCGATTGAGGACCTTGCACAACTCATCTATGATTTAAAATGTGCCAATCCAAAAGCGAGAATCAGCGTGAAATTGGTTGCTAAGGCCGGGGTTGGAACGATTGCAGCTGGTGTAGCCAAAGGGCTGGCTGATGTGATTCTGATCAGCGGACATGATGGCGGGACAGGAGCTGCGGCGAAAACAAGCATTAAACACGCGGGACTCCCTTGGGAGCTTGGTTTGGCCGAAGCCCACCAAACCCTGAAGCTTAATGGCTTAAGGGAGCGTGTTGTTCTTGAAGCTGACGGGAAATTAATGACGGGAAAAGATGTTATTATCGCGGCATGCTTAGGGGCTGAGGAATACGGCTTTTCCACAGCACCGCTTGTCGTCCTCGGCTGCTTGATTATGAGGGCTTGCCACCTTGATACATGTCCAGTCGGGATTGCCACCCAAAACCCGGAACTGAGAAAGAAATTCATGGGAAGTCCTGACCATATCGTCAATTACATGACATTTATCGCTGAAGAAATCCGTGAAATATTAGCTGAATGCGGGTATAGATCATTGGACGACATCGTCGGTGAAACGAATGTGCTGAAATTGAGGGACCGTGTAGCGGACCACTGGAAAACCAGGCATCTCAATCTTTCAAATTTACTTTTTAAACCGGAAGATGCTAACCGTGAAAAAGAAGAACAAAACCATGAGCTTGACGCACGGTTTGATTATCGCCATCTTATTCCCGCTTGTCAGCCTTATATTAAGAAAAGTGAACAGGCGGCATTTAAATTTTCTATTGGAAATTCAGACCGTGCCGTTGGAACGTCATTGGGTCATTTTATTACTAAAGTTCATGGTGCAGAGGGGCTCCCAGTAGATACACTCCAACTGTCATTCCAGGGAGCTGCTGGCCAGAGTTTCGGGGCGTTTGTTCCAAAGGGGCTGACGATGTCCTTAGAAGGAGATGCCAATGACTACGTCGGCAAAGGGCTGTCTGGCGGAAAGCTGATCGTCAAACCCGGAAAGGATTGGATGGATCATGAGCATCAGGCCATTATCGGCAATGTCGCCTTTTATGGCGGAACAGCGGGCGAATCCTATATTCGCGGCAGAGCGGGTCAACGTTTTTGTGTTAGAAACAGCGGTGTGAATGCGGTTGTTGAAGGTGTTGGAGACCACGGCTGCGAGTACATGACAGGAGGCCGGGTCGTAATCCTAGGAGAGGTCGGGAAGAACTTTGCAGCGGGTATGTCCGGCGGTATTGCCTATATCTACTCGGATCAGCATTTAACAGGGCAGCTGCTTCCTTTAATCAATCGTGAGCTTGTAACACCTCAGGTTCTGGACAATGAGGATGAAGCGGCAGATCTGTACCATATGATAAGAAACCATTTTACTCATACAGGAAGTCCTAAAGCGAAGAAAATTCTCGGCAATTGGAAAAATGCTGTGGCGGATTTTGTTAAAATCATTCCTCGTGAATACGAAGCCATGCAGGAAACTATCAAAAAGTTGGAAATGAGCGGTATGTCGGAAAAAGAAGCACAAATGACAGCTTTTCAATTAAAGAAAGAAGGGAAATCAGTTGAGGCTCATGATGATGCCTCTTACCAGACGGTTTAACAAATAGATGGAAGGGGGATGACTATGGGAAAACTGACGGGATTTATCGACATCAAACGGGAAAAGCCGCAGGAGATTCATGCCGGCGAAAGAATCAGCCATTGGGAAGAATATTTAATGCCGACGGGTGAGCCTGCCTTAAAGGATCAGGCGGCACGGTGCATGGATTGCGGGACGCCGTTTTGCCAGATGGGCTCAGACCTAGGCCGATCAACAAGCGGATGCCCGCTGTACAATTTAATTCCCGAATGGAATGAGCTCGTTTATCAGGGGAAATGGCATGAGGCCTACCTGCGATTGATTAAAACGAATAATTTTCCGGAATTTACAGCAAGGGCCTGTCCAGCCCCTTGTGAAGGATCATGTACGGCAGGTGTTGTCAGTGAACCTGTCGCGATAAAAAGCATCGAAAGAGCAATCATTGATAAGGCGTTTGAAGAAGGGTGGGCAACGCCCCGAAAGCCATTGAAAAGAACGGGGCTAAAAGCTGCCGTCATTGGATCGGGACCCGCCGGCCTTGCCGCGGCGGATGAGCTGAATCAGGCAGGCTACGATGTGACTGTTTTGGAGCGTGATGACCGGTTTGGCGGCCTGCTTATGTACGGCATTCCCAATATGAAAATTGAAAAAAAGGTTGTTGAACGAAGGATTCGCCTGCTTGAACAAGAAGGTATTCAATTTAAAGGCAACGTAAATGTGGGTGTCGACGTGACGATGGAAGAGCTTCGAAAAATATATGATGCTGTCATCTTATGTACAGGGGCTGGCAAACATCGGGAGCTTGACGTTGAAGGCCGCGGGCTTTCGGGCATCTATCCGGCTATGACTTATCTAACAGGGAGTACCAAACACTTATTGAACGAAGAGAGTGGTGAACCCGCCATTACGGCCAAAGACAAACATGTCATTGTCATCGGCGGCGGTGACACGGGTGCCGATTGTGTTGCTACTGCCCTAAGACAAGGGTGCAAAAGCATCGTTCAGTTTGGCAAGCACGGTGAATTGCCAAAAGAACGCGGAGCTGATAACCCCTGGCCCGAGCCACCGGATGTCTATACTCTTGACTATGCCTATGCTGAAGCAAAAGAAACCTTTGGCTCCGACCCTCGTCAATATCAAATTAACACAACAGAGTTTCTAGGCGATCAAGAGGGTCATGTCAGAGAATTAGGAACGGTTGCTCTTGAGCTTGAAAGCGGCGAGAATGGCAAAAAGCAGTACCGTGAGAATGAATCAAAGAAACAGAATTGGGATGCAGACCTTGTTTTGATTGCAATCGGGTTTGAAGGTGCAGAGGATGATGTCTTTGAGAATATCGGCGTAGAAGCATCTTTCAATCAAATCAAGGCGGATAATAAAACGTATCAAACGAATCTAGACGGCGTTTTCGCAGCGGGTGACGCTAGAAGGGGCCAAAGCTTAATCGTCTGGGCCATTCAAGAAGGCCGTAAAGCAGCCGAATCCGTTGATCGTTATTTGCGCGAAAAGCATTCGAAGAAAAAAGTAGATGTAGGATAAGAGGAAAAAACCCGCCGATCGGCGGGTTTTCTTTAGTTAATCAGAAAGTATAACTTTCTGACGCACATAAGGGCAACTAAGCCTCTGGCTACGCCTATTAAAGGCTTGCCAATCGGCAAGTTTTCTTTATATGCCAGCTTTTAATGAAACACGACGGTTTTGTTGCCGTTAACAAAGACTTTATCATTCAGATAGTAGCGAATCCCCTTAGCGAGGACAATTCTCTCGAGGTCTCTGCCAATCCTTTTTAAATCGCTTACTTGATGGCGATGATCGACTCGGGAGACATCCTGTTCGATAATCGGCCCCTCATCAAGATCCTGAGTGACAAAGTGGGCTGTAGCGCCAATCAGCTTGACACCTCGATCAAACGCCTGTTGGTACGGTTTGCCGCCAATGAAGGCCGGTAAAAAGGAATGGTGGATGTTGATGATTCGATTTTGATAGCGTTCAATCATTTTAGATGGAATAATTTGCATATACCGGGCTAAAACGACGGCATCAGCTTTTCCTTCCAACAACTGCAAATGCTTCTCCTCGGCCTCGTGTAGAGTGGCTTTCGTTACGGGAACATGGTGATACAGAATGCCAAAGGACTCAGCTATCCCGCGCATGTCATTATGGTTGCTGACAATCATGCTAATGTCGGCTTTTAGCTCACCGGTTCGCCAGCGAATCAGCAAATCCTGAAGGCAATGATCTTCCTTAGATACAAAGATCGCAAGCTTCTTGCGGCGGCTGGCATCCCTAATATCCCAGTTCATTGTGAATTTTTGGGCAATGTCTGTAAAATCTGCTTTTAGAAGATTGAGCTTGTCTGAAAGACCGTCTAGGTTAAATTCAAATCGGGCAAAGATCGTCCCGTTATGATAATCGGTTGAAAACTGGTCAACTTTTGCAATATCAGCATTCTTGCCATATAAAAATTGTGAAACCGATGCGATAACCCCGGGTTGATCAGGGCAAGTCAAACGGATAATACCTTTTCCCATTTCTTCTTGATCCATGTTATCACCTGCAATTGATATGACTTTATATATTTAAATTATACCCAATGGCTCCTCCGCAAATCAACTTGGACTGTTTTAACTGACTATTGAATTGGCGTTTTAGTGCGTGAGATCATCGTAGCAAATGGAAGAGAGCTTAGACAGATATACAAACTGCGATTAACGCGTCACTCATTCATTATAGGACTCAGAATCCGCTATTTTCATTAAAGGTGCCCCTTTTTTGATTTTATAGGACTCAGACTACTCAGACTCCGTTAATTGCTCAAATCCCACTCAAATGACCTCTTAAATGACCGAATAACGGAACCACAGTTAACCACAGTCCGATACGATCACAAAATACAGCATATTGCCACAAATAGCGGAATGAGAGTCCGATAAAAATTCTGACAAAATAGGTTAGTGTCTACTTCACGGTGATAAAAACCAAACATGAATTTAAAACAAAACCATCCACGCACAGGTGGCGGGAATGGTTTAAAGTGAATGAAAAAGCTGCTGACCGATGTAACCGCCTTTTTTGATTCCTGGCGGACAGGCGAACACGGCGCTCGAGATATGTGATGTGTATTCATTTAATTTATCGCTTTGCTGCAGTTTTTTTAGCATCGGGATAAATTGCATTTTGATGCTTTGTTGAAATGAGATGAAGAATAACCCGGTATCAAAATAGCCAGTTCTCGGGTCCAGGCCGCTGGAATAAGAATATGCCCTTCTCAGTATTTTTATACCAGTGCTGTGAGCGAGCCTTGTATGTGAATGTGCCGGCAATTTATTCAATGAAATGCTGTCAAATTCGTGTGCTTTCCCTAAGGGGGCACCGCTTTTCTTTTCCCTGCCGAACGTTGCCTCTTGCTCTTTAAGTGATGTACGGTCCCAAACTTCGGTAAACATGCGGATCTTACGGACGGCCATATAAGAGCCGCCCTTCATCCATGACGGACCACCCGAATCTGACGCCCACACATACTTGTTAAGGCCCACTCCCGCTTGGGTGTCCTTATTCGCGGTCCCATCCTTAAAGCCGAAAAGATTCCGCGGTGTCTCTCCATTAGGCGAGCTTAAGAAACCCTCTTGCATATAGCGCATGATGACTGACCCGGTAGCCACTCTCATCAGGTTGCGGACAGCATGCATGGCAACGATCGGATCATCAGAGCACGCCTGGATGCAGATATCACCGCCAGATATCTCCTTTTGTAACTCATCCCTAGGCATATGAGGAATAGGGACAAGCTCATCCGGTTGCTTGACAGCAATGCCAAAACGGTCAACACCATCTTTTTTGAACAGTGTCGGGCCAAAGCCAAAGGTAATCGTCAGGTTCGAAGGGGAAAGACCAAAGGCCTCCCCGGTGTCATCGGGAGGCATGTAGACATTTGGATGCTTCTCACCCACGGTCTCCCCTTTAGTCATATCTGCACTATATTTAGTCCATGTTTTAAGCAATGCCTTCAGATCACTTCGCTTGCTTGCTGTAACATCAAATGCTGCAAAACATATATATTGCTGTTGCGCTGTGGCAATCCCGGCTTGGTTCCGTCCATAAAAGGGGACGATGTCGGCAGGCACTTTGTGATCTCCTGCAGCTTTGGAATGATCATAAACATCCGTGAGTGAGACAAGCGCCCCCATGCCGCTCATACCGATCGCAAGACCAGTCCCGGCAGCGGCTGACATTTTAAGCATTTCTCTGCGGCTAATACCTGATGACTTTTCTAATTCCTCCATATCTTCGTGATGACCGCGTTTCTCATGATGTTTTGACATAACTTTTCCCCCGCTAGCTTAATAGTTTCGCAACCTTTGACAACGATTCTGATAAGGCATTTAATTGCTGGCTGATCGTACGTGTGTCTTTTTTATCTAATTGGTTGTATAGAACGTAGCTCCCGTCTTTTTGATACTTTTGTAATGTCTCATTCAAATCTTTAAATTGTTCACTAATCGCCGCGGCAAGATCGGCATCCTTCTCTTTGAGCGGAACTTTTGCAAGGTCGAAAATAACTTTGGATCCTTCTGCATTTGCAGCCAGATCCACCAAATCAATGTGTGAGTAACGCTCCTCTTCACCGGTGATTTTAGAAATGGACGCTTCATTAAGCAGTTCAACAGCACCCGCGATCACCTGTGCCGGTTCAAGTTTAATGGTATTAACCTTTTCATCTAACGCCTTAACATCGCTCATGAGCTGCTTCGCGTATTTCTCTTGTCCTCTGACAGAATGCTTGACCCAAATGGCTTTTTCGATCTCGTGGAAACCAGTCCATTTTGAAGGATCGGCCACATCGTTTTCTCGGGCATCAATCTTTGGATCAAGCTCACCCAGGCTTTCTGCAATCGGTTCAATTCTTTCATAATATGTTCGGGCTTCAGGATAGACCTTTTTGGCTTTGTCAATGTTGCCACGGGTGACTGCATCCGTGAATGCTTTGGTAGCCGATACTAAACTTTTGGTTTGGTCCTTAATATACACATGATAGTCGCGGACGACTTTATTAAGAGCGGTGCTGCTTTGATTCTTGTTATCCGGTTTGTATGTCTTTAATTTATTTAACTGCTTAACTAAATTTTCTTTGAGATCAGATAAAGTTTTATCATCAAGCGGTTCAACCTTTGTCCCGGCAACGAGCGGTGTTAAATATTTTTCGACCTCATTATAGAGCATTGGCGCTGTTTTTCGGACTTTATTTTCAAAGGAAAACCATGTTTGGTTGAGCGCATCACCAACCTCTTTGGCTTGCCTGGCATCTTTATCCTTGATCGCTTTTGATAGGTTCTGAGACTGTGATAACATTTTTTCTGCGCCCTGCTTTACAGCATCTTTCTTTTCAGCATGGGCTTCATTTGTTTTCTTTGCTTCCTTTGTTTCCTTTGTTTGCGCGCTGTCAGCTTGACACCCCGCAAGCAATGAAAAGGCAAACAGGATTGATGATGTTATAAGTATGGCTGATCGTTTCAATTTGCGATCTCCTCTCGTTGTTCGGCTGCTTTATTTTTTATATTTTTAATGAAAGTATAGATTATAAGGGCCAATGCGCCAGCAACGAGCAGCAACTGCGGCACAGCACTGTACCATGATGGGTAAAAGCTCAGGAGGCTGATGCTTGGCAGGGACATATCCACTTTTGACGGAATAATGCCGGCCAACTGAAGGCCATGAATGCCCGACCCGGTAAATTTAACACACAGATAAAAGACGATCAGACTTGAAAGGACGAAAAACGGTTTCATCGGAATTCTTACACCGATTTTAATATAGATCAATGCGATGACAGCCAGTGTGCCAAGACCTAGTCCAATACCTAATAATAGATTCAGCGGTGTCATGTGCTGGACAAGCCCAATAAGAAATAGAACAGTTTCGGTTCCTTCCCGGAAGACAGCTAGAAAAGCCAGCAGGGCAAAGGAAAACATCTTTCCTGTTCCAAGGGCAGCCTCGCTTTTATCTCGGATATATTGTGTCCAGTTGCTAATATGTGATTGGCGGTGCAGCCAATAGCTGACATAAAGCAGCATGGCAGCCGCGATGACGCCCGTCCAGCCCACAATAAGAAAATTATTATCACCGAAGGAAATGGATGAAAAAACGAAGGTAACAATAAGTGCTAATATGATGCTCGCGAGTATTGCAGTACTGACACCGCCGATTATCCACTTTCTGGCTTTTGGCCGATTTGACTTCTTAGAGAAGGAGAGAAGTGCGCCAACAACAAGCAATGCTTCTAATCCCTCCCTGATTGGGATCAATGCGGCATCCCAAATGCTGTATCCCTTTTGCGCGGCCAAGGGTTTCAAGTCATTGATCATCTGGTTTGTCAGTTTCAATGCTTTATCTGTGTTGGGCTGATTGGCTTTAAGTAAGGCTGATACAGTCACCATATCGCGTTCAGTGCTGTCATACACGCTTTTGGATTTACTGACAACATTGCCTTCAACACTGAGCCAAGTTGATTTTACTTCAGCCATTTTTTCACTTGCTTCTTGTACGTTATTACTTTCAATCAGTGACTTTGTATTGGTTAGGAGTGCGATAAAGTCAGTAAGGCTGACGTTTTTCTTAATATTGTTGCCTGAAGCATATCGGCCGTCGATGAATTTTTCATTCGCGGCTTTAAGGCTTTTAAGGGCGTTAACCGCTGACCCAGCCTTGTTTTGCATAAAGGAGAAGGAAACCTGCCCCATTTTCTCTTCAATATCCGCATAGGCCTCGCTCGATGACTCTCTTACACCATCCTCAATCTTATACCAGCGATCATTGAACTTCTGGTACGATGATTTGGCTTGATCAAGCTTATTTTCCCCGGCAAGCTTGATCGCTTGATCAATAAATGCCTCCGCTTTTGCCACGTCAGAGGTGGCTGTTGATGATGCTGCATAGGTGGAAACAGGGGTGGCAAGCGCTATGTAAAGTAGGGTTACTAAAGTTAGCGAAAGAGCGAACATCTTTTTTATCATCATGGTTGACCTCCAAACATTTGATAATGAGAATCATTTTCATTATCGGTTAGGGACGAGCTATTGTCAATTAGTTTTCGGATATTTCTTTAAAAAAGGAGCGTCAATAAAAAGTGCGGGTTAATCTTGACTAATGATAATGACAATGTCATCAATTAAACTTAGAAAGTCATAAGCTAAAAAAGAGAGAAGTATGATTTTTGGAGGGGGAATAACGATTGCGAGTCAGGGATATAAAAAGGGATGCGAGAGCGGCATTAAAAGGCCAGTGGGGCTTTGCCGTTTTGGTGTCATTTTTGGCGCTTTTTATTTACTCCGCGGTGCCTATTGTTATTGAAAGCATAATAAGCGGAGGGTTTTGGGATTTTATTTATGATGAGACGGCTTTATCGGCAGCCTTAGGTTACATTTTACCGATTTTCCTGTTTCCGATTTTAATGGGCCATTATTGGGTGTATCTGAGCATGGTACGGAGGGAAAATGTTGAAGTGAAAGGTATATTTAAGCCATTTACAACATCGCTGCAATACTGGAAGTCAGTCGGTGTTTCTTTTTTGGTTAACATATATATCATGCTTTGGATGTTGTTATTCATCATACCCGGTATTATTAAGGGCATTGCTTATTCTCAGGTATATTTCATTTTGAAGGATCACCCTGATATACAAGTCAATGATGCGGTTACCATGAGCAGAAGGATGATGGATGGCTATAAAGGCAAGTATTTTCTCATGCAGTTAAGTTTTATCGGCTGGTGGATATTATCCATATTAACACTTGGCATTGGTCTATTTTGGCTGGTACCATATATTATGGCATCAACCGCCAGTTTCTATGAAAATCTTAAGCTAGAATCGGAAAAAGAGATTTAGGATTAAGTCTTGCTAACCACAATATATTGTGGTAACTTGAGAGAAGTATTATCAATATATGGTGTTTTGCAAATATAATATTGATCGCGAATAAAGGTGTCCATTTTGGACTTAATAGGGAATCCGGTAGAAAGCCGGAACTGTCCCCGCAACTGTAAATGTGGACGAAATGAGAGGACCACTGTACAGATTTCCGCTGTCAGGCGACTGTATGGGAAGGCTCAGAGTAGATGGAAGCATAAGTCAGTAGACCTGCCTTTTTTTCGCAGTTTTCTATTCTTCGGGGGTTGAGAGATGGAAACGGCACGGCAGAACTTTTTGCTGTCTTCAGTCACTCGTGTCGTTTTTAGCTCATCCTCGAAGGATGAGCTTTTTCTAATTAAGGGAGGCATTTCGCGTGACAACACTTTCACCTTCACAAGACTTTATATCAGATGTTCTAAGCCAATTAAAAGCAGCTTATCCGGGACAAGACATGGAGGAAGTTATTGAAAAAACAGAAAACCAGCTTCGGCACCATTCATCCGCAGAGGAAAAGGATTTTGTCCACATGCTGCTGCTTAATATACTGGAAAGGGTATCTATTGAGGAACCTGACTGGACTTTTTCGGCGGCCTTTGTCTGGCTGAAAGCTCTTTATTCCGAAGCCGCACATCACCGCGGGACTTCACCAGAAAAAGGCTACAGGAAATTTTATGATTTGATTGTTGCACTTTCGAAAATAGGCATCTACAGCAAGGAAATTCTAGCTTCTTATACAAAAGAGGAGATTGACGATCTTGGGGCTAATATTACTCCAGAGAGAGATTTATTATTTACATACATAGGCTTGCGGACATTAAGTGATAGGTATTTGGCGACATCACATAGCGGCGATTTATATGAGCTGCCCCAAGAGAGGTTCATGATCATCGCGATGACCCTAATGAAAAATGAGCCATATGACAAAAGGCTCTCCCTTGTCAAAGAAGCGTATTGGGCGCTGTCCAACTTGTATATGACCGTAGCAACACCTACCCTGGCCAATGCAGGAAAGTCTTATGGCCAATTAAGCTCTTGTTTTATTGATACGGTGGATGACAGCTTGCGCGGGATTTTTGATTCCAACACTGATATTGCGACATTGTCGAAAAACGGCGGGGGAATTGGCGTCTATTTGGGTAAGATCCGCTCAAGAGGGGCAATGATCAAAGGATTTAAAGGGGTATCCTCAGGCATTCTGCCCTGGATGAAGCAATTGAATAATACTGCTGTTTCCGTCGATCAACTCGGTCAGCGCCAGGGAGCTATAGCCGTTTATCTTGATTGCTGGCATAAGGATATTTTTCATTTCCTGGATGCTAAGCTTAATAACGGTGATGAGCGTTATCGCACACATGATTTATTTACGGGTGTCTCAATCCCGGATCTTTTTATGGAAAAGGTTAAAGCAAGAGAGGCATGGTACCTTTTTGATCCTCATGAGGTAAGGCAGGTCATGGGCTTTTCACTTGAAGACTTCTATGATGAGGCACAAGGTGCGGGAAGTTTCAGAGAAAAATATATGGCTTGCGCGGCGAATCCGCTGCTGTCAAAGGAAGAGGTGCCTGCCATTGATATTTTCAAACGGATCTTACGGTCGCAGCTTGAAACAGGAACACCGTACATGTTTTACCGCGATACGGCGAACCGCTCGAATCCTAACAAACATCAAGGGATGATCTATGCAAGCAACCTTTGTACGGAAATCATGCAAAACATGTCATCCACAACTGTTATTGAGGAAGAAATTGAAGACGGGACGATTCATGTTACGAAAAAGCCGGGTGATTTCGTTGTCTGTAATCTATCATCTATTTCCTTGGCTCGTGCGGTGCGGGCTGGTGTGCTTGAGCGCTTAGTTCCGATTCAAATGAGAATGCTGGATAACGTGATTGATATCAATGACATTGAGGTCAAGCAGGCTTCAATGACTAATAAAAAATACCGGGCCGTCGGACTTGGCACCTTTGGCTGGCACCATTTGCTGGCATTAAAAGAGATAAGCTGGGAAAGCGATGAAGCCGTGAACTATGCTGATGAACTCTATGAATCCATCAATTACTTGGTTATAAAAGCAAGCATGGAACTGGCAAAAGAAAAGGGGGCTTACCCATTATTTTCGGGTTCAGACTGGTCTACCGGCGCTTATTTTGATAATCATGGCTATGATTCTGCCAATTGGAAGGCGTTAAGAGAGGATGTCAGAAGCTATGGCATGCGCAATGGTTATCTCATGGCAGTGGCACCGAATTCATCGACAGCGATCATTGCCGGATCAACAGCCTCAATCGACCCGATTTTCAGCAAGTCATATTCCGAGGAAAAAAAGAATTATAAGATCCCGGTTACTGCACCGGATTTAACGCCGCAAACGACGTGGTATTATAAATCGGCCTTCCATATTGATCAAACGTGGAGCATCCGGCAAAATGCCGCACGTCAGCGTCATGTCGACCAATCAATTTCTTTTAACCTCTATGTACAACATAATATTAAGGCCAAGGCGCTGTTGGATATGCATCTTTCAGCATGGCAAAATGGTCTAAAAACAACCTATTACACGAGGTCAACCTCTGTAGAAATAGAAGATTGCGAGAGCTGTGAAAGTTAAAGGATGAATCAAAAAGTCCGGGAAGAATAGCTGTCGAATCTCTTTGTTGGCTTGTTTTTCCGCTGCTCACGTATCATTTATATACGTTCCGCGGCTCAAAACTTCGCCGCCTGGACATTCTCGGCTCTTTTTGTCCTCCTTTTTGAATAAAATTATAAGTAGGTGAGAGTACTGATGACAAAATTAGAACAGCGAAAATTATATGACCCCAAGGCCCCGAATGCATCAACGGGAATCATCAATGGCCAAAGCTCGAATGTATTGAATTGGGATGATACCCGGTTTAAATGGGCGTACAGCCTTTATAAAACAATGCTTGCCAACTTTTGGACACCATTCGAGATCAATATGTCGAATGATATCAAACAATATAAAAGCAGTCTTTCAGATAAAGAGAGGGATACGTTTAATAAGGTTATTGGCTTGCTTGCGTTTCTTGACTCTGTCCAAACCGATTACTCTCATAGAATAGCGGAATATCTGACAGATTCAAGCTTGTCAGCACTTATGACAGTCTTATCGTTCCAAGAGGTTGTTCATAATCAGAGTTATTCGTATGTGCTGTCCAGTGTAACAACAAAGCAAAAACAGGATGAGATCTTTGAATATTGGAAGCATGATCCCGTTCTAAGGGAAAGAAATGATTTTATTGTTGCGGGCTATCAGGAGTTTGTCGACAACCCAAATCCAGAGACATTTCTCAAATCAATCGTCTATGATGTCATTCTTGAGGGCTTGAATTTCTATTCAGGATTTGCCTTCTTTTACAATCTGGCAAGAAATCAAAAAATGGTCGGCACATCGACAATGATTAATTATATTAATCGTGACGAGCACCAGCATGTCAGGTTGTTTACAGAGATTTTTAAGGAAACCCTAAAAGAGAATCCCCATCTTAATACTGAGGAATTAAAAGGGTTTGCCGTTCAAAGCTTTCGGCAAGCTGCGGAGCTTGAAATCAACTGGGGGCGTTATATTATTGGGGACGATATACAGGGGATCGGGAGCGCTGAGCTCGCGGATTATATTAAATTCATGGCTAATATTCAAATGAAAAAGCTCGGTTACCAAGAAAAACCATTCCCTGAAGCGCCGGCAAAGAATCCTTTGCGCTGGATCAAGGCCTATCAAGATGTTAATATGGGAAAGAGTGATTTCTTTGAACAAAAATCCCGCCAATATACCAAAGTGACAGATGATAACGGCTTTGACGAGCTTTAAAATATAACACAGGGAACAGCTATTTTTCCCGGACTTTTTGAACAACCTCTATAAAGAATTGTATGAAAACTTTCACATAATTAATGATGTCTTATCCTAATTCGTTGTACAATAGAATCAGCCCATTTAAAAAGGAGTTCGAGGATTTATGCCGATGTGGTTGAGAAAGGGACTTGTAGGTTTAGTTGCCGTACTAACCTTCGGAATGATCGTCCCGACGTCATATATCCATACCGAAACAAAACCTTCAAGAGAAAGCATCCAAGAGCCTGGCAGCGACATTCCACCGCTTAAAGTAACTGAGGAATTGTCCAATACCGAGACCGAGTCCCGAAATGAAGAGGCTGATGATGATGATCTGTCTTGGCGTGATATCGCGGGTTCTTTTTATGCGAAGGACGAGCTTATGCCTGCGCTGCAATCCTTTGCCATGAAAGAGGCTGAGATGCAAGGTATGCAAAAGTTCGGCTCTGTCATATCAAGTCAAATCGGCGATGCCTATCAGAGCGATATAGTTCCTAAATTTGGGGAAGCGGTCACCGCAGCCGCTAATAAGGCAAATGTGGATGTACTTAGGAATTTAGAAGTGAGCCGCGATCCCGCCTCAGGCTTGGGTGAACGGATTCTGCACCTTTATGACGGCAATACCGGCAAGGAACTGATCAAATTTCATGTTAGACGGGATCACCCGCCTCTTGATGGCTATTGGTTTAATTTTCATTACCATACTCATGAAGACGGCTTTCAATCTCACCACGAACTCGGCAAAATCTATTGGGATAAAAACACACCGCCGCATTGGATGGCGTAAAGAAGCAAAGTGGAAAGACATCGACCACATCTATGGCCGATGTCTTCTTTAATGTGGTCATCATTCTCAACTCTCCTCTTCATCATCGAAGACATCATCCAACATATGATCAATATCATCGACATCGTTGAAGACCTCTGATTCATCGCTTTCAGATATGTCGCCGTCTTGTTCATCATCATCTTCATCGTCTTCTTCGTATTCAAGATCATCGATGCTAAAAATATCTTCGGCATCTAATACTTCTTGCATTTTGTCCGCCATCAATTCTTTTATCCATTTGTTATTATCTAAGTCAGACGCGCTGCTTGTATCAAAGTGGGAACCGTCATTTACAAGCGATCTTATCCCATCTATCTGATTATTATCTCCGCTAATGGAACCGAATCCTTGTGTATGTTTTTTAAAGTTTTGAAATCCCGTAGGAAAGTTATTCCCCACATTCACACAAGAGGCCCCTTCGACAGTATGAATATTTAACGTATTGATCACAAAGTTTTGATCAAAATTTGGCCGCATAAAAGCCTCCTTTCCCGAGTCGCTTGAAGGATCGGCTGGCGCTGTTCGGATGGTCATGAGTTGTTATGATCCAAGCGCTTGACAACGCCTTGTTCACCATTCATGAATTCATTTTTATTTCCAATTAATGACCCAAATCCATCGTTCACTTTCTTCACGTTTCGCCACCCCATTGGCGTATTATCCCCGGAAAAAATAGCAGAGCTTTGCTTAACTTCCGCCACCTTTATGTTTTTAACATGCATTTTCATCGGAAGTCCTCCTTTTCCACTAAAAAGGCCTGATATAAGTATTTTTATTCGATTTGGTTTATACATATTCTTTGAACTAAAGTCCGCTTTAGGATATTAGCCTATGTTATTCCCATGAAAAAGGTGAAAAAGGACAGTTTCCGAGTTTAAGCACTTTTTTCCCCCATAAGCATATTATGATTTGAGATATATAGGCTCACCCCTTGATAAAGATATGTAAGTGAATAGGAGGGATTTTCATGCACCAGGATGATGACATGTTCGAGAAATTTTTTCAACAAAATAATTTTCCAAATCCGTTTGATCCTGAAGGATTCGGCAAATTTATTCATGAGCAGATCAAAAATGCCATGCCGGACAATGGAGAGGCTATGGGTCAATCATGGAAAGATTCCCCTTCTTATGGAAACCGGAACGGGGGCCAGGGTAACACCGGTATGTCGGGGCAGCTACAATCACAAAATACCGCTGGAACGCCTGCGAAGCGTAAAGGAACCACTTCCGGATTCGGGCGGTCAACAAATATAGCAAAGTCACCAAATCCGCCGAATCCAACAAATAACCAGCAGCAATCATTAAATTATCAGGGTTTTGAAACGCATGATGAATTTATTTTCAGGGTGCAGATTCCAGATGATGTAAAGCATCAACCCAAAAACATGTATCTGAATAGCCACGAAGTATCTCTCGTTGGCCGTGACCCGAAGGTCCCTTTACTGCAAACCCAATTACCAAAACCTGTTGAACCTGAACAAACGAAATATCGCTTCCAGCATGGTGTACTAGAGATCAAATTGGTTAAAAAGCCCCATGAACCAACGAGTGAAATCAATTTATCTAATTTATTCAGACCAAACTAAGCGTTGGGGAGGTCGTGATTCAAAGAGGGGAATAAGCATATTTTTTTACTAAGATCCATAGAGACTCACAGGGGCGAATCTTATGAATAAACTAACATAACACAGCGAAGGAGAGGTAACCTCAATGACCCTTGCCATTTATTATAATGCCAATGTACTTGAGACAGCACTAGATAATGCGGGAGTCTTTAATGGTGAAAACCAAGGTTTTCTTTGGAATTCCCATTTTAAACAAAACAACGGTATGAACTTAACAGGTTTCTTTAACCCCTCATTTGGAAACGTCAGTATTGTCAGAGACAATGATGGTTTAGATGCTACCATCAATGATATGGATATTGGCAGTGGATTTATTGGCCAGTCTCTATAACACGTCGATAGAATTGGAGGAGATACGATGGCAATCCTAATTGCATATAATTTGAATCATTTAATATACGCAGCCGACAATGCAGGTGTTCTTAACGGTCAAAATCAAATTTTTGGATGGAATTCCCATTTTAAAATGAATCAAAACTTCTATGTCAAAGGCGTAGGCATCCCGACTTCCGGTAATTTCAGCTACGTTGAAGATATAGATGCCATTGATGCGACGATGAACGATCAAGATGCTGCATTTGGTGCAAGTTATCAATCAGTTTAGGCGTTATTTCTCTGAGAAGGAGAGTGCTAAATGTCTTTAAGGATTGTGTATAATGGGGTTGAACTTATGACCGCACTTGATAATGCCGGGGTTTTTAATGGTGAAAATGAAGGCTACGGGTGGAGTTCGCATTTTAAGTCGAATAACAACGCCGGACTTTCAGGCACAATGGATCAATTCGCCAATAATGAACTTTATGAGAACATTAATATCATAAAGGATAATGACTATATTGATGCTTTTATTAATGATCAGGATGTTGCCCGGGGGGAATTTGGAAATATAGGTTAGATAAAAGATTTAAGGCAAAAAGGATGGGTTGCCACTTATTAGCTCTGGTGGCCCCTTTTTATTTGGACATTTGTAAAACTTTCGCAGCATTCGATAGAACAAATACATAAATTAAGTGAAAGAATAGCTTTAGCCCTTTCAATACTATCATCTCCTTCATAGACTAAGGACAAGAGGGAGGATAAAAACTATGATCAAAATTAATTTTCATGATATTAGCATTAGCAGCATGTCGGATAACTCTGGCGTCTTTATCGGCAAAAACTTTGAACCGAACTGGGACGCATTTACCAAAAGTAATACCAATATCAGCGGTAATAATAATAATGACTCCATTAACATTATCATAGACCAGGACGGCTTTGATTTTATTGTTTCCGATAATGACAATGCTCAAGAAATATCAATAACAAAGGCGAAAAATAAATCTGGGAATAAAAAAGAGCAAAGCAGCCAAAAGAGAAGCACGTCCAATTCCCAAGGCGAGTCTAATGCCAAGTGCAGTAATAGCGGTAAAAATGACGCTTCCGGTTACCAAACAATAGGGCAGAAAGAGTTATTAGAATAAAAAGGACACCTTATGTAAAAGACAAAAGAGGCTGGGACAAAACTAAAAGAGTTCATTCATATGCCGAACAATAAAATTTGAAAGGTATAATCGCAAATGCGAAGCGTAGTCAAAATACGAAAGACTCCTACGGGAATAGCACGTGTCCGAAGACCCCGCAAGAAAGCGTTTTTTGCTTTCTGAGGAGGCTTTAGGCCGTGCCCGTGGAAAGCGAAATATTTTGACGGAGCGCTTTGTTGTTTTCTTATGTATAATAAAAATCCGAACTATTCAGATGTCTGAATGAGTTCGGATTTTTCTATTAGTAAAAAACTTCTGTCACAGCCTCATTTTTATTATAAATAGCATTATCTATGCCGTCTGAATCATTTACGATATTGATGGATCGAAAACTTCCATTTAAATAACCAACTTCAGAGTGGTTAGTATTACTTTTAAAATGGCCATTCCAGTTAACCGCATAGGTGCTCCCAAAAAAAGCCCCTGTATTATATTTCATAGTGTCTATTTTGATCTTTCCCGCGTTAATTAGAAGCATGGATTGCCCTCCCATTAGATCTCTTAGTCTACTTATCTATTATACTATGATCGGTTGGACAAAGTTGGAAGGGCATCCATCTGATATATTCTATTTTTTATGACGTCAAACACAAAGAAATCCCGAATAATGGACTTTTTTAAGTAGCCATTATTCGGGATTACCTTTTTAACTATCAGAATTTATAACGCCTAATACTCATGTTGGTGGTTGAAATCTATGCTAGTTTCACCTCCTAACTTGTGATAATGACCACCGCCCTTAAGCGGAATCGCCGGACCGGTTCTGCCGGAAATTGTATGGCGGTGTTCATCATCGAAATGGGTTACCGTGAAATATTCGTGGGTATGGGGCATGACATTTGCTGCCGGATATGTCGTCCCGACAAACTTGTGTTCATGTCCATCGTTTGCCGATGTTGTGCCGTAAAATTCATGGACATGTGTCTTTTCATTTATTGATGTCTGTGAAGGGTGCCACACATTCGTATTTCCCTCAAAGAACATTTTATTTGAAGGGGTCCTTTGCATGCTATTCATCCCTTTCTAAATGATCATTTACAGTACATCCTATGCAAATATGGGGCAAATGACATATAATTTTTGGTTCTGCTAGTTGGATAAGTCGAATATCTTTTATTGTTGAACAAGGTTCTTGGAAAAGCACCATGGGTTATATAACTTACATGGAAGGAGGGGCTAAATGTATATAAATGAATGGGAACAAGAAAAACTGTGGATTTTTGTCCTTGCAAAATTGGCAGAGGAAAGAAAAGCAAGAGGTATGAAACTGAACATTGAGGAAGCCATTGCTGTCATCACTTACCATGTCACAGAAGAAGCAAGAACCGGAAAGTACACGGTTTCCGACCTTCAAAGAATGGGCCATCAGGTTTTGGATGAAAACGATGTAATGGATAGTGTTCCAGATCTCGTTAAATTAATTAACATCCAAGTGGTTATGCCCGACGGAAACAAACTGGTCGTGGTTAATAACCCGTTTAAACCCGCCGAACATCCAGAATGGGGTGAACTTCCGCCGGGTTACGGGAGTCAAGATCAGCATGGGAATCATTAGGAGGGAATGATGCCGCCTTTAAAAATAAGGTAAAAATTCATGTGAAAATAGAAAGGGTGTGTAACATTTGAAACCCGGAGAATATTTTTTGCAAGACTATCCGATTCCCCTTAACCATGGACGCAGTACCCGCAAGATCAAAGTGGTGAACAGGGGGGACCGGCAGCTGTGGGTTGGGTCGCATTACCACTTCTATGAGGTCAACCCGGAGCTGGATTTTAATCGTGAGTTGGCAAAAGGGATGCACCTCAACATCATGCCGGGAGAAATGGAATCATTCCCCGCTGGTGAGGAAAAAGAGGTTGAACTTGTCGAAATCGGCGGGCGGAAAGAAGCTTGGGGGTTCCGGGGGTATACTAACGGACCGGTGGGTAAGATCGATACCGGGCAAGTCAGTGATAAAAATGTCTCCCATAAAGAATTTACAAAAAGATTCGGTCCGACAACAGGTGATAAAGTCCGATTGGCCGATACAAACTTGATTGTTGAAGTTGAAAAGGATTTTACTTCGGTTTCCTATGGAGATGAACTAGAGTATGGCTGGTTAAAAACTATTCGAAACGGGATGGGAATGTCAAGCCGTGCAAGCGAGAAAGAAGCGCTTGATCTTGTCATCACCAGCGTGGTGTTAATCGATTATTGGGGCATTGTGAAAACGGATGTTGGGGTAAAAGACGGAAAAATCCACGGGATTGGCAAGGCAGGAAACCCGGATTATATGGACGGGGTCAGCCCGAACATGATCGTCGGAGCAACGACAGATGTCATAGACGGAAGAAACAAGATTTTGACGGCAGGCGGCATTGATCCTCACCTTCACGAAGTTTGTCCACAGCTTGTCGAAACGGCCATACAATCAGGGATCACAACGATGCTCGGCGGCGGGACTGGACCGTCAACGGGGACTATTGGGACCAATATTTCACCGGGATCTTGGAACATGCAAAGAATGCTGGAAGCGGCAGAACAGTTTCCGATGAATCTTGGGTTTTGGGCAAGAGGGAATGCCGTGGCCCCGGAACCTTTGATCGAACAGTTAAAGGGAGGTGCTGCAGGTTTTAAACTTCATGAAGACTGGGCGACGACGCCTGCAGTCATCGATAATTGCCTGAATGTAGCTGATCAGCATGATGTTCAGGTCTGTATTCATACTGATACAAGCAATGAATCGGGTACGGTGGAAACAACAACGGTTGCAGCCATCAATAACAGAGCCATTCATAGTTACCATACCGAAGGGGCGGGCGGCGGTCACATCCCTGATATTATGAGCGTAGCCAAGGAATCATCCGTGTTGCCGTCTTCAACCAACCCGACCCGGCCGTTCACGATCAATACGGCGGACTCTAACTTGCCGATGATTTTTCAGGTCCACGGCTTAATCCGCACCGTTCAAATGGATGTAAAAATGGCACAAGCAAGAATTCGTCCGGAAACCATGGCCGCTGAAGGAATCTTGCATGATATGGGTGTATTAAGTATGATGAGTTCCGATTCACAGGCGATGGGTCACGCCGGTGAGGTGATCATTCGAACTTGGCAAACGGCTCATCTTATGAAAGAACTGCGCGGCAGGTTAAAAGAAGAAAAGGGAGATAACGATAATTTTCGGGTCAAACGATATATTGCCAAATACACGATTAATCCGGCGATCACACAAGGGATTTCCGAAGTCGTCGGGTCCGTTGAAGAGGGAAAGATGGCCGATCTTGTGCTGTGGGAACCTGGATTTTTCGGAGTGAAGCCGTGGAGAATCATAAAAGGCGGATTTATTGCTTCCGCACCGATTGGGGATCCAAACGGTTCCACGGCAACGAGCGAACCCGTCATGTACCGGCCAATGTGGGGTTCTTTCGGGAAAGCTCCGCATAGCACTTCCTATACATTCTTGTCGAAAGCGGCTGTTGAAAACGGCGTTCCAAAAAAATTAGGGCTCCAAAAGAAAATTTATGCGGTCCGCAACACCAGGAATATCGGGAAGAAGGATATGATCCACAATAATGCAACACCGGACATCACCATTGACCCCGATACCTTCCAGGTTTATGTCGACGGAAAACGGCTTGAAAATCCGCCAGCGACAAAAGTGCCGTTGAGCCAACTCTATTTCATATGGTGAGGTCAATGAAAAATAACTTATCGCTTTTGCAGCTTGTTGATTCGGCCTTCCCAACGGGTGCATTTGCACATTCATTTGGGTTAGAAACCGCCTTCAAGGAAAATAAGTTAAGCGGACCGAAAGAGCTTTACGAATGGTTGCAGGACTATATCCGGGGCAGCCTTATTCCTACGGAAGGCATTGCTGTTTTTGTCAGTTATCAAACCATTCAAAAGGAAATTGAAATAAATGCGTTACCCGAAACTGTTCAAGAGGATTTGCAACGTTTAGATCAAAAATTAACGTTCAGCAAAAAAGCCTCAGAATCTCGTGATGGTACAGTTAAAATCGGTAAGAGGTATTTAAAGATCGTCCATACCCTTTATCCGGAAGCCGGTCTTGATCAATATGCCGGGTGGATCAATGAACGGTTATGTTACGGGAATCCAGCGATTGTGCACGGATGGATTTCCGCTTATTTGGATATTCCATGCGACCAAGCAATTTTCACACATCTTTATACGAACGTTAACAATCTTTTGCAATCGGCATTAAGAATGGCTGTTATCGGTCAAACCGATGCCCAGCTTATCTTACAAAGACTTTATCCGCTTATGGATGAAGAGGCTGAACAAATTGTTCATTCGTCACCTGGGGAAAAGGATTTATGTAATTACGCCATCGTTCAAGAAACAGAAGCTATGCGCCATGAAACATTGTATTCGCGATTATTTATGTCTTAACAGCTTATTGATACATGGAAGAGGAGGATGAAATATGGGTCATCAACATAACTTTAATTGGCATTATAAAGAATTTAATGAGGACCGCCCAATGCGGATCGGGGTGGGTGGACCGGTTGGTTCGGGAAAAACTCATCTCGTAAAGGCACTAACCGAGTGTTTAAAAGAAAAGTATCAAATCGGGGTTATTACAAATGATATTTATACTCAAGAAGATGGGGACTTTCTAAAAAAGGCAGGTATTCTCCCGAACTCTCAAATTATTGGCGTTGCCACAGGGGGTTGCCCTCACACAGCGATTCGTGAAGATGTATCTATGAATTTCGAAGCAGTAGAAGAACTCACGAGAGCGATTGATCCTCTGGATTTCATTTTTATTGAGAGTGGAGGGGACAATTTGGCGGCTGCTTTCAGTCCGGAACTTGCGGATGTTTTTCTTTATATCATCGATGTAGCCCAGGGTGAGGACATTCCAAGAAAGGGAGGCCCCGGCATTACACAATCCGATCTTTTAATTATTAATAAAATTGACCTTGCACCTTATGTCGGTGTTAACCTTGATACAATGAAGAAAGATGCGACGGTACAACGACATGACAAACCAAGCATCTTCTCTAATGTGACAAAAGGTATCGGTGTTCCGGAAATCGCCGATTGGCTAGAAAAAGAATATCGCGGACGGAAACAGACAAAGACTACATGAGAACTGTAAGTGAATGGAAGGGAACAATCAGCCGAATAGGGCAAAGGAACATTTTAACGGATTCCTACCATCGTAATCCGCTTGAGGGTCATGAATTTCCGGACGAAAAGGGCCCGCTCATGATTTATTTGATGTCTTCCTCTCCCGGATTGTTTAATGGAGACGAAGAATTTATTTCATGCCGGTTAACCGAAGGGGCCCAATTGTTTTTAACGACCCCTAGTCCCAGTGAGCTGCGTCCGTCTCCATACGACGAGGAAAGCAGGCAAACGCAAACTTTTTTTCTTGAGCCGGGCAGCATATTAGAGTATTTACCTGAGTTAGTCATTCCTTTTAAAGACTCGAATTTTCGCGGAACGAATTCCGTTTATATGAGTAAAGGATCGCAAGCAATTATCAGTGAAATTGTGACAGCTGGCAGAATTGGGCGCGATGAAATCTTTCAATATAAAAAATTCTCATCTACCTTTGAAGTTTATTGGGAAAATAAACTTCAAGTTTGGGATTGCATGAATCTTGATCCTGCTTCTAATTTGCGTGGTGCGGGAAATTTCGGGGAATATACACACGTCGGGACATTATGGATACTCTCGGAACAAGTCACAGATGAACACCTTAACTATATACAAAACACAATCCTCGCGGACGAAGGTATAAATTGCTACGGCAGTGCAAGCCTATTACAAACAAACGGGCTTGTCATTCGTTTGTTAGGGAATTCCGCTCAAGATTTGCAAAATGTCATAAAAAAATGCTGGGATCATTGCCGCGGGGAATTATTTCAAATAAGGCCCTTTGACATTCGAATTTAAAAGGCCACCCTTAAAGCCAACCCTTTTTACTATTAAGGGGTTGGCTGGCATTTTGCTTATCGCTTTATTCCCCACATGACATCCTGATCGTTAATGACCGTATCCACAACGTCTCCATCTAAAAGAATATTTGCATTTTGGGGTGCTTTATTATCATGGCCCCCTATGGTTCCTAATGCCGTATTTGCTTTGCTGTGTGTGCTCCAGCCAAATTGCGTATTGATCCCATTGAAAACACCGGCGTTACTCGCGGCATTAGTCACCTGAATTGTATGGTAAACAATGCTGATATCTGAGCTCTCAGGGTAGTTAGTCATTGAGAAACACCTTTCTGTTTTTCACAAATTTTAAAGGCATGCTTTTGAAAATAGTCTATGTTATTCGCCTAATATAAGTGTCAAAATGTTATGGTGAACACTGACCTCAGGGTGAAATTGCTTGTAGGCATTTTCCTCATAAAAAGCTTCACAAAAAGGGGCATAATACATATGATATCACTGAAATAGTTTGAGAAAGGGTGTTGAAGACATGTACAATGACCCTAGAAATTTCATGAATGGCATGCCGCCTATGTTTAATCATCCGAATCATCCGTTTCAAAAAGATCCCGGTCCTTTTTTGACGGAAAATATGCCACAACACATTCCTTACAATGTCTTAAATACCTTGCCATTTAAGCCCGGGGTGAACATCTCAAGGAGCCAAGCCCAGAATCCACATCCATATCCTTTTCAAGAGGAATATAAAAAAATGGCGGATCAACAGCCGCAGCAATTCCAAAGTTATCCCTTTAACGGGGATAAAGTAAAAGATAATGAAGCGAAAAACGAGCAATCTCAGAAACAAAAAAATAAAAAGAAGAAAAAAAAATCTAAACCTAAAGCCATGATAAGCTTTGATAAGCTTAGTGCGGGATCATTAGCAGCTTCTTCCGGGATATTTAATGGGAAGAATATTCAATTTGGCTGGAGTGCCCATAGTAAAACGAACAATGGGTTTGGAACACTGAGCGGAAATCATAATAATTTCCACGATAACTATAATATCGTTTTCGATAACGACCAAATCGATACGCCGATCGATGACCGCGATGTGATGTGGAGTCCAATTCCAACATCTTAGCATTAATAATTGTGTTTTTTTGTTCATATAGTGTAAGAGCAGCGGTTTTTAACGGAGGACGGAAAGGGGGGACAACTGGTGGAAGATCAACAACAATTGAAGGAACTAAAAGATAAATTAGATCATTTGGATAAGATGATGAAGGCTATGAAAGGCCAAGGAATGTCTTATTATGTCAATATTGAACACGCGGATATTCATGGGCCTGTGGTGGATCAATTGGATTATAATTTTGATAACGTTGATGTAAAGGAGGTTAGCGGGGCATTAAATTTAGGAAATAATTTTGGTGTACGTGTAAGCGGGGTCAAGAAGAAAAAGGCTGGCGGTCATAATAAACCACAGGACGCTTCATCACAAGGAGAACCATCACATAGTTCCACTGATCGGGAGGAAAAATCATCGCCGCAAAAAAAACAGCATTCACCTTCTGGACACCCTCAATCTCAACAAACGCAGAATCGTGGCAAATCGCCTTCTTCCGGTCAGGAGGCCGCCAAGCACACCACGTTACAGGCTAGACCACCTGTATCGAAGAATCCGGCACAACCGGGACAAACTTCCCATAAGGATGGATTAACAAAGCCATCGGGAGAAATGAGAGATAAAGAGAATGAGAAAAAGAAAGAGGTTCATTCTCAGGTTCAAACAAAAGCCAATCCCAAATCAGTGGCAAACAAAAGAAAAGAACGGGCCATTGGGGATAACAAGAAAGTTAATACCCCCAACCTAACTTCGGAGAAGTCTGAAACTAAAAAAGAAAAAAAGATGTCTTTACCGGCGCATAGTGATCCGAATCGTCATTCTGCCCCGCCAAAGGTATCTTTTCAAAGGCGATTTCCCAATCAAGCTGAAGAGAAGGATACGGAGAAACGGCCTGTAAGAACTGAAAAGTCTTCTTTAAGAACCAAGGAAGTGCCGAATATGGCAAGGGAAAATGAACAGGAGCCGCCACCAGCAGATCATCATTCGAAAGAGGGGGCAATTAAAAAGGGGTTTGAAAAATTCGCGCAAAGATTAAAGTTATCAAAAAATGCGTCTGAATCCGATACATATTCCAAAAACGACGAAACTGATTCATACCATACAACTGAGAAAGAGGAGAAGACGATTACCCGAAAGGATGAAGAAAATAACCCGCAACTAATCGAAAACGATAAGCTCCCAGCAGATCCTAAGAATAGTATAAAGGAGGAAGGACAAAAAACATCTCCTCCAAAAAGGCTATCGCAAACTAAAAAGGGCTTTTCTTTTAAAATGGATCATAAGGAATGAAAGTAAGGAGCCTCCATTTTGTAAGGGCTCCTTTAAATTATCAAAGCCATTATCGCTTCGCCAAAGGCTCGCCAATCGGCAAGTTTTCTTTAAAATAGACCGCCCTGAATCAGCCCCCACATTCTTCGTTGGTGACCTGGGTTTTGTGGATCAACCCCGCAGCACATAAGCCAGTTGGCGGCATTCTCCCTCTGTTCCGGTGAGACTGGGACGCCCAAACATCTAGAGAGACCGTCTACTAAACCATAGGCGCCACCCGGGTGTCTTAAATCTGCCATTCTGTAGGAACGGAGCATACCATAGACACGATGGTAGTTCCAGGGATTAGCCATTTTAGAACGAAAGACCCCCATTAATTCTGGATCTAAATAAGCCATGTTTTCCCTCCTATCTTTACGTTAATTTTAAAATGAGAATGTCACTTTATTTTATGAAAAAGGGAAAACGAAGAAACGGCATATCCAACCCTTTGTAATGAATTAAGCTAAGAACCTAGTCATTGATACTTTTTCATATAATGGCTTAGTGCTAGCAATGGCCAAATGTGTTGATAGCTATGATAGTGGATATAAAAATGGCCGGGCAAACCCGCCCCCATCGGGTAGGTTACGGCCTTGCTTGAATGGTTGGTGCCCCTGCTTAAGAGATAGTCAATACCTCTGTCGATCTCCTCCGTCGGATGGTGATGGCAGGCTATCAAAGCGTCAAGCGCCCAAGAGGTTTGGACAACTGTTGGATATAGAAGAGGGGTATATGTTCGTTCTTGATCGCTTTTACACGATTCTCCCCATCCGCCTTCAGTTTGTTGAATGTGTTTTAGCCATGAAAGGGCCCGTTGTATAGCAGAGTGATTCGGAGACACACCAACAGCAGTCAGTCCCGTTAGCGCTGCCCATGTGCCATAAATATAGGAAACTCCCCACCTGCCATACCATGAACCATCTGTTTCTTGGTTTTTCAGTATCCAGCTGACACCGTCACGAATAGACTGATGTGTAAGTGTCATTTGCGCTTTACTTCCCAGAAATTCTAATGTACGTCCAGTTAAATCAGCAGTTGACGGGTCAATCACTGTGTCCTTTAAATTACGAATGGGCAATAAGGTGAAGAGGGATTGATGCCTGTTTTTTTCAAATGCTCCCCACCCGCCATCATTATTTTGGATATCAATGAGCCAATTCACACCCTCATTCCATGCCTTTCGATACCATTTCTCATTAACAGCGTAAGGGTGAATAGCGCGCAAAGCTGCCTGTGTGTCATCAATGTCTAGCGGGCTGGTGCTGCTCTCGGAAAAAGCCCATCCGCCCTTACTGTGCCTTTGCTTTTCCTTTACGGATAATAAGTATTCTGCTGAGGACAATACGGCATGGTCGTTTTTTTGACAGCCCGCCTCTTGCATGGCATAGCTGATTAATGCCGTATCCCAGATCGTTGATAGCGAATTTTGTAAATGGACGTTATCATCAACTTTAGATAAAAAAGACGTCATACCCTTGACAGCGTTTTCTATCCAGTGTGAGTTAGGATTATAGCCTAAGGCAAGCAAGGCATAGATCAAATAAAATGTAGCACTTGTATAACTAAATAACTCAAACTTCGCAGACTGAAATCGGCAAATAAGCCTTGATATAATTGGGCAAGGCTGCTACCCATTGTTGAAGTTGACTTTGTATAAGTTTTTT
>NZ_SLXK01000039.1 GCF_004341035.1 Scopulibacillus darangshiensis
TTGGAGGCTGGCAAGCCTTTTTATTTTTTTGCTTGTGCAGCGTTATGTATTTTTACGCTGCATTACTATGTACTTTTATTTTGCCATATACAGTACCACCAATATCAAATGCGACATAAGCATTCAAATTCACACCATCTTTATAAAATAATATATTTTTTAAATAAAAATAGCCGAGATTTATAATGAAATCTTTCTTTCTCAACTTTTTAACATTCGACAAGATAACCTAATAACTTTAACATTTCAATCATATTATCGCAAAATATTACAATAAAGTTAAGAGTTTTTTTATTAAAATCGCAAATAATAGACTAAAAGACCTAGAACTAATTGCCTTTTTCATTATATAATAGTCTGCATATATAAAAGGACTAGCCTCAGAATGTAACCACTCTTTTAAAGCTCGCTTTTTTTCTTGGCAAAAAAAAACCGGCCTCCGCCGGTTTTTTTAAAACACACCAAATAATTTTTTCTTTTTAACACCCTCAGGTTTAACAGCTCTTGCCTTTTCCTCCCTCTCCCCCATCAAATCCCTCAAGCAAATCAGGTTCAACCCGCTAAAGAAGTCATTGTGGTATTTCCGTTCGTAATGCCATGGGGCGAGTCCGAAGGCGTATTGGCTGTCTGAGTAGTATTCGTTCTCGCGCAAGTCAATTTTGTATAACGGATATTTGTCTAACAGGTAATCGTAAAGCTCATTGAAAAGTTTGGTTTCCGAATCAAGGAACTTATAGCGGTCTTGGTCAAACATCACAACTTCGCCGTTCTTATCAACATACGAGTTAGCATAACGGAAACAATTTAAGATGATTTTCGTATCAGGCAAATTTTGTTGGGCGAAATGATAGAACTTATCAAATGCTTCTTCCCACAATTTCCTGTAAGTTTTAAGATTGGTTGGGAAGCGGTACTTAGCGTCGAATTTCTTATCCCGGAAGAATTTTGTTTTTCTAAATCCATTCGGGTTATTCGTTAAATACTTATTCCCGACCTTAACAATCCCGTATCTCATATCAGCATAAAAATCGACAATAATATAATCCGGGGGATTGGCCTTGATATCCGCCAAATATTGCTTCGATATATCCCTCATCATCGTGTTGTACCGATGGGCACTAAGTTCCTCAGATAATTGCAGATCATCCTCAGACAGCTTTACTTCAGGAGACATTAAGCTGATGATCGAGCATTGCCATGCCTGGCTGATGCACTCATAAAACTCTTTATATTCGGGAACGAATTTCCGATTGAACACATCCCGCGAAACACAAGCCCCGACGACTGAGAACGTGATTTTAGACATATGACGGCCCACCTTCATGTTGAAGTTCTTTTGCCTGATTCAAATTCTTAATGACTAGCTGGAAAAACGCCAGCAAAAAGTCATTATAATATTTCGTTTCGTAATGGATATAGCCGGCCTTCCATTTATGGCTGGATGACGTATTGTACTTATTATCGGATAGATCAATAACTGTGATCCCATCCTGATTAATCGCCGCAGTCAGTTCTTTTATCTCATTATTTTTCGCCTGAATATCGGTGCGCCGAAGGCTTTTTAATCGATAGGTCTTATCAAAATAAGAACCGACAAAGTTTGCTGTATGAACGACAACCTTAGCCGATGGCAGAATGTCATTCAGTTGTTGGACAAACGCATGAAATGCTTCCGTCCATTTTCTAACATACGCCTCTTTATTGTTATTTATTGTGAATTCTTCCGCTTGATCATTTAACTTAACATGTTTTAATTTCTTCTTATTATTTGTGATATAACGGTCACCGATTCGCAATGTGCCATAGGTGATATCTGGCGCAAAGTCTATGACAACGTAGTCTGGATCAACACCTTTAAGCCGGTCGAAAATCCCCTTATCGAGATCCTCTGTAATGATTTTCTTATATAAAGGACTGATATTTTCGTCCATATCATAATTCTCAATTGGCTCTGACATAATGCTTAATAAAGAGGACTGGTATTGGATCAGGGAGACATCAAAGATATCCTCCAAGTCTCGGGCATTGCTTAGTTCAAAGCACCCTCTTGTCGCTGCCGATCCTATAACTGCCACTTTCGTCTTTTGCAAAATGACCCCTCCTTAGGTACATCATTCCCTATTTCTATTTGCTTGCAGCATGATCTTCTCTGATCCTTCCGCCCCACTGTGGGATGGTTGTTTCCAAAGCGGAAAAGTCACCCGTTTCGTTTTCCTTATGGAACGAATCCCTTTGTTCTGTTTCGCAAATATATTGTCAACAAGCCTTTCGGTGGCATACCCATCCTCCAGGCTGCAAAATTTATTATAAAAGGCAACATAGCGCATATGATATGCCGCTCTTATCTCTTCAATGCCAAGGACAGCCTCTATGATTTCATCAGTATTTCTAAGAAACGGACCAGGTGCTTCTTTCTCAAAGTCCATATAGAACCCTCTGAGCTGATCACGGTATACTTCCAAGTCATAAGTGTAGAAAAGAATCGGCCGTTTAAGATTGGCAAAGTCGAACATGACCGATGAATAATCAGTCATCAAGATATCTGATATTAAATAGAGCTCCTGAATATCCGGATAGTCTGAGGCATTATAGACAAAGTCCTGATACTCCTCAGGAATGCTAATCTTATTTTTTACAACAACGTGCATTCTTAATAAAAGGACATAATCATCGCCTAATTGTTTTTTCATTTTCTCAAAATCCAAGTTAATATCAAAAGTGAAGCCGCTGCCCTTTCCCTTCTGATTATCGCGGAAGGTCGGGGCATACAGAATAACTTTTTTATCCTTTGGTATCGTCAATCGTCTGCGGATCATTGCCGCCTTTTCATTGATATCCGGCCGGTAAAACAAATCGTTTCTTGGATAGCCGATTTCCAGCACTTTCTTTTTATAATGAAAAGCGCTTAAGAAAGCTTTTGTTGCATAAGGGCTCGGTGAAACTAAAAAGTCCCATGTACTTGTTGCTTTTGACACCCGCTCCAAATAATCAGCGTCGCGCCCTTGAATGTTATCTATATCAAAAAGCATCTTCTTCAAAGGTGTGCCATGCCATGTTTGGATATATGTTGTGCCTTTTCGTTTTTCAATATAGGTCGGGAAGTTTTGATTGTTCACCCAGTACTTGGCCCTTGCCAAATAGTAATAATACTTCGGGGATAGTCTCTCGATTCTAACTGTATCTGAATCCTTAAAACGAATATTATCGTTATAAACCCAGACTTTCTTATAATCAAGTCCGCGTTTGACTAATTCCTCGTAGATATACCTTGGGCTGTCAGCATATTGCTTGCCAATCCCGCTCTCAAACAGAACCAGCTTATCATCAACAGGCAGAACTCTCCTTGCTATGTTATAAAAAAGCCGCATTGTCGGAAAATAGAGCTTGCTCTTTCGATATTTGCGATATAATGTCCGGAAATAATCGTTGTCTGCCAATTCCTTAATGATTTGCCTTTTTGGCTTAAACTTTACCATTGTCTTATAAATGCGGTCATTGGCGTGACAATCCCTATATTTCAAAAATTTATTAGCACGCTCTTTATAATGGTCTTTCATTCTGAAATGGCTCTTGGCATAGTCTTCAATGCATGCCAGCACATCTTCTTGATCACTGACAATATCTCCCGGCAAGTCATTATCCAGGTCAAGGTGTGACGGACGTTGCCCGATAAAACGCTCACGGTCAAATTGATAGTAAATAATCGGCTTATGCAAAAAGCTGAAGTCAAAGCCAACACTTGAATAGTCGGTAATCATTAATCGGCTTTCTTTTAACAAGTGTTGCACATCCACCTCACCTTGATTCACCACACGGACCGAATCGCTTGTAAAATACGGCGTAAACTTCTGCATATTTGGGTGCAGACAAAAGATAATGTCAAAGCCATAGTCTGTTGCTAATTTGTGTAAGGTGGGATGATTAACAAGCTGCTTATAACGTTCGAAATAGTCACTTTCCAAGAATGTATCCTCTGTCACAATCCAATCCCGCCAAGTTGGGATAATCAAGATTTGCCTTTTTGGTGATTGGTTAGTCAACAGCTGATCAAACCGGGACAGTCCGGTAATTTTAACTTCGCTTGGATCATAGCCGAAATCTTGGACGATCATATTTTTTTCAAAATCGGAACTGACAAGAAACAGATCTGTATCAAATCCAGGAGAATTCTTGCCGTAATTCGCCACCATGTTTTTCGTTCCCATAATGCCGTGCTGCAAAAAGACCTTGGTCGCCTTGACAGCCCTCTTAAATTCCTTTGTGCGCAAAGGATAGAGATAATCCGGGTGATGAGAGCCAATGATCCTCTTCGCCATCAGGGCATAGAAGATATGCTTCCTGGATTTGAAATCGATAGTTTGCCCTAGCGGTTCAACATTTCTGTATTCAGGTGACGTCTTATCTATGACATAGTACACATTCCGTTCTGGATGCTCTTCCCGCAGATACTTAAAGAAGTGATACCCAGTATCTTGGGCTTTATAAGCGCGTTCTCCTACAAGCCAGATGTTCTTCCTGCTGTAAAAGGGTCTGAGGAGCCAGCTCCATCTCTTTATCGTTCGCATATATTTAAAAACATCGCCATCGAATTGATCAACTTGAATGGAAAGGTTAAATTGTTTAAATGTAAAATATGGGGAAATGGCGAAAGTTTCTTTACCATCTCTGATAAAACCGCCTTTGACAAAATGCCTGGCAAAGAGTCTTGGGTTGCCAACGCGAACGGAAATCATCTCATCTTGATCATGGTATTTTAAGCAAAAGGAGAAATCATAGATATCCTCTTTAAATACCTCATGTCTAAAGGTTTTGGCCAGGTCGATATCCGCAAAATAGTGGTATTGATGCAGTCCATAGTTTTTGCGATAGTTTTCCTTTAAATTTAAAGTAAAAGGAAATGTCTTTTCGGCATTGGTATCCCGTCCATTCATAATAAGATAGGCATCTTCTATCCGGGAGTGACCGGTTAGTAACTTACCGTTAAATATTAAATGATTGCTTTTTATTTTTAATGACTTAATCTGATTAGTCGTCACGGGATTCAGATCCGTGTTGTGTGCTAAAGACATGTTTCCATTTTTTGTTGTGTAAATAACGAGCGAACGGTCATCCAACACGACTTTTTTTGGATTCTTAATTTTTGTGTCCTCGAATCTGCCAAAACGAATGAAATATTCGATGATCGGCTCTCCATTTTCCAGCAAACCATACTCTGCATTTGCTTTGACCTTCCCTAACCGCTCTTCACTGACATGTTTAATTCTCGTGCGTATTTTCACATAAAAGTCAAAAGTGGATGCTTCATCATCCAAATGTCGCATCACATCGTGAAGATTAATGTTAAATTGAAAAACAGCTGATGGTTCGATTTCCGCAAGCTTTGCTTTATAGCCGTTGTCACGAGATTTTATCCATAATTCCTTTGCTTGATAGGACTTGCGCGAAAATGAACCGCTGATTTCAACTTTATGGTCTTGTTGTTTAACAACAAGATGCTTCTTTAAATTGTTTTTATTAGAGCGTTTAACCCCAGACTGCAATTTATTTTTAACCCTAGTTAAAAATCCCATAAAACACACCTCTATTAATCCTGCAATAAATGTTTTAGCAAAACCTTGGTTAAATATTTCCGATAGCTTTACTGTACATTCATAATGACACCTTACGTCGAATCATCGGGAATGCTGTCCGTCATAAAATACTTGTAAATAAACTTAAACGAATTGTATTATATTTAATCTTCTGAGTGTTTACACAAAAGTAAAAGCACCTCGCATAAAGCGAAGTGCTTCTTAACCGCCTCTATTATTTGTCTAATCTAGAAATAGTGATATCTTTTACTTCATCTTTCGCTAAATTAACATCTACTTGGATATTAAAGCCATTAATAAAATAAACATATTTTGCTTCCCGTTGATTAAATAATATCGGGTTTCCCAGTTCTGCTTTCAATCTACTGGCATCATTATCGATATTTTGCAATTTAAGCTGAAGCAATTGATCGTCCTTCACTTTAAACTCTGCATCATTTATCATGACGAGGTCAGCCCCGTCTTCTTTTTGTTCATTAATAATTTTATCGGTGTAAGCCTTCCGTGTGTCATCGAATGGTGTTTTAAAAAGCTTGTGCAACCCATTCGCATCTGACGGCAGAACCCTGGCTTTTAAAAGTGAGGCCAATTTTGGCAGATCTTTTGTTGCGATCTGATCACTATTAATCGCATTAACGACCGATGCGCTGATCCAAGCCTTCCCGCCGCTTGGCTGTCTTATATGCAGCCATGTAACCCCTTGATCGTTCAGATCTTGTTTTTCGCCTAATATCTTGTATGTGTCCCCAAGTGTTGCAGAACCAACGATTTTACTCGAAAGATCAGGCTTATCTCGGAGGTTTACAAGACTCTTTTTTACGAGAGCAATGTTATATGGCGCTTCCTCCGGGGCTTGGTTATTTTGTGCCCCGGATTTTCCATCATTGGTTTCCTTAGCCGTCCCATCCGCTTGGGAAAGAACTTTGTCCGTAAAAAAGTTTTTGACATCAGCGAAAGTTTCCTTGGGGACAGCAGCTACAAATAATAGGATAATGGCCGCAATGCAGCATAAGATGACAGCACCCATGATCCTTTTGGGACGCCTCGGCTTTTTCTTAGTATTCCGGCCTACTCTTGTCAAATTCTCTGGTTGTGTCGTACGCTCTATATTTTCACTTGCAGCTTTGGACGTGGCCCCTTTGCTTGTTTCTTTAGAAACAACATCCTCTTGAGACTCTTCCCCGCCTTTCGTGCCATGATCACCTTTGTTGTGATCATCTGGCTCTTGTTCCCTGGCTTTACGCTGCAGTTCTTTCCGTTCTTCTTTCGACATCTTCTTATAGTCTTTTAAAAACTGTTCGTACTTTGGCATAACATCAGTCATCATGCCGAAGTCTTTAACCCTGCCGTATTGAATCCACAAGGCCTTCTCACAGAATTTTTTCATTTGGCCAATGGAATGGCTGATAAAGAAAATCGTCTTGCCCTTTTCTTTAAATTCATTCATTTTGGCGAGACACTTATCTGCAAACGTCTGGTCACCGACTGATAAAGCCTCATCTATGACGAGGATGTCAGGGTCAATATTCACAGAAATTGCAAAACCAAGGCGTGACTTCATCCCGCTTGAATATTTTTTGACAGGTTGATCAATAAAGGCGCCAATATCGGCAAAGTCAATTATCTCAGGTTCCAATTTTTTTATTTCTTTTTTGCTGAAGCCAAGCATCAAACATTTCAGTTCAATGTTTTCCCTGCCTGTCAGCTCGTTCTTCAGCCCGGCGGCAATGGCAATCAAGGCAACTTGTCCATTGGTTTCAATTGTCCCGGATGTCGGAGGGATGACGCCGGAAATAATATTGGACAATGTTGATTTACCCGAGCCATTTACGCCGATCACGCCGATCACATCGCCTTTTTGCGCTTCAAAAGATATATCTTGCAGGGCGTAAAAGTCATCCCCGTAGCCCTGGGGCAAGACGATATCCTTTATCTTATCAGAGGTTTTTTCGTACATTTTATATCGTTTGGCTACATGGCGGAGAACCACCGATTTCGTCATTATACACACATCCATCTTTTTTCTAAGTCGTTCATGTCTTTTCTAATTATATAACAACTCATCCATTATAAGATATTTTGACACTAGAATAAAGATAGCAGAAATATTGTCGTATGCAAGTATTTCATTGAAACAAAAACATGGCTATTTATATTGGCATAGAATTTGCATATTTATTATTGAATTATAAAAATTTGGAGGTGCAATAATTTGGTAACCATTAGACATGCCACTAAAGAGGATGTCCCGCAGCTTCTCGAATTAATGTATCAGTACATCGTTGATTTCTACAAGTGTCCTCGTCCAAGTGAAGATTCGCTCAAAAAGTTGATTCACCATCTGCTTGACAACCCCTATGAAGGCATCCAGTTTCTTGCAGAAAAGGAGCCGCATCACTTAGTCGGCTTTTCTACTTTATATTTCACCTTTAACACACTGGAAGTGAAACGAATGGCTATTCTTTATGATTTATTTGTCACACCGGATGCAAGGGGGCAAAAAATTGGGGAGAAGCTGCTTCAGACCTGTGTGTCTTATATCAGAGATAATGACTATTCCCATATGATTTGGGAAACGGCTCATGACAATATCCCTGCCCAATCGTTATATAATAAGATTGGAGCAAAAAAGGCCGTTTGGCTGAATTATGAAATCCAATGATCAGATCAAGTTCTATGCTTTATCGAATAGGTTAGTTAAAATAGAATAAAAGATTTCCACATCGATAATTGTGCCTGGAAGGGAGCCCTGAGCTAAGGAGAACGGGACCCGCAGCCGTCAAATGTTGGCGGGGTCCCATGATACTTTAGTTCGTATTTTCTTGTATTTTCTCTTTTTTGCGATGATGATGTCCCCAGCATTCCGTTAAAATCTTCCTCGCGGCAAATGCGGTGATAAGAGAGTCATCCAGTTTTGGAGACACCTCGACAACATCGAACCCGATAATAGGCAGATCAAATAACCCATACAACAAATTTAGGAGTTCCCTGCTGTTTAATCCGCCAAACTGAGGAGTTCCCGTTCCCGGCGCATAAGCGGGATCAAGTGAATCGATATCAATCGTCATGTAAATCTTTTTAAACCGGCTCATTTTTGTCTTGATAGTTTTCAATGTTTGATCAATACCATTTTGCCGAACATCCATTGCTCCGATAATGTTCATCCTATTTTCTTGGATAAATGCCAACTCCTCAGATTCAACTGACCTGATGCCTACGAAAAAAATACTCTCGGTGTCCGGGACATTTTCCAACTCTAGGGCCCGTCTTTCGGTTGAACCATGTGAAAAGTAATCGCCGCCCATCTCGTGGCACAAATCAAAATGCGCGTCAATGTGGATAATGCCAAAGGGCTCATCAACAGCCCGATTGATGCCGCGCATAACCGGAATGGTTGTCGAGTGGTCCCCGCCAATCATTGTCAATAACTTTCCTGATTTTACGATGGAGAAAGCCGCTTCTTCAGCTTGTTGAAATAGTTCCTGCCGATTGCTGCCTTCTAAATCGCCAAGATCCATAATTTGCAAAGAAGAAAGATCCTCCCATCTTTCTGTCGTCGGAGCGATCGTATAAGTGATCTCACGAATAGCCCGCGGACCTTCTTTTGCCCCGGAGCGAAAACTTACGCCGCCGTCATAGGGAATACCGAAAACCACGATATCCGCTTCATCCCTTTCAATACCGGGGCGGTTCAAGCCAGCCCATAGACTTTGTTCCCGAATCATTTCCTTGACTGATCTCATTAAATATACCCCTTTCTTTTAGGAAACCACTTTAGTTTTATTAGTTTAACGTACAAAAATAAAGAATAAAAGAATGTCAGTCATCTTTTATTCTCTGAGATTAAACCATAAAATAATATGTTAACAATTTCAGAGAGTGCTTCCGAAACAGTGATGCGATTTTCCATATAAAAGCTTTGATCAAGAGTTGAATTAATAGATTCAAGAATCACCTTCATAACCAGAGAAACGTTTAGCTCTATAATGACACCTTCCCTTATTCCTTGTTCAATTAGATTACGGAGTAATTCCCAATCATCCTTAAGTAATTCGTCCATCTTAGCCCACTGTTCAGGATAGTACTGCTTCATTTGACCTAATAGTTTAAGGTCAAGCAGTTCATAATGATCGGGCAAGGTCGTTATGACCCCTTTTATCTTTTCTGGCATGGATAATTGGCCGTTCTGTATAATAGCTTTTGCTTTTTCATCGATTTCTTGAAACGTATCATCAATAATGCAGTCTAATATTTCAGCTTTAGAAGAAAAATATTTGTATAATGTTCTTTTACTGATACCTATCCTATTTGCCAAATCGTCCACAGAAAATTTCAAACCATTTGCTTGAATCTCTTCAATAAATGCATTAATAATTCGATTTTTAATATGAATCCTTCCTCCCAAAGTCTACTTCTCAAAGGTAAACTATTTAAACGAAAACTGTTTTTTTCTTATTCTATATCTTTTCTGACATCTTTTCAAGCAAAAAATGTCAGAAAATATTTAACAAAAACAGACCGCTAACAAATAATCAGCAGCCTGTTTTTTAAGATCGTCCATATGTTTATTTCGGAGTGTCTACAGTGTGCTGGTATTCCTTCAACCACTTGTTATTTGTAAAATCCCGGCCTTTAATGACAACTTTATCATCATAGACCTTAACATAAAGACCTTGACTGCCTTCCGGGTCAATCACGGTTTCATAGCCATTACCGTCAGGTCCCCAAGTGTCGTACACTGCCCCCGAGCTGACCATTGTAAAATCTTTTTGCAGGAACATACCCGGGAAGCGCAAATCCCAATGCATATGTCCGGAAAAGAAAATGACTTGCGGGTATTTTGACAGGATATTCTTCAATTCCTCATCCTGAATGACCGCATTCTTGTAATAATCGATGTCTGTTCCATAAAAAGTATGCGGAAGGGGCTGGTGCAGAAAAACAAAAATCGGTTTTTTTGTCTTGGAACGTTCCTTCAGTGTTTGATTAAGCCAATTCAATTGTGCGTCACTTAGGACAGCAGAATCCTTCGTAGGTGAGTCGACGGGGCCCCAACTTTCCGTTCCAAGGAAAATAAATGGATATCCTTTGACGTTTTTTTCATAGTAAACCTTGTCTAATCCAGTAAAGTCTAAGAATCTGCCAATGGATGCTTCGTTGCCATCGTTTTTAAAAAATTCATGATTACCGATTGTAAAGAACGTTTTATCAGGATGAGGATATTGATTTAAAATGTCCCTAAACTTTTCATAGCTTGCGGCTCGGCCATCGTTGATCATATCGCCATTGATGACCATTGCATCTGAGTTGTGGTTGATATTATATAAATCCTGCAGAGCATGTTCCAATTTTCGATGAGATGTTTCATTGCCCACTGTCAATTGCGTGTCACTGATGACAGGGAACTCTAATTTTGGCTGTTCATGATGTTTCTTTTTCTCCTTTGCCGAAGCGGAAACGGAAAGAGACAGCACAAATAAACTAACCGTTAACAATGAAAATACTTTTTTCGATTTGTTCAAAGACAAAACGCCTCCCATTTGGAAAAAGTGTTGTGTTAATAGGTTGATGGGTTAATTTATTATAAAACTATCCCCAAGACAAAAACCTTTGATGCCTCCTCTCAAATTCATGTTAAGTTTTCAAAAAATTCAAGTCAATAGCTTATCGCTAATCCGCGACAATAGTCATATAAACCTCGGGCATTTCTAGAAAATTATATTATGTGAACTTTTCCGTTTAAAGCATAGTCTCTTATTAAAAGGCCGGTTAAATAGCTTAACTGTTGCTAAAAATGAAAGAGGCAATAGTTTTAAAAAATGTTTGGAGGAGAAAAACGAATGTTAGATACGCCTTTACACCCAATATTTGCACATTTTCCAGTAGCGTTTTTGATCGTAGGAGCAATTTTGGCGATCATCGCTCTTTGGAAACCTAAATTTTGTGATCCCGCAGCATTCTTTTTGATTGCCGTTGGCGAAGTTATGGGTATTTTCACGTACCTGACAGGGGACGGTGCCGAACACTTCGCTGAAAAACAAGGAAAACATGTCGAGGCAATGGTCCATACCCACCAGACATTTGCCACCCTTACACTGATCACCTTTGGTTTAGTCCTTCTTGTGAGGATCATTGGCTATTTCTGGACCCGGTTCCCCCTTTATAGAACCCTACTGATTATATTAGTCATTGCCGGCGGTATTTTTATTACAATGACCGGTTATTATGGCGGGGAAATGGCTTACAAAATCCATTAAGTCCAATATTTAGAGAGTATCCCAAGATGATTGCGTGAACCAAAATCATTGGATACTCTCTTTAGTATAAATACGTCTCTTACTCAGATCCTAAAAATTTGTATTATACACTTCAAACTCCCAAATAGTCGGTTCAAAAGTTGCGGAGGTGATATTCAATCTAATTTTTTTGGCTGTAACCGGTTCAAACTTGTCAATTTGAATATCCTTCGGAACCCCTCCGCTATGAACGGTCTTCCACCCGCTGCCATCCCAATATTGGATTTCATACTTTTGAATCCGGTCCCCAAATTGTTTGCACTCTCGCAGGACCGTTTGGTTAAATGTCATTTCTTTCGGAAAAGTGACTTCGAGCCATCCTGACTTTACACCGTCACCAGTCGCCCATCGAGTGTTATAATCGCCGTCAACCGCCTTTTCCCCATTGACGGATTCAAGGTTGTTCCAATAATTATTGACCAATACCTGCTGCTTAAGAGCCAGATTCGGGCCCCATGCCACCTGCTTTAGAAATTCCGGGATGACACCTTCACTCATTTTTTGAGGAATTGCCCTAGCTTGATCCATCATCGATTCAAGAATATTTTGTTGTTTTTTAATTTCCTTATCATCACCTTGTTTTTGTGCCATTTTCAGCTTAACTGCTGCTTTACCCGCTTCCCCGTAGATGTCAAGCTTCTTCAAATAAGGAGCAACTTCATCAAGGAAGTTTTGGTTATCAAGGTTTTGTCGAAGGTCTTCCGGAACGGTCTGCAGTTTCTCAAATTCCTTAATAAGCTGGGCGGCAACTGGTTTGACATTGTCAGAATCATAGCGATCCCAGAACTTCTCAATCAAAGGTGCAATCGTTAGGGATTCCTTATCATTAAGCTGGGATGAATACGAGTTTTCCGCAAAGGTTTTCAGAGCATCTGCCGCATCCCCGCCGAAAGCTTGAATGCTGCGGTTCCACGACTTTTTCGGCTTGTACGCATCCGGATTCCAGGTGTAGTCAGCAATCGTATAGAGCGGGATCTTGGATGCCTCGGCTTCATTCATAGGGTTGGCTGTTAAGCCAATGACACCGTGGTCGGTCAAATCAGCGTCTCTGCCAACGAGCGGCCCAAGGAATAGCCGGTTCCGATCAAAGTCATTAACCGGATAGTTGTCCCAAATGAGCAAGTCATGCTTGAAAATGCCGGAAATTTTCTCAGCGTCTTCTGAGGTAATCGTCGGTGCAACGACACCGATCCCGGTCCATTGGACAATGACATCTTGATCAACGAGGTCAGCGAATCGCTCCCGATAAGGTGATGTCCCAGATTGCCAATATTCGGTCGGCACTGTCACAAGCCGTTTTGCTCCCTCGTGTGTTTTAATAAACTCTTTATTGAAGCGATTTAATAGATAAGATTGCGCTGCTGCCGCTGGACTCTGGTCTCCGCCAAACATGGCCTTGTCTGCATCACAGCGCAAATCAGGATTGATGTCATCAAGGAAAATCGCGAAAGAACGGACGCCTTTATCCCAAACGGAATTAGCCTTATCAACGAGTGCCTGAAAGTCGCTGTCATCTGAGAAGCAAATGCTATTTCCCGGGGAAATGGCGAAGGTGAAATTCACATGATTTTCTTTCGCCTTGTTCACGAGCTCGCCGATCTGATTAAGCTTGTCCTTAGGATACGGCTCACGCCATTTCTCGCGGTGATAAGGATCATCCTTTGGTGCATAAATGTAGTCATTGAATTTGTATTTTCCGTAAAAAGCCATTTGGTCCATTCGATCCTCATGAGACCATGGTGTGCCGTAAAATCCTTCGATTGCACCGCGAGTCGGCATTTGCGGCCAGTCAACGATCACAACGGACGGTACATGGTCCCGCCCCTTTTTCTTTTGAATGAGCTGGGCAAAGGTTTGGGCGGCATAAAAGGTTCCCGTCTTGTCTTTCCCGGCCAGGATAATACCTTTATGATTCTTGTTGCTGCCAATGCCTGTCGCAAGGACATATCCTTCTTTTTTCAAACCTTCAGTTGTAGCGTTTTTCAAAGCTTTTTTCGCGGTTGGATTGTCCGAGAGACTGCCAAGCCAGATGGTTATCGGAGTATTAGGAGTCGATTCATCTGCCTTTTTCCTCACAATCTTTTTTACCCCGGCATGTTTTAGAGTTTTTTCCACAACATCGATGGCAGACTGATCGGTATCATCACCGACCACCAAACCGACAATAGGCGTCAGCGGAAAGCCCTTCCCGGTCACCTTCATGTGCTGCGGTGTTGGATTGATGACAGGGGTTTCAGGCTTTTCTTTAGCATCTGTCTGTTTGGCAGTACCCGGCATGGCGGGCAACAACAATATCAACCCAAGACAGAGACATATAACCTTTCTAACAACTGTATGCAATTGCTTTTGAAGCATTTTGCCACCTTCCTTTTCTTATTTTATCCATGGACAAGGTTCTAAAAATTGGGTCAACAAATGAAAAGGCTTACAATCCTATTCATTTTCAGCATAACGCTGTGATGTATACCCGTCTATACCACTTAAGTTCTAATTTAGGACAGAACCGATTGCGGTAAAAAAGTCCCTACCCGGTCATTCTCACTGTCAAAAAACATGATATAATCTGTATAATGTTAAACTGTTCTGAAGCGGGGGGATCAGCGGGTGGCAAACATTACACAAATACGCGATTTTACACAAGAATGCGCTGATAATTTATCTAAGGTGATTGGCTTAGATGTCACGGTTATTGATGAAAACAATATTCGGATCAGCGGCACAGGTTTTCATAGGGAGCTTATTGGCAAGCCTGTCCCGGCGGGTTCGTTTTTTGAAACGATATTGAAAACCGGGCGGCCCGGAATGATCTTTGATCGCCGGGAGAACGGGGAAAAGTGCCGTCAATGCCTTTTCAATAAGCAATGCACAGAGCTTGCGACAATGGGGTTTCCGATCACGAAAAGAAATAAGCCTGTCGGAGTCATTGGCTTTATCGGCTTCACTTCAGGGCAAAGAGAGATGATCGAAAAGCATGCCCGGAGTTTGACTAAATTTTTGCAGCATATGAGCACGTTGTTTGAAAATAAATTATTACTGCGTGATTTGAATGAAGAAGAGAATTGTCAGGTCCATGAACAAGTCACAGTTTCACCAAAAAGGTATATATTCGATGATATTGTTGGTGAAAATGAAGGCTTTCAGCGGCTGATCCAGAAAGCGCGAAAAATAGCTGACAGTCCTTCAACCGTTTTGCTAAGGGGGGAAAGCGGAACAGGCAAGGAGCTTATTGCTCGAGCAATTCATTTTGAAGGGAAAAGGCGAAAGCAGCCTTTCATCTCCGTTAATTGTAGTGCTATTCCTGATTCCCTCTTGGAAAGCGAGCTTTTCGGCTATGAGGGCGGAGCTTTTACGGGGGCCAAACGCCAAGGCTGTCCCGGAAAATTTGAATTGGCTGATGGCGGAACGATCTTCCTGGATGAGGTTGGTGACCTCCCGCTTGCCATGCAGCCAAAGCTCCTTCGTGTATTACAAGAAAGGTGTATCGAGCGGGTTGGCGGAAAAAACCTCACGCCGTTAAACATCAGAATCATCGCCGCTACTAATAAGGATCTGGAAGCTATGGTCAAGAACGGCTCATTTCGTGAAGATTTATACTACCGGCTGAACGTCATCCCTTTGACATGTCTACCTTTAAAGGAACGCCGCGGGGATATACCAGCCCTCCTCACCCACTTTATTAAAAAATATGGCAACATACTTAACAAAAATATGCCCGAGATGAGCAGCCGGCTGCTTCATGCTCTAGGGAATCATGATTGGCCGGGCAATATCCGCCAGCTTGAAAATGTTGTAGAATATATGATTAATATGAATGACACGGGTATTTTGGACATTCCGGATCTCCCGGATTATATGGGAGGCGCTTCTCTGAAGCCGGATCGGACGGGAAATAAAGACCCGGCGCTCGGTTTAACAGAAATGACAGCAAATTTTGAACGGTCAACCCTATTAAAATATCTTTATTCCGATAATGGAACAATAGATAAAGCCGCGGCGGCGAAAAAGCTGAAAATCAGCCTCGCCACCCTATACCGGAAACTTGAGAAGCATGGGATTGAATTATAAGTGGGAGTCTTTCAAACCGTCGCCTGGTTCAGTTATTGTCTATTAAAAAGAGGCCATCAGCCGTTTCCTGATAGTTTTACACCTCATATAGTATAGTAAAAGGAGGTGTCTACATTGTCAGATCAAAGACAACATCGTAACGGAAACACAGTGAATATCATCAACAGCGGCAATTCCTACGTTTCCGTGGAAGCTGAGGCGATCTCCCGCGCTGTTGCAAACGCTTTGGCAGCAAAAAACAAACATCCCATGAATGCGAACAATGATGACGAACACCATCTCATGGGATTGATCATAGATGAAGATGGAACAGTTCAAGCTGATATTTCCGATCGGGTTTTAAGAAATGGTGAAATTGGTGTATTTTTTTGCGTGTCAATCTTTGTTCCAACACCTATAATAAGATTGAGAGACATTAATTTACGAACTGGGCAATTTGCTAGGTTACGCTGTGGTTTAGATAGACTCGATGTTTTTTGTGAAAGACGTCAAGACCAATTTCCAGTTGAAGAAAGAAGGTTGTTTCCGGGCGAATTTATTGTCGTCACTTGCAATAGATAAGAACAGGATTCTCAAATTTATTTAACATATCGAAATAACCAAACAAACTCAAGCAAAGGGATTGTTTGGTCATTTTTTGGTACACCCCTCTCAAGTGTAAGATTCTGACCCGGATATTTCCGAATTACCATCCACGCATATACTATAAACCACCAGATTAACCATATATGGATATATTACCAAAATAAGGTACAACCCTCGATTTATTTACTGAATTTGTCTTTCATCTTGCTTATGAAAGACATTTCTCACTGTCTTTTATCGATTTCGGTCGTTCATCACCCTTAAAAAACCATATAAAAATGGTCAACCAGAAATATCTGGTGACCTTATAATACAAAGGACAATTCCCACTCTTATTTTCTGATTTTGTCTTCAATTAATCCGCTCGCTGACCTAAACGGAGGTTTCTATTAAATAAAATTAGGGCGCAGCAGCAAAGGTATATTACCTTTAATACAACAATCGTTGCAAAAGGGATTCCCCAAGTTTACTGCCCGCGATTCACGGGAACGATTCGTCCCTTTACGTGCCCATTGAGGTCATTTTTCTCCGTTTACGGGCACGATTAGCCCTTATTCGTTACCGCCGAAACCATTTTTTCTCGCTCACGGGCACGATTAGCCCTTATTCGTTACCGCCGAAACCATTTTTTCTCGCTCACGGGCACGATTAGCCTTTATTCGTTACCGCCGAAGCCATTTTTTCCCGCTCACGGGCACGATTAGCCCTTATTCGTTACCGCCGAAGCCATTTTTTCCCGCTCACGGGCACGATTAGCCCTTATTCGTTACCGCCGAAGCCATTTTTTCTCGCTCACGGGCACGATTAGCCCTTATTCGTTACCGCCGAGGCGATTTTTCCCCGTTCACGGGAACGATCCACCCGTTTACGGCCCGCAAGGTTATTTTTGGGTACACCCTTTTAAGTGCAACATTCTAACCCGAAGATTTCCGGATTATTGGAAAATACCCCGTCCACGCCATATGCCATGAATTGCTCTACCATATCAATATCATCGACTGTAAAAGGATAAACTTTGAATCCCGCTTCGTGGCACTTTTTCACATAATTTTCATCTATAAAAACATATCTCGGATGAAGGCTATAGACGTCGATGCCACAGTTTTTTGCATAATGCCAAGGTTCAATCAGTTGATCAAGAAAGAGCAGGCCAACTCTGGTGTCTGGAGCTAAAGCCTTTATTCTCTTTAATGAATGGTGATCAAATGAAGAGATGATCACGTTCTCTGTATGATTGTAAGCGGCCAGGCGATCCAGCACTTTCTCTTCGATGCCTTCATAAAAGAAGGGTATATTTTTTATCTCGATATTTAACAACACATCGGGAGGACAGATGCCGAGCACCGCATCAAGCGTTGTTAATGTGACGCCTTTATATTCTTCGGAAAAAGTTGAGCCGACATCAATTTGTTCGATTTCTTCAAGTGTAAAATCCTTAATAAAGCCGGCAGCACCAGCCGCGGCAGCAACCCGATTGATTTTTTGATCGTGACAGATCACCAAATGGCCGTCTTTTGTCAGCTGGACGTCAAGTTCCATCGCTTTTGCGCCATGCTCCAAAGCACGCTGAAATGATGGCAGTGTGTTCTCTGGCCTTTCTTTTGAAGAACCCATATGGGCGAAATGGATTGTCATTTAAAGTCCTCCTCTTATGTAAGTTAAATCCGGCCTCCTCCATTCCTAGAGGAGGCCGCAAAATTATTCTTTATTTTTAATCTCGTTTCGCCAAACCGTAAGGAGCTCGCGAGCTTTTTCATTAAGCCGCTCTTTCGCTTCAGGCGAAACATACTCCCCTGATTGCTGTTTATTTAAAAGTTTTAAGAAATCATCAAGGTGTTTAATAGCCTTTTCAATTGAACCATCATTATAAAAATGTTCAGCTTGTGTTAACTTTTGGGATAACTGCTTCAAAAGCGGCGGCCTTAGGTCACCGGAATCTCCGTATTTTTTAATCAATTGATGAATAACGGAAGCGTTGATCAAAGTCTTGACCGTTAGTTTGTCAGACGGCTCCGATTGTTCACCTTTTTCATTTTTTGCAATAACAGTGAAATGATATGCCGTATCAGGGTCAAGCCCTTTTACCATATAAGCTGTATCTGTTGTCTCAGCGATTTTTTTATCATCCTCATAAAGCTCATATGTGATCCGTTCCGAACCTTCATCTTTAACCGGCTCCCAAGCCAATTTGACCGTCGTATCCGATTTGCCGTCAACCCTCAGTTTGCTTGGCGCAGGAACAATATTCTTTGTTGTAAAACGCCAAATATCTGAAACCGCTTTACCGCCATAACGGTCTTCTGCCCTTGCATACCAATAATAGGTTTGATTTTCATTTAAATCATGCCATGTTGCCTTTGCCGCTTTCCCGCTGGCAATGTTTTTGGCTGTCCCAATCTTTTCATCACTATAGACACTAACGTCAAAGTAATCGGTCGCTACCCTTTTGACTTCAGGTTTTAAGTCCATAGAGATCGTAAACTCATCTTTTCCGGGGAATTCTGCCGGATCATAATAGTTGTAATCATCAAGATATGGTGAATACGTGTTGATATAAATTTTATTAGTTTCAGAATCAAAATGCAAAAGCCGCATATAGCCGCTGCCATTTCCCGCAAGGCCATTGTAGTCAGCAAGCATTTGGTAGACATTGCGATCCGGCTTCCCGTCCCCGTTGTCGTCAATTTCACTCGTTAAAGAAGCGACATTATGATAGTGACCGCCAAGAACTACATGAACATTTTTATTTGGCACAACGACTTTTTGATAGATTTCCTCGCCTAATGTCGAGCGCTCGCCGGACGGCAGCAAATAGCTGTGAAAGCTTAAAATCGCCTTCCGGTCAGGGTGGTCCGCAAGCACTTTATTGACCCAGTCAAGCCCTTCATCACCGACGCCCCATCCCAGGTATACCATGATGTAATCATTGCCGTTTGCGGAAATTAAGTCATAATGGCCACGGTTATTTTTGAATGACTCCCCGTAATATGGCTTGTCCCGAAAACGATCGGCGCTAAAATACTTGTAAAATATGGAGTAGTCTACATCCACGCCGCTGTCGGCAGATGCGCCGACATCATGGTTGCCTGCAAGCACCCCGTACGGAATATTGGCATCACCCAGAACTTTCATAAAGCGGTCAGCTCTATCCCATTGATTTTCCTGATAGGTCTGATTGACAATGTCGCCTGTATGGAAAACATACTTAATGTTCATGGCATCCTTATTGTTCTTAATCCAATTGACTTCTGATTCATAGATATCCGGATAGAGTTCAGAATAAATTTGTGTATCTGACATCCAAACAAACGTATAATCATAATCTTGCGGCGGCGGGATTTGGTCTTGAATTAAGACATTCACGACATTGTCACGGACAAAATCCTGCACGCCGACCTCCCCGTCAAGGTTAAAGTTCTCCTCCGAATCGGTCACAAAAGAGTCAATCGCCATCCACTTACCCTCGCTATGGTTCCATGCATACATCGTCACCTTACGATTTTTCAGAGACTTGCCTTCCCAATGTATGCGTACAGTATCGTTTTCATCAAGCTGACCGTCAACTTTTACATTAAAACGTAAATACGGAAATTGTGTCGTGGAATCCGTTGTCATATACTGGCCGTCAGGAGACTGAAGCTTTTTAACTTCATCTTCTGTCAATTTCTTTTCCCCATCAGGCTTAAGCACATGCGGCGGTTCAAGGCCGGTGGCATTCCTGTAAATGGCCATGTTCTGACTTGCAGCATTGTATTTATATGCTTTATAAAATGAAACATCAAGATTATCATTCGTTGGGTCTGCGACCTTCACACTTAAATTGGGATTAGTACTGACACCTGCTGCTCCATTCTTTGGAGAGATGACACTTGGTTTATCTGGTGTTTCATCGACAACGGAAAATTCAACTGTCTTGTTACTTTGATTCCCTGCCTTGTCAACAGACTTGACGTGCAAAGTATGTTCTCCTGGCGCCAATTCAGCTGATGATGTGTTGTATGGTACGTCAATCGGTTCATCATCTAATTTAGCATTCGTGCTCTGAACACCCGCAACGTTATCAGTAGCCGTTACATCAATGACAAATTTACCTTTATATTCGTTGCGATTTATGAGCGTTGTCTTAATAAGCGGGCCGTTGTTATCAACAAAAACGTCCGCTGAAATGTCACCTTGATGCGGCGCCTCAACTGTGACACGATGTTTGCCGTCGGATGTAGATGCTGTCTCCCATTTATAAGCTTTCGATGTTAAACTTTCTGACGGAATGTTGAAATGGAAGTTGACAACCGGCAAGAACCTCCCGTTATCCCCCATGTCCAGACGTTCAGTGGGATCGCTATGCTCCGGGTCCCTTAACACTGTTCCATCAGCTAAAATTAGCCGTGCGTTCCTGATCAAAAAGTCATCTAGGCCGCTTTCAGGATCGTCTTCATAATACGGCCTTGCTATAGATCCAGCCCTCAAGTTAATCGTATTTTCTCCCCGTGTTAACTTTTCCGGATCGACAGGCACTGCGACAGTATCATAATCCGCAACACCGCCGTCCACAAGCTGAAGGACGTCCTTGCCCATAGTTACGGCATCTTGTGCAGCGGTATTCATGCCATCCGCCTCAAAAGCGAAGTATGCCGGTTGTTCCAAGGCCCTGTAAGACTCTTTAACCTCAGAACCATCGATCAAGAGTTTTAGGTTGCCCGGATCTACCCCATTTGCTGATCCTTTAATGACAGCTTTGCCGGTAAGAATATCACCGGTTCTAACATTCAGTCTAGGACTTGTCCTATCGCGGTCAATATTGATTTTATAAGTGCTGCTTGTTGTCCGGTTTGTGCCGTCTGATGCCACAAAATAATAGTCAAGGGTATCAGCCGATATAAATTCCAGGAAACCAATTTTGTAATGGTAAAGTGAGTCATCACGATTTATTCTTAAATTGACCTCCTTATAATCGGTTTGTTTATTCGTTTTATAATATAATGTGAAAGTCCTGACCAACACATCATCCTTAGGTTCAGCCACGATGTCAACATCTTTGGTTGGCGGGGTATTTTCGGCTTTCGTTAAATTCGAAATCGTTGGCGGAATGGTGTCATTTTCGACATGGACCGGTTGATCAGGGACTTGTCCGTCCTCAATAGTGCCAGGGGTTCCCTTCTTGGTTCTATTGCTGATCATAACCATATTATTTGAACCGTCTTCTGGATATTTGAACATGATGCCTTTGTCAGGCTCTGTGTTGTCCACTGATTCATTATAGGTTGCCGCCACAATTTCGTGGCCGGTATTGGTTGCTAAAATCATCGTTCGCTTGCGGTCGTTATGCATGCCGCCGTCCATTCTCACAATGTCTTGATTTTCCACAAGGTCCGTGCCATAGTTGGCATTAAAATCGGCAACGGTTTTATCTTCGTTTGACCCGGTCATGATCCAAAACACCATTGTTTGCCCCGGCTGTATAACAACATTGTCAGGTACGGGAGCCCAAATCAGATCATCATCAGGCCCCGTCGGATAACGATATAAAATTTTATAATCTTTAAGGTTTATCCCTTTATCAGTATTGTTGTAGACTTCAATGAACTCGTAACCGTCGACGCCGTTAATATCCGTTGCATCTGGCACTAATTCTGTAATTAACAGAGGCGGCATGTTGTCACTATTTGCTAAGGCAACGGCACCTTGTGGAACAATATAGCCAATAGCAATGCAGGCAAGTAACAATAAGGATCTTATAACCTTAAGTATTCTTTTCACCATAACCTCCTGAATGATTCGCACCACATCACAATCATCCGTCATCCTCCCATGCAGCATGTGATTGGATAGTGGCCGGAAATTTTCTAAAACACCTCTATATACATCAAAGTACCCCATTCTTTTGCAAAACTTTGCGCAAAATCGGTTCGAGCTTATCAGCCATATTCATAAAACCAAGATCATTGGGATGTGTGCCATCAACTGTACAGTCTTGCCAATACGGCCCTAACAACCGTGAACCATCCACAAAATCTATCATCCGATCTCCCAAACTGATGAGACGAGCGACGCATGCTTCGGCTATTTTTTTTCGGTTAAGCCACTCGGCTCGTCTAGCGGGCTGGAATAATTCCCCTGGGTAAGGTATTCGCGATATGACGATGATTGGAATATCCGGATGATACTCCCGATATAACCGAATGAACGGCTCCAGAGTTTCTTGGTAGAGCTCTGTTGTACAATTAGCCTCGTAATCTAAGATCAGACAAGCTGGTCTTTCAATGTCCCTTATGGCAAGAGCAACTTCAGCTTCACCCTTGCCGCTTCCGGAAAATCCGAGATTGATAAATTCTAACGGGATCCTTCGGCTGAGAATATTAGAATACATAAGCCCAGGGCGGCTTGCACACGCCCCCTGAGTGATGGAGGTCCCATATAATAAAATCCGGCGATCAGTTGCATAGGCTGTCGGCGCCTTAACAACAGCCTCTTTCTTCACACCAATCAAAACTTGGTGAACACCCTGATAAAGCGGCAGGTTAAGCGTCACGTCAACCATTTCACCTGACAAAAATGGGTTGCCTTCTGCTGTCTGTCCTTTCGCATCTTCCGTGACATCCCATAATATATGCTCATATTCTCTTCCATCTATCCCTGGGCGAGCTGTAGCCGCATAACGTTGTTGCCCAGGCTTTCCAATATAGGCATCCAAGCCGCATTGTCCTGTCACTGGCATATGGTCCATGGTTGCAGCACCAGCCATTTGGACACGAATAGCCAGGCGAGTTGCATTCGTCCGGAATCTGATCTGTCCACCCGCTGGACAATTGGCAAGCAGGTCAACAGCCTCCGGAAGAGATGCCCGTGTCCCAGACGGCAAGCGGCGATATAATTTTTCGGGACCAAATGCCAAAAGACCATTAATTGAAAAAGGACCATCTTCCGGCCTGCGAAAGTCCCATATCCCGTCCGATATTGCCCGCTGCATATTAACATCATATTTTGCCGCGTTCACGCCGCCTTGGTTTTCATTCACTCTTCATCGCTCCCTGAAGCTAGTTTTTGATCCCCCCGAGGGTTGCTCCTTCTATAATCGAACGTTGGAAAAGGATAAAGATGATCACTGATGGCACCATTGCAATCATCACACCGGCAAAAAGCGTGACCCAATCCGCGCTGTACTGCATTAATTTGTTAGCCTCATACATTTGCACCGCAATGGTGTATTTAGATGGATCACTGAGATAAATGAATGGGCCTAGAAAGTTGTTATAGAATCCGATAAATTTGAAAATCGCCACGGTTACAATCCCCGGAGTTGCAAGCGGAACAATGATTTTAAAGAAGATCTTGAACAATGAAGCACCGTCAATCATCGCGCTTTCTTCAAGCTCTTTCGGAATCGACTTCATAAATCCACTGAGCAAAAGTAAATAAAAGACACTCTCTCCCAAGCTGGATAATAAAATCAGACCCGTCAGGCTATTTGTCAAATGCAGATCCCTCATCAAGACATACTGGGGAACCAAAGCATTAATTCCTGGCAGAAACAAGGACATCATAATTAATCCCCATATTAGCTTTCTACCGCGGAATTGCAGTCTCGTGAGCGCATAAGCATTAATTGTAGTAAAAAACAAACCTATAACCATGCTGCCGCCAACGTAGTAAAGGGTATTTAACAACGAACCGCCAAAGTTATACTCCGTCCAGGCATTCTTAAAGTTTACCCATTGAAGAGTTTCTGGAAGCTTCCATATGTCTTTAAAAAATTCCTGATTTGTTTTCAGGGCCTCATACAAAACCCAAACTAAAGGGAACAGGATCGTGATGCCCCACAGGTATAGAATAATGCGCCAAATAATATCTATAAAGGTATGTTTTTCTTTCAATTGCTTCCTCCCCCCACAAATGTAAGACGTTAATATTCCACACCGCTGTTCGGAAAGAATTTATCCATGATTAACTTTGTCCCGGTTAAAATGATAAACAACAGCATCCCCACCGCAGATGCATAACCATAATTATGAACCGTCTCGCCAAAAGCCAGGTTGAACATATACAAACCGAGGACATCCGTTGATCCTGCAGGTCCGCCGTTCGTTAAAATAAGGACGGTCTCAAATCCTTTGATCGTCCCCAAGCTGACAAATAAGACACCGACATAAATGATCGGACGGAGCAGTGGTATTGTAATCTTGAAAAGGAGGGTCATATGGCCGGCACCATCTAATATTGCCGATTCATACAGGGATTTTGGGATCGACAACATGGCATTGGAAAAAATGATAACGTAAAGCCCAACCCCGCCCCAAACAAATGGCAGGACAAGCGCCCATAAAGCTGTTGATTCTTGGCCAAGCCAAAATGTATCCAAATTGATGCCAAACATTCGCAGCAGGGAATTGAGCAGGCCATAGTTCCCGTCGTAAATAAAGGCCCACAGCAGGGCAATCACTACAGTCGAAAGCACATTTGGAAAAAAGAAAAGCACCTTTAGAAAAGCATTTTCGCGAAACGGCATATATGTGATCAGATAAGCAAGAAACAAAGAAATGATGATCGTCAATGGCACGACCGCCACGAGTAACAGAAAATTGTGATACAGTGCCCTCCACACAAATTGATCGTGAAGCATTTTTACAAAATTATCAAAACCGACAAAGACGGGTTCAGAGATGCCGTTCCAATTTAGTAGAGCATAGTATACTGATAAGATGTTAGGGTATAAAGAGAATAACAAGTAACCTAAAAACGGAGGCGTTACAGCTAAAAGCAAGAAGATTCTTTTTTGGGTGCTTGCTTTTTGAGTCCATGTCTTTTGAAACGGAAGCCGTGTGTTTTTTGCCACTTTAGGAACCGCCATCATAACCGCTCCTTTCTATAGAATTACAGCAGGGAAAAGGGGAGGCCTCTCCCCCTAGAATCTCATTTCTTTTTCTCAGCCTTTATCGCCTCATCAATGAGTTTTTCCGCCTTTTTTAACATAGGCATCGGCTTTTCTTTCCCCAGGAAAATGTTTACAATCGCCTCATCCCTAAGTTTATTGGCTTGTTTGGCGCGGGGATCTGAGAGACTAACATCTCTGTGTCCCGTTGCCATGCGGACATTATTTTCCTTGGTGTATTTCAGAACCGCTTTAGCTGCGCTTTGCAGAGAATCCGCCCTTTTTTTGTCATCAAGGAAGTCTTTTCTGACAGGAAGAGTGCCGCCTTTTTCCGCAAAGACCTTTTGAACTTTCAAATTCCACAGCCAGACGGTAAATTCCTTGGCCCATTTCTTGTGAAGTTCAGGCTTATCCTTCCAGATGTAGAACCCATGGCCCGGTGTATGTCTGACCCAAATGGTCTGGCCTGGCTTTTCAACAAACGGAACAGCCATGAATCCCCATTCGAAATCAGGTGCCGACTTTTTCATTTCATTTTCTACCCAGCTTCCCGTGGAGACCATCGCCGCTTTTCCCTGAATAACTTGCATTTGCGATTGCGTATGACTAAGCGCAGCCAACCCTTTTGGAAAATACCCAGCTTTGCCCAGCTCATAGATCCGCTTCCATCTTTCAATGTTTTCAGGACTTAGGAAGACCGGTGGATTATATTCTTTGTAATCCTTCGTAAATTCCTTCAAATTGCCGTTCATTTCGGCAATCTCAAATAATTTTCGATAGCCGAAAGCATTATCATAATAATAAGGATACATGCCTGGGAAAATGATTGGGGAAATGCCTTCACCCTTAATATCCGCTAAAAGTTTCTTGAATTCATCCCACGTTTTTGGGTTTTGATTCCATCCATGCTTCTCAAACATTTTCTTATTGTAAAATAAGCCGCCGGCAGTTGAATCGACTGGAACGGCGTATGTCTTGCCAAGAATCTGATCACGGCCCTCATATTCGCCTTCCAAAGCCACATCCTTAATTTTCTTATCAGGAGTATCATATAATTTGTGATCCCATAAATCCTCCTCCGGCTCAAGCAGTCCTTCCTTTACAAGCGGCAGCATCCCGCCCGGCACCTCACGGTTAAAAAGATCAAACATCTCCTCACTATTGCCTGCTGAAACTCTCGTTTGAATAATCTTCGCAATATCCGGCGAGGCCATCACATCAAAATGGACATTCGGGAATTTTTTAGTAAATGTTTTAATAGCGTAATCAATAATTTCTTTGCCTTGCCCACCGGTAAAATAGGCCATTTTCAGCGTTACTTCTTTATCTTTTGGCAGTCCATTTTCCTTGTAAACGTCACCGGATTGTTTCCCGTCACCTGAAGCACTTTCGTCATTACTGCAGCCAAACAGTATTGAAGAAAGCATCACGAGTGCAAACAAAAGCGAACAAGCTTTCAATGCCTTCCTTTTCATCCCTAACACCCTCCATTTCATCATTTGTTCTAACAATTCATGCTCAGTGCCTGCACTTGACTAGCCTTGCATCTTAAGACACTTCAATGACTTGATCAAGCCACAGCACCACCTCCCCTAAGTTGCTGTTTCTCCAATCGGTTTCTCCCATTCTAGCTTTTGGATATTAATTGAATGTTAAAGGCATGTAAAACGGTGCAGTGTATAACATTAATAATTTTTTTGCAATCAATAGAATTTTCAGATCCGAATATGTATAACTGCCCCATTTTGGCGGCAATTATCGTTTCTTTTAAAATATATAGCGTTTAATGGCCCTAGCCACACCATTGCGATTGTTAGAAGCCGTTACAGCATCCGCCGCCTGTTTGAGTTCTTCGTCAGCGTTAGCCATTGCGATGCCAAGTCCCGCTGCACGGATCAACTGTAAATCATTAAGATTGTCCCCTATTGCCATCACATGGCCCATCTGTATGCCGAGATGATCACAAATCATCCTGACGCCGCTCTCCTTAGATATGCCTTTTGCCGATATTTCCATATTAATCGGTGCAGAACGGGTTACCTCAAGCGTCCCCCAACTGTCGACCAGCTCTCTCAACTTGGTTATCGAGGCGGGATCATCATGGCGCATGCCAAACTTCAACCACTCCCTCTCAAACATCTCATCTGTCCACTTGTTTTTGTTAGTAAGGCTTTCTACGCTGTACCCCCAGAACCATGCTTCCTCATCCACTGCCAGCCGATGGAGCCTTTCAATATCTTCCCCGCTTAGAAAATGCCGCTTAAGAATCTGACCTGGTTCCTCCCAAATTTCCGCCCCATTCACTAATACCATTGGGGCTTTCAATTGAAGCTCCAACCAGAATTGTTCCGCTGTCTGAACCCCTCTGCCGGTTGCAAATATGACCGTTACCCCAGCATCAACCGCGCGGTGAATCCACTTTTTTGTCTTTCTCGTAATCTTTTTTTTATCAGTTAATGTTGTCCCGTCCAAATCTAGCGCCAGCAATCGATAGTCAGGCATTCTTTTCATCCTTCCAAGCGTTGGATTTATTACGGCAATTGCTCGAGCGGCACATCAAAAAATTGGTTCATAACCAGTCCCGCAGCTGACGTGGACTCATCCGGTGTTTCCGGTAAGTAAATCAAGTTAACACCCTGGCATGTTTCGGGAACTGTCGCTGCAATATACTTAGAAAGGGACGGAATGAAGACATCCCTTAACTTATCAAAAAGCTTCCCAGTCAGCAGAACACTTTCTGGATTGATAAAAGTAATAATGTTGCTTATTGCCCCGCCGACGGCGCTTGTAATATCAGCGAACAACCTATTCGCTTCGGGATCGTCAGCTAAAAGGCGTGCATAAAGGTCTTCTGGAGAGATTCTGGCGTTTCGTTTCAAACCGCTGACAGATGCTAAAGTGGTCAAACAGCCCTTTGCACCACAATGGCACAGTTTCGCATTCTCCCCTTCAAAGGCTTTATAATGGCCAAACTCGCCTGCAACATGTGTTGCCCCTGAGCAAAGCTTCTTGTTAATAACAATGGCACCGCCGATCCCATGGTCAAATTTCAAGGTAATATTGTTATGTGATTCGGCTAAGTGTCCATTTAAATTCTCCACTAGGGCAAGGAGATTCGCATCATTCTCCAAATGAACAGGCGAGTCATACATCTCTTCTAATTTCTCTTTGAGCGGAAATTGCCTCCATTGAAGCCCGGGTGAATAAATGACGATCCCTTGCCTTGAATCAACAAGCCCTTGAATGCTGCAGCCGATTCCCTTTAACTGAATTTTATCTGGAATATGCGAAAGAAGGCCATCTATAACCTTACTAATGCAACGAAGCGGATGTTCCTCACTTTCATAAGCAGTGACATATTCCGTTATTTCCTTAACTTGCCGATTGTTAAAGTCCCTTAATGTCCCGCGCACATATTTCACTGCAACCTCGATGCCAATGGCGAACATATTGGCGCCGTTAATGATAAGGGGCACGGGTCTGCGGCCGCTGCCGCTTGTAATCGGACTTCTTTCCACGACAATTTCTTCACTTAAGAGCCGATTGACAATATTAGTTACCGTCTGCTGGGTTAAACCCGTTCTTTTTGCCAACTCTACCCTTGATATGGGTCCTTCTATAAAAATTAAACGGAGTACCTTTTGCTGGTTGATCGATTTAAGCCATTTATTGCTCGTTTCGGTTTGCATGCCGACATAACACCCTTCCTAGTAGCAGTCTCGAATCTATTATAAATCAGATGCCTACATTTTCTTATTTTCTGCCGAAGTGCTCTCAGTTTGTTTTGACACATGCCCCATTACTTGTAATGAATCCATACCCAATGCCTTCTCGAGCCACGGTTTTGTAAGACGGTAGGCGCGGATTTCTTGAAAGGTAAGGGACAATTGTTTTATTACCGCAGTCAAACTTCGCTTGGCATAAAATGATGCCGGTATGTCCAAAGTCTCCATAATATATTTCATTCTCCGGATATGGAAAGAATTTGATACCAGCAAGCATGTTTGCAGATTGTATTCTTTTAGCATAATTTTGCAGTTAACGATGTTATGTACCGTGTTTAAAGAGCGATTTTCTAATAAAATACGTTCCTTTTTGACACCATTTTCTATGAAGTAATTCCGCATAATTTCAGCTTCAGACATTTTTGAGGCAACAGCTCCACCTGATACAATGACATATTGAAAGCTATACTGCTTTAATAGTTGCAGAGCCGTCTCAAGACGCTCCTTTAACATTGGATCAACTTCATCATTGTCACACCGGTACCCCAGCACAATCAATGCGTCACTATTTTCCTTCATCAAGCGGGGTGTATGCATCCACACAACATAGATCAACAACACCATTACGCCGCCTCCCGCAATGCTCAAAATAGCCGTAATCATTGGGTCGTCCTTTCATCATCTTATTTTAGCTGGCCAAACAACAGGTCATTTGAGTTATGTTACATTAATAAATCAAATGGATTTATTAAATCAATAATAAAACGGTTGCCATTTGAATGCAACCCTTTTTTTAGAATTTTAAAAATATATGATGAGATGATGCGAAACTTCTTTTTGGAAATTAAAAGTCGGGTTTTAGTCTTGAGAAATAACTTCAACAATAAGGTCGGGGCTGCCAATGCATCCTTTGTCATCATGTTTTCGTTGTGATAGGGGAAAAACAATGATTTAAATTTCATTTATCTCAATCAGTGCAGGCCTTTTCCTTGTCGTTTCAATGCTTTTATCCATTCTTGCATCTTAATTTTCTTAATTAATGTACACCGTTTTCCATTCAGTAAAGCTGTCTATACTTGACCATCCACCTTCGCAGTGCCCGTTACCGGATGCTTTTCTTCCGCCAAAAGGCATGTGAGTTTCCGAAGCAGCCGTTGATGCATTTACCATGACAGAACCACTATCGAGGCCATCAATAGCCATTTGGATATTGTCCAAATTAGAGGTGAAAATGCCAGACGTTAAGCCATAAGAGGTATCATTGGCAATTGCAATGGCCTCTTCTATAGATTTAAAGGTTATGACAGCGACAATCGGTCCAAAAATTTCTTCCTGTGCAATAGACATTTTTGACTGTACATCAGTAAAAACGGTCGGCTTTATAAAATAACTGCTTTCCGTGTTATCATATCCGCCTTCTTTTAAGGTTGCACCCTCTTGTATCCCAAAATCAATCATGGTTTTCACCCGTTCCCATTGTTTTTTATTAACAATCGCCCCCATTCTATTTTTCTCATCCATTCCATTTCCAAAATCGATGTTATTGACCTCACACAAAAATTCTTCCAAAAACTCCGCTTGGATGGATTCATGTAACAATAACCGGCTTGTTGCCGAACATCTTTGGCCGGCGATACCAAAGGCACCTGACACCGTTTCTCGGACGGCCTTTGAAATATCAGCATCATCCATAATAATCAAGGGATTTTTTCCGCCAAGTTCCAGTGATAACCGTTTCAGTGAATGACCGCATGTTTCGGCAATTTTTCTTCCCACGGATGAAGAACCTGTAAAAGAGATTCCGTCAATAAGATGATGATTGACCAAAGCATCCCCAGTCTCACCGCTCCCCAAAATACAATTAAATACACCGTTTGGCATACCTGTTTTATCAATGAGTTCCGCTAACAAGCATGCGACAGCCGACGCATCCTCAGCGGGTTTAAGTATCACAGTATTACCCGTAAGTAAAGCCGGGGCCAACTTAAGAATGGGGGTCGATAACGGAAAGTTCCACGGTGTAATTAAACCGACTACACCAAGTGGTACCCGCTTGGCAAAGGTTGTTCTCCCTTTGACGGTTGACGGTCGATAATCTCCAGCCAACCCGAAAGATTCATCTAGGGTACATTCAATCATTTCCAAAGAGGCATCTACCTCTGAACGTGACTCATGGATGGTCTTTCCCATTTCTATCGTTATTGTCCTAGCAAGTTTTTCTTTATTTTGTTCAATAAGAGAGAATAGGAGCTTTAAATAATACGCTCGCTCTTTAACTGTTTTCGCTTTCCATTCCGTAAGTGAACGAGCGGCTGCTTCTACCGAACGATTCACCTCTTCCGCACTTGCGCGGTGAACAGTGGAAACAAGTTCTTCCGGCATAGCAGGGTTCCTTGTCTCCAGGCAAATCCCCCCAGTCGGTTTTGTAAATGTTCCGCTAATATATTGTTTCAGTATTTCCGCCATGATTTCCCCTCCGATTGCTTAGGACGTTATGAATGTGTTTGTAATCAGTTCTTTTATTACATTTTCCGTTACCGGCTTAGGATTTGTTAAACGATTTGTATTTTCAACTGCGGCTCCTATTAGTTCAGGCAAATCCCGCTGTTCGATTACAAATGGTTTTGTTGGGTGGCTTTTTAAAAAGTCACTAAACAAGGCATCTGCCTTTTCAACGAGTGGTTTAAGCTTATCGACCTTCTCTCTGCTTACCATATCTTTATTTAATAGCAATGTATTTTTTAATAAATGGGCACAAAAATAGCCATGTGGGTACTCCGGATAAAATCCCGGTGCAATATTCGCTATGCAATGCAAAACCCCGAGTCCTGCATTTAACATGGCCATCCCGGTCATAAGTGAGGCTTCCATTAACTGTGTTCGGCTTTCTATATTATTGCAATTTTTGAGACAGTTACCAAGATGATCGACAATAGTTTGGCACCCTGCCAAAGCTAATTCGTCCGTGATCGTCGATGATTGATTTGACAAATAAGCTTCCATACCGTGTGAGAACGCGTCGAGAGCTGTAAATATCGTTCCAGCAAGAGGCATTGATACGGTGACAGTTGGATCAAGAATCGCAAGATCGGCAGCCCTGTAAGGATAACTTTCCTTTATATTTGTTGCTTCATTCTTAAGTACCGCCCATTCGTTTAGTTCACTTCCGGTACCCGCCGTTGTAGGAATGGTAACAAAATAATCCACTTTTGATTGATGAGCGATCCATTTGGAAGCATCCATGACACTTCCGCCCCCAACAGCAATCAAAATATTTGCTTCGGTTTTTTCAAATTCAGCTAAACCCTTTCTGCATTCAGAGTAATTGGAGTTTGCGCTGATGCCTTGATATATGTATACCTCTTCGAATTTGGATTCTATTAAATTTTGTTGAATCCTTTGGACTAATGGCATGATCCAATTCCCGGAATCATAACAAATCATTACACCCTTTCCATTTGACCTTTCCTTAATTAGACGGCCAATTCTATCTAGTTGATCAACACCAAAAACAACCTTTGGAAACAAGTGGAATTCGAATGATTTCATTGGCTTCTCCTCTTTCAGCTTAAATATCGTTCTGTGGTAACCCCTAATTTGCTGCTATTCCCTGCCCCTGAAACTCTAAAAATTTGTAATACAAGTATACAACTCGACACCCTCTTTGTAAACAATAATTATGAACTTTTGAAAAATAGCAAAAACAGTGGAGTGAAAGTAATGGCAGAAGGAGAAAGATAGCCTTACCTGCTAGCACTAAACAGCTTAAGTCCTGTTCCAAATGGAAGAAAATATATACCCCGTCCAGTTTTTTTACTGAAAAAGGTTGCATCAAATGTTCAAAAAACATAACATTATATTATTTACCAAGAAAAGGTAGATTGTTTTGAGCAGCATAGATTTCTATTAGAAACCTTGTTATTTCAACAAAAAGGATCACGAAAATTGAAGTAATCCCGAGAAAACGGGAGATCATGAATTTTAATTATAAGCCTTGATTTTGCATTATTTCCCGAACACAAAACGCCCGAAATCGGCGAAAATGACCTGTGGGGTGTTTCTCATAAGAATGGTTATGTCAACTAGAACGAAATTTTATTACTATCCCTTGTTAAACTAACAGAGCAGGATAATTGAATTAGGTTTGGAAAGAATATACCCCAAAAAGGGGACGAAAAAATGAAAAAAATAATCCTTGTTGTCTTACTTTTGTTAATTTCTATTTGTACTGTTGAGAAAGTATCCGCTCGTTCATTACAATCAACTGAAGATACATTAGAATCCGATGAACACCGAAAGTTATCAATAAGACAAGCGATTGAATTAGCATATCATTCTGCATTGAAGTGGAATAAAAATGCTCAATTATTAGATGCAATAAATATTGACTTAGATAAGAAGTCTGGGAAGATAATTGGTGGTAATGGTAAAAGAAAACATTGGAATATATCATTTGGAGTGCCAGATACTAATAAGTTTTTTTTAGTAACCATCCATAATGGAAAAATTGATAAAATAAATGATTTGACCAATAAAGGTGATTCTCCTTACCCTAAAAAAGAGTTTATCCAAATGAAAGATATTAAGTATGATTCACCAGAATTGCTTAAAAAGGCACTGAAAATGGGTAATATTTATCCAGGTAAAGATTGGGCTAAAGGTTATAATTTTATGCTTAGAAAAGAAACAGAGAGAAATATTAGCCTAATATTAGTGATAGGTTGGAATAGTGACCAGACAAAAATGAAAGCAGTGGGCTTTAATGTAACAACAGGAGAATATATTCCGCCGCAGACTTGAATTTATTTTCCTATTCTCCTGCTAATGTTTCATAAAGAAACCGATCTCCATTTTTAGAGAATCGGTTTTTTACGTTCTTTTAACGATGATTATGTTAACAAGAGGTAAAAATATTTTTGTCATTTGGTTGATTTTTTAAATTGTCATTCCTCTTTTATGATAAGGTGTCCGCAGACGCATTCAATGTCGGATATATTGCCAGTGGCAGTGACGTGGCTTGTGACTAACGGCCATCCACATCGCCACTGGCAATGATATTGGACAGTTAATTGACTAGAAAAAAAGTGAAAAGACCTTGCACCAATCTCCTAGTTCCTTTTTAAGTATGGCTTAACCCTTAATAAGTCGTCCCTTTGTTCCATAAGCCTATTGATTTCTTCTCTTAGTCTTTCGATGGTAGCCTCCATCTCATCTATACCTTCGGTAAGGTCGTGTGTGGGTTCCTTCTTCTCTTTTTCTACACTCATTATCCCATCTCGTTCATGGCTCGTTGAACGTGGGATTCCCCAACAATAGCTTTTTCCTGCAAATAAGCATCCATTAGACTTTGGCTACATAATGTATTGATCTTGCGAGGGACACCCTGACTAAAGGTGTAAATCGCCTGAATAGCTTCTTCCGAAAAGATATCATGCGCGGTTTGGACAGCCTTAAGTTGATGCCGAATATATTCGGCCGTTTCTTGTTCCGTCAAAGCCACCACTTGATACCTCATCTGAATGCGCTGATCAATTGCCTCCAAATGTTTGACTTTTAATTGGTTTCTCAAACTTTGTTGTCCGACAATAATAAGGGATAGTGGCGACATTGAGTCCTCTCGGAAGTTCAAAATAAATCGAAGTTCCTGTAACATTGATTCAGAAAAGTGATGGGCCTCATCAAGAATGATCACGGGAATCTTTTTCTCATTTTCATAGATATCTAACATCAACGATTGATACTGCCTTTTCGCTTCCGTTGATCGAAAGGCGGGCTGGATACCAAAACATTGAAGCACTTCACGATAAAAGAGCTTTGGCGTAAGAGACGAGTCACATAAATACAAATAGCGATAGTGAATCGGATCGAGTTGATGAACGAGGGCTCGAACCGCTGTGGACTTCCCCATACCTGCTTCTCCGGTGAGGAGGCAAAACTGTCGATGTTGGACTGAATATTCTAATCGAGCAGCTGCTTCTTTATGATTCGCTGAGGTAAATAAGTGATCGGGAGGGATTTCACGGGTAAAAGGAACGCCTTTCACGCGGTAAATAATCTTTCGCAAAACGAAATAAAAAACGTAGTCCTTATCCCTACAAATGATGATGAGATCCCTTCTTATGGTGAATGGAATCGTTTATTTAGAAAATCAAGAATCTTAATGATTCCTCCCTCATACAAGAGAGCATGGGAATTTCTTACAGGTATTAGGGATAAAGGGTTACTTCCTTTGAACATCGTCATTGAAGACTCGCATGTAAAGCATGTTTTTACGGGCAATTTAGATTTAGCTGAGGAATTAGAAGAATTAACAAACAAAAGAAGTGAACTTGTTTTAACCGAAATGGCATTTAGTACAAATGGTGGTATTACAGAAAAGGATTTAGATTGGAGTAAAAATTCCCAACTAAACGAAGGTGCCATTGGTATTCATTTTGGTATTGGTGATGGATTAACAGGTGCACATATTGATTTTATTTGTCCTGGTGTTAAACTAACAAATTGAGGTAATTTACATATGATTAAAAAGTACTTTAATCTTATCGCCATGAATCGTAATTTTCGCTGGCTATGGATCGGTTTATCAATTTCTTATTTGGGTGACGCATTATACAATATAGCGATTTCCTGGTATGTATTTATAAAGACGGGATCTAGCCTACAGGTAGGGATGGTTCTTGTATTAACTTTTTTACCTAAAGTCCTATTTGGTTTATTCCTTGGCGTTCTTGTTGATCGATATAACCGGAAAACCTTGATGCAATTGGCACAAATCATTCAGGCCATTGTGACCATGATATTGGCTTTATCTATGATGTTTGATTTCTTCCAACTCTGGATTCTTTATTCAGTAACGATATGCTTATCCATAACATCTTCAATTTTTACACCTTCACAGAATGCCCTAATACCCAAGTTGGTTGATAGGGAGCAAATAATAACGGCGAATTCTTTTTTTTCATCATCACAACAAATTGCTCAGTTATTCGCTGTTATTCTCGGTGGTAGCTTAATATCACTTTGGGGAGCGGGTTACGCCATCGGTTTGAATTCTTTGAGTTTTATTGTAGCATTTTTATTTGTTTCTCTAATGAAAGGCAAGGCAGTCTTGGAGGATGGTGGGGATAATTACAAAAAGACTTTCGATAAAAAAATATTTAGAGAAATGCGTGAAGGATTTCAATGGTTAGGGCGTAACCGCATCTTACTGAGTGTGTTAATTCTTGCAACAATAGCTAATATTGCTTTGGGTTCGATCAATGTTCTTGCCCCAATGATGATAAAAAAAGGGTTTGGAGCTAATGCCAGTTCATTCGCCGTTTTTGAAGGAGCTATGTTTTTAGGGATATTAGTCGGGAGCATCGTGATTGGTTTAGCAAGGCCTCGAAGAACAGGCATATTATTTAATTTAGCATTGGCGGTCCAAGGATTTGGCATGTTTGTCATATTTTTGGCACCTAACTTAATTATTGCAGATATCGGAAACTTTGTATTAGGTCTTGCTCTTATTGCCGTCATATTACCTGTGAGTACATCCTTTCAGACATTGGTACCTTCACAATTACGCGGACGAGTAAGCAGTATTAATAATATGATAACAAGCATTTCAATCCCCGTGACATATGCTGTTTTAGGTTTAATTGGCGATTCTTTTGGGGCGAAAATTTGCTTTTTTATAAGTGCATTACTACTCTTGGTATGTTCATTGATAGGGTTTTCTCTTAAAGGCCTTAAAAATTTAACATTGACTACCTCTTCGCCAAAGATTGGGCACAACAATCAATCTGTCCAACATTAATTTTCAAGTTATTCTGTCTCAAAGTTTCCATTATTAATAACTCAAACTTCGCAGACTGAAATCGGCAAATAAGCCTTGATATAATTGGGCAAGGCTGCTACCCATTGTTGAAGTTGACTTTGTATAAGTT
>NZ_SLXK01000040.1 GCF_004341035.1 Scopulibacillus darangshiensis
TAGTTGGAGCGCCGTATGCGATGAAAGTTGCACGTGCGGTGCAAACGAGGGGAAAAGGGAGCGATAACGTCAAACCCTTACCTATTCGTATGAATAAGAGATTGCATAAAACCCACTTTTTTATGCAGCTGTCAAGATTCTAAGAGGCTCAAAACATTGATAAATCGGAAATGTACAAAACCTTGTATAAACGAGTAAAAACGGAAAAGAGCCCAACTCTTGAAATCATACTGTGTTTGGCTCCTTATCTTACTTCTTAATAGAAGAATTATGTCAACTGGAAATGAATGTTTATACAGTCTTTCAAATTTAGCTAGGAATAAAAAAGCCAATCACGAAATGGTTAGCTTTTTGCTTATGATCCTTTGTAATAGAAATCCCACAAGCAAACCTGGAATCACACTTAATATGGGAAGCCAAATTGGTCCGAGCAATACACCGAATAGCGTTAGTTTAGACGAATAGATCGTTCCCACGGTCACGAAATAGGCTGAAAATACAAACGGCAAAAAGGAAAATGGTGATTTTCCCCCACCTGCATCCTTAAAGGCATCCCACATTGCAAAAAAGTATAGGCAAGGGTAAAACATGAGCCATTGATAATCGGCTTGTTGAATTGCATTTTCAATTTCCCCATGAAAACTTAGAAGTATGACTTCGTTAAAATTCCCCTGTACATTTACCAGAAACTCTAAAAAAATCATTACAATGCCTTTGATATATTTTCCGTTTAATAATTGACCAAATCCAGGTAATGCTATGCTCCACATTATTTTTTCAAATGGACGCTTATTCATTTGTACATACCCAGATGTTTTTTTTATGATTTATCTTTTGCAATTTCTTTTCTGTTAGGAGCAAGTGGTGGTTGTTCTAACCATTTATTTTGTTCCATAAGATTAAACCACTTTTTTGTTACCATTAGATTTTTTAGAATGATGCCTTCATAAGTTGTTACAAGGTCTGTTCGCATTGCTGATGCTAACCCTGCCCCCTGATACACCTGTGCAGTTTGGAACAAGAAACCAATATGATATAACATTAACTTATCGGAAAACGGAGAATCCGTTGAAACTGTTACTTCCGTTTCCATTGACTTAGGAATTGGTAAATTGTCCTTATGCATTATTTTTGAAATCGACTGTATTTGATTATCAGACGTTTTCTCCGTATCCTCTAAAAACTTTCTTACTTCTTTTGATTGAGTGACCTGGCTGAATCCAATAGAAAGAGATTTAGCCATAACACTTTTTTTAAGGTTGAAAGAGGTACCTATGATTTCAGTGGCAGCTAAACGTCTTCCTTTTCCTGAAATTCCATCTTTGAAATCCTGGCTAGAAACAAATTCCGGTTTTTTTGTAGGATAAAATAAAGGGTCTCTCTGAAAAATTCCTTTTTTAAGCATTAACTCTATGGTTTGATGATACATCCTTTTACCGTCATTATCACATGAATCGTAAAAATCCCGTAAGTCCTTTCTGACAGAAACGCTTAATGAAGTTGTGTGTCCTAACAAACCATGTAAAGTCATGATGTGTAAATAATTCAAACAAAATATGTCAGTGAATAATCTTTCTGCACCTTTATTAAGGTCAGATTCAGTAAACCCTATCGGAACTGGAAAACCATCATTCTCCATAAAAGTTGCTATTTGATTCTTTTGTTTTTCGAATGTCTTGATAGCACTATCAAAAATTTCCTTTATCGACTCATCTTCAATAATAGAAAACATGTACCTATTTACTGCATCTGTCATTGTTCCATTTACATACTCACCCCATAGTGATCCTATTTCGGAAGCTGTGAGTTTTAAATTCTCTTTATCCATATAATCACCTCATTTTTAAAATCCCCAAATTATAGCAAAGTATGTTGGCCTATTTATAGCCATTTTTACAATTCGTACCTTATAGACAAGGATATATGCTTATTCCAGAAAAGGGCGCTAATATTGAATAATCGGAGGTCATTTGTGCTTAGCCATTTGATTTGATAAAGCCTTATTCTAATTTATAATGATGATAAGGAGGGAATGCAAAATGAAATGGAATGAAGCTCGTGAATTATTTCCTAATCAACTTCTTCTGGTTTCAATTTTGGATTATCATTATGAAGGTGATAAGAAGATAGTTGATGAAGTGGCCCCAATTCGAGCTATCAAAGATACAGATGCAAATAAAGAGTTTTTTAATGCAAAAGAAGGAACGATGGTTTATCATACAGGAAATAAAAATTTTGTTATCCATATACGCAAAGATCCTTTAATGAAGGTGAGAAGAATCTAATGAATCTGTTTTATGATGGACAACTTATTACGACCAGTTTAACTAATAATGATGAACGGATTGAAAAGCTTTATGATCAGGTTAAAAACGTAATTGATGTAAACCGAGTTGTTCGTGGGGAGTTTGGTTAACTCTAGTATTACTTGAAGTACATATACTGCTGCAAATGGGCGCTTTCGCAGGATAGGAAGGCGTACATCAGAATTGGATCTTTTTGTTGAATAAACAGGGTTTTGAGCTAATGGATAGAAGTGTTTAACGAATAATGCGCTTTTTTGGGACGATTATTAGTACAAGTTAAGCAGTCGGGCGCTTTAATTAAGTAAAAGTTGCGCCGGAATGAAACAACTTTGTTGGAACTTGGATGAGAGGCCCTTAATGATGTTTAGAAGATTCTTAAAGGGTGAAGGGAGGATAAGTATGTGACAATGACTAAAAAGAAAAGAGTATTATGGCTTGTTCTTCTTGTTTTCATTACTTTCGGTACATATGGTTGTGCAAAAGAAACCACTTCTTCAGTTCCAGATCCTTCCGTTCAAGCAATCAAATCAGCAGGGGATTCGGTAAAATATTTATTTATACAGTCAGATTGGGACAGTTTAACTACTGCCAGAATCAAGACTACAACAACGCAGGAACAGATTGATCATGCGGCTAAACTCGTTTCGAGGATTAAACCAAAAGGAAAGGGCGACGCCAATACATTCTTTGGTTTAGGACTCGTAATGGCGATTGCAAATGCCCAAAAGCAATTGGATATAAGAAACGGTAAGATTTCGCCAACGGCTAAACAATACAATCCGGATAAAAATGCAGGACAAAAAGAAACGGCGGTAAAACAAAATCAAAACAAACTTCCGAAATATATTCCAAAAAAAGATGATGTTATCTTAAAGAATCATGTTTTAAAAAATAAGGATCGACTTGAAGATTTTATAAAAAATGCTCAGAATCACAAAGAAAGCAAAATTAGAGTCGTAAAGTATGATGAATTACGGGGAGCACTTATTTATGATTTGCAATCAAGATATGATGAAAAGGTAAATCAAGGTTGGATTGATGTTAAGCCCGATTTGAATTACTTTAGAAAGTTAAAAAGTGACACTCAAGATGTTTTTAACAATGCGCCGCAGCAATGTGGAAGTATATCGAAAGATAAGGAAAATGGGTATTATATATTGAAGGAATGCAGAACCAATTGGGAATATCGGTTACTTCCAATAATTAATGATCATGAAAGAAAATAACCTTCATATAGGGCGCAAATCCAGAGTAAGGATCTGCGTCTTTTTTTTGCATGAAAGGGCCATTTAATGGCATAAACAATTTTACAAATATCGGGTATTTGGAATAATTGTTACTATGCCAAAGGGCTGGATAGAGAAATATGAGTTATAATTAGTTTAAATAAAAATTGATAAAGGGGTATTACCAACGTATGTTTGGTTTCTTATACAAAACAAAGTTAAGAAAAGATGATTTAAAAGGTATAGCGAAATTAATGTATCAGGATGTTTCAGAAGATGCCTGGGATAAAGAAAACCTTACCAAAGGAAATTTAGATTTCACTGTTGAAAGCATTCGATATATTGATTTATATGCAAAAAGATTAATGAATACTGTAATTGGTACCGAATTGTTGAATAAGCATTTTGATAACTTCGTGAATCGCATAGGTGCATATATCGGAGAAGTTATTAAAAATAATATCAAGCAAGACTTTTACTGGTATGAGTTTGAGTCTGTATACCATTATTCATCCAAACTTGATGGAGTCTATAATCGTGGGAGTTATAGTGTTCTTTATTCAAAGAAGAGGGATATAGTTATATTACCTTTGGTTATGGTATCACAATTCTTGGAAGGAAACGCCCCATATCCTAATATCTTAAATTACGTAGAAGAAATGATTAAGCAAAATTCTTGAATAAGAATTTTATCACACAAAAAAATTTGAAGAATTAAACAAAAGGGAGCAATTCTTTAATAAGTAGGCGTCCTTTTGAATTGGTCTATTTATAATTGCACACTCTAACAATATTGGAGGGTGTATAAATGAAAAAGTTACTCTTTATAGCCATGCTTATTGTTCCATGGCTAACCATGCCGTTTTTAGGTCGCAGTGCATTAAAAAGGTATCTCCCAGCTGCGATTTTTATGTGTACATTCGTAAAAGCCATAGATATGTACGGTAAACAAAAAAGATGGTGGCGATTTTATAAAGGAATGCCACCTTTTAAAAGCGTGGATTTCTTAAATCTTGGTCCTTATTTTGTTACAAGCCTTTGGATGTTAAAAATGACTTACGGCAAGTTTCCGTTATATTTAATTTCCAATATCGTTTTTCAATTTTTATTTACCTTTCTTGGACTAAAATATTTAAAACGTTACAAAATAGCTTCCTTAGTAAGATTAACGAAATTTCAATACTTAGCAATCGACTTTTTAAGAGCTTTACTACTGTATGGTTTTCAATATATTTGTGATTTAGGTCATATAAAAAAAACATAAATATCCCGTCTGGTTCTTGACGGACGCCGCCGCCACGATTCCAGATGGATCGAAACTAGGCGTTGCCGCAAGCATGCTGCACATGCAGCATCTAAAAAGGCTGGCACCTCCCATACTCACGCTACAAATCAAAGCGCAATAAATACACTGCACGGTCTTTACAATGATGCCTTTCAGGGAAAAATGCCAGGGAATGTCCAAGATCTTAAAATTAATAAAAGTACTAAAAAAGATGTTCACAACAGGTTAGGCAATCCTGAAAAGGTTGATGGTCAATTTGACTTGTATAGCTGGGAGATGGGGCAACCCGGATATGGATTTGCTTATAATGAAGACAATACCATATCAGAAATACGTAATTTCGGAACGGGCGTAGAACGTCAAACAAATCTTGGAGGCATTACACCTGATCTATTAGGACAACAACTGGGTATTGCAGATAAAATTCTTAAAGTCCCGGGTACAGATGAAACGGATTACGTTTATAATACAGGTGATTACGAACTTCATTTTGTAATTGGTGATAACCCGATTATCAATGGTTTTGATCAAACGGTGAATCACGTGAACTTAACCACCGCTGACACAACACATATTTCTAGTGGAACTGCTGCTGCAAAATATTTAAGACATCAATTGAAAATGGATAACAATCATGATATAGCATTTAGTGATATGGGCGGAGATCTAAAGACAGATAAAAGTGGATCATACTATACTATAAAATTAACCTCTAGATCTATGCAGAAAAAGGGAGGAACCGGAACAGTAGGTTTATACAAGGTATATCAAGATGGCGCCTATAAATCAGAATACTGACCATTGTTAACCTCATTCAATTTTTATATCAATAAATAAAAAAAGCCGATTTTCCCCAAGTTATAGCTCATTTTGATCCCTTGATTAAAGGGATACAATTTATAGGTGATAACAACAAGGAATATATACTTTTGGTGAAGAACACAAAAGAGCGTATTTAACCCGAAATACAGACGCTCTTTTTTGAGTGTCCATATTTCGGGTAGCTGTTCAATTGATGTGGCTCTTTTCAATTCGATTTATCCCGGTGCAACTGACCGTAAAACTCCCGCCACAAAACATTGATGGAAGTTCTCTTTATTTTTCTTTTTGTTCCGTTTGCCACCATAATGAATCTTTTGGATTTTCAACAGCTTCTTTAAACTCAGCCTTAGAAGCAACTGTTGGGTAAGAACCTTTTAGAGATTTTCCCGTAGTGCTGCGGAACAAGAATAATATCACTAAGAATCCGACAATGCTAACGATTGTTAGATAGTAGCCTGGTGCCAAGTTATTCCCAGTTTGGTGGACTAGCCATGTTGAAACGAGTGGGGTCGTTCCGCCAAATATTGAAACAGAGACATTAAAGGTCACAGCTAATGTTCTATATCGAATATCTGTGTAGAACATGGTTGGTAACGATCCGGGCATTGTGCCTTCATAAGTTGAAAGCAGAACACCTAGAATTAGAATACCCAAAGAAACAAATACCAAGGCATTCAGGTTTATTAAATAAAATGCCAGGGCAGACAGTAAGGTTAATCCGCCTAAACCAATTAAGAAAACAATCTTGTTTCCAATTTTATCACTGAGCCTTCCAAACATTAAAGCGAGCGGCACCATAATAAACATTATAATAGTAATTAATACGGTTCCGACTGTACTGGATAATCCAATAATCTCATCTAAATAAGAAGGCATGTATGATAATAACATATAGTTTGTGATATTAAAGAATGCGACAGCTACAAAACATACAAGAATATCTCTTTTGTGGTTTTTTAAAATAGACAGGAAACTTTCCTCTTGAACGCCATCCTCAGAAAGTTCATTTTCAAAAATCGGTGTTTCCTCTAAACTGCTTCTTAAGTACAACCCGATAAGCCCTAAAGGCAAGCCAAGCAGAAATGGTATTCTCCAACCCCATGAAGCCATCTGCCCGTCAGATAGAACGATAAAGAGTGTACTGGCAAGCAGCGATGCTAAAATATAACCAGCGAGCGTACCAATTTCTAATCCGCTCCCAAGCATATTACGTTTATTGTCTGGAGAAGACTCTGCAATATAGACCATTGCGCCAGCGTATTCGCCGCCAGTTGAAAAACCCTGAATAATTCTGGCTATTAATAAGAGTATTGGTGACCATATACCTATTTGATCATATGTAGGCAATAAACCGATTAATAATGTGGAAAGAGCCATTAAAATAATCGTGGTTGTTAATACGACTTTTCTTCCTAAATTATCTCCGATCTTACCAAATATAACACCGCCTAATGGTCGCATTAAAAAGGCAATCGCAAATGTTGCAAATGTAAACACTAATTTCAGCTGATCATTCTCAACAGCACTAAAAAAGTTTTGACTAATAATAACAGCTAAATATGAATACAAGCCAAAATCAAACCATTCCATTGCGTTTCCTATCCCTGTAGCAAACACACTTTTCTTAGTTTGTTGAATATCTACAACGTTGATTTTTTTCTTGTTAAATTTCAATTTATCATGTCAACTCCTTAACATGGTATATAATTATTCCTTACTAAAACGATATTGCTTAATGATTACTGCTCACAACTTTAATATCCCAAAAGTGTCCGTGCGATATCCGCGTTTTTGTCGAAAGAACCCCTTACTTTATTAATATCCTTTGTTAAACTAACGGGGAGTAATGTTCACTTTAAATTTTCTTTTTAGGTGATGAAAATCAATGTAATGGTGTCGGGCAGCGAGCAGGTGATTGCGATGATGCCCGCGGGGCTGGCGCGCCGGGCGATGGCGACGATTTACGAGTTTGATTAGGATATCTGCAAAAGCGACATTTTATAGGACTCAGATTCCGCTATTTCTATGTTTAGTTTTGTGAATATTTTATACGGACTTCTAGATATTTGGTTGATTTAAATCCTCGGTGTGATGACAACACTAGGTGTATTTCCAATCGCTTACTATATGGTTGAGGTTCCTTCGATTAACCTAGGTAAAAAATTGACTAAAGGAAAACCGCCCAAAAAATTAAGAAAAGCAGTATGAGATATGTTGAACTAACGGGGATCTTTAGTTCGGCTGTTGGATGACAATAAAGTTGTAGTTGCATGACTTGAACCCGCTATTCCCCTTATGGGCCATTTCGTAGGATAAAGAGGAAAAGCTATTATGCAATCGAGAAGAAATCTTTAGGAGACATATGTGATAAACTCAGTAACATAGGAGGAATGAGATATGAAAATCCATAGAATAGATCATGTGGGTGTAATCGTAAATGATCTTCCTGCCGCTAAAGCCTTTTTTCTTAACCTTGGACTTGAAGTGCTAGGGGAAACAGAAGTGAAAGGAGAGTGGGTGGAACGGATAATTGGGCTTAATGACGTTAGAGAGACAGTTGTATGGTTAGGGATGCCGGACGGCCAGGCAACTTTAGAGCTGGTCAAATTCCATACGCCGTCAGATGAAACAGGTATTCAGCAATCTTTTGCAAATACCTTGGGTATCCAGCATATTGCATTTGCTGTTGAAGATATTGAAGCCGTTGTTGCCAAATTGAAAAAGAAAGGCGCGGAACTTTTTGGTGAGATACAAAACTACGAAAACGCTTATAAATTATGCTACGTTCGTGGACCAGAGGGAATTATTTTAGAGTTGGCGGAGCAAATCAAATAATTTAAGGAAGGATGTATCATGTCCAAACATAAGATTTATACAATGAGTGTCGCAAGAGTCTATCCCCACTATATTTCGAAAGCAGAGAAAAAAGGGCGTGCAAAATCAGAAGTCGATGAAATCATCCGTTGGTTGACGGGATACAGTCAGGAAGAGCTAGAAGTACAACTGGAAAAACAGACAGACTTTGAGACCTTCTTTGCGGAAGCTCCCCAATTGAATCCTTCACGGACTTTGATCAAAGGTGTAGTCTGCGGCGTCCGAGTGGAAGATATCGAAGAACCAATGATGCAGGAAATTCGCTATTTGGATAAGCTCATCGATGAGTTAGCAAAGGGAAAAGCGATGGAGAAGATTTTGCGGAAATAATAATTAAAAACGAAGAAACACTCGGGCGCAAATCTGGAATAAGATTAACGCCTTTATTGCGGCAAAGAGCCAGATTGTCCAGATGCAGTTTAGAATTAATACTGGGGAACCGTACACCGTACTCAAAATATCACCTCACAAAACTCAAAATTATTTGGGTTATAACTCGCAAATGCTTATGGGCAGTATAAGCCTAATCTCACTTGTAAACCTTCTAGGATTTCTTCTGGCACTTCCCTGACCTTGATATCCCCACCTAGGAAAAGCAGCCAATTTGTCATTTCAGTCATTTCTTCGGGCTTATTAACATTGATAAAAGTCTTTAGAATGGCTGTGGTTTGGTAAGGATTCGTATAGGAAATTGAAACTTTTAAAGGATGGTATTTTTTGAACTGGGCAATCGCTTTTGGACCAAGTTCAAGGACAAGGTTGATGACTTCTTCCTGCTTACTTATTTTTTCTAAAATCTTTTTCTTGCTTAATCTCTTTTTCGCCGGGTAGGGTTTGACATTGGTGAGGTTGTCGACAGGGATAATTTGCTTCTTTTCTTCCTTTAAGTCAAAGCCTTCAATCAGCCAAACGCTTTTTTCTTGATATAGGTGCAAGAGATAAATCGGATAAGACTTTATCTCCTTCTCTTCTTCGATGGTAATCAATAAATAGCTATCCAAAAGCAGGATTTGGATCAGTTTTTCTAACATGGGATGCGGGAGGTCTGACAGATCAAGCAGGTCGGGATTATTGGGGTTGGTGCCTTCAAAAAGCAAGGTTTGATTTAAAAGAACGAGGGTCTCTTGCTGGCTTTCTGAGATAAGGCCAAGTAATTTTTCAGCTAAAGAATGACGACTCTTTAGATAGGGGAGCTGCTGATTTCTTGTGGCCATAAAGGCAATAAAAAGAGCTTTAACCTCATTATCAGTAAATCGAACTTCGGGCAGGACAGAGTTGTGCATGACAAAATAACCCCCATCCCTTCCAACTTCAGCGACAAGCGGCATCCCCATGGCCTCAATTTCTCTGATATCTCTAATAGCTGTCGAACGAGAAATGTTAAATTCCCGCATGATTTCAGAAATTGTAAAGTGGGAGCGGTTGTTGATATACCGCATGATGGTATTAATCCGTTCAACTTTTTTCATCGGGCCTCCTAAACAGTATCATTTTTTGACATGATTTAAGGTTATTATATAACCATCAAGTGAAGAAGAAAAGTCATTTGATAAATTTAAAGAAGAGGAAGGTTTTGAATATGGCAGATTATACTTTAGAAGAAAAAGACAGCTTTATCGTTGTAGGTTTGGGAACTGAGCTTAAGAGCGATTACACAGACTTTGCCGGCATAAACAAGGAAAAGTCAGACTTTTGGCAGACCGCGGGCCAAGATGGAACGCTTGACACTTTAAAAGCGATAGCCGCAAATGACTATGTTTTTGCCGTGAACGAAGCGGTGAACAACAAGATGATGCATTATGCTGGCGTCATGACAGAGGCATCGGCACCAGAAGAAGCCAGAGTGATCCAATTTCCTAAGGGGGAATACCTAGTTGTTAAAGGGGAAGGGAACACGGCTGAGGAATTGAATAATAAGCTTTCCGGCATTGCTTTCGGTCAAGTCTTGCCAGAAGCAAAGGATTTTGCCTATGTTGGCGGGCCAAATACTACGGTTGAGATGGGACAGCAAAACGGCTTAGTTTTTGGTGAAATGTGGATTCCTGTTGTCAGGAAATAAAGAGTTAGAGGAGGGATGGAGATGTCCAATATCGTTAATTTTAAAAATGTGTCTGCGGTTGGTTTAGAATCTTCACCTGTAGTAGAAGCGCTTGCTGGTTTGCGTGCTAATGAAGCCCGTTACTTTATGAACAAATACAAGCACGAATTTACGGTTGTACCAGCTAGCGAGTCCTGCGAAACCCTTGATTATGTGAACCGAATTTTGAAAGAAGAACGTGATATTGCGTTTGCGGCCAAACCTTTAGAAACGTCGCGTTTTCAAGTGGAAAATATCAAATTCGCCTACGTCTTTTATGAGGATGGTCTTGCTGTCAACGTGATGTATACAGTCGATGGCCCATCGAGGCGGGCCGTTGGTTTTAAGCTTTCTGAGGGGATGGAGGTACCAAAGGAGTTAGAAGGGAAGTTTAAGTTCGCCAGGCAAAAGTCCAAACTAGCTGGAACAATTCGGGGTTCGTTTTTTGTAATTAAAGGAGAATATTAAAGGAAACAAAAGCGGAAGTTGAGGAAATTAGTGAAAGCTATTTTCTCTCTAGGTAAAAAAGAGCTTTCACTAGCTTGAAAACCCAATTTTAGTTATTCCCTTAAATGGCGCTTTAATGAAGTAATGAAAAGGCCCAATTCCTCAGTTGATTTAGGATGAAGTTGGGCTTTTTTGTATTGGAATTTCCTTATTGTTGTAAATTTGAATTATTCCGATAATATGCCTTAAAGAGATCTTATAAAAAACAAGAAATTGTTGTAATGGCTGTTTCCATTAACGGGCGCTTTCGGTAAAGAAGGCATCATTTTAGTTGAAACCATTAATTCCAATAAAACGTAAAAATTTCAGTATATTCGTTTCTGAATCTTCAACACAGCTATTTCGGCAGCAGTACAATTTTTTGGAGGTGAGCCTATGCATGAGTTCCATATAGGTACATCTATATTTCCAAGTAACAGTTTTCATAATACTATATTACTTATGGAAGGATTGGGATTTTTAGGGTTCTAATTTCTTGGTTATTCCACAAACGGGGAGGTGGAAGCATTGAAAGGATCTTTTAATATAATGTCGGTTATTTTATTTTGTTTTAGTTTAATTGTCTGTATTTTGTTCCTAAACGGTATTGATTTATTTCCAGATGAAGTTGTCATTCCTTTAATAATAGGTGGTTCAATTATTGGGCTTATCCTTTCTTTGTTTGGAAGGAAAGATGCTTTTGGTAAAATTGGTATTGTTTCTAATTCGTTTTTTCTCCTATTCATAATCATTGTTCCTATCATAGTTCGTACTTTTATATGGAATCAACCGTAATAAATAGTACATCAAATAGGTGCAACAATTGGGGAATAATGGCTCCCCTTCAGCGATGAGCTTTTGGCACTTTCTTGCTAGTTAGGGAATTATAGAATATAGCTTGGTAGATAATTAACTTGTAAAATGGTCATGGCATTTTGGTATGGCCCGCCAAAAGCATAAAGGCCTTTGTAAGTCGTCATTTTTTTGCGGGCAATTGTTGTATGATGGGTTTAATAAAACGAATGTTGCATTAAAAAGGCACACAATAAAATAATTGACCGTCGCCGCTCCGTCATGGATGCTTAATATATTGGATACCCGCTTTTACGCTCTCCGGCGAATTAAACTGAAGACCCAAAAAATAAGTAAACGATCGAGAGAAAGGGGTCTCATTAGGGTGATGAACGCCCAAGATCGATAAAAGAACAGGAGAAATGTCGTTCATAGGGGCGATGAACGACAAAAGACGATCAAAAAGGGTATGAAATGTCGTTCATAGGGGTGATGAACGACAAAAGGCGATCAAAAAGGGTATGAAATGTCGTTCATAGGGGCGATGAACGACAAAAGACGGCCAAAGAGCGGTTGAAATGTCGTTCATAGGGGAGATGAACGACAAAAGGCGATCAAAAAGGGTATGAAATGTCGTTCATAAAGGCGATGAACGACAAAAGGCGATCAAAAAGGGTATGAAATGTCGTTCATAAAGGCGATGAACGACAAAAGGTGATCAAAAAGGGTATGAAATGTCGTTCATAAAGGCGATGAACGACAAAAGGCGATCAAATAGGGGTTGAAATGTCGTTCATAAAGGCGATGAACGACAAAAGGCGATCAAAAAGGGTATGAAATGTCGTTCATAAAGGCGATGAACGACAAAAGACGGCCAAAGAGCGGTTGAAATGTCGTTCATAGGGGCGATGAACGACAAAAGACGGCCAAAGAGCGGTTGAAATGTCGTTCATAAAGGCGATGAACGACTAAAAGGCGATCAAAAAGCAATAAGAGATTTTTTCATACCTGGGCACGCTAATAGGTTATAATGCCGCATACGGTTTATGTAGATAAAGGGGGAGGCAACTTAATGATTTCTTGGTTTTTTTATTTATCGTTGACCAATAAAATCCTTTTTGGAATTGCTGGTCTGGCGGTGATTTTTCTTTATGTCTTTTGGTTGAATTCTTATATTTTTCATGTCCATCAGAAAACAAAGTCTCCAGAACACACTCTTCAACAGGTTAAGTTTTTTAATAAATATCTATACTTACTGTTGGTTTTTCTGGATTTTATTTTGAACAATTTACTGATTTGGACGCAACTTTCTCGAGTTCTTTACGACTATCCTTATCTTGTCGTCTATATGAGTCTATTGGCAGCGTTCTTTGTATTTTTGCTTATTATCATGATAAATCAGCAGATCTCGTTTAACGTATCAAAGGAAATTCGAGGATTTACTGTCACGAGGAAAGACAAGTTAGGGAAAACCATACGTGTGTTATCCATGCTTTTTATTTTTTTAGTTGTTATATGTTTTATCGCCTATGGGCTTGTCAGTCAGCCTTTTGGCGACTTTTATAATGGGTATGGATTTATGGTTTTATTTGTTCTTGTCATACTGTGCATTAGTCTTTTGACACCACTTTTATTCGGGAAAGTCATGGATGTTGAGCCGTTGGTGAATCAAGAACTTAAACAACGTCTTCAGAATTATGTAAAAAAGGAAGGCATTCAGAACGTAAGCTTTTATACCTTCCAGTCAAAGCAAAAGAGAAAAAAGAACAATGTTATCGTGACAGGCTATAGAAAGAAATATTTTTATTTTGCGGAGGATCATTTTAATGACCTTACTATGAAACAGCTTGAGAGTTTAGTGGCATGTGGCATCGGTCAAATCAAACAGAGACATTCGTTGATTCGTAATGCACTTTTGCTGTTTTCATTATTTCCACTGTATGGGGTGGCGTATTTTATTAACTGGTATGAAAATGTTAGTTGGGTAATAGTCCCTGTTTTTACAACTGTTTTGATATACGTCATATGTTTGGTTTTATACTCTCGTGTTTTATTACCTTTTATTTTTCGTATTATGGAGCGAAAAGCTGACCAGTACGTCTTAAATCAAGGTGTGGATTATCGGGACTTTGCCACAGCATTACTTAAGGTCAAAGAGTTGAAGGGTCGTCCCAGAAAAGTCAAACGTTTAATGGACCGGCGGGTCAAATGGATCATTCAAAAGTCTGGGGGTTCATGGGAAGAAGTAGAACGCCATCAAGATGATCTCAATAAAGGGGTCGCTATTCTTGAAGAGTAAAGGAGACTGTTTGGGGGATTTCTTAGTTTACATAATCATCGTTATGAGAACGTAAAAAGACCGATTCTCTAATAGAGATCGGTCTCTTTATGGAGTTTCACCAACATTTCGCGGAAAACATACCACCGAAATATGGTTTTAAATAGCGCGACACGCTGCCTTAAATTTTTGATTTCCATAGCGCCCTTTAAACTAATTGGTACTTACCGGAAAAACGACCATTTTTAAATAATTCTGTGCGGTTGAACACATCTTTTTCCTTGTAGCTTCCCATCACGTATGGAAACGACCCCTAAGTGCACCTGGGAAACATATTAAAAACAAAAAGGAGGACACCCAAAAAAGGTTAACGCAATGATCAAGTAGGATCGAGGGCGTGACCATCAAGAATAACAGAAGAAGCAAAAAATGCAGCGTCCTTCCAAACGTAATCGTGACGATTAGGAGATGGAGCGATAAAATAAAGCAGGGTCATTTTCCGCCCTGCTTTACTTCTTAATTAGTAGTACTTTGCACTACCATCGGTAAATGAAACCCATATTCCATATCTATCGTTAATTTTGTCACCTGCATGCACTTTAAGATAGGTTGTCTTAGCACTCATATTTTGCGCATTAGTAAATTTGAAATATAGATAAGCCTTAGCTGTTATGTTTTGAGAACGTATTTCATATTTTCTATTAATTGTAAGTCGCTCATCAGCGAATGTTCCTGTCAAAGTATGAATATTTGGTGAATATACATCATCAATATAGTCGTTGTATCTTGTATCAAGGTAGATTTTTGCCCTATATGAAGCCCAACCAAAAATGCTACTATCCTTAACTGTAACAGTTTTAAATATTCCACTACTCGATAGCGTATTTATTTGCAGTGGTTGAGAATACTTTTCTAAATTGGTATCTTCAATTTTTAATCCTAGTTTAATATAAGAACCATCTTCGAATCTAAATGTTTTTTCCGGATTTTCATCTGTTATACTAAAACTATCATTTTCACTATCTTGAGATTTTGAAATTTGTGCATTTGAAAAAAACGCCTTAGGCTTTTCGGTTACCATTGCCTTTTCAGAATCTAAGGTTTTACCCTCTTTTAATTTTTTGATAACATTGGAAATATCCTCTTCAGAGGCACCGTCTTTTTCCATATGTATTTTTATTTCAGAGTAATCTGAAGGTGTTAACTCACCTCCTTTTGCAAAAGTGTGGTTGCTGCTTCCGATAAACAAAGTCAAACATAGCAAACCTAGTAAAGAAATAGAAGAAACAAGAAACTTTTTCACAAAAAACCCTTCTTTTCCAAATATAAGTTATACAATTGATAGTGTAAACAAAACTTCGAATATAAGGAAGTGGTTTTTTTGGTATATATTATAATTTTAGATATTTTTACTCTAATTTTAAGTGGTGGACTAGGTTATATAGCTTATAAATTATCAAAGAAGTATATACTTGGAATGATTTTAACAATACTAATAGGCTTTGTAATACCTTATAGTCTCACTACTCCTCAACTATTTTTAGGGACACTGTTTGGGATTATTTTTTATGTAATCTTAGCTAAAAAGAGATCAGTAACTTAATGGTAATTAATAGATGGGGAAAAAAGCTGAATAAAAATATTAGAAAATTAATCTTTGCTATTATTATCTTATTAGTTTTATACGTCGGAACATCTTTTTCAGCAAGTTTATCGATAAGACGAGTCATTCTTCTAAATGGTCATTTTATTCAAGCCTTTACAGCTGATATTGGCAATAATTATAAATCAAATAAGATTGATGGAAAATGTTACACAGTAAATGAATCAGCATCCCAAGATTACGCTGATAACCCTAATGCAGTTTTGGGGGTTTGTTTGAAAAAAATAAAATTGGTATGTACTATAAAGGGGAAATTGGTTTATTTTAAGATAAAAAGCCTATTTTTTTGGACTTAGTTTACATAACCCTTCTTATGAGAAACGACCCACATCAAAACCGCCCGTATTCGGTCATTTTCGCCGATCCCGGCCTTTTTGGGGTACGGGAAATAATGCAAAATCAAGGTTTATAATCAAAAGTCGCGATCTTCTGTTTTCTCGGTATTTCTTTCATTTTCTATGCCATTTGATCTTTTATTCATGGCATGAATTTATTTATAATTTAGGGGATTGGGATTTTATGTAATGCTAACCCGCAAGAAAGCGGTTTTTGCTTTCTGAGGAGGCTAAAGGCCGTGCCCGTGGAAAGCGAAGTATTTTGACGGAGCGCTTCGTTGTTTTTTAGTATAAATAAAATCCGAACGATTCAGATAGGGTGTCTGAATGAGTTCGGATTTTTCTGCTAGTAAAAAACTTCTGTCCCAGCCTCTTTAACCATTATTTGTTGTGCGTGCCTTACTGTGAACATGTTGTCAATAAATATCGACTTATATTATTTAGGTTCTCCCAGTAGACAATCTTTTGAACACATTTTTGATAAATTAAAATTATCTCAATTTTCCATTGACTTGATAGCGCTTTCTCAATTAATATGAAAAACATATTTAAAATTGGCAATCTATAACGAAATCAGAAGGGTTTGGTGGAATGGAGACACAATTAATCGCAAATACGTATCAATTTTTATTAAATGGAGAATGGAGAGAGTCTGCATCGTGTAAAACTATTGAGAATCTTTCCCCATCCGACAGAAAACCAGTCGGTGCCATACAGGCGATGACGGAAAGAGAAGCGAACCTCGCTGTAATAGGAGCGAAGGCAGCCCAAAAAGATTGGGCAAACTTTTCATTTAGTGAGCGTGCTGAATTGCTTTATGCATGGGCAGACCAGCTGCTTGAGATGAAAGAGGAACTAGCGGAAACCATCATGAAGGAAGTCGGCAAAGGGTATTCCTCTGCGGAAAAAGAGGTTGTAAGAACCGCAGATTTTATTAAATATACAGCGGAAGAGGGCAAACGAATTCACGGTGAATTGATTAATGGCGGAAGCTTCAACGCCGGAAGTGCAAACAAGCTTGCAATGGTACAAAGAGAACCTTTAGGTGTAGTTCTTGCTATTTCCCCATTTAACTATCCAGTCAACCTGTCGGCTTCAAAAATTGCACCTGCTTTGATAGCGGGAAATGCGGTTGTCTTTAAGCCTGCGACACAAGGCGCAATCAGCGGAACGTTAATGATTAAGGCATTGGACAAGGCAGGGCTTCCCTCAGGGCTTGTCAACCTTGTAACAGGAAAGGGGTCTGAGGTCGGCGATTATTTGACGACTCATCCTTCCATTGACTTGATTAACTTTACAGGCGGAACGGAAACTGGTGAATACATTTCTAAAAAGGCTTCAATGATTCCAGTCATCCTCGAATTAGGCGGAAAAGATCCGGCACTAGTGCTGAATGATGCCGATCTGGAAAAGGCGGCTAAAGATATCGTAGCTGGTGGATTTTCCTATTCTGGACAACGTTGTACCGCAATTAAGCGTGTCCTAGTAACAGACGAAGTAGCAGAAGCCTTAGTTGCTAAATTAAAAACCGAAATTGAGGCTCTAAAAGTTGGGATGCCTGAAGATGATGCCGCTGTTACGCCGTTAATCAACGAGAAAGCTGCAGATTTTGTTCAGCATCTGGTGGATGATGCTGTAGGAAAAGGAGCTACTCCTCTAACTGCTATTAAGCGTGAAGGGAACCTAGTTTTTCCTGTGTTGCTGGACAATGTAACAACAGACATGGCTATTGCATGGGAGGAACCATTTGGCCCTGTACTACCGATTATTCGTGTAGAAAACATTGAGGAAGCAGTAACAATTGCCAATGAGTCCAAATATGGTCTGCAAGCCAGTGTTTTCACGAAAAATACGGAAGAAGCAATCCGTATCAGTAACAAACTAGAGGTTGGTTCCGTTCAAATCAACGGTAAAACGGAACGGGGACCGGATCACTTCCCATTTATCGGTGTGAAAGGATCTGGGTTAGGTGTGCAAGGCATTCGCAAAAGTATTGAATCCGTAACCCGTGAAAAAGTTACCGTTCTCAATATGAGCTAAGGATAAAAGTTTATTTTCTTTCGGTTAATCAGAAAGTATAACTTTCTGACGCACATAAGTGTACTGGCTAAAGACGTAACATCCTGTTACAACGCCAGTACTAGCACGTCCTGTGCGTCGCAACTAAACCTCTGTCTTCGCTAAAGGCTCGCCAATCGGCGAGTTTTCTTTACTATTTAAGTTCTTAACGTGGTAACTTCGCGTTTTGCGGGGATCCCCCTGCATCCCCGTGATCTGCTACTCTAACCTTATCAAAGGTTGTAAAGAAGTGAAACAAATGCTATACTATTTCCATTGGCATCTGGTATTCCAGATGCCATGCTTCTTTTCAACTTTTCGTAGATTATGAACAAGACTGATAATCCCTTAAGATCTAACAACTATTATGATAAAGGATGAAATGGATGAATTTCTTAAAGGCAGAACAACCCCAATTATTTAAGGATCATGCATATAAGGAAATTAAGCAGGGAATTATTCAACACAAAATCGAACCTGGATCCATGTTATACGAACGTTCACTTAGTGAGAGCCTTGGGATTAGCCGTACCCCATTAAAGTTAGCCTTGCAGCAGCTAGAACTAGAAGGGTGGATTCAGTCTGTACCAAGAAAAGGCATTTTAGTCAAAAACATTAATAGACACGATGTTGATGAGGTTTTCCAACTGCGAAAGGCGAATGAAGTATTGGTCATCGAGCTGCTCATTCCTCTTCTTGATGACGAAACATTCTATAAGATTGAGAAGATGGATAAACAATTATTTGACTTAAAGGAAGACCCTTTAAAGTTTATTTACCATGATTCGTCCTTCCACTTGTTCCTAGCGGAGTTAAGTCAGAATCATCGACTGTATCAATTAATCCAAAACCTCACCGACCATTTTAATTGGTACGGATTCGCTGCATTAAAGGCCGGAAAAAGCATAGATGAAATTTATTACGAACACAATTTAATTATTGAGGGGTTAAAAGCACGGAATTTACATCAAACAACAGATGCTGTTTTGAGCCATATTGATAACACATATAAGACATTAATAGTAGATCTTTAGAAGTAAATGGAAAAGACAAAAGGTGAGAGTCCACCAATCACATCTTTTAGTCGATGAATAGTGACGTACATTTTTAAGTTAATTTTATAGGAAAGTATAGAGGATACTCCTAAATAGAGGAGAAATGTCAGCATGAAATTTTTAATCATCATTTTGCAAATTTGTATGTTGTATCTTTTTAATTTCGTTGGAAACATTGTTCATAACTTTTTTAACTTGGTCATTCCAGGCAGTATCATTGGTCTTATATTACTTTTCATTTGTTTATGTCTAAAAGTTATTCCAGTAAAGTTTATTGAGAATGGAGCAGGTTTTCTGCTGAGGATATTAATATTATTTTTTATTCCAGCAACAGTCGGCATCATGAACTATCCTTCCTTGCTTTCTATTCATGGTGCCTTGCTGGCTATAGCCGTTCTATTAAGTACCATCATTTCCATTGCAATAGCAGGGATCGCAGGTCAACTTTTTGAGAGAAAAGCACAAAAAAGAAAGGATGATAGAGAGTGCAGCAAATGTTCGCAATCTGTATGATTTTATTAACCGTCGTCACTTATTTTATGATGACTAAAATTTACAGGCGGTATTCCTACTCACTACTAATTCCTGCTTTAACTGCGACTACGCTTATAATCATTATCCTTTTAGTGCTCCATATTCCCTATAAAAGCTATATGATTGGCGGGCAATGGATCAATTCCCTTTTAGGGCCATCCGTTGTAGCCCTTGCGTATCCCTTGTTTAAACAACGCCGTTTTTTAATGAATAATTTATTCCCCATATTAGGAGGGGCTTTGGTTGGTGCCATTACTGGAATGGTCAGTATTGGCATATTGTCTAAGATGTTCGGGATAAATCATACATTAATTCTTTCATTGATCCCAAAATCTATTACAACCCCTGTTGCAATAGAAGTGTCTAAAGGATTAGGAGGAAATGCCTCGATGACAATCGTAGCCGTCATGATTGCAGGGATCTTTGGCGCAATAATAGCTCCCACTATCTTTAAGTTTGCTCGAGTGCATAGTCCCATTGGCAGAGGTATCGCCCTTGGCAGTGCTTCACATGCCATAGGAACTTCAAAAGCTGCCGAATACAATGAACTAACTTTTTCGATGAGTTCTGTTACGATGACATTATGTGCAATCATTGGCTCCTTTTTAGGGCCAATCGTTGTATGGCTATTTCACATTTGAGAAAACCTCTCAAGTTTACTTATACATGTAAGACGATTGCTTACTACAGATACGTCTAAAGAAAACTCGCCGATTGGCGAGCCTTTGGTGAAGACAGAGGCGTAGTTGCACTTATGTGCGTCAGAAAGTTATACTTTCTGATTAATTTAAAAAACGCTACGCGACGGACGCCTTTAAAGGTTACTCCCAGTTTAGTGCGGCAGCTATGAGAGAAGGAAAACTAAGCAGGAAGTTCAAAGAAATCATCGCTGCTGCGGTGGCGCATGCTACCTTATGTCCCTACTGGATTGATGTCCTTTCCCTCATTATTATCACCGGTTTTAGGTTCTAGAACTTTTGCTCATCCTGTTATGAAGGGCTACATGGCATGCTTGATTCCTTTTTTCACCAAAACCCAATTGGCAGGGTAGCTGGTACAGAATCCAAGCATCATCGCTAACTGCATCATGAACCAGAAGACCGCAGTGTTAAGTTCAGGCATTTGCGCAAAAAACACATAATAGGCAAGCGCCATCCATCCGAACATGCCAATTTCAAAGCAAATGAGTGACCATGTATCTGCTTTGATAGCATCTTTAATCGCCTTTCCGGGTTGGTCATGTTTTTGAAAGCCCATGCCGTAGTATTGAAAGGCAATGCCAAAAATAAAGGCCAAGATAAATTCGACCACGTAATCTGTTAAAAGCATCGAACCTGCAATGAGAAAGCCTGTATAAAACACCAGAGGGGCGCCGATCATATCACCGAGAGAACAGCCGCTGCTGCAGTGCGTGGTGGAAACAAAAACGCTCTGCCAAAAGGGTTTATTGCCGTGTTCATGATGGTGCATATCCCCGTGATCGTGGTGTTCCATGTGGTCATGGTGATGATCCATATGCTCTTCATGATTCATACTCATATCCATACCGGATTCCATATTCATGTGCTTCATATCCATATGGTCCATCTTCATGTCCATTTGCCCTTTGGCCCTTCCCAGCCCGTAATAAGCCCAGAGTCCAAAAATAGGGAAATAAAGGCCAGTCAGAGGCCAGACGATATTCATAATCGGCATCATGTTTTGCGGGTACCGAATAACATCGATCGTAATGAGGATCGCTTGCAAAATGCCTATGACGATGGCGATCCACGAAACAACTTCTAACCAGGTCATATCATCATTCCTTTCATAATGCGCTATACCTGGGGATGGTATATGGTTATAATACCCGTATTTTTTGATTTAAAACCTATCCTCTCCCTGCCCCTCTATTTTTATGAAAAAAGCATTGGGTTTCCCACATGGTTGAAATGTCTTTCATAAAGGCGATGAAAGACAAATGAGGGCCATGGCTGCATATGCTTCTTGAACTAACGAGCAGGAGTAAACGAGTTATAAATTGAATGTTTAAAGCTAAAGAGCATTTCTTGTCATAAGGAATGCTTTTTAGCTTTCTCTAAAAAAATAAAGATATATTTTCATATCGATAAAAGTATAATTAAAATCGATAATTATTTATTGTAAAACGATAAACCATATGCTAAATTAAAATTGACAATAAATAAATGAGGTGCTTTTTATGAAACGAGGATCAACCCTCTTTTTAAAGATAGCTGTTATTCTTATTGGCATCCTAGTTCTTGCTTTGTGCATCTTTTTAGTGCCCGAGATAGCGAATTATGCAGCAGAATTGGATCAAGATATTGCTTATATGAAATATCCCGTTTTCATCTTCATGTATGCGGCGGCGATCCCTTTTTACTTTGCTCTGTATCAGGCTTTAAGACTTTTAAGCTATATTGACAAGAACATAGCTTTCTCGCAAATTTCTGTAAAAGCTTTAAAGAATATAAAATATTTTGCAATCACAATCAGTATCTTGTATGCAGCAGGCATGCCACTCTTTTATTTCATGGCGGAGAGAGCCCCAGGGATCATATTAATAGGATTGATCATTATTTTTGCCTCATTGGTGATCGCAGTCTTTGCTGCTGTTCTCCAAAGACTTTTACAAGAAGCTATTAATATAAAATCAGAAAATGATTTAACGGTCTGAGGTGAATAACATGGCGATTATAATCAACATTGATGTGATGCTGGCTAAACGAAAAATGAGCGTAACGGAACTTTCGGAGCGGGTTGGTATAACAATGGCTAACCTTTCTATATTGAAAAATGGAAAGGCAAAAGCGATTCGATTATCAACTTTAGAGGCGATTTGCAAAGCATTAGAATGTCAGCCCGGAGATCTTTTGGAATACCGAAGTGATGAAGATACTCAAGAATAAACAAATTCATAAAAGAGGGGTTACCCATGAATTTAACGATTCAAAATGATGCTCAGAAAAAGACTGTGCAGGCACAAATCATGAGAGCGCTGAAACAACTCGTTCGTTTTGGCCAGGAGCAGGCCCTATCATGTTTGTTTCCTGTCGTTATTTTTGCCTCCTTGGCTTTTACAAAATTCCTGCCGCTTCCTTTCCTGCCGCGATATGACTGGCTGCTCATCATCTGCCTTCTGATGCAGTGGGGGATGGTGCATTCTGGGCTTGAAACACGGGATGAACTAAAGGTGATCACAATGTTCCACCTCATTGGACTTGCTCTTGAACTTTTTAAGGTACATATGGGCTCCTGGTCTTATCCGGAGGAGGGGTACTCCAAAATTTTTGGGGTGCCTCTGTATAGCGGATTCATGTACGCAAGTGTGGCGAGTTATCTTTGCCAGGCGTGGAGGAGGCTGAAGGTTGAACTGGTTAAGTGGCCGCCGTTTTTGGTCGTTGTGCCTCTTGCAGCTGCGATTTATTTGAATTTCTTCACCCACCATTATTGGATTGATGTTCGCTGGTGGTTATCCGGACTTGTCATTATCGTCTTTTGGCGGTCATGGGTCACATATGAGGTTGATGGCACGCGTTGCCGGATGCCGCTTGCACTTTCTTTTGTGCTGATCGGATTTTTTATATGGATAGCCGAAAATATCGCAACATTTTTTGGAGCTTGGGAATATCCAAACCAAACCGATAGCTGGAGCCTTGTTCATCTAGGAAAGGTGAGTTCATGGCTCTTATTAGTGATCGTTAGCTTTCTTATAGTAGCGACGTTAAAGCAGGTTAAGGGGAACACCAGCAATAAAAATAGTTAAAAACAAACATGGAAAGTAGTGGAATTATATTCAAAAGTTTAGTGAAAACAACAGAAACAGTACACAGGCAGCGGCATATTTTTGAAAAATTGGAATAATATAAGAAGCCATTCGTAAAAGTATATTTTTGCGAATGGTTTTCTCTTTTTTGTAAGGCCGATTTACCAATCCGCGGGCACGAATAACCCGTAATCGTGACCGCCGAAGCGCTTTTTTTCGATCCACGGTCACCCAAACCCAACCTTTGATGCCAGTCGAGGCCTTTTTTCCTGGAACGCATCCCCAACGTCATTTTGTTCTCTTTTTCTCAGACTTTTCATCCAAAATTGAACGTAATTCTTTAATATCCTCTTCCGACAAGGAATCCTCCTGCATGAACTGAACGAGCATCGACTTTAACGTGCCGCCGTAAATTCGCTTAATAAAGGACTTCGCCTCGGCCTGCTGGCATTCATCCCGGGAATATAGCGGAAAAAACGTATAGACTTTTTGATCTTTATTTACACCGATCACCTTTTTTTGCGCGAGACGATCCAAAAGTGTGCGTACTGTTTTCGGTTTCCAATCCGTTTGTTCTTGCAAGGAGGAAATGACGCCACTCGCTGTTTGCGGAGATTTTTCCCAAAGGACATTCATGACTTCCCATTCTGCGTCCGATATGCTAGGTAATTTATTTGACACAACTATCCTCCTCCTGCATTAAAAAGCCATTTGTTTGATTTAAATGCCTAATATATGCCTTTATCCCTTAATATAGATTTCGTTATTTCTGCTGCCTTGCTTCCATAGGCATTATCCTCATTTTGGATATTAGCAGCGAAGAAATACGTATCTTTTTTGGTTTCAACATAGCCAATGAACCAACCGTTAATATTTTTTCCATTGACACTTCCCGTACCGGTTTTTCCAGAGAGCAGTCTGCCGTCTTTTTCTGCTAATTTGATCATATCTTTAACGGTTTGGATATTCTTATCTTTAAATCCAAATGCGTTTGTATAAAAAGCCTTAAGCAATTTTACTTGCTCTATTGGGGAAATTTTCAATGAAGATTCCAGCCAATATTGCGAGAGTCCCCCAGAAAGATTTTGATTGCCATAGTCTATTTGTTCTAGATAAGCTTGGATCTTATCCTTATGGACTCTTTTATCCAAATCCTGAAAATACCAGGTTACTGAATTTTTCATTGCTGTAGATAAATTCTGATCCATATTCCAAGAATCATAAGGATAGGGCTTGCCATTCCACTTCATTGTGGAGTTTTCTCTTGTGATGACATGTGACTCCAATGCAAACAATGCACTATAGATCTTGTAAGTAGAATCCGGCGAAACTCTTAATGTGCTTTTATTTTCATTATAGATACGATATTGATCAGCTTGCAAATCATATAATACAAAGCTGCCTTCATATCCGGCAAAATACTTGCTCAGGTCCTCATACACTGTCCGTTCACTATTAAAATCATAACGTCTATCATCATAAGCCATTGCAGAAATGATTGGAACTTGACCTGCAACAATGACCCCCAAGAGCATAAAGATCATGATGCTTTTTAGTCCCAGCAGCTTTGATTCGGTTGTAAAAGCTGCAATATTTTCAATGCGTCTTTTTATTTGCTCCTTGGAACCGTTTAACTGATTGGCCAAAGTAAAATACCTCAGCCGCGCGGATCTGTCTACAAAATTAATAATCGTATTCCCGTATTCTGGATAGGAGTGCTTATCCAAAGATTTTAATACAGCAATATCACAAGCCATTTCACGATCTAATCTCATTTCCCTGAAGGCAACCCAAACAAAAGGGTTAAACCAGTATAAAATTTGAAAAAAGACGATCAGGTAATTTGTTGCAATATCTTTATATTTATAATGATTCAATTCATGCAAAAAGATGTGTTTGATATCGTCCATAGACAGCCACTCATCAAAATGATCCGGCAGCACAACATAGGTCTTAAAAAGGCCGAACGTCAAAGGAGATTTGATAAGCGGCGATGTTCCAATGATCAAATGTCTCGATATATCTAACCTCTTTTTGCACTGTTCGAATAACACTAAGACGTCTATATTTTTGATGCTGGATGTCGAGTCTTTAATTCTCTTTAACTTAAACCAAGCATGTATTGATAGAGCAGTCATGATTAACATCCCGATAATCCACACACAGGCTACTATGTCATTCAGGAATGTCAAGTCGAAACGATTGACTGATAACGTAAAGTCCTGCATCCAATTTCCGTTTTTTGCTGCATGATCTCCGGTGGAGGCAATCGAATGACTTGGTTCATTGCTATGATGAAAATCGAATGTAAAGGTTTTTCCAAAGTCAAACCAATCATTCGGTATAAAAGGCAGAGTCAAGGCAATGAGCAAAAGAAACCATAGATTATATTGCCATTTAGCTGATAATTGCTTATAGAACACTTTCCTGATCAGCATAATGATGGCAACCATAAAAGAAGACACTATAAAACTGACTATAAAATGAGTGAAGAACATGCCATTCGTCTCCATTTCCAATCTGCATTTCATCTGTTCATTTTATCAAGCTATCAATTTGTAAACAAATAGACAGGACCTGAGTGGATAAAAGCGGTGATCTTTTTAAGTTCAAAAATATTAATTTGACATGTATGGATTACAAATGTAGTATTTTATTACACGTGTAGTCCAAGCAAAAAGAAATAAGATCTTATGCAATAAATCATGCGAAAGGGGAGGTGAGAAGGTTCAGTTTAGTAAAGAGTGAAAGCAGTCGAATGTTACTTAGTCTACCAATGAGTGGGAAGGGGTTTGATTTTAAATGAATAAGATTTTTAGTAGATTTAGATTTAAAAATGTTGCACCTATATTACTGCTCGCCTGTGTCATGCTTGCGGGTTGTTCATCAGGGAAGAAAACCCATTCTGATCAACCTGAACAAAAAAATCCGGATACCGCAAAAACAGAAGATTTTGCCAAACTTGAGGATAAATTTGATGCCAGACTTGGCATCTTTGCGCTCGACACTGGCACAAACCAAACTGTAACGTATCGGTCAGATGAACGTTTTGCATATGCATCCACCCTTAAAGCTTTAACTGTAGGGGCACTATTGCAACAAAAGTCATTAGCAGACCTTAATCAAACAATTACCTATACCCAAGATGATCTCGTCAACTATAATCCGATTACGAAGAAGCATGTTGATACAGGAATGACTCTTAAGGAACTTTGCGATGCTGCTCTTCGATACAGTGATAATACTGCGGAGAATCTCATACTTAAGCAACTGGGCGGACCGAGCAGCCTTAAAAAATCGCTCAGGAAGATTGGGGATAACGTGACCAATCCTGAAAATTTCGAGCCAAAATTAAACGAAGTTAAGCCGGGTGAAACGCATGATACTAGCACACCGAAGGCGCTTGCTGAAAGCCTTAAGGCGTTCACAATCGGTGACGCACTTCCAACAAAAAAACGGTCTCTTTTAGTAGATTGGCTGAAAAGAAGCACTACTGGGGATACGTTAATTCGTGCGGGTGTGCCAAAAGGCTGGGAAGTTGGAGATAAATCCGGCGGATCACCATCATATGGCATACGAAATGACATTGCTGTCATTTGGCCGCCAAAAGGAGACCCTATTGTTCTTGCCATCCTTTCTAATCGCGATAAGAAGGATAAGGGTTATAATGACAAGCTTATTGCACAGGCAACAAAGGAAGTCATCAATATCCTTAAAGCCGGCGGTAAGGTAGAGTGATATTATGGTAGATTCTAAAGGGGACGGACCTTTGTAAGAATATGACTTGAAAAAGAGGAGATTCAAATGAAACATGAACCATGCATTGACGTTAGCCGAACAACTAAAAGAAGAAACAGAGTCAAGTGGTAATATCACAGCTATGTTACGACAAATGGGTTATGCTTCTGTTCCGACAGATTATGGTGTTTATTTATATTTAAAAACAAGGGTTTAGCGAAGAAAAGCCCGCCCCCGCCATTGGCGGGTTTTTTTCCATGCTTACGAAAAATACCTCCCCGCGTTACTGCGAAAGTACTAATCTTCATAACGAGTCTTTCGATGCAAGGAATCCTCAACTAAAAATAGAATTAAATTAAATAAATTAACGAAAAATGTCAGTGTTTGCCGAAAATGCTTAGAGGAGGTGGTTGATCTTCACTAGTTAAATTTGGTTAATAGGACAAGCTGAGGGCAGTTGATCTCATTTTTACAAAATGTAAGGAGGAGGATCACATGTTTAAAAAGAAAGTGTTGGCGCTTGTTGCTTTGACTGTGATGATCTTTTCACTGATGTTTGGAGCGGGCCAGTTAAGCTTAGCATCAACGAATTCTAATCAACCTGACAAGACACCTTCAGCCCGGGAAAAGGCTGCACCGCCTGCCGCGGGACAAACGAACTCAAGCTTTACACCGTTTTTCGGTCAAGATTATGAGCAGCCTGAACAGGTAAAAGCACTGTACCCAGAACCCGATGTTGATTTTGATACACCTGGATTTAAAGCAGGCAAATGGAACTTTACTACACAAAAAGAAATGATGAGGTTTATAAAAGAATTGCAAAGCTCAAGCGATGTAATGAAGGTTAAAACAGCGGGGAAGTCGCTTGAGGGGCGGAAGCTGCCTTTGCTTATTTTTACAACGAGCAAGAATGAAAACTCAATGGATTTCAAGCGGAAACCGACAGTTTGGCTCGAGGGTCAGATTCACGGAAATGAGCCGGCTGGCGGGGAGTCTGTCTTGGTTACGGCGGAAAAATTGGCAAAAGGCGACCTTGGCAAAGAGGTGCTTGATAAGATTAATGTTATTGTCATGCCGAGAATGAATCCAGATGGCTCTTATTACTTTCAACGCCGAACCGCTAATCAATTAGATGCAAATCGTGATCACGTCAAACTCGAACTTCCCGAAATTCGAGCTGCTCACAAGGCATTCAATAAGTATAATCCGGAAGTCGTGATCGATGCTCATGAGTATGGCGCAACGCCTGCTTTTCCTGACATCGGAGAAAAGGGAGCGGTAAAATATCACGATATCCTCTTATTATCTGGCAAAAACCTTAACATTCCAAAATCAATCCGAACAAAATCCGATAACTGGTTTCTCAAAAATGCCTTTAAGAATTTGGATAAGCATGGTTATTCTTCCTCAACATATTATACGGTCCGCCATTCTTCCGGCGGTGAACCGACACTTTATGAAGGCGGGGGAGATGCACGGATCGGCCGAAATGCCTATGGCCTTCAGCCGAGCTTTTCTTTCCTTATTGAAAGCAGAGGAATCGGCATCGGCCGGGAAAATTTCAAACGCCGCGTGGCTTCGCAAGTTGTCGCCCAAACCAGTATATTGAAAACAGCTGCGGAACGAGCTGGCGAGGTAAAAGCAGCCGTTAATGGCGCCAGATCAGAGATTGTACGAAAAGGTAAAAGTGTCAACAACAACGACAAAATTGTGCTTCAAAGTGCATTTAAGGAGATGAAAGGCAAGAAACAAAAGGTCGTTGACATTGCCAAGGGAGAAGTTGTAGACATCCCGGTAAAGTACTACAGTTCCAAAAAAGCTGAGCCAACATTGGAACGGGTGCGTCCAAAGGCATACATCATGCCCCCTGCATACCACGATATTGCGGACAAGCTGAGAAATCAAGGCGTTGAAGTGAAACGGCTAAAAGAAGCTAAGGAATTAACGGTAGAAACATATAAGGTGACAGATACAGAATTCGATGACCAATATTACGAAGGCCACTTGTTGAATCATGTAAAGACGAACGTGAAGGAGAAAAAGGTCTTTTTCCCAAAAGGAAGCTATGTGTACAGCATGGCTCAGCCGGCAGCTAATCTTACCGCTTTGGCGCTGGAACCCGAATCCGGCGACAGCTACGTGACATTTAATTATTTACCTGTAAATGTTGGCGACGAAGTGCCCGTTTACCGCTATATGGACGATAAACCACTTGTTGATTGATTAGTGGCAAGGGGTCAGACCTTTTTTGGTCTGGCCCCTTTGAAAAGTTATTCACATAACAGGGGTCAGACCCCTTTATAAAGCCCCGCTGTATAAACAGAAGTTATTGCTTCGGCAATTTCTTCTACAGGTGCTCGTTGTTCACCCCGAACAATTTCCCACAGATACATTTCGTTTACAAAAAACCACCCGCGCGCGACAAGTTCAAAGTTCAAGCCTGCCCTCGTTAGGCCGTTTTCATGAGAGTAGTGAATGTCTTTTAAAATTCGCTGAATAAATTTTTCGCGCGTTTCTTTCCATTTATTTGCCGCTTCAGGGGAGACGCCAATGGCCTGTTCAAGGACACACATGATGTCACGTTCTTTCTCCGCCAATTTTAAGAAAGAATAGGCTTGGTTTTCAATAATGTCATTCGCCTCTTCCTTAGAACGAGGGGAAAATGGGGTTTCGGCAATCTCGTAAAACTTCGCCATGACATCTTCCATTAAAACAATTAAGATATCATCTTTTCCTTCGAAATGAACATATGCCGTTCCGTAACCGACTCCTGCTTTTTTGATCATTTGAGAAATCGTTGCTTTTTGAAAGCCTTCTTCAAGAAATACCTCTTTTGCGGATTTTAATATTTTTTCTCTTGTAATCATTGACCGCAAATGGCGTTTATCGCTGGTTTCAACTCCCTTTTTGTCCATAACTATCTATTAACTCCTCATTTTTTTAATGATTATATTCTATCATATAAGGCATTCTCTAAAAATTAAAGGCGCTTTGTTAAATTACAATAATACTCTTGGTTTTACACAATTGGTGGAATACTTTGATTATAGATGTTGACATGATGTCATATTCTTTGATAAGCTTTTCCTTACTAAGTGATAGAGTCTTAGGCAGCAGGGAATTGTCACTATATGTGTAAGCGGTTTCTAAAAAAGGGGGGACAAAATATGGGTGAGCACAATAAGGAACAAGGCTTAAAAAGAGAGTTGAAGACAGGTCAGCTTACGATGATTGCGATGGGCTGTGCCATCGGAACAGGATTGTTCCTCGGCAGTGGACTTGCTATTGGTTTGGCAGGGCCAAGTGTCATCATTAGTTATGCTGTCGGTGCGTTTATCGTATTGCTGTTAATGGGGTGTTTGGCCGAAATGACAGTTGCACATCCTACTTCCGGGGCATTTGGAACAATTGCTGAGAAATATATAAATCCCTGGGCAGGCTTTCTTGTGCGTTACTCCTATTGGGTGGCTCAAGTCTTTGCAATAGGAGTAGAGGTCAGTGCAATATCCATCTATATGAAATATTGGTTTCCGAACGTTCCGGGCGTGATCTGGATTTTGCTTTTTGCTGCGATATTAATCTATATTAACGCGAAGAGTGTCAATACATTTGCTTCGTTAGAGTATTGGCTATCCATGATTAAAGTCGTTGCGATCGTGCTTTTCATTCTTCTTGGCGCATATATCTTGTTTGGCGGGAAACATGATCCAAGCATTGGCCCGCATAATCTTGTAAATGATGGCGGTTTCATGCCATTTGGACCTTGGGGAATATGGGTAGCGATTTTCGTTTCTCTATTCAGCTTTCTAGGGACAGAAATGGTAGCGATTACAGCGGGTGAGGCGAAAGAGCCGGATGTCGCGGTGCCAAAAGCCTTAAAAGCCACTGTTTTTCGCCTTGCAGTGTTTTACGTTTTGACCATGACTATTATGTTAATGATTGTGCCATGGAAATCCGCAGGCGTAGATAAGAGTCCGTTTGTCAGAGTCATAGAAATGATCCATATTCCTGGCGCTGCTGGAATTATGAACTTTATCGTTTTAGTGGCTGCAATATCTGCGATGAACAGTCAGTTATATGCTTCGACGCGTATGATGTACTCATTATCAGAGGGTGGCTACGCCCCGCGTTTCTTTAAAAAGGTAAGCAAGCGAGGCGTTCCGTTAAGAGCTTTCGCGGTATCGACAGTTGGAATTGCTTTGGCCGCAGGGGTCAGTGCATTCCTTCCCGGGTCCTCTTATTCATTCATGATGGGAATATCCATGTTCGGTTCGATCTTCACATGGTTTGTCATCTTTGTTTCCCATTTGTTTTTCCGTAAGCGGTGGGAGAAAAACGGCGGAAGAAAATTGCCGATCCGAATGATTGGTTTCCCGTATTTAACGATATTAGGCGGCCTAGTTTTATTAAGCCTAATGATCACCACATGGTTTACACCTTTTAGAAACATGCTTGAATTTGGTGTTCCGTGGCTAATCTTCCTCTCTATTGGCTATATCATTTGGAAAAAGAAAAATAGACATCAATCCAATTCAAAAGAAAACGAGGATATGTCCAAAAAGACAAGTTAAAATTGGTTAGCTTGCGATCTCGTCGTTGCCCGTTCGACAGGAATGACAGCTGCTGCATAAAACTGACATCATGTCATTGACATCATGTCAGTTTCGATGATACAGTAAACACAGACCTAATGAAACAAATATTCAAATAAGGGGGATCATGATATGACTCAAAAAGCGTTCGACTATACCCAGGATTATGCCTGTGAGCTTGATAAGCGAGATGAATTAGCATCATTTCGAAATGAGTTTTATATTAAAGAGGGCATGATTTATCTCGATGGCAATTCGCTTGGATTATGTTCAAAACGAGCAGAAAAGTCTCTTTTAGAAATAATCGATTCATGGAAAGAATTTGGTATTGATGGCTGGACGGAAGGAAAATATCCTTGGTATGAGCTGTCGGAAAAGCTGGGAGAAAGAATCGCTCCATTGATCGGTGCAGCTTCTGAAGAAGTGATCGTCACCGGTTCCACAACAACAAATATTCATCAGATGGTCGCAACATTTTATGAGCCAAAAGGCAAAAGGACAAAAATCCTTGCTGATGACTTAACCTTTCCTACAGACATCTATGCTCTGCAAAGTCAGGTTAAATTAAAAGGCTATGATCCCGACACCCATTTTGTCCAGGTGAAAAGCCGGAATGGCCAAACGCTTGAAGAAGATGATATTATCGAAGCCATGACAGATGAGATCGCTTTAATCTTATTGCCAAGCGTTTTATACCGAAGCGGACAAATTCTTGATATGAAGCGTCTAACGGAAGAAGCACATAAGCGCGGGATTGTAATTGGCTTTGATCTGTGCCATTCAATCGGTGCAATAGAACACAACCTTGACGAGTGGAACGTTGACTTTGCCATATGGTGCAATTACAAATATTTAAATGCCGGACCAGGCGGCGTTGCCGGCTTATATGTGAATAAAACGCATTTCGGACGAGTCCCAGGACTTGCAGGGTGGTTTAGTTCTGATAAAAGTAAACAATTTGACATGGAGCATACATTAACGCCCGCAGAGGATGCCGGAGCTTATCAAATGGGCACACCGCATTTGCTAAGTGTTGCCCCATTAATTGGTTCGCTTGAAATTTTTGAAGAAGCAGGCATGGCTAATCTTCGAAAGAAATCATTGCACATCACAAGATATATGATGGATCTTATTGAACACGAGCTAAAAGATATGGGCTTTGCACTCGGAAATCCGACTGATGATGCTATACGCGGCGGCCATATTTATTTGGAACACGAAGAAGCAGCCCGAATTTGCAAAGCGTTAAAAGCAAACGGAGTGATCCCGGATTTCCGCGCCCCAAACGGCATCCGCCTCGCACCGGTGGCGCTTTACAGTTCATACGAAGACGTGTGGAAATCAGTTCAAATCTTGAAAAAGATTATGCAAGAGGAACAGTACAAACAGTTTGAAAATAAACGTGAAGTTGTCGCTTAATGACCGAAATAAGGTAAGGTGTATTGAAAAATAACAAACAAAAAGTCCTCTGATCCTGAGGGCTTTTTGTTTGTTGTGATTGGTAAGGGGGAGGGGGCTATTTTTTTTATAGAAACAGCAATGACTGAAAAATAACTAAGAAGGGTCCAACTAAATAATAAAACCTGAATGCTCGGGTATCACATAATGGAGTAGGGAGCTCCTTGATGTGATACCTTTTTCTTTTTACGAATAAGTTTTTATATCCTTCTTAAGACAGGCAGGCTTTTAATCTAGTTTATAATCAAAAGTTTTTCTTATTCTATTAAATAAATGAATCAAAGATCCGATATATTAATTGAATCATCAAGGAGGATGAGTTGGCATGGCTTTAGTACTTGGCAGAAAACCCGGGGAGTCCATCATCATTAACGATGACATTAAGATCACTGTCATTAAGACAGAGGACAACATGTTGCGTCTTAGTATCGATGCACCAAAAGATGTATCGATTGTTAGAGAAGAACTGTTGGAAGAAAAAAAGTAAATCATTGAAAAAAGAAGCATATGGATGTGCTTCTTAATATTTCAAACACGGAGGTCATAAAAAATGAGAATTAATCACAATATCGCGGCGTTGAATACTTATCGTCAATTAAACATCAACGGGAACAATACACAGAAGGCGTTAGAAAAGCTTTCTTCAGGTCTAAGAATAAACAAAGCTGGTGACGATGCAGCTGGGCTAGCAATCTCGGAAAAGATGAGAGGGCAGATTCGTGGGTTAGAAATGGCTTCGAAGAATGCACAGGATGGAATTAGCCTTATTCAAACTGGTGAGGGTGCATTGAATGAAACACATTCCATCCTTCAACGTATGCGTGAATTAGCCGTTCAGTCTTCTAACGATACGAATACGAATACAGATCGTGAAGAACTTCAAAAAGAGGTAAACCAACTTGCTTCTGAAATTACAAGAATTGGTGATAACACGGAGTTCAACACTAAGAATTTATTAGATGGTTCCTTTTCAGGAACTTTTCAAATTGGAGCAAACGAAGGACAAAACCTTACCATCTCAGTAAATGATATGCGCTCTGATGCATTACAGGTGGGTAAAGTTTATACTTCAAATAATACTGACGGGACCTTAATTGGCCAAGATGGGACTACTGTTATAGGTACTTGGCAAGCTGCAGATGCCACAGCGGGAACAGCTGCTGGATATTATGATTCTGGAAACCTTGTTTTACAAGCCGATAATAAGTTGGCGGATGGTGTAAAAGGGGCATTAGGAATTGATATTTCATCACAAAGCGCGGCTGATTCTGCTATTACAAAAATTAATGACGCTATTGAAACGGTTTCAGCAGAGCGTTCTAAACTTGGTGCTTACCAAAACCGCCTAGAACACACAACCAACAACCTTGGAACATCTTCCGAAAACTTAACAGCCGCCGAATCACGTATCCGTGACGTTGATATGGCTAAGGAAATGATGGAGTTCACTAAGAACAACATCCTTAACCAAGCTGCTCAAGCTATGTTGGCTCAGGCTAACCAGCGGCCTCAAGGTGTGCTTCAACTTCTTCGTTAATGATATTTTGAGGGGGCGCTAGCTTTGCTAGGGTTCTCTTCTTTTGATTTGGATGAAAAAAATAAGAAGGCAATTAAAAAATTCAGGATCCCATTACAAATCACTCATGAAAACAAATGATGGCTAATGGATAAAGCAAACCGCTATTTTAAAAGTGAAAAAATTGTCCTAGTACTAAAAACCTGATTTAAGCCTTTTGTTACAAACCGAACTATGATTAGAGGTTAGAAAGTTAAAAAGTTCCTTGTAATTGTTGCGTTCAAATTATTAATCAAACGTTTAATTAAATCCTCCGTTGCCCCCAATCTCCTCAAATCCGCCCCCAGCTTAATCTTACCTACCATCCCTTTCATTATCCCCCTCAAGCCTCAACGAAAAATTTTGAACTGCTAAAGGTTGTCGGATGATGCGCCTATAACAATATAGAGGCGCTAGAGCAGCGCGTTTGGTAAACCGAAGAGGAGATAAACAAGGTTAAAAGAACAATGGGATTGGAATAGTGAACAGTCCTTATTCTTCCCAAAAGTTATATCACTCCTAAGCAGCCAACATTTAAAAGGAACAGATCATACCCGCTCCTTTTAATGATTTTCAAGAGACATTCATTTACAAGTGGGTAAGAATATTGATAAGCTTCCCGAATGGATCCTTCACAAAGAATCTACGAACGCCCCATGGTTCTTGCACTGGTCCGTACTCGATTGGAATCCCTGCCTCTTTGATGCGACTCAGCGCCTCATCGACATCATCAACTTCAATTGATAGATCGGGCACAGGGTCTCTGAGCCACCCTGTGAGAGGAAGCTGATCTGAGTATTCATTTCCTCGTGCGAGCCATATGTTGCAATCCATCCCAGGTCCATCAGTCGATCAAGTCCGAGAATTTCCTCGTAGAAGTGCTTTGCTTTGGCAAAGTCGTGCGTCTCAATATTGGCAACAATTCGTTTGACCTTCATTTTTTCATCTCCTGAATTTTCAGAAGTTGTTATTAGTTTCTACAATCATGGCAAATAATCCTTGTTGGATGTCAGGTTCATTCAAGCCTTTTGGCCGAAAAAAACAAAAGTCCATCCAACTGTAAAAGTGTTGTATGAGCCCCCCTTAACATATTTTTTAACAATTATTCTTTGTCGTCTTTTACCCTATTTTTAAATGCTTCATAAGTTGCATCTTTCCCTTGAGTATTCTAGTCAGGACATGACAATGATTAAAGAAATTGGCGATGATTTGTATGAGGTAAGAGGCAATGTGTTTGCCCAAGATGGATCATCTGCATCGTTTGTGGTGAAGATTAAAGTCAATAGGGACCATATCAATTATGAGCTTCTTCGCTAAAATCTATGGGTTTGAAGACTAGATTCCTTGACAATACTAGGTATTAAACTATGAAAATACCTAGGAGTGAACTTAAAAATGA
>NZ_SLXK01000041.1 GCF_004341035.1 Scopulibacillus darangshiensis
CTATCCAATTTCAATCCGCCTCCGTTCTATTTTTATACACATTTATATCCAGAGTGCGGTTTTCTAAAACTGTCTACTATATAGGTACAATAACAAGCCGTGACTGCGTCCTCCTCGGGGAATTCTGCGTCCTTTTCACCGGGGATCGCGTCTTGGACATAGGGATTGCGTCCTTATGAGCGGCGACTGCGTCCTCCTCGGGGAATTCTGCGTCCTTTTCACCGGGGATCGCGTCTTGGACATAGGGACTGCGTCCTTATGAGCGATGACTGCGTCCTCCTGGTGGAATTCTGCGTCCTTTTCACCGGGGATTGCGTCTTGGACATGGGGACTACGTCCTTATGAGCGGCGACTGCGTCCTCCTCGGGGAATTCTGCGTCCTTTTCGCCGGCGAGGCGGGCGGTCTTGGACAAAGCTCGCGCCAATTCAGCCTATCTCCCCTCAATTTCCGTCCATCCAGTACTTTCCCTTTACTCTCGGCTCCCTTAAAGCGCGCCACCTTGACCCGGCCTTCACCCTCCCATAAAAACAGCGCCGTAACCTAAAGCGGCGACAATCACAAACGCGGGATGAAGCTTCACCTTTTCTAATAAAATGAAGCTGACTACAGCGATAGCGAGCGTTTGCAACGAGCCGGATTGGCCGAAGGATTCAGCGAAAAATTCGTAGGCCATGACGCCGAGCAAGACGGCGATGGTCGGGCGAATCAGCAGTGTCAGCCGTTTGACTTTCGGCGAATCCTTATATTTATAAAGGATCCGGAGCAGCACGATCATCAAGATAAGTGAAGGTCCGACCGTTGCGATAATGCCTGCAAGCGACCCTAATACTCCGCCGACTTCATAACCGATGTAGCCCGCCATCTTCGTTGCTATCGGGCCCGGGAGTGAATTGCCAAGTGCCAGCACCTTACTGAACTCACCGACTGTAAGCCAGTGGAAACGGCCCACTACTTCATTTTCGACGAGCGGAATAGATGCTGGCCCGCCGCCGTAGCCGAGAATCCCGGGAATAAAAAAGGCGAGGAAGATTTTCCAAAGGATCATTTGACTACCCTCCTGTTGCCCTCTTCTTCGGACAAATCGCCGTCCTGCTTCCGATCTGGTTTCAGAAGAGCGAAAATTAGCAGCGCGGCGATAAGAATGGCAGGATGCACGTGCAAAAGCTGCATTAAAATCAGGCTGCCTGCGGCAAGTCCGAGGCTGACAGTCCAGCCCAACCCTTTTCTAGCCTTTGCAACGAACTGCCATGTTAGTGTGGCAAGCATGACACCGACTACCGGCATGACCGCTGATGTCATCCCCCGAACCCAAGGTTTATCCTGAAAAGAGGCAAGAAAAGTCAGCAGGACGACCATGAGAAAGATGGTCGGGACAATTGAGGATAGTACAGAAACAAGCATACCCAGCGTCCCTTTTATTTTCCAGCCGATATACCCGGGCAGCTTCGTTCCAATTGGTCCAGGCAAAGTGTTAGCTAAAGCCAGCACGTCGCTGAATTCCTCTTCCGACATCCATTTATAATTTCGGACAACCTCTTTGTGAACGAGCGGGATGGATGACGGTCCTCCGCCAAAGCCAAGCATGCCGACCCTGAAGAAGGCGAGAAATAGATTCATATATTGTGTCATAAAAAAAGCCCCTTTGTTGAAGATGATAATAACATCTGCATTAAAGCCTGAAAGCCGGGGCAAACCCCAACCTTCCCATTTTTCCAAACGGTGCGCAACAAAACTAATTGTAAAGAATTATGGACCATATTATTACGCATGTTAATCCCAAGGCCCTTTTAACCTAACATATGATAAAAATATTTATTATGGATTATAAAACACATTTTCTAAAAATTCAACATAATTGGAACAAAAATTTGCTTGAGTAGATCAAAGATTTGTCCTTTTCCTCCTGCCATAATTTTAAAACGCCATTCAAAGCTCCAAAGAACTTTAATGGCGTTTTTTAAATTGATTATATAAACTTAACGTTATTTTTTGCAAATAGGGAGGTATTTGGAAAAATCACGTTGAGTATTTGTTAAAATGGACTGCTCTGCTGATTCCTGGAATCAGCAGAGCATGTTTGTTTTAGTTAATCAGAAAGTATAACTTTCTGACGCACATAAGTGCAACTACGCCTCTGTCTTCGCCAAAGGCTCGCCAATCGGCGAGTTTTCTTTATATCGTTACGGGTTCTTTTGCATTTGTGTAAAATTCCAAGGCAGCCTGTACGCCATCGCCTTGGTTGACTTTAGCACCGTGGTATGTCAACGTGGCTTCCAAAGCGCCAAGGGTGCGCAGGATGTTATTCTTGCGGCAGCTGTAACCCATCGAACCGATTCTGACAACCTGCCCTTTCAGCGGGCCGAATGCTCCAGCAATTTCAATGCCAAATTGGTTGAGCATTGTCGCGCGAAGCTTGGCTTCATCAAGGCCGTCGGGTACTTTTACGACAGTGACAACCGGCATCCGATTTTCCTCACCGCCAAATAGTTCAACCCCCATCGCTTTAAGGCCTTTATTTAACGCCTCACCGTGAACCAAATGGCGTTCAAAGCGCTCTTCAAGGGTCTCCTCTTGAATGACACGCAAACCTTCACGAAGGGCATAAAGCATCGACGTTGCTTCCGTATGGTGATTTAAGCGATCAGGTGTCCAGTAGTCTTGGATTTGGCTTAAATCAAAATAGTTGCTTTGAATTCTTCTACTGTTGACAGAAGTTTCCGATAAGCCGCGCTCAATCTTTTTGCGTTCAAGAAGAATCTTTTCAATCCGGTCGTTATAAGTGATCGGCGCCATGCCCGATGGAACGGCAAGGTTCTTCTGCGTTCCGGTGATGACAGCATCGATATGCCAATCATCTGTCTTAAAGTCAACGCCCCCAAGAGTGGCAACAGCGTCAACGACGAGCAGCACATCATTCTCGCGGCAGAATTTGCCGAGTTCTTCAAGCGGCTGCATCCGGCCGGTTGATGTTTCGCCATGAACAACTGCCACGATCTTTGGATTGACCTTTTTAATTTCGGCCTTTAATTGCTCTGCATCGAACACGTCGCCCCATTCCGCTTCCATCGTATACACATCAGCGTTGCAGCGGCTGGCGATTTCAGCTAGCAGATAGCCAAAGCGACCGAAAATCGGCACAAGCACCTTATCACCCGGTTCAATTGTACTGCACAAAACGGCTTCGAGACCTGAGCGGGATGTGCCGTCGATCGGATACGCCCATTTGTTTTTCGTTTGAAACACATAGCGCAATAAATCCATCGTTTCGTTCATAATGTTTAAGAATTGGGGGTCAAATTGCCCGATAACCGGCGTTGACATCGCTCTTAGAACGCGTGGATCCGCCTCGACCGGTCCTGGAGTCATAATTGTGCGTGATGGCGTATTTAAGTCAGTATAAGCCATAATTTAATCTCCTCCTTGCAGTAATATTAATGGCAAAGTGCCGGGTCAATGCACTTTTGTTTTTCAATAATAATGACCCTTGTGAATAGTCGAAAAATACAATGGATAGGAATTTCTTTATACCCTTTAATAGATAACTTAAATTTATATGATTTTAATACAGAAGTCATTGTTTAAAATGAATAAAAATGATTTTTACTTTTGTTCACTTTGTTGAAATAACCGGACGCCTTTAGCGGGAACAAAACGATGAAGACGGCCCGTCCTCATTATGAGTCCGGGCTGTCCTTTTGAGAAATAGATTGAGAATTTGAGAGAATCCTTTTTCTAAAAATTACTTAGCGGCAGTTGCCGGCACGCCAAGCCCTTCTGCAACCCTGGCGCCGTATTCCGGATCAGCTTTGCGGAAATGTTCAATTTGCCGCAGCTGAATCTCTTTCTTCACTGGCTTCATCGCCCCTACAATGTTCGAAATCAAGCGTGACTTTTCCCTTTCACTCAACAAGCGGTATAGATCACCAGGCTGTGTATAGTGGTCATCCTTATCGTATGCGACACTTTCCACTGTGCCGGAGACGACGAATGGTGCCGGTGTATGTTCGGGTGATTCTTTCGGTCCCCCGAGGCTGTTTGGCTCATAATGCACAGAATCGCCGCCGTTATCGTCACAACGCATCACACCGTCACGTTGATAGTTTGCGTTTGATTCCGTTATCGGCCGGTTAATCTTCAGGAGATCGCCGTTGCCGCCGACGCGGTAACGATGGGCATCACCATATGCGAAGAGACGGCCTTGCAGCATTTTATCCGGTGAGAAGTCGATGCCAGGTACAATATTTGCCGGCGAGAAAGCAGATTGCTCAACTTCAGCAAAGTAGTTTTTTGGATTACTGTCCAACACCATCCGTCCAATCGGAATAAGCGGATAATCGCTTTGGCGCCAAACTTTCGTCACATCAAATGGATCGAATTCATAACGGTCGGCATCCTCTAAAGGCATGATCTGGACGTACACTTTCCAGGCCGGATAATCTCCTTTTTCAATTGACTCATACAAGTCACGTGTCGCATGATCCGGGTCAACGCCAGCAAGCTTAACAGCCTCCTCATTCGTGTAGTTCTCAATACCTTGTTCTGTCTTGAAATGGTACTTCACCCAAACGGATTCACCGTCAGCATTCGTCCACTTGAACGTGTGGCTGCCATAGCCATTCATATGGCGATTGGTCTTTGGCGTACCGCGGTCAGAGAATAGAATCGTGACTTGGTGAAGCGATTCTGGCGACAATGACCAGAAGTCCCAAATGGCGTTTGGATCTTTGCAATTCGTCGCCGGATGACGCTTTTGCGTATGAATAAAGTCAGGAAACTTGATCGCATCGCGGATGAAAAAGACCGGTGTGTTGTTGCCGACGAGATCATAATTCCCATCCTCAGTATAAAATTTCAGAGCGAAACCGCGCGGGTCACGTTCGGCATCAGCAGCACCTTTTTCGCCGGCAACTGTTGAAAACCGGGCGAACATCGGAGTCCGCTTGCCGACATTTGATAAAAATTTCGCCTTAGTCCATTTCGTGACATCATTCGTCACTTCAAAATAACCATGTGCCCCTGCCCCTTTGGCGTGCACGACACGTTCCGGAATACGTTCACGGTTAAAGTGGGCAAGTTTTTCGGTCAAGTGAAAATCCTGCATTAATACCGGCCCTCTGGAACCCGCCGTTACAGAATTTTGGTTATCAGAAACCGGAGCACCTTGAGCCGTACGCAAAATCTTCTTGTTTTTATTTTCAGTCATAACCTGATTCCTCCTCCAAAATGTTCAGCTGGACATAGCAGCTTTTATCTTTTTGATGATCGAATAAAAATTTTGGTCTCACCCGGACCAGCATTCAGGGCAAATACCATACACTTCCATTCTGTGGCTTTTCACCTTATAACTGGTGATGGTCTCTGCAAATGCTTCAATTTCAGTAAGCACCGGAAAACGGAAATTGCGGATCTTGCCGCAGTCCAGGCAAATGATATGGTAATGATCTGACGTCTCAATATCAAAACGGCTTGAATGATCCCCATAAGTCAGCTCACTGACAAGCCCTGCTTTTTTTAACGTTTTTAGATTGTTATATACTGTGGCACTGCTCATATGTGGAAGCTTTTTCTCAAGCTTTTTATAGATCTCATCCGCTGTTGGATGCGATTTGGTTTCAACGAGATACTCCAAGATCCCGCGGCGCTGCGGTGTAATCCTGGCTCCTGTGCCTCTCAGCCGTTCAATGGCCTCCCGCAATTGTGCCTCAGTCATTCTTCCCCGCACCTCTCTTTAAGAAAGTTAAAGGAGCCTCACCTAAGAGCTATCAATCGCATCCCTCCTTTCAAGGTCACCTCATCAAGACAGCTTCTTTGTATCAACCGGTTCTGTGTGATCAATGACCGGCGTGATTTTACTTTTGCCATTTAAGATTAAGTTTGATAAAAAGAGAGCGAACGTCCCCATCACAACACCATTTGCAAAAATGAGTTTCAATGTATCCGGGAATGCCTCGAATGCACTTGGCACGCCGCCGACAGCGAGACCGGTCCCAACCCCAATCGCCACAACTAATTGGTTCGAACTTTTTGAAAAGTCAGCTTCCCCGATCATCCTCAATGCAGCGGAAATGAGCATGCCAAACATTGGGATCATCGCACCGCCGAGCACTGGGGCAGGTATCATCGTCGTTACCGCTGCGATTTTCGGCACTAAACCTAATACAATCAGGATGATGCCGCCGATCGCTACGACTACTCTGCTCGTTACTTTGGTAATGTACACGAGTCCAACATTTTGAGAAAAGGTTGAGTGGTTAAAGCCATTTAATATCCCGCTGATGGCGGTGGCGATCCCTTCCGCTCTTAACCCTTTCGTAATGTCATGGTCTTTAAGTTCACGATTTGTTAGTTGGCCCAAAGCCATAAAAACGCCTGTACTTTCGATCATAATGATCATTCCTACAATGCTCATCGTCACGATTGCCGAGAGATGGAAGGTAGGCATGCCGAAATAAAAAGGCTGAATCGGCGTGATCCAATCGGCTTTTCCTATCTTAGAGAAATCAACCATTCCGCCAAAAGCGGCGACAATCGTTCCGACCGCCATTGAAATCAAAATGGCCACCGTCTTTATAAAACCCTTAAAATAATAGTTCAGAAAAAAGAAAAGCACTAAGGTAAAAACGGCTAACATCAAGTTTTTCAAGTCACCGAAGTTCTCAGAACCGGATCCCCCTGCCGCATTTTCCATGGCCACAGGCATGATGTGAACACCGATGATTAACACAACAGAGCCGGTAACGATCGGCGGAAAATACTTGATCACTTTCCCGACAAACTGTGAAAGAATCGTAACGACAATCCCGGAGACAATGACGGCTCCAAGAACACCCGTCATCGAGTAGATCTTGCCGATTGCAATAACCGGTTGAACGACAATAAAGGATACAGCCAGCAGCGCCGGCAAGCGAATACCAAAGCCTTTGCCGCCTATCGTTTGAATAATTGTTGCAATCCCGCAGCCCAACAAATCATACGAAATCAGATAAACGAGCTGCTGCTGTGTAAGACCTAGAGCAGAAGCGACAACGATTGGCACGACAACAGCTCCTCCATACATCACACAAACATGTTGGAAACCTAACACAATCATCTTCCAAATACTTAATCTTTCCAACTGACTTTCCCCCTCATAAAATACTTTCAGACACCAGGCCGCGTAAAATGGTTGATCAACAAAACACTTTTCCTGGAAACTATGGTCTGACCAAAGATTTGGAGCGGGTTTAAGCTGCTTTTGTATTATTTGCTAGGGATTAGAATTGCTTGTCCTGTGAAAAAGGTGATCCGCATGAAGCGGACCCACCCTTCCCTCATTTAATTGCTGCTTTAACAGCTTGTATTGCGGCACCATAGTCTGGAGCTTGAGTGACTTCAGGAACATATTCAACATATGTCACGCGATCGTCGGCATCAACGACGAACACCGCCCGGCATTGCAGCCGTGTTTCCTCCATGTACGTGCCGTAAGCCTTGCCAAAGGACATATGCCTGTAATCAGATAGTGTTTGCACTCGGTCGACCCCAGTTGCCCCGCACCACCTTTTTTGCGCGAACGGGAGATCCGAACTTATCGTGTAGACACTAACGTCATCATGGAGACCTGCCGCTTCTTCGTTAAAACGGCGAGTTTCTGTATCACAAAGTTCTGTATCAAGGGATGGCACCGTCGCAAACAGTCTCACTCTTCCCTTTGAATCGCTCAGAGTCACATTGGATTGATCAGTTGCCAGCACATCGAAATCCGGCGCCTGATCACCAGGCTTGATTTCCGGCCCAATCAAGGAAACTGGTTTTCCTCGCATCGTTACCTTCGTACGCTGCAGTGTCATTTATATCCCCCTCCTCGTCTGATTAACTGCCCCTGTAAGTACTGTATCCCCCCGGTGCAACAAGCAATGGCACATGATAATGGGCATCGGGGTCTGATATACAGAAACGAATCGGCACTTCTTGCAAAAAGGGCTGTTCTTCTAAGCTGACGCGGCTTCGAAAATAATCGGCAACATGGAAGACAAGTTCATATGTGCCTCTCTTGCATGCTTCTCCTTGCAAGAGAGGGGCATCAACACGGCCATCGCTATTCGTTTTGCTTGTTATGACATGTTCCATGCGGCCATCCTTTTCTATACGCCACAACGCAACATTACAATCAGCAGCGGGCACGCCCCGTGTCATATCAAGCACATGTGTTGTTAAATAACCGTTCATACCTTGCTTTCACGGCCCTCGGCAGTGGACACATAGCCTTCTTTCTCAATGTCTGCCCTTGTAACCGAAAAACCTTGGAAACCATAAGGCGGAAGCGGCTCAGTGTAAACCTTCCCTTCGGATTCAGCAATGTCTTCCACAATCGTGATCCACGTCCGGTTGTTCGATTCAAAGCTAACCTCTTGCAATTGCGGAAAGCGTTCCAGAGCCCGGCAGCCAATATGATAAATAAGCTGCTGAATCGAACGGCTGTCCATTTGATGGAAGAGCGTGCGGGAAATGTCCCTTATTTGTTCAGCTGCCACATAATTCCCGGGATTTGCTCCCGTTGCATCAAGCGGGTTGCTGTATTTCCAATTAATATCCAAATAAATAAAGAGCGGCCTGTCAGTCTCTTCCCTGAGAGTTGTATATTCGTCCTTGATGTACCCGTAGAATGAGCTGCCCCGAACTTTAATGAGATGGAGATCTTTAAGTCCGCTTGCCTGTTCCACAACCTCGAAGCCATTCGCTTTACGGTCGACCCTAACTGTCGCTGTCGCGTATTGATTACGTGAGCTGTTATACACCAAACGACTCTGCTCAAATCCCGAATCAGCCGGAACACGGATTGGCTCGAACGGAATCTCGTCAGCTGACATTTCAACCGATTCAATATGGTCATATTTTTCCAAGAAACGTTCACTGATGAAAGCTAGCAAACCTTCCATTGTAGCCCCTTCATATTCGGCGGCATGGCGCTGGATAAAGTTTTTCATCGAATCCGTAGCCACGACGAGACTGTTATCCCCTTCTGTAAAGGACGTCAGGAACTTTTTGCCCCGCAAAGCTACTTTGGCATTTAAGCCAAAAATAACATTATCACGTTCGCTGAATTCTGATTCCGGGATGTGTTTCACTCCTGTAAGCGGTTTCGCAAAAGTCCTAAAGACATAGACATCGGCTTTGCCATAGTACATTGTTCTGTTTTCTGTACCCATGAGTTTCTCCTCCTGTGAATAAATTAGATTATCTAAACGGAAACTGGCTATTTTATAAATCTCTTGAATAGCCAAATCCAGTTCAGCCTGCTTGTTGTTCTTTAAGCGTTCTATCATGGCCCTTTTTATTGAATCCTTGTTATGGCCCCGCACGGCTTTAATAAATGGAAAGCTGAATTTTTTCGTATAAGCTTGATTCAGACTGAGGAATTCCTCATACTCCTCTTCAGAGAGCTTGTCAAAACCGGCTCCAGCCTGTTCCTGCCTAGATGCCTCGGTGACTTTAACACGAGTCGCTAAATCGGGGTGAGCCCGAATAAGGGCTAACTTTTTCCCAATGGAAGCCCTTTCAACCATTTCCGCCATTCGAGAATGGATGCCGCTTAAAGAAGAAAAGGGACGGCTCATCCATGCTTGCCTCGCAACCCATGGTGAATGTTCAAAAATAAAACCTAAAGTTTCTGTAAATGTTTCCTGATCCATCTGGTTAATTTCTTTTAAAGTAAAATGAGGCATAACATTTATTCATCCTTTGATTTGTTTGTCTTTATTGTAAATTTAAAATATTCTGCAGTCATTGGGCATTGAGGACAATACTTAGGGATTCAAAATGTGCACGATGCACGACCATTAATACCCTTTAAACATTGACGGGGCTGTAGGTTGGATCAATAATAGAGGAAAAAGGAGTGATGCTTGTGGGGATGACGATTGGTGATGCATTATGCATCCCGCCTCTTGAACAATGCACGGTCATTGCGGGGAAGAAGGGTCTTGACCGGATGATTTCATCGATTAACAGCTATGATGCTCCCGATGTCATCAATTGGCTAAAACAGGGGGACTTGGTTCTGACAACAGGCTACGTCTTTAAAAATGACGAACAGACCCAAATCAAAGTGATTGAAGAAATGGCAAAGAGGAATTGTGCTGGTCTTGGGATAAAAATTAACAGCGAGCTTGAAACACTGCCAGAGGTCATGATCCGGATTGCTGATGACAATCATGTTCCATTAATTAAAATTCCGTATCACCTCTCTTTATCAGATATGATTCTCTCTATTTTTCGGGAGATGTTTGCCAGGCAGGATTTAAATGACGCCGAAAACCGGAAAAAAGCGTTCCTCTCTAAGCTTTTACAAGGGGAATATCACGGAAGGGACGCTGTTTTGGCTGAGGGGCGGACTTTCGGGCTTGTCCCCGGGCAATATGTATGTCTATGCCTGAGGGGCAATAATACAAATAGTGATATTAGCGGGTTGGCAGACTCAATATGCGAAAGGTCGGGAATCAGTCTTATTTTACAAGAAAAAGAAGAGCTCACTATGATCTTGCAAGCCCCGAAGGATCAGGATGGACAGCAAATCTATGATCAGGCTTTTCAAGTTGCCAAAAGTTTAATAGATGAAGCAGGCAACACGTTTCCCAACCTTGTATTAAAAGCGGGAATCGGCACTTGCCAAGATGATGTCCTCAGGATAAGCGATAGCTGCAAACAGGCCCAAGAAGCCCTGCAATTAGGGAAAAAACAAAGGGGAACAAGCAGCGATAATATCTATCATTTCAATTCCCTTGAAGCCTATGCTGTCCTGCAGCACATTCCAGAAAGTGTTCTTGAAAGCTTCATTGCAAATAAGCTTGGGGCCATCATGCAACATGATAAAGATAACCATTCTGATTTAATGAAAACATTGGAGGTTTACTTGCTTTCCCGCGGGCGCACGTCCGATGCCGCGCGTCTTCTTGGCGTACACCGTAATACCATCGGCCCGCGTTTGACCAAAATTAAGGAACTATTAGAACTGGATATAGAAAATGGCGAGGTTGTCTTCCAGCTCCAATTGGCCTTGCACCTCTTCCAATTGCAAGATTAACACTGCATTAGGCTTGGGAAACTGGCAAACCTAATAAATGTGCCACACGCAAAGCTAATCCCAAACGAAAAATTGTATCACCGCCAGTTAAATCAACACCAAGCAATTCTTCAATACGAGTGATACGAAACTTTACTGTGTTTCTATGAATATACATTGAGCGGGCGATCTCTCCTATATGTCCTTTAAGGCTCAAATAGACTTCAAGAGTGTACATAAGGTTAGAACCCGTTTCCGTATCGTACTTAATCAAGGGGGCTAACGTCGAGGTCAAATAACGTTCCAAAAGAACATCGGGCAAATGCTGCAGCAAGGCATCAGCCTCAAGAGCTGCATAATTAAATATCATTTCGCCCTCCATGATACGGCCGCCAAGAAAGACCGCCTCTTTAGCCTCCTTATAACTTTCATGGATACGGCAAACATCTTGTTTGTATTTCCCGATCCCTATTGTTATTCTCTCGTTGTCAATGTCTTCGGCAAAATGTTTCACAATAAGGGAGGCCGTTCCATTGGGCATTGGCGTTTGCATGAGCAGATCTTTTGAATGACCAACTTGTATCACGGCAACATGGTCATCAAGTTTGATGCTAATTAGTCTTTCATTGGCGGCCGCCCCGGCCTTGCTGATAATTTGTTGAAGGCGATCTTCACTTATGTTATGGAGACTTATTCCTTTTAAGCAGTACACGACATACTCATTTGCGGAAGATAGGCCGTATGCCTTTCCTTGATTCAAAATTAGATCCGTTTCAGACAAGCTCCCGGTTAATAAACCAGAGAAATACTCCTCTCTTTTTGCCTGTTTGGTTAAATGGCGCTGTTCATTGATGATTTCCTGCGTCAGAGCCAGAATCATATCAGATAAAGTCATATCATATGGGATCGTAAATAAGGGAAAGTCCAAACGGTCAGCTTCCTTGATCATCAGCTTAGGGATTTCCGGAAGGAACCGTTTCTCCTTAATTCCTAGACCGGCGCATTGTTGGTCATGCAAATCCTGAATGACACGCACTTGGGCATCAATATCATCTTTAAAGACAAAACCCGTTGTTAGTAATAATTCACCCGCTTTCAGCCAGGAAGTATCGGGGGAATCCATGATGGTGACCGATCGGACGCCGCGGCTTAAGCCGCGATGCCCCCCTGCTACCACACAACGATTTAATGGTTGAATGTGCAATGCTTTTGCTACTGTAATATTCATTGGTGCCTCCAATCATCCCATTCGTTAATGAATTCAGTATATTTCAATAACAACGGGATTACCAGCGGCAATTTAATTCCATTTCCCCATAACCGATCTCCTATGGAGAAAAGCGCGGGGCGACCGGATGATGACACCTCCCCTTACTCATTTGCTGAAATTCCGCCCACAACTCCCACTATGAACGACCTCGAGGCCGTATTTTTACCCACTTCGGGCTTTCATCTCACTTATGAACGACCTCGAGGCCGTATTTTTACCCACTTCGGGCTTTCATTTCACTTATGAACGACCTCGAGGCCGGATTTTTACCCACTTCGGGCTTTCATCTCACTTATGAACGACCTCGAGGCCGGATTTTTACCCACTTCGGGCTTTCATCTCACTTATGAACGACCTCGAGGCCGGATTTTTACCGATTTCGGGCTTTCATCTCACCTATGAACGACCTCGAGACCGGATTTTTACCCACTTCGGGCTTTCATCTCACTTATGAACGACCTCGAGCACTATTTTTTATCGCCTTAACGATAGAAAAAACCCGCGGATCATGTACGCGGGTTTATAGTCATATTTTATTTTAAAAGCTAAGCCCCGGCCGCGGGTGATATCTCCTTTTTGCTTGATTGGGCACGTATAGTAAGGGCAACAATGGCGGATATGATCAGGGCAATGGCGATAAAAATAAATGCCGTTCCGTATGATCCGCCGCTGACATCGATCATGAAACCCATCACAAACGGGGAAATAAACCCGGCGATCGATCCCGCACAGTTGACGACGGAAGATCCTGTGGCCATCAATTTTGCGGGCAAGCTGTCGACAACCAAGCCCCAGAAGGACCCTTGAGCCATGAACATGAAAAACGCCGCAATGCACTGGAACACAATGACCATTGTATTAGACGGAGCCTGAAACATAAGGAAGAGGGTCACAGCTCCAATGATGGCATTGGGAATGAAAATCCACTTTCTCTTCCCGGGCGTGCGATCTGACAAATAGCCGCCAAGCACCATCGTCACGGTCCCAATTAAGTATGGCAAAGCACTGAAAATACCTGTCGACATGAGTGAAAAGCCTCTGACATTAATTAGATAAGACGGCAGCCAGGATGTGAATCCCCAAAAAGTAATGTCAAAGAAGAACCAAATCAGCGTTGCTTGCCATAATATCGGCTTTCTCAGCACTTCTTTGAAGCCAACTCCCCCCGACCGATCCGCTTCTGATGTTGCATCTTCTTCAAGTTCTTCAATCTCCTCTTTGGTGATTTTCGGGTGGTCTTTCGGATTATCTTTAACTTTCAACCAAAGCATAAGGGCAACCACCAACCCAGGTATGCCGATCGCAATGAAGACCGGCCGCCAACCGAACGCTGAAATAATCGCTGCCGCTGCAATCGTGGCACAAGCGGGACCAAGGGTATTCACGGTCGATTGAATGCCTGTTGCAGTGCCTCTTTGCTTACTGGAGAAGTAAGTCGCAATCCCTTTATAAGATGATCCAGGCAACGGCGCCTCCCCTAAGCCAAATAGGAAACGAACAATCAGCATAAGCGGATAGGTGAACATAAGCCCTGTTAATATCGTGAAGACACTCCACCAGCCAAGAGCCACACTGATCACTCTTCGAAACCCGAATTTATCAGCCATCATACCGCCAGGGATCTGACAGATGGCATAGCCGGCAAAAAAGATACTAATAATGAATCCTTGCCCTGTCGGACCAATATCAAAGTCCTTTCCGATAAAGGGCAGGGCTACCGTAATCACCATTCGGTCCAGAAAAGAAAACATCCAACATAACCATAAGAGCAGTAAAACAGTATAACGCACCTTCCAACGCCGGCCATTCTGCTTGCATTGTTCATCACTCATGAAAACAACCTCCTTGTTTAACCTCATGTCTTTGTCCATAAGTCTCCGAAATAAGCTTCTCTTTGCTTGGGTTTCCAATAATTCTGATTAATTTAATAATATAAAAAAAAGACCCAATCAAGGCCTTTTATCTACGAATGATATATTTTGGAGGACAAAGCGCATGGATTTTAAGACGGACAGACCCGAATCCTCAGAACCCTAAGAGTTGTTTTACTTCCCTAATATAAGAGCGGCTGACAGGCACTCTTGAGCCATCACGGCATCCCAGGGTGCAAGCCCCGTTAAACCACGGTTCGATTTCGACAACTAGATCAAGATTGACAATATATCCGCGGTGAACCCGGTGGAAAGCTGATCCAAGCCTCTTTTCCAACTCATAAAGCGGTGTTTCAGTCGGATATTTTCTTTTGAGCGTTTTGACGAAAACTTGGCGATTTTCTGTTCCAACATAGACAATTTCCTTCGTATCTATGATAATGATCCGTTCGCTGTCTTTCACAACCAGTTTTCCCGGATCTTTTGTTCCCGGCAAAGGCGGCTCCTCATTCATTGTCCTGACCTTCATTTGCGAAAGGAGCCTATCGACCGATTTTATGATGCGCTCATCACTAAAGGGTTTAACGATATAATCAACAGCCTCCAGGTCAAATGCTTCCGCGGCATATTCGTCATAAGCCGTTACAAACACAAGAAGGGGCGGCTCTTTAAAAGCCTGAAGTTGTTTCGCCAATTCTACCCCGTTGCCTCGTGTAAAATGAATATCCAGAAATACAACATCCGGCTTCATTTTGGGGATGTCCCATATCGCTTTATGGATGTCATCGGTTTCTCCAATTACGTCAACCTGCCCTGTTTGCCGGAGAATGAAGATTAGTTCATTTCTAGCATAAAGTTCATCTTCCACTACGTAGGCCTTCATGATCGCTAACCAACTCCTTTAACTGGTCATTTACCCGGGCCCTAGATAATCTCCCCCTTGGCGTAACTGCCTTCTCCCTTCTTTTCATATTGCAACGGGACCTTGACTACCACTCGCATTCCCGTCCCTTTTTCACTGTCAATTTGAATTGAGCCCTCACAGCCGTAAAGCGCCGATAAGCGCTCTTTAATGTTAAAAAGTGCCGATCCATTTCCTGTTTCCGACGCAACCTTCATTTCCCCCAAGGCGCTTGCTTTATCCTTTGTAACACCGGTGCCATCGTCCGCAATTGTGAGCGTTAGCTTGTCTTCGCTGTGATTAATGATGATGTCTATTGTTCCCTTTTCCTTTGTGTTCGAAAAACCGTGGCGGATCGCATTTTCCACAAGCGGCTGAACGGTAAATGGCGGAAGCAGCGCACAGTCCAACCCCGCTTCAATTTCCTTATTTAGAACAAAGCGGTCCGGAAAGCGTGCTTGTTCTAATGACAAATAAGCCTCGACATTCTCCATTTCCCGAGCGACCGTAATAAATGTTTGTTGTGAGCCTTTTAAATTGCTGCGGAGATAGGTTCCAAGCCTGGCAATCAAACCCTTAGCTAGCACGGGATCGGGACGGCAAAGCGCGGCAATAACATTTAATGAATTGAATAGAAAGTGAGGCTCAATTTGCGCTTGAAGCGCTTTGATTTTGGCATCTTTCAAAAGGTTGGCATGGCGTTCGGCTTCACCTAATTCCAATTGCGTCGAAAACAATGTTGCCAGTCCGTCAGCAAGCTGCTGCTCCACCCGGCTCAGCCGATACGAACGCAAAAAATAAAATATTATGGCACCGACCGGTTTCTTTCTAATTTTTAAGGGAACGACCATGACAACGTTCAACGGAGATAACCATCTGGTTTTACCTTGGGATTTGGACATCACTGTTCTCCCCGTCTCCAAAACCTCGGTTATCATTTCTTGTTCCTCGTTTTCTTCAGGGATATGAACATTCTGTCCTTTTCCCGTGCGAGCAAGCTCACTCTTTTTATCTGTTATCGCAACCGCATCCGCTTCCGTCAATCGGCAAATGATGTCAACAGCTTTCGTGCAAGCCTCACTATTTAGGCCCTGGCGGAAAAAAGGCAATGTTTGGCCGGCAATAAACAACGCTTCCTCCGTTTGAAAGGCACGTGTCCGTTCTTCTTCACGCCAGACACTTTGCAATATTAGCATAAAGAGCCAGATGCCGATGCCGTTTACCAAAATAATCGGCACTCCAGTAAATTCCACAAGATTTAAGGCTTTTCGATGTGCATCTGAGAGAATTGGAATCATGGTGATTTGAATCGTCAATATCACGACGCTTACGCCGGAAACAAGCAATGGCTGAAAAGCTTTTTCAAGTGACAGTCTCTTTCCAACAAAACCTGCCATTACGCCGCCCAATACGGTTGTGATAAACACGGGCCAAGGAATAAATCCGCCCAATAAATAACGGTCACCCCCTGCTATTAACCCTACTGCGGTCCCAACAATGGGGCCCCCAAGCATTCCGCCGATGATCACGCCAATGTTACGGGTATCGGCAATCGCACTGAACGTGCCAAGCTGATTATTAAGAATGGCCGATAAAATAGATGAATCCGGGGTAACGACAATACCGATATAATTTCCAATCAAGCCAAAAATACCAAAGATTAGCGTCATAACCGCGCGATCCCGCCAAGTCATCCGTTTATGAATCAGCTGCCGGAACATTCTAAACCGGGTAATTAAGAACGCGATGGTGACAATGATGCACATCCGCCCGACCATTTGTGTTAACAAATCCCACATCAATACCACTCCTCGTTATGCGCGAAATAAACCTTGGATCAACGTTAAACGCGGATTTATTAAAAGAAAAGCCATCCCCTAAAGAGTCCGTCATTATGACAGGTGATGACTTTTCGAAACATGCAATCTTCAATTTGTCATTTGACCCTTACCTTTTATTCTGCAAAAGGATCTTTGTGGTCATAGGAATTATTGTGAATGATATCTGAAACGAGATAGCCGTAGATCTCATCAACGATCTCGATGCCCTTTTCTTCATATTGCTGTTCTCTTATATCAGCATCTTGCCCTGGGTAAAGCACCCGGTCGAAATCTGTGGCTGGTTTGATATTGTTCAGGTCGTTCATTGTCTTTGTAATATTTTCCATAAACCCGCTTAGATCCGTAAAGAATTCCGGATTGATGACAATGTGAAGCTGTCCGAGATTGCGATACTCAGTCAGATCGTGATACATGGAAGAGACCTTGTTTCCAAATGGCAATCCCAAAAGAATGCCTGATAAAATATCGACCATCATGGCAAGTCCATATCCCTTAGGGCCGGCTGCGGGCAACAAGGCTTTGACATCAAAAGGGTTCGTTGTCGGCTCCCCTTTTTCATTTACTGCCCAGGTATCGGGGATGTCTTTATGCTTGGATCTCGCGTCAAGAACCTTGCCCCAAGCTTGGACCGTCGTGGCCATATCAAAGGTTAACAGCGCCCCGTCTTTGCCCGGCGCACAGAATGTGATCGGATTCGTGCCGTAGTATGGTTCCGCGCCGCCAAATGGGACGACCATCGGGTCCGATTGGCAAACGGACAGTCCGATAAGCTGTTCTTTTGCCGCTTGCCGGGAAAAGTAGGAAATAGCCCCGCTATGACCTATTCTTTTGATACCGACTGCGGCAAGACCGCTCTCCTTCGCCATTTTTATCGCCTCATCCATTGCCAGCTTGGCCGCAACATGCCCTGAAGCATTATCACCGTCAAATACTGCCGTGGATGGGCCAGTCTTTTCGAATTTAAAATCGGGATTTGCATTCAAGCCGCCTTTTGCAATGCGCTCGGCATAATAATCCACTCTTACCGCCCCGTGGGAATGGATGCCCCTTGCATCGGCAAACGCGAGCACATCAGCTGCGATGTCTGCATGCTCTTCGCTTAGGCCGGCTTTATTTATTTTTTCTTTCATTAATTCTTTTAATTTATGTTTTGTTACTCTCATGCTGCACACCTCTAGCTGTTCATTCTTTTACAATAATGGATCGCGATTACAATCTTTTGAGTAAACGTAAGACATCTTTTCTCTGCCGACAGCGTAGCATGCCTGAAGGCAATATGGGCCCATGAAGATATAATCGCCTTTCTTTACAGGAACCCAATCATTATCCAAATTATACATCCCTTGGCCTGATAGAAGGTAGGCGCCGTGTTCTTGGACATGTGTTTCAATATAGCCATGGCTTGCACCAGGATCAAATGTTAGGATATGAAAGTTCATATCGAAGCCAAGATCATCTGTCGGCAAAAGGTCTTTCAGATTGACATTCACCATGCCCTCATAATCATAGCCTTCGTTATCATTGGCATTGCCTGACACAATGTGAGGCTCGTGGCCGTCAAGCGGGCGATACTTTTGTTTATAAAGGAAGCATCTTGAATCGCCGTCAGCCAGGTTTTCCAAATACATTTTTTCACTTGGCGGACAGTAAAGATAGCCGCCCTCTTCTAAATCAAACGACTCCCCTTTTGCACGCGCTTTGATTTTGCCTTCCAAACAATACACGAACGTTTCCACGCCTTCATAGCCGAAGCCTTGGCTGTTCTTGCCGCCTTTATGCATAGTAACGATATAATCGACGAAGCTCGCTCCCATTTTGGGCGAGCCCAAAATTGACATGCTGCAATTCTCAAAACCGGGAATGACGTTATTCACTAAACCTTGCGGCGTAATCAGCGCGTATTTCCCGTGTTTGACTATTGAGCGGTTTGACAATAAATCTGTTGGATAACCCATATATGACCCCTCCTTATAAAGGTTCAGCAGTTCCTATTATGCCCGTCTATGTTATTTCCCATTTTTCCTATTTCGCAAAAGGATCCTTTTGGTCGTAGGCATCATGATGAATCGCATCTGAAATGAGGTACTCATAGATGTCATCAACAATCTCAATGCCCTCTTCCTCATATTTCTTTTCTCTCTCGGCGCTTCTTTGGCCAGGATAGGACACCCTATCAAATCCCGGAGCAGGTTTTAGATGATTGAGATCCTCCATCGTTTGCGAGATATTGTCCATAAAACCGTTAATGCCCGTGAAGAATTCAGGATTGATCACGATGTGGAGCTGCCCAAGATTGCGATGCTCAGTAAGGTCGTGATACATGGATGAAACCTTGTTCCCAAACGGCAGTCCCAACAGAACACCCGACAAAATGTCCACCATCATCATCAAGCCATATCCTTTTGGTCCCGCAATCGGCAGCAATGCCCTGACATCAAACGGGTCCGTCGCAGGTTCGCCATTTTCATTGACCGCCCAAGTATCCGGTATCTGTTCGTTCTTTGATCTGGCATGAAGGATTTTACCCCAAGCTTGCACGGTTGTAGCCATATCAAATTGGATAAAGTTCCCGTCGTTACCCGGCGCAGCGAAGGCTATAGGGTTCGTTCCGTAATAGGGTTCGGCTCCTCCGAATGGTACGACCATCGGATCCGATTGGCAAACAGATATGCCGATAAGCTTTTCCTTTGCTGCTTGTTGTACAAAATAGGATAAAGCCCCGCTATGACTGATCCTTCTGACACCAACGGCAGCTATGCCATTCTCCTTAGCCATCTTTATCGCTTCATCCATGGCCAACTTGGCGGCAACATGCCCTGCGCCATTATCGCCATCAAAGGTGGCGGTGCATGGCCCCGTCTTATCGAATTTAAAATCGGGTGCAGCATTGATCCCGCCTTTTGCAATACGTTCGGCGTAGTATTCAACTCTCATCGCACCATGAGAATGAATCCCTCTAGCATCGGCATGGACAAGAACATCCGCCACCGTCTCGGCATGACTCTCGGTTAAACCAGCTTTATGCAATTTATTTTGCATGATATCCTTTAATTCTTGTTTCACTATTCGCAAGTGACTTTACCCCCTCTTTCCTTCTGTCTTGTTATGACACTGCTTTATTATAATAATGGATCGCGATTACAATCTTTTGAGTAAACGTAAGACATCTTTTCTCTGCCGACAGCGTAACATGCCTGAAGGCAATATGGGCCCATGAAGATATAATCGCCTTTCTTTACAGGAACCCAATCATTATCCAAATTATACATCCCTTCACCTGATATAAGATAGGCGCCGTGTTCTTGGACATGTGTTTCAATATAGCCATGGCTTGCACCGGGATCAAATGTTAGGATATGAAAGTTCATATCGAAGCCAAGATCATCTGTCGGCAAAAGGTCTTTCAGATTGACATTCACCATGCCCTCATAATCATAGCCTTCGTTATCATTGGCATTGCCTGACACAATGTGAGGCTCGTGGCCGTCAAGCGGGCGATACTTTTGTTTATAAAGGAAGCATCTTGAATCGCCGTCAGCCAGGTTTTCCAAATACATTTTTTCACTTGGCGGACAGTAAAGATAGCCGCCCTCTTCTAAATCAAACGACTCCCCTTTTGCACGCGCTTTGATTTTGCCTTCCAAACAATACACGAACGTTTCCACGCCTTCATAGCCGAAGCCTTGGCTGTTCTTGCCGCCTTTATGCATAGTAACGATATAATCGACGAAGCTCGCTCCCATTTTGGGCGAGCCCAAAATTGACATGCTGCAATTCTCAAAACCGGGAATGACGTTATTGACTAAACCTTGCGGCGTAATCAGTGCGTATTTCCCGTGTTTGACTATCGAACGGTTTGACAATAAATCTGTTGGATAACCCATTATTCATTCACCTCTCCCATTTTTCTAAAACGGTTAATTATTTTCCGTCTTACGGTTTGTTCCCATCGCCTTTTTGAAAATCAAAACGATCCCATGGAAAGACATTTTCCAAAATCAATGCAAGTATAATCCCGACAAGCAGCCCGCTGCTGACGATTGGGCGGACCAGGCTTGGAAGGGCATCAAACGTTGAGGCAGGAAGCGTCATGATGACCAGGCCGACAAAGATCGGAACCGCTGACCGGTACACGGTAACTGTTGTAAGCTTCACATTTTTTAAAAACTGTAATGACGAATTCAATAGTTGCAAATAAGAAACAAAAAGCACAGCACTTCCGACACTTAACGGCAGCAATGAGAAAAAGTGCCCGATAGGCGGGATTACACCCATCACAACAAACATCAATCCGCCAATGATAAGCGGCAATCTCTTCAAAATTTGCGTTTGACGCAGAAAGCCAATCGAAGAGACGTACGGCGCAAACGGGACAAGCCCGAATACCCCGGATAGACTGACAAAACAACCCGATATGGTAAGTGATGAACGGTACTGCTTTTTTGTTGTTTCGGATTGATACATGTCATTCGTCCCTTTTAATGCACCAAACGTATTGGCCAGATTAAGAATCCCGGTGATCACCGCTGTGATGATAATGCCAACGTTGAATGCCGGTTCTCCAAGCGGAAAAAGATGAATGTGAAACGAACCAGCTTCTCCTGCTGCGCTTTTCGAATGGAAAAAGACCGTAAAGAGAATCCACCCGATGATAATGCCGATCAAAAGCGCATAACGCGCGATATGGGCAGGGGCCTTGATGCTTATGATGATAACAATGATGGCAATAATGATCGACAGCAATGCAATCGGCAAATTCATCGAAGGCTTCCCGGAATGATTTCCGAATGGAAGCCCGAGCATCCCCTTTAAAAAGATCCCGATTAAATTTGTTCCAAAGAGAAACATAAAAACACCCATCACGCCGGGATTAAAAAATTTTGAAAGATATTGGCCGGTTCCAGTCAACCCAATGACTATGGTTAGGATACCGGAAATGATAATCCCCGTCGCTAAGCTTCCGCCTAATGTCTCAAGAGAAATACCTTGGGCAGCAGCCGTTGAACAAAGTGTTAAAATCACACCCCACCATAGGCCGGACTGCCCTTCCATGATTGCCCGTCTATGACCAAACAATGCTTGGACCATACAGGCGATTCCTACAGCAATAAATGAAAATTGCAGAAGAAAAATAACTTTTCCCTGTGAAAGCTCGAATGCTGCTCCAATGGTTATCGGTATGACGACCGTATTTGCAAAAATGAAGAACAGCCATTGCAATCCTGATATCCAGTTGCTTGCTTTCAACAACTCTTTCATTACGAACACCCTCTAAATTTCCAAATGTATCTAGTTATTCTGTTCCCTGAATATTTCAAGAAAAAGCAGCCCATGGAGGACTGCATCATGTTTTTCAGGCACTAAGCCCAGGCGACCCGCCGTTTTTGTCTTCAACATGTTGATCAGAAATAATCGTTCCGCTTTTACCCAGAAGGGCTTGATCCACTTTTTCCAAGGAACAGATAATAGAGGTGGCTTTGGCTTGCTTGGCAAAGTTCAGCGCAGATTCCACCTTTGGACCCATGCTGCCTTTAGCAAAGTGACCTGCATTCACGTAGGCTTCGAGTTCTGTGATCGTTAATTTTTCCAACGACTTTTGATCCGGTTTACCGAAATTGATGAAGACATTGTCGACATCTGTAAGGATCATAAAAACATCCGCATTGACTTCTTCGGCAAGCTTGCAGCCGCTTCGATCTTTATCAATAACGGCTTCAATACCTTCGTAAGTGCCATCTTCTTTACTTACCACAGGGATTCCGCCGCCGCCGCAGGCAACGACAACATTTCCCGCTTCAGCGAGGTCTTTGATTGCTTGTGCTTCTAAGATTTTAATCGGTTTTGGGGACGGTACGACTCTGCGCCAACCCCTGTTAGAGTCCTCTTTCATATTCCAATTGCGCTCCTCGGCAAGCTTTTTCGCTTCCTCCTCAGAATAGAACGGGCCAATTGGCTTAGAAGGGTCTTTAAAGTCTTCATCATCCTTCGACACTTCAACCCTTGTCAGCAGATTGACAACAGGCGCCTTGTGTCCCAATTGCTTTAATTCATTCAATAATGATTGTACCATCATATACCCAATAAAGCCTTGCGATTCACCGTTCAAGACATCCATTGGCATAGGCGGAACAACATCTTGTGCTTCTTCATTTTGACGGAGAATGTTGCCGACCTGCGGCCCATTCCCGTGGGTGATGACAAGTTTGTATCCCTCTTTAATTAGCTTTGCAAGAAACTTGCTGCTTGTTTTGACGTTATATAATTGATTCTCATATGTTCCTTCCTGCTTGGATTGCAAGATTGCATTACCGCCTAGAGCGACGACAACTGTTTTACTCATTTATTTCCCCTCCATGATACTTTGACATCCAAATAAAATTCCAATCATCGTATCAGTACTTGAAGTATGCCCTGCCTTTCTTAATTCTGAAGCTTCGCGATAAATGTCATCCTGATTGCCGTTTATCAATGCAAGGCAGACATTATTGACATGCGAACCAAATTTCAGTTGTACGGCATACCATAAATACTCAAGACTGACTTGTGTTGTGCGTTTTGATCCCCGCGTTTGGATATAGTCATGTATTGTGCTCTTGAATACCTCAGGTAATTGTCCCGAGGCAGCCAACAAAGCAAGCATGCCTATAAGGAAATCGTCCCCGCTTGGGGTCAACCCCTTTCCCCTGCCAATCCAAAAGTCCAAAAGGGTTTCTCCCTTAGCGTTTGAATGGCCTGATAAAAAGCCCTTTAAATCCTTAACCCCTTTAAGCAATGGGTGATCATCCATCCAAGGTGAATATGAAACAATGGCTTCAATTAACACCTCAGTATCCTCTTCAAATCCCGCTTCCCATTTTTCCTGTATTAATAAAGTAATGAGCGTTTGCATGTTTTTCTTCAATACAGCTTTATCAAAAGAGCTCTCGGAAATGAAAGGGTTAAACCAAACAGCCGCTTCAAGAGAAATAGCCATTCCGCCCCCTGCAAACATAAGCAGCTGGTCATCCTCGCGAAAATAAACAACGTCGCCGGCCTTGACGACATTCAGCAATGCCCCGACGCCGCGCTTATCAAGACTAATTCCAAAGGGAACCAAGCCAGCGTCAGCGGCACCGAAGTGCACCAGGCGATCGCCAAAGTTAACATTAAAACTGTTATTAAAAACACTATGCACCGTGCCGTAGCTTTTGTTCATAACACCTAGGATGTCTTGGCTTGCGTAAAGGGCATGATGATTCATTTATTCCGCTGTTACACCGTATTTTTCTGCGAGGGCCTCCAATGCCTTCTCAAAACAACCAAGTGGTGCATGAACCGTACCAGCTCCGATTTGGCCAATGCCAGCCACCTTATGTGCGATACCTGTGTTAATGATCGGTGTGATGCCTGTTTCGACGACTTTGCGGATATCAATGCCTAGGCATGCGCCTTGGAAATCCCAAGTTGGAATCGATAAGTTAGGATTATTGTCAATACAAATCTCGCGCATTTCGTCGCTTGTTGCCACCGCATCACCGAATCCGCCGGTGCCGACGAATCGAACAACACCAGGAGCCGCAACCGTCGCCATGCCGCCGACGCCATATGCTTCCGTAATCGCGCTGTCACCCATATCAGGGCAAGCCTGATCTGAGCTGTAGCCGCTGAAATATAGACCATCAGGCGTGTTAACCGGTGCAGTGAACCACTGGTCACCTAATCCGCTGACTTTAATTCCGAATTCATAACCGTTACGGGAAAGAGCGGTAATAACGCTTCCTTCCTCAATTGTTCTTGCCGAGTCCATTGTTACTTTAGATGTTGCCATCATAATATTTAAGAAAAATTGGTCTGTATCAGCCAAGAATTTCGTTACCTCTTGCAATGCCTTTTCCTCGAGATCCGCGGTCAGAAGATAAGGGACAATTTCTTTCATGAAAAGGACGGATCCTGCAATATTTCTTTGGTGGAATTCATCGCCCATTGTGATCGCCTTTGAAACGATAACGTTGACATTAAGACCACCGTCAATTTGTTTGAGTGCTTTGGAAAGAGCCGGTCCTAAGACATCCTTCATCCAATTCAAACGATTGATGACTTCTTCGCCGTATGCGCCAAATCGCAGCACTTTGCCGATTCCTTCATTTAAATTGCAATATGCCCGCTTTCCATCAACTTTATTTTCAACAACAAGGACAGGCATGTTTGCCGAGGTAATGCCGCCCATAGGGCCGACTGCGTCCACTGAGTGGCAAGGCATAAATGTGACTTCCCCGCTCTCAAGCATTTTCTTTGCGTCTTCTTCCGTTTCCGCCCAGCCTTCGAAGAGAGTTGCACCGATGCATGAGCCTTGCATTGGGTTTGTCATGTTTTCCCATTTCAAAGACGGCCCTGAATGCAATAATGCTTTTCCGTTCAACTCAGGAATGACCTCTTTTGCCGGAACAACATCTAACAGAAAAGGCTGTGCCTCAACAATTTTTTGGATAACCGCACGATTCGCTTCATCTATAGATTGATAGTTCATAGAAAATTCCTCCTCATTCGTTTGTTCTTTATTTTAATTTCTCAAGGATCTTAGCCAAGCGTTTGTTGCCGCCTGCAATTGGCGCCCATTGATATTGAACAACTTCCCCGCCATTTTCCCTGATTGTTTCAGCGAAGCCTTTTAGGCCGATATTGATGACACGCGGCTTATCTGAAATAAGTTCTTTTACAGCGTCTGTTCCGTTTGCAGCTTGATTGCTGTTTGCCTGTTCGAATGGCTCGGTTGAATCCAAATAGCTTATAATGCCAACTGCAAGACGTGTGGCTTGGGCGTTGCTTGCTGCCACGACAGCACCTGCATCTTCAAGCTTTTTGACCTGTTCCTCATATACTTGAGGGTCACCTTCAGTGCCTGTTACTGAAGCAATGAAGACGATATCTCTGTTGTCTGCCTCAGCTTGGTCTTTTGCTTCTTTAATAACCGGCGCAAAAACACCTGCCATATCTTCGTGGCCGCCATAGCCAACAACATTATCAAGTAAAATGACCGCTGTTTCTGGATTGTTCGCAGCCTTTTTGACCATTTCAACACGTAAAGCGGGATCAATCATTGGGTGGGCGCGGCCTTGTGTATAAGCATCATCACCTAAGTCAATGATCTCGGTTCCGCCGTGCTCAAGCATCTTGCCATCAGGATGTTCAGCAGACGGGTCAATATTAAATGCATCTTCAACGATCATCGCTGCTTCCAAGGCCAGCGTTCCGCCGCAATAATACCCTTTAATAAAACGTTGCTCAGGGTTTGTTTTCATTTTTCTGAAGCCGTCATTTTCGCTTATAAGCTGGTCAAGGTCAGCATCCCTGCTTCCGGCAAATTCTAGGGCTTTTAATGCTGTTTCTTCAAGAGTCCATGCATAGTGGACATTATCATCGTCTTCGCGAGGTTTTTCACCCATGAAGACTGCCACAACCGGTTTGCCAAGCGTTTTAAATACCTCTACAACTTTATCGCGGACTTCAGGTGCGGGCGGCTTTGAAACAAAAACAATGACTTCTGTTGCAGGATCTTCAGCAAGAACCTCAAGCCCTTTAATTGCTGTAATGGCTCCGACATCGGCAGATAAATCACGGCCGCCTGTGCCAATCGCTTGTGAAATGCCTCCGCCCTTCCTTGCGATGATGGTAGTGATTTCTTGAATACCCGTACCTGATGCGCCAACGACACCGATATTGCCCTTTTCCACCACATTGGCAAATGCGATTGGAACTTCATGCAGGATGCCTGTACCACAGTCAGGGCCCATCACGATCAGCCCCTTTTCTTGGGCTTTCCGTTTTAATTGGACTTCATCATCTAAAGGGACGTTATCACTGAACAAGAAGACATTAAGATTCCGGTCAAGCGCTTTATTGGCTTCGGAAGCGGCATGTTCACCAGCGATGGAAATAACAGCTAAATTGGCGTTCGATAATTTGTTTTGAGCCATTTCCCATGTCCTTGTAATGGGTATCATACTCTGTTTTGACTGTGTTGATTGGTTGCTGACAAAGTCATCAACACCTTCCACGACCTGGTCAACAACGCTTTCACTATCGGTGTCAACAACGATGCAAAGGTCATTGGGGCTTGCATCATCCAATTGTTCAGTATAAAGCCCTGAGTTTTTAAAGATATCTATATTTGCAGGTGTTCCCATCATGACGGATACTTGATCGACACCTTCTGTTGACGACAAGTGATTAGTTAAAAGCATCAGGTTTACTGAGTCCTGATACATATTCTTTTTGATCACTGTATAAAGCACATTCTTCACTCCCAAATCGTTATTGTCTGTGCCCGCTGCAGGCTTCCCAAACCCTACTAGTCTTGCACTGGCAGGGTTTTATCTATCATTTATATTAAATTTCCTCCACGGAATAACCTAATTTATAAAGCGCACCGATAAGCGCTTTAACACCCTCTGCTAAATCTTCCGGTTCTGTATATTCGGCCGGATTATGACTGATACCGTCGTGGCTTGGAACGAATATCATAGCTGTTGGCACAACTTGAGCAAAGTTTTGTGAATCGTGACCGGCTCCACTGTGCATCAATTTGTAATTTAATTTGTTTTCATCACACTGTTTTTGTATGACTTCTACAACCTTTTCACTCATTGGCACAGGGTCAGCATCCATCCACATATCAATATCGATGTCAACGTCGATTTTCTCTGCAATCTTACGCATTTTTTCAGATGCGTCATCTGCAAATTTTTCAAGTGCTGCCTTTTCCGTGTGTCTGATATCCAGTGTGAAAATGGCCTTTCCAGGAACAACATTGACTGTATTTGGCTCAAGAATCATTTTGCCGACAGTCGCGACCAACGGATCTCCGTAAGCCAGCGCCATATCATTGATTTCGTGAATCATGCGGCACGCAGCGTTCATTGCGTCCTTTCGATAACCCATCGGCGTGGTACCGGCATGATTTGCTTGCCCATTGATTTCAATGGTAAAGCGTTTTTGGCCGACAATACTTTGTACAATACCAATTGGGATCTGCTCTTTTTCCAAAACATTGCCTTGTTCAACATGAAGCTCAATAAAGGCCTTTAAATCGTCCGCAACCTTTTCAGGGTCTTTTTTGTAATCAAAGCCGGCTTTGTGCATCGCCTCTTCAAAAGGGACGCCTTCAAAGTCCTTGATCCCGCTTACATCTTTGGATTTCGCCTTGCCTACAATGTTATTTGACCCCCAAAACGAGTAAGGAAAGCGGCTTCCTTCTTCCTCCGCCATTGAAACGACTTCAATATTTCTCAAGGGCTCGCCATATTTCTCCTTTAAATACTTAATAGCGATAAATCCGGCGATAATACCGTATTGACCATCGTATAATCCGCCGTTTTTGACGGTATCAACGTGTGACCCTGTCAGAATCGTCTCATCCTTGACCTTAGTACCTTCCAATCTTCCAAACAAATTCCCAACCTCATCTGTTCTCACAGTTAAGCCGGCGTCCTTAAATAATTGAGCCAGTGACTCTTGAGCTTGGGTCCATTCATCAGTGTAAAGAAGCCTGGATACGCCGCCTTTTGGATCTTTTCCAAAGCTGCCTAACCATTTAAGCTTCTCAACAACTTCTTCCTCAATATTAAAATCACTCTTGTTTCCCATGCCTGCTTCTCCTTTCGTGCTTGCTTTACGTTATTCAACAATTCAATTATTTAATATTTATTGCCATTTATAAGTTGTTTTCAACCGCTCTTATTGTTACTCCTAACATCTTCAATTATCAGTTTAATCCTTGAACATCTTAAAGTCATTGTTCACTTTAGATGAAATTACCTTTGCTTTTTATGCATCATTAACATAGAATAGACGTTGGATTTGAAATTTTATAAAATTCGGGGAGTTTTTATATGAAAACCGTTAATGATTTATTCATATTAGATATCATGAAGGCATGCAAAATCCTCGCCGGTCATCGCGGTCTTGAACGAACCGTTCAATTCGTCAATATTTTGGATACACCTGATGCTAAGTCTTTTTTAAAAAGGGACCATATGCTCCTGACAACGGGCTACGCATTTAAGGATGATACCCGCGGCTTTTGCGAGCTTATTCGGGAAATGAATAATAACTCCTGTGCAGGTATTGTGATTAAACTGCATCGTTTCCATAAAGTGCTGCCTGAAGAAGTGAAAGTGCTTGCAGATGATCTCTCGCTGCCAATCATTGAATTACCTCTTGAATTTACCTTAGGTGAAGTCTCACAGCATATTTTAAATTACCTAAATAACGATAAAGCCGAAGAGTTGTTTTACGCCATTCATATCCATCAAAAGTTTTCGGAAATGATGGTGAAAGAATATAGTTTAGGGTCACTCGTTGAACAGCTCGGCCATTTTTTAAAAAGGCCCTCTCTTTTGTTAAATCAACGCGGTGAGACCTTGGCACTTTCCCATGATTTCCAAAAAGACTCAATGAACGAGTTAAAAAACATGATTTTAGACCTCATAAACGATCATAAAGAAGATGCACGCAATGGCGCGTCATTTGACATTGTTAATGATCAAAACGAGCCGGTTCAATCCATCACTACCTTTCCAGTCGTAACCAAGCACCAAACGTCCAGTATTTTGGTCATCGTCGATGCTCATACGCTGCCTTATCCGGCTTCAAAATTGGCGATTGAACAAGCGTCAAACGTGATCTCATTTACATTAATTAAACAACAGGCGATTGAAGAAAATGCCAAGCAATTTAAAAATAACTTTTTTGCGGATTTGATTGATGAAAGAATAACCTCTGAAGATGAAATCTTAAGCATTGGAAAACATTACGGACTGGAAAAACAAAAGCATTATATCTGCGCCGTTTGCCAATTAGATGCGGAGAATTTCAGAAAAGATCATGATAATAAAATCCAGGAAGAAACAATAGGGAAGCTGCACAATTTGGTTTATGATTTTGTTGAAGACGAGCTGGCACAAACAAACATAAAAGGCATCTTATTTACAAAGGAAAAATATTATGTGATGCTCTTTCAATTTCTGGATTATAACCCGGTAGATAAGAATGAGATCTCGGCCTTTTTTAGAAATGTACAGACGGAGTCACCAGAACAGGTATCATTCGGTGTCAGCAGCCCCGTTCAATCGATTAAGGATATACCGACAGCCTACCGTGAGGCGATTGAAACCATTAAGCACGGTTATGAATTAAATAAAGAACCATTTATTCAGTATTATAAAATAAAGGAGTTTACCGAACTCTTACAGATGATCCCAAAGAAACATTTAAAGGAATTCTGTCATAACACTCTCAACGAATTAGCGAACGCATCATTAAAGGAAGATATCGAGCTGTTAAAGACACTGGAAGTTTTCCTTAATTGCCAAGGGGAAATATCGGAGACATCAAGAAAAATGTATATTCACCGCAACACGGTCAAATATCGAATCAATAAATGTGAACAAATGACAAAGTGTTCTTTGGATGACCCCGAAGATACGCTGCGTCTCAGGGTGGCACTTTTAGCCATGTCACTATTGTAAACAAGGGGCCGTGTTCCGGCCCCTTGTTTTTGTATTATTCAGCTGTTTTATTGTTGGCTCTGAGCAGCTTACCAACAGGTTCACCTACGATACCTTCATTGATATCATAGACCTTATGGCCGCGAACGAATGTTTTGGTAATACGGCAGTCAATTTTTCTGCCTGTATAAGCACTAAATTTATTTTTGTAATATAAATCCTCATCTTTTAACACATAAGATTGATTTGGATCTAACAGGATGATATCGGCATCCTTGGAAACGGCAATTTCACCTTTATTAGGGATGTTGAAGCGCTCGGCCGGTGTATACGCAATCGAATTAACAAATTGGTGAACTGGCATATGCCGTTGTTTTACCGCTAAGTCAAACATTAGATCAACGTTATTTTGTGCGCCTGAAATGCCGCCCCATGCATCAAAGACCCCGCCTTCTTTTAAATCCGGCGTACACGGTGAATGATCCGATGTCAAATGGTCAACTTTGCCGTCAAGGTAGGCTTGCCACAGTTTTTCTTGATCTTTTGCTTTACGCAAAGGCGGTGAACACTTCGCTTTAGGGCCAATTTCTTCAAATTGCTCAGCACTGATCGCAAAGTAGTGAGGGCAAGATTCAAATGTGATATCGACACCTTCTGATTGGGCTTTTAGAATCGTCTCAACACCCTCAGCCGAACTGACATGTACAATATGTACGCGGCAGCCCGTATCTTTAGAAAATAAAATAACCCGTTGAATCGCCTCAACTTCCGTGACAATCGGCCGTGATTCAACATAGTCGATCGCGGTTGTTTTGCCTTCTCTTACTTTTTCTTCACCCAGACGGTCTGTAATGGAGGCATTTTCAGAATGAATGCACAGCATTTGACCTAACTCAGCAAGGCGCTGCATCCCTTTGTATAATGTATAGTCGTCGACATTTTCAAAATCCCCGGGGATACCAGACCCGCATGTTGCCGCGAAACATTTAAAGGCGAAAACGCCTTCATTTGCCATATCCTCTAAATCGTCCAAATTTCCCGGAACGAGCCCGCCGTAAAGGGCATAATCCACGTAGTTTTGATTTTTTGCTGCTTCAATTTTTATATCCAGGGCTTCTTTGTTCGTTGTTGCCGGAATAGTGTTTAACGGCATTTCAACATAGCATGTTGTTCCCCCTGCCGCTAGCGCTTGAGACCCTGTCTTATAGCCTTCCCATTCGGTCCTGCCGGGTTCGCTTATGTGGACATGGGTATCAACCATACCAGGCATCACATATTGGCCGGAAGCATTAACCACTTCGTTTGCTTCACCATCCAAATGTTCAGCAATGCAAGCAATTTTTTCATCTTTCAATGCGATATCTACTTTCCGGACGCCGTCGCGAAAGACAACATCTCCACCTTTTATGATCACATCATAACGCATAAAAAAGCTCCCTCCATTTTAAAATTTTTATATAAAAATGTTCAAAGACAAGCATGTCAATGTAACATTCTTTGTCTTTCCATTCCCGATTGCTCCTCTTGTTCGCAAGCATCACCTTTTTCTATCCGGACTTGTTTTGGTGCAAAAATGAGATACAGCCCAAAGGCTGATACTGTTCCGACAAACCACGATATTTGATAGAGAGGATTTAATACGTCAACAAATTCCCCAATCAATGCGATGAATGCTTCAATGAAAGTTATAACAATCGCTGATATATTAAAACCATTGCCAAAGTAATATCCCTTAGGATTGTAAAGCTTGTTCAAGTCGATTTGCTGTTTGCGAAGGATATATTAATGGGTTATTTACATTTTAATTCACAAAATAGCCAAATACATTGGACAAAACAAACAAAGTTTTATATAAAAATTATTCAAATTAAGGGAAGAAATCATCCATTTTATAATAAATGCACAACAAATTGTGCAATATAAATAAGCCCTTCTTTGTCACAACCAAACAACATCATGTTCAAATAGCATAATGCCAATTTTAAATTTATGCATAACAGCTAATTGCCGTCCGTCTATTTCATCTACTCTGACTAATGCTATTTTGGGAATAATTAAACTATAATAGTGAAAACGTTTTCTTAAGTAAAAATGACTTTAATTAAGGGGGGCCTTTTATGCAAAAAGGGATCTAAGACCTATTTGCAAACAACGCATGATCAGGGGTGTGGAAAATAAGGGAAAAAGAGGTGTGAAATGTCTATAAACATAGAAAACAATGACAAAAGAGAGACGCTAGTCCAAGAAGCCACTGGTTTGGATGAATCACTAAATCCAAAAACTAAAGAAAGCAGGACGGTCGGTCCGATAGCCTATATGTTTATGTGGATTGGGGACGGTGTTAATTTAGGCAATATGACGCTTGGAGCGAGCTTAGTTGTAGCGGGCGCCGCAACGCTGAACATCTTTCAGACATTTGCCGCAGCTATTATTGCAATCGGTATTATTTCAGTTATTTTTGCTTTAAATGACAGGCTCGGCTACAGAACAGGCATACCATATGTTGTACAGCTTAGAATGTCCTTCGGGAACAAGGGCACGGTGATATCGTCGCTTTTGCGCGGGGTCCCTGCCATCGTTTGGTACGGGATTCAAAGCTGGATTGGCGGTACGGCCTTAAATGAAATCGCAAAAATTGTGACGGACGGCGCCTTTGATAATGTTGCCATTTGCTTTGTTGTGCTTCAAATGGTGCAAATTTTCCTTTCGTTGTTCGGCTTCCACGCCATTAAATGGATCGAATCGCTTGCATCCATTGTAATCATGCTCGCGCTGGTCTATGTATTCATCCTTCTTCTAACATCCCATAGCGCTGAAATTACGGAAAAGTGGGTTCAGGTCGATGGCTCATGGGGCTTGCCATTCTTTGGATTCATCATGGTGTTTCTAGGAAATTATGCGGCTATCTTTTTAAGCGCCGCGGATTATTCAAGAGAGCTCAAATCAGGCATTAGCGACGGAAAACGCGGCTTTATGTACTTTTCACCTATTATAATCGCATACGGGTTCGTCATTACAATCGGTGCCATGCTTGCAACTGTTACAGGGATTACTAACCCTGCCAGCGCGCTTGCGAAAATATTTAATAACTCTTACATTACATTTGGCGTGTCAGCATTTATTGTTATAGGGGTTGTTGCAACAAACATGGTGGCAAATATTATTCCGCCGACCTACGTTATTACATTACTGACAAAAATGAAATATAAAGCTGCTGTTACCGTAACCGGACTGCTTGCGCTATGCGCTTTCCCTTGGATGCTTGTACAGGAGTCTTCGGCGAAGGGGCTAAATATGTTCATTCTTATATACTCCGCATTCCTTGGGCCGATTATCTCTATTCTATTAGTCGAATATTATATATTGAGAAAGCAAAAAGTAAATGTTGCTGATCTCTATAGGAAAGACGGGCAATTTGCCGGATTTAACCCCTGTGCGATCCTTGCTATGCTTATCGGTGCCGGCGCTGCCTTTATAAAAGTGGATCTGGCATGGATTAGCGGCTTTGTTGTCGCAGGGATAGCCTATTTTCTTCTTATGAAGTTTGCATTTAAGGATTCAAAATTTAAAAAGGGTACAATATTTGAGAAACAACGATAGTAGCCCGAAATAAGCTGCCTATATAAAAAACCGTTCCTTCTGGTTCGCCTTTGAAGGAACGGTTTTTTTCGTCTTAACTATTGGATAATTTGATTTTCAGTTAATGCAAAAATGGCTGTTAAATTAGCTGATGTACTATTGACGAGATGCTCCAAACAAGCCCCGCACGCATATTTGTAAGGAGGAGTTGCTATAACATATCCTGTATACGGGATGTCATTTATTGCCTTCATCATAACAGGCCAATTCGTATCTCCCTCTAGAATGGGAACAAAGTCACCAGCATTGGCTCGGTAGTCCTTTAAATGCATAGCCACAATACGGGTTCCCAACAATGAAACATAGTGTTCAGGAAATCCTGTTACTAATGCATTGCCATTGTCGAAGTAAGCCTGGAGTGATGGGTGGTTAATTTCATCAAGAAACCGGGTGAATTCCAAAGCGCTTGGCAAAAATTTGTTGCAGACATTTTCAATAGCTATTGTGACATTGCAAGAGGATGCTCTCGTTGCCAAGCGGCTCAATGTCTCCTGGGCCAAACTATAAGCCTCGTCATAGCAGGTTTCAGTAGTAACGACACCGGGGACAAGCTGCACCACCTTGGTTCCCATCTCAGATGCTATCTCAATCATATGTGAAGCAATCTCTTCACCCCTTGCCCGAAGAGCATGGTCTCCAGATGAGAGAGAGTAATGATTGAGCAGCCCTGTTGTCAGCGTAGGTAATTCCAAGTCCAATTCTTCGGCCATCCGTGCGACTGCTCTTGCTTCGGCAGGTGCGGTGTTAAGCGTAAGATCACCTTCCGCTTCCCGGATATTAAGCTCAACACCTTCAAACCCCGCCTTTTTTGCTTCTGAGAGAAATTTGCCAGTATCCCAGTCAGGAATAAAAACAGCATCACTAAGACCTTTTTTCATTGTTACACAACACCTCCATACTGTTTAAAAAGCCTGCCAACATTTAACCGTGTCAGTTTTTCAAGTACTATGTTAAGTGAATTGTCACATAATTTCATTAGCCATACTGGACAAAAATTATTTTTTCGGTTGTTTATTATGAATAGGGGGCAAGTTGGGAATGTTTCAATAACTAGTTTGACCATAAAGAAAACTTGCCAATTGGCGAGCCTTTGGCGAAGACAGAGGCGTAGTTGCAAGGCTTCTGCTTGAATATTCATCTTTGCTGCCTTGCGACAAAGCGAAGCGGAGGAGCATTATTTTTATACTTACTTTCTGATTAACTAAGAAAACCGCGAGATTTCATCATCCCACGGTTGCTGGTGCACACACTTATTTTATAGCTTCAATCCAGTCCTGCTCTTAAAGCGACGGAGGAGAATATGGCTCTCAACCCTTGTAATGCCTTCCAAGGCATACAGCTCTTCATTCGTGAACTTTTCCAGCGCATGGAAGTCATCAACTAGAACATGCATATGCAATGTACTCGGCCCAGTCATTTGGTAACAGCTCGCAACACTTGGGTTATTAACTAGGTTCTCGGCAACTTCAACAAGAGAAGCGGGTTCGCAGTCAACTTCGAAAAAAGCTGATACCTTTTTCCCAGCTAATTCCGAATTGATCACAACGCTGAATTTTTCAATGACACCCTCATTAATCAATTGGTTGACTCTTTCTCTGACCGAAACTCTTGATAGATTTAACCTTTTGCCAATATCAACGTAGGACATCCGGCCGTTCTCAGTCAGACAGGCTAGTATTTTGTGGTCGGTCTCATCTATTTTCATTGGTTCCGACCCCCCTTTCGTCGTTCGAGATCGCTCATATAATTGACAACAGTGAGGTCAATTTTTCGTTCGCGTTCTTCAATTGAATATTCTGATATGCGAATTATACCATAAATGGATGGCGGGGCGGGTAGTGAAGGTTTATGACCCCATATCGGTTTTCCACAAAATTTTAATGGGTTACCCCAAAATTCGAAAAAAGTATTTGACATAGTACGGTGGTTAACTAAAGAAAACTCGCCGATTGGCGAGCCTTTGGCGAAGACAGAGGCGTAGTTGCGACGCACAGGACGTGCTAGTACTGGCGTTGTAACAGGATGTT
>NZ_SLXK01000042.1 GCF_004341035.1 Scopulibacillus darangshiensis
CATTTTTAAGTTCACTCCTAGGTATTTTCATAGTTTAATACCTAGTATTGTCAAGGAATCTAGTCTTCAAACCCATAGATTTTAGCGAAGAAGCTGTTTTATTTTTGGATATTTGTTATTGCCATTATTGCCCTTTTTACAGGGGAAATTGCTACGGTTATGATGTTGTATTTATTTCTGATAGCAATTAAGGATTTTCATAATGATTGGAAAGGCAGACACTAAGCAGGGCTGTCAAAGGACAGTCTTTATTTATCCCCAAGGTGTCATGGCTATTTCCCTTGGTACAACAAATGTTTCATTGAAACGAATGCAACATTTGTTGTTTGCAGGATTGCCTCACTCAACTAAAGCGCCCTATTGTTTAAGACTATATTTTAAATTCATACCTTGGTATATGAACCACTCGACAACAAAAAGCTAGTGTTGTTTTGAACGATTTTTTCAATGGAAAATCCCCCTTATAGATTTCAAAATAGCTCGTACTACTATACATACTTTACCACGTTTGAAATTATATTTACTTAATCCTACTTGATGTTTTTCCGTCATTAAATGGCCCTTTAGTGCAATATTTGGCGTAGCTTTATTCCAGATTTGCGATTTGCGCCTGATGATTGAAGACTTGAATTCAAGATACCTTGAATTCTAGAATATGCTTATTCCTTACACACTCCTCTTCAGTTTCAATTCAAATTCTGGCCTGGTTATATAATCCATATAGTTAATACTTCCATTATAATCTAAATATGCTTGATAACGTGTTCGTAGAGCAGGGGCTGATACTAAATCAAGAACTTCCTCTTTACTAACCCAACAGCTGTCCGATGTTTCATCTGATGTTGTCAGTTCTCCACCCACGGGTTTGCATACAAAATCAAACATGACTTTTGTGGGTACTATCTTTACACCACTGTGCCCCTCATATGTTGCCGTATTAGAAAAAATCCCTACCAAATGGGATACTATGACATCAATTCCGCTTTCCTCTTTTACCTCTCTGATTACTCCATCTATTAAATTTTCCCCGACCTCCACTTGCCCGCCTGGAAATACCCAATCTCCATCTCTACGAACCTTTACTAATAATATTTCGCCTTGGTTATTCTCAACAAAGCCCCCTGCTGCAACAATATGTACTGGCATTTGCATTATCTTTCCCCCACCTAAATATCTAAAATAGCTTATAAACAACTTCGATTCCCATACAATAAATCCTGCTTTTACTCCATAAACGGCCCGATGGTCCAAAATAAGACGATATCGTTCTTCTAGTATGCGCCCTTTTGCAGTATGGTGAATCTCAAGACTTGACCCAGATTACCTTAGTGTATGCAATCTTCATTCCGACTCTTTCCATATTTCTATGACTAGCACTGCCATACTTTGCTTGCCCGACAATTAAAGTACAATTCAGTTGTCTAGCCTTCTCCAACCTTTTTGAGATAAGTGCACTATGGACGCCTTTATTTCTAAATTCCGGAAGAGTAGCGGAAGCAGCGAGTGTACCTACATCATTATATTCGAATAAAACCCCTATTCCGGCAGGTTCCCTTTTGTAGCTTGCAATGTAAAAGGTCCAATTCTTGTTATTATGTAATACCTGATTATTTTGAGCGACATGTTCTTTTAAAAAAGAGGGCATGTCAAAACCTTTTGTATAAATATCTCCGAAAATCGCATACTCGTCTTGCTTGAGTTCGCGGACAGAAATTGATCTGTCCGGTTCAGTAGTTGAAATATAATTATTTGATAATGAACCACAAAGTGTATTATGAAAACCGCATTGAAAGTATCCCTTTTTAGAAAGCGACTGTAGTAATTCAAGAGAAGCATGCGCTGGAGTGATTTCAAATCTTGCCGGGATATCTTTTTCCTGATAAAAATCTAAAATCGGATCAATATTCTCTTCATTTTCTTCGCTTATGCCAAGCACCCTATTGAAAGAAGGCCCCGGAATATTCTTTACTGAAAATGCCGTGGTGTTGCCGAACTTTCTTATATCGACATCCATTGGATTACCTTCTATTTTTTCAACAGCTTTAAGTCTGGATTCCAAACTCTCCATTTCCGATTGTTCAATTCTATGAGCAAGATTTTTAGTCATAACAAGAGACATTACCTACACCCACCAACCTTCGAGAATTCAATTTATATACTGCCTCTTAATTTATTCTGCTTACAGTTTTAAAAACCCTTCTGTTCTTCATCAATATGGAACACGTTTGTTCCGGAATTGCGCCAGTTTGCTGAATATCAATCAAACTTAGCCTCTATTTAGATTCTTTTATTTCCACTCTGTGTTGATCATTAGAAACAGAAAAGTCGGTAATTGAATCACCATCCTTCTTCATAAAATAGACATGATAAAAACGAAAAAAATTATATCCGCACCAGCAAGCATTTGTGACATACTTTCAACTCCAAAGGTATAGTAATACTCATAAATCTATTTATGATAAATATGGATCTTTACCTCGGCTTCCCCATCAAGTGAGTGAAACAAGGGTAAAAAAATATTTATAGATAAGAAAGTTGAAATCTGGCCTTGAAACCTATAGAAATCTAGAGTGAATTTTAGAGGATCCGGATCAACATCAACTGGAAATTTTTATAGAAAGAGATCTTACTACTAATGTACGAGGAGGAATTAAGGTGAATGAATCAGAATTACAGTTGCCTTTTACTTTGTATTCGCCCAACTCAAAACAATCTCATCCATTTTATGAGATGCGCTATAATCTTTATCACCAACCGCCCCTACACTTATTAGAACCAGCATTTTTAACACCAGGATTAACCTTAGTACCATTTTACACACCACGAACTGCATTTGGTAATCCAATAGGTAATATGGGTGTTAGCGCTAATTCGGTTGACATCCTGGTTTTCGCTCCGCATCCCGATGATGAGACTCTTGGCTGTGGGGGTGTGATAATGCATGCATTGGCGGCAGGAAAGCGAGTTCATGTAGTCTTCTTTACGAATGGGGATGGATACACAAAAGCCGCTTCAATGCTTATGAACAAGAATATTGATAATCTCAGTTCATGGGATTACCTTGAATTGTCACGGGTCCGCCAGTTAGAAGTGTTTGCTGCTACTAAGATGCTGGGACTAAATCCTTCAAATATCACTTTTCTAGGGTACCCCGATGGTGCAGTAAACAAGGTATACCAGAGTAAAGACTCTAATTATTTCCAATCGCCCACTACTCTTAAAAAAGAAACCTATGGACTTGTACAAATTGACTATCACAAGCTCGCATATGGCAAACCTGCGCCCTATCTAAAGAAATTCGCACTCTCTGATACGATGGATCTCATTCAGATCTTTCAGCCGAAAGACATCTATGTCCCTGAAGCAGCCGATCAGCACCTTGACCACATGGCAGTCAACTGGTTTGTTCGAGACGCAATTAAAGTGTTAAGGTATCAAGGTCGTGTTCATACCTATTTAATCCACAGTGGACCTGATTCCGAATGGCCATGGCCCCAAGGGATTACGCCACGAGATCCTTTTGCTTCTCATGAAGCACTTGATTTTAAAGGAGTTCCTATTCCTCGCTTTGTTCCATGGCCTCCGCAAGAAAGAGTGTCTCTGAATGAAGCTGTTGCACTTGAAAAGCTGAAGGCTATTCGAGCTTACCGTTCACAACTTGTAGATAGAGAATATCTTCAATCTTTTACAAAGAGCGAAGAAATTTTCTGGGGTATGGCACCTCGTTAATTTGCGATCATTAAAACTGTTTGACCCAGTTTTTACCCCTCCTTCATAGTAAAAGGTTACATCTAAGTACATTCCTTCACAATCTCATTTATTTTAACGTAAATATCCATCTGTCTTTAGAAAGGATCCTTCAAAATTTGGCCCGATGAGCCAATAAAGGAACGATTACAGCAATTAAAAAAACAAGAAATTACCCCAAATACCTACGTTTCTTGTAACTCCCTTGCTTCCAAACCACGGTAAAATAAACCCCAAAATTGACCCACCTATCATTAAAGGGAAAATTGCTTTATCTGGAACTAAATCAATTCCATTGAAAAACAAAATAAAAACCACCAGATCAAATCCGCATATTATTACCGAAATATTAATAAAAGCATATACCAAACACCCTATCTTATTTGATTTACCTGAATCGTATACCCTCATTTACACCATTATATTCCAATTGGTAGTAAATACATTTCTATATAATGCGCTTCTAGACCCGTACATTCAGAAGTTCGTCAGCAATACAGTGTCTTATTGTATTTTACATTACATTCTCACCATATTTGTTCAACCCAAGCACCATGATTTACACCACCCCATCGGGTAGGCTTTCGTCAGCCAAACTGTTACGGTAAATTCTCACGCCTATTGGCCGAGCTTATAACACACAATTTCTTACCAAATAGCGTGCTATTCGACGCAGGGAAAGCCTTTCAGAGACTTACCTCCTCATTTGACTCCCAACATAACCCTTCAGTTTTAGGAATTTAAAACTGCCTGACCTTTACTGAAATTGTGTGACCACATTTCATTGAGACAGGAACATTTCGCACCAATTACTGCGCCCTTTTCTGGAACAACGTTCATCCCAAAATGTTAAAAAGAGAAGGTATTGTTAACACAAGAATTGCACCCATTTCCTGAAGATCAACACTATCTTACTGAGTCCACGATTTTTTTGCATCTATCAAAGACAAACCGTACTTCTCTCTTAATGATTTAATGGTCTTTCTGTTGAAGTCCTTAATATTTCCTTTGCTTCGCTTTACATATTTTCATATGCCCCGGTTGTCTCTAAAAGCCTATTGTTTTCTCTTTTAAAGCACTGTTGTTTTTATGCATTAAACTAAAACACCAACCCAAGAGTACGAGCATAATTATCAATGAGTTTATATCCGGCCACGGCATTTACAATATCTCCTTTGAACATTGACTTTGATTAATAACCTAGTTAAATTTTAACTTGGCTTGTTCAACAATATAGTCCTTTTCCGCAATATAGACGCTGATCCTTATTCCGGATTAGCGCCCGATGATTGAATAATCACCGATACTTCTATAAGCTAATATTGTAATAAGAAAAGCACATTTTTTGACTATCTATTTCACACTACCCCCGTTATCGAAATTTAATAATTACTGTTGTAAACTTGAAATTTTATTTTTGTATTGTTTATAAGCTTGGTTTAAAGCATTTGCTTTTTCAGCTATTAAATCTGGGTCAGGTGTCAGATCAAATTTTGGAAACTCCGAATACTTTAATAGATATTTGTCTACGCACCATCGTACAGACCAATTTTCATCATTTGCCCAAGATATCCAAGATTCAATTTCGTTTGCTGTAGCACCTTGAAGGAGGCCATACATATATAAGCCTCTCACACCTCCTTCGCTTTCCGTATGTAATTGAGCCCAGAATTTTTCTCTTTCTTTCGCAATTGCTGGTTTATGTAATCCTGAAACAGCAATATTTCTAACGATACCTGTGGGATCTAATGTATACATCCATAAGTCTTTCCTGCTGCAAAGAGATTGTTCTACTAGGTATGATAGAGCTAAAGCACGTTCTATCTCGCATTTAGATTGTAATGAATTTGTAGGATTTTCTACAATAATTGGCCTTTTTATTTGAGGAGGAACATTGTTTGTATACCCTGTTTCCAAAGCCTTTAATACTTTTGAAACATTGACTTTTGGTGCCGGGTTATCATAGTTATCTATATAATCTCCTTGTTCCTTTAGAACATTTTTAAGTAATTGACTGTCGCTATGTGGAAACTTTGAAAATAAGTATGCACAAATACCAGCTATTAAAGTTCCGGATCCACTTGTTCCGCTATAATAGACCACTGATCTCATAGAGCCTTCTTTTTTATGGATAGGTACAGGTAAATATGTTCTTGGTCCTAAAATATCCGGTCTCATATGTCCATCTCCATTAGGTCCCCATGGTTCATCGGTATGTGGAACATGTCGCTTTATATCAGCAGATCCTCGGTCGTTATAGCCGCCTACAGCTAAATATTCGACAGGCGGTCTAATATTCGTTATTCTAGAATTTCCATTTGAACATACCACCAGAATATCTTTTTCTAAAACTGGGGCTAGTGCTTTTACAGTGGAATTGTATCGGGTATTTTTTAACAAGTGGGGATTATCTAAAGCATGCCAGCCCATACTTAAAACAATCTTTATATTCCATTGTTCACGTTTCTCTAAAAGCCAGTTGATTCCTTTCTGTAGCCGTTCTCCTTCTCCTTCTCTAAATGCTCCGTGGTTTAATACTAAGAAGGTTGCTGCGGGAGATATTCCTGTATGAAGTTTGCCATTGATTTTGCAAGGTTGATGGGCTAAAGAAAGGACAGTTAATAATCCATGTTCGTCTTCAAAATCTTGTATTTCCTCGGGTTCCTCGAAGGCAGGCATTTGTACTTCAATTGAAAAATCATCATGAACGATAATTTTACAATTATAATTAAAGATATCTATAGGGCAGAGAAAAAAATCGTGCATGAAAGCAGCTATAGTTGGAGCAAGCGCAATGCCCTAGGTAAAGAAGATTTCTAGAATGTGTAAGAGTAAGGTTCACTGTCCATATCATTGCTTAACTATGTTAAAACACCGTGGGTCCTTTAGCAAGTGCAATCTAGTATCACCTAAGGAAATCGATTTTTTGTTAAATTTTTCTTAACGTCGTGAATCCGAATTTTCCTTTACGGATTATTCCAATTAAAAAGACTAACATATGCGGTAACAACCAAAACCATTGCGATGATAAGTGAAATTAGGGGAATTAAATTATGATAATTTTTTTAAAATAATGCGATCAAATTCAAAATAACTATAATCGGACCCAATAAAATTACATACCAGCCTCCGATAAGACCTAATGGGTTTTCGTACAAATTTAAAAAATATGCTACTACCATTAACAGTGACAAAGTTAGAGATATAATAACGAGTGAGGGTACCTTTACCTTTCCAACCATATAATTCCTCCCAACTTTTTCTTTATTTTAACATATGCAAGGATTATAGAGTACTTTCAAAAACAATATCACAGTGGCCATGATTGTAACTTTGTCCTCTCTTCATAGCAAGCATCGAAGCAAAAGTTGAAACCCGAAAAGATGAGCGTAAGCCTCCTGTAACACAATTGGGTCATTCCATGAGCTACATGCCATACAACTCATTTCTCGCCATATTTCCCCAATTGAATATCCAGTTAGTCTGATACAGATCCTTTTTTTGCTACGGGAGCATTTTTGCCTAATATAACAGAAAAGACAACAATCACTGCTATTACAAGAGTGAAGAATGTGATGGATTCATTTAGAAATACCGCTGCAAATAGAATCATCAAAAATGGTTGTAAGTACTGAATCTGACTTACTCTTGCTATACCGCCCATAGCCATTCCGCCGTACCAAGCAACATATGCTAGAAATTGACTAACGACTGCGAGATAAATAAAACTAATCCAAGCATGTATTGGGGCATGGAGCATTTCAGTTGTAAGGTTTAGCCCAACTGGAATGATGAAAAATGGAGCACCGATCATAATTGCCCAAGCAATCACTTGCCAGCTGCCTAATTCTTTCGCTAATCTCCCGCCTTCTGCGTAACTAAGTCCAAGTACAAGCACTGCTGCTAGTAAAGCTAAATCGGCAAATTGTAATTGACCGAATCCAAGATGAAGTGCATACATAATAACAGCTAAAGAGCCGATTACACTTGAAATCCAGAATTTGAAAGAAGGAATTTCGCCTGCTTTAAACGTAGCGAATCCGGCTGTTGCTAATGGTAATAAGGCTAATTCCACAGCTCCATGAGAAACAGGCAAGGATGCCATTGCCCAAGAAGTGAGGAGAGGAAATCCTAAAACTGCACCAACAGCAACAATAAGTAGGCTTTTGAATTGGTGAGGAGAAGGAAGTTTTTCTTTTCTAACAATAAATATCACAGATACTAAAATAGCAGCAACAACTGTTCTTCCTAAACCGACGACCGTAGTCCCAAAATACTCTACAGCAATACTTGTAGAAGGAAGCGTTAAGCTAAAACAAATGACACCAACTAACCCCAACAATAATCCAAATTTCTCCCTAGTTTCTCTCTGCATCTTAACAACCTCTTTCATTTTTTTATCATATCTGTACGATTTTCTGCTTTTCTAAAAAAACAGTTCTGATACAATTAAAATGATAACGGGTACACAGAATAAAATAAATCATTGCTTTACCCTTCTGTACCGGTACAGTTGAAGGAGGATAAATGTATGAGCTCAAAATATATCGAGATAATGGAAGAAATTAAGCTTCGGCTAGCAGGCGGGGCGCTTATTGCGGGGAGTAAACTCCCTTCTGTTCGTCAGCTATCTGAGCATTTTCCATGCAGCAAAAATACAGTCATTAAAGCATACGAAGAACTAGAAAAAGAGCATTTAATTTATTCTGTCCCTAAAAGCGGCTACTTTGTTGTGAATGAATTTCAAAATGCGACGAATGAAAATGAGGTGATTGATTTCTTGTCTGCTGGTCCAGATAAAAACGTTATGCCTTATCTTGAATTTCAACATTGTATGAATCAAGCAATTGAACAATATAAAGAAGAGCTTTTTACATACTCTGATCCACAAGGGTCTTACTCATTACGAGTACAGTTAGTGAAATATTTGCAGAATTTACAGGTGTTCACTCAACCTGAAAGATTAGTCGTTGTATCTGGCTCGCAGCAGGCTCTTAATTTATTAGTTTCTATGCCGTTTCCAAATGGAAAAAACAATATTCTAATTGAGCAGCCTACTTATTTCGGATTTATTGAGTCCATCAATCTTCACCAAGCTACTACCTTTGGAATTGATTTAGCGATGGAAGGGATTGATTTTGAACGTCTGGAATACATTTTTCGAAATAATGACATAAAATTTTTCTATATCATCCCGAGATTTCACAATCCACTTGGCCATTGTTACACGAATAGCGAAAAGGAAAAAATCGTTGAGTTAGCTGAAAAATACGATGTATATATAGTGGAAGATGATTTTTTAGGAGACCTTGATCCAAATGCAAAATCAGATCCTTTATTTTCTTTTGATTCTTCTGGAAGAGTGATTTATATTAAAAGCTTTTCGAAAATTTTTCTCCCAGGGTTAAGGATTGCTACTGTCATTCTTCCTGCATTAATGATTAACAATTTTTTACGATATAAATTTAGTTCGGATTTTAATAGTTCAGCACTTTCTCAAGGTGCGCTGGAAATCTATTTAAAAAGTGGCATGTTTAATAGCCATCTCAAAAAAATAAAAGAAGTATACCGTACTAAAATGCAAATTCTTCAAGAAGCATGTGACTTATTGCTGCCGGCTAATACTCATTTTTCTAAACCGACTTCAGGATTCTATCTATCGATCACTTTGCCCGAGAATGTGACAGCAAAACAGGTCGTTCATATGCTAAACGAACAGCATATATATGTTGATGATGCCTCTAGAATGTTTTTACCAGAATATAAAAAAGAAAATCTCCTTCGATTATGCATCTCTCAAGTGAACGAGAGCCAAATTAAACTAGGCGTGGAGCGATTAGCTCACTGTATTGCTTTAATTGGCAGTAGAAAAAATCATATTACTCCAAATAACTTTTTACACTTTATATGAGTAAGTTTAAATAGAGGGTAGCTTCAAGATTATGCGACCATAACGAACTTCCAATCTTAAAAAGCCCAACTTCATAGAGAAATTGGGCTTTTTCATTACTTCATTAAAGCACCCGTTAGGTAACCTTTTTTACAGCTTTTGCTGGCACTCCTGCAACAACAATATTTTCTGGGACATCCTTAGTGACAACAGCTCCTGCCGCAACAACAGAGTTGTCCCCAATCGTCACACCTGGCAGTATTGTTGCGTTTGACCCGATCCATACATTTTCACCAATTATAACTGGAGAGGGATATGTTGTGTTTCTTGTTTCTAAAGGTAACCCATGATTAAGTGTAGCGATCGTGACATTCATACCGATCATGGAACCGTCTCCTATACTAATTCCACCTCTATCTTGGAAGGAACAGCCTGTGTTGAAAAACACATTTTTTCCAATTGTAATGTTTTTGCCGAAGTCTGTATAAAATGGCGGAAAACACATAAAAGACGAATCAACTTTATTCCCTGTTAGTTCACTAAAAATCTCTACAATTTCTTCTTTTGAATGATAGGACGTATTCAATGCCATTGTGATCTTTTGGGCTTCATAACTGCATTGAGTTAACAGCCCATGTAATTCTTTATCCTCACCTGAAATTGGATTGCCTTTCTTACAAAAATCTATAAAATCTTTCATGTCCATTTTTTAAATTCACCTACTGATGAGTTGATTGTTGTATCGATGCAGTTATTTCACTTTCTGGAACAGTCTTTACTTTTCCTCTATGCTGCATCCAATGGGAAATAGCATAGATAGAAGAAGTATGACAAACCCTCATTCGGTCCATATGTTTAGACTACTTGAGCAGTTGGACGAACGATCATATCGCTAACCGCCATACGATCGGGTGTATCAATTGCAAACACCACAGCCGTCGCAATATCTTCTGAAGATAGCCCCCACTCTTTTTGTGCTTTATGAAGTTCATCTGAAACTTTTTTATCACTAATTGTTTTATATAGTTCGGTCTGAACCGCCCCCGGTGATATAATTGTCGATTTGATATTATTTTCCCGTTGCTCTTGTCTAAGTCCTTCCATAATTGCCCTTACTGCAAATTTTGTTCCGCAGTAAACAGCTGAATCAGGATATACCACATGTCCTGCTACGGAATCTGTTGAGATAATGTGTCCCGATTTTTGTTTTTCCATGATTGGCAACACCGCAGCGATTCCGTTCAAAACTCCCATGATGTTGATATCAAGCATCTGCTTCCACTCATCACGGTGCCCTTCCACAAGTGGTGCAGTTGGCATGATACCTGCATTGTTATAAAGTACATCTACACGACCATATTTTTCGAATGCCGAATTTACAACCGCTTGTACTTCCTCATTATTCGTAACATCTGCAACAACATATGAAATTTCCGCATTAGGCAATGATTCAACAAGAGCTTTCAATCGATCTTCACGACGAGCTGCAATAACTAATTTTGCTCCTTCTTGTGCAAGTTTCTTGGCAGTTGCTTCACCAATCCCACTTGATGCACCCATTATAATAACCACTTTATCTTTGATTTGAGACATTTCATTTCCCCCTATTTGATATCAAGCATCATTTTATTGGTCAGCTATTTTTTAACCATTTTGTTTTGCAACTCATGTTCTGCCTCTAACAATTGACCATTGTAACCTTCTATTTTATGATCTAGTCTTTCTACAGTGTCTTGCAGTGCACGAATTTTCTCTGCTAATACTTGACGTTGTTCAATCAGGATTTCCTTGCGTTCTTGTAATGACGAGTCCCCTTGCTCAAAAAGCTTCAAATAGTTCTGGAGCACTTCTATTGATAAACCGGCATTTCTCATACACATGACAAAGTCAATCCAATTTAAATCATGTTCGCTATACGCCCGAACTCCCCCGGCGGTTCGATTAACCGGTGGGATAAGGCCGATCTTTTCATAGTAACGAAGCGTATCGGGGGTAAGACCAAATTTGCCACTGACTTCTGAAATATTCATCGTTTACCTCCAATGATTAGGACTGGCCTAATGTACTCCCGTTCGTTTTATAATTTATTGAACCATTCATCATCAACAGGTTCTAGCCATTCCGTTTCTCCCGGCGTCATGGCCAAGTGCACAAACCAACTGTCTTTTGTTGCACCATGCCAATGTTTTACATGCGGCGGGATATTCACCACATCCCCCGTTTTGAGTAATTGACCTGGTTTTCCTTCTTCTTGATACCAACCTTCGCCACCTGTCACTAACAAAACCTGCCCAGTTTTATGAGAGTGCCAATGATTACGGGCTCCCGGGGCAAAGGTTACATTACCGATAGATGTATTGAGTGGCGTCGGATCTGTAAACACCATTTGCAGGTATGCATCGCCGATAAAGTTTTCTTCAACCTTTTCTCCCAATGGAAAGATTGTGCTATTGCTTAAGTTTTCATTTGTCAAATTGAATCCCTGCTTTCTCTTAATCTTTATAGATTTCTTTTGCGATGTTAAATGCTGACCAGGCTTTGGGCCATCCTGCATAGAATGAAAGATGGGTGATGATCTCCGCAATCTCAGCTTTTGTTAATCCGTTTGCTTTCGCCTTTTGAAGATGTGGCGTCAATTGTTCGAAGTTTCCTCCAGCCATTAAAGCAGAAACGGTAATCATGCTGCGATCGCGTGAAGATAGTTCTTTTTCTCTTGACCAAACTTCCCCGAATAAGACATCGTCGTTAAGTTCAGCAAATTTCGGCGCAAAATCTCCAAGTATGTCGCGTCCAGCGGTTTGTTTTTCAAATGCCATTAAAAAAACATCCTTTCATTGTTCTGGAGCCGAAAACCCCATTAAACTTCTTGAACAGTTGGGCGTAAAAGAATCTCATTCATTGTTGTATCAGAAGGAGTATCTATTGCAAAAGCAATGGTTTCTGCAATACGTTCTGGGCTAATCGCTACCGCTTCATACAATTGATTGATACCTTGTTTTAAGTCCTCATCTGTAATGGTATTTGGCAATTCTGTAGCAACAGCTCCAGGAGAAATAATGGTTACCCGAACATTGCTTTTCGCCACAGCTTCTTCTTGGCGCAGGGCTTCACTTATCGCGCGAACAGCATATTTCGTTCCGCTATAAACGCCACCGCCCGGATGGGTTTGGTGTCCGGCAACAGATGAAAGGTTGATAAAATGACCACTTTTTCTTTCACGCATAGATGGCAATGCAGCGGCAATACCATATAATACCCCTTTAATATTGACATCTACCATACGTTCCCATTCTTTTACCTTGAGTTTATCGAACGTTGAGTGCGGCATTAGACCCGCGTTATTTATCCATACATCGATTCGCCCAAACTTATCTAATGCGAGTTTTGCCAAGTCTTCGACATCATCATGTTTGGTTACATCTGTGACTTGATAGGCAGCGAGTTCCCCCTCTGTATCAATATCTTTCATGATTTCCTTCAAACGTTCTTCTCTGCGAGCACCAAGCACTATTTTATTTCCTTTTTTAGCAAGAAGTTTTGCTGTAGCTTCTCCAATTCCGCTAGAGGCACCTGTAATAATAACAACTTTATCTTGAATATTTGACATAAGAGATAACATCCTTTCTTGCTTCTTTATTTTGAATACAAAGCAATACTAATACTTGGAGTGGACTCCAAGTCAAGGGGTATTGTTAAATAAATTTCAGCAAGCTGATTTATATTGGGATCATCCGGGATGAAATAGAACAGGTGACGTTGTCCGTCGGTTTATAAAGGCAAAGTAAAGGGCATTAAATATCAAGTTTGCGAGTACCGATTGATTTCACCATTTCAGGATCCCTATGAGAAAAGAACAGGCTTTCTTTCGTGTCTAATGCCGCAATTCTCTCCATGTCCTCTCGATTTAATTCAAAGTCAAAGATATTGAAGTTTTCAATCATTCTCTCTTTGCGAACAGACTTTGGAATCACAACGACTCCTCTTTGTGTTAACCAACGCAAAACCACTTGAGCTACCGATTTATCATATTTGTTGGCTATTGATGCCAAAATTTCGTTTTGAAACATGTTGTTTTTTCCTTCGGCAAAAGGACCCCAGGATTCGATTTGAACATTGTTCTCTTTCATGAATTTTGCACTTTCGATTTGCTGGTTGAAAGGATGTGTTTCAACCTGGTTTACGGAAGGAGTTACTTCATTATGAATAATTAAATCAATCAGACGATCGTTCTGGAAGTTACTTACTCCGATTGCCCTGATTTTTCCTTCATAGTACAATTCCTCCATCGCGCACCAACAACCATATATATCTCCAAATGGCTGATGAATTAAATACAAATCCAAATAATCCAGTTGCAGTCTTTCCAGCGATTTTTCAAATGCTTTCTTTGTACGTTCATATCCTGTATCCTGAACCCATAATTTCGTAGTAATAAACAATTCCTCTCTTGGCACACCGCTCCGTTTAATGGCTCTTCCGACCGCTTCTTCATTTAGATAAGAGGCGGCAGTATCAATCATTCGATAGCCTGACATAATCGCGTCGCAAACAGCTTGTTCACATTCATTTTCATCTCGGATTTGAAAAACACCAAAGCCGAGTATCGGCATTTCAACACCATTGTTCAAAATTACCTTTTGCATATAAAGTCCTCCTGTTTTTAAAAATTATTTGTCAGTTATTTGCCGACCCTATTTGCATATTCAGCCGGATACCGCTCTCCCGAAATCTCGATCTTTGAAAGTGCATTGTTCAAATCACTAAGTTCCTTAGAAGTTAGTTCAACGTCAGCTGCGCCTAGATTTTCTTCCAGACGTTCTAGTTTCCTTGTACCGGGAATTGGAATAATCCATGTCTTTTGGGCAAGCACCCATGCGAGTGCAATTTGAGCCGGTGTTGCGTCTTTCCCTGAAGCAATCTTTTTTATCAAATCGACCAAAACCTGATTCGCTTCGATATTCTCCGGCTTGAAGCGGGGAACAATGCTGCGGAAGTCAGAGTTAACAAATGTTGCATTCTTATCAATTTTTCCCGTAAGGAATCCCTTTCCCAGAGGGCTGAACGGAACAAAACCGATTCCCAGTTCTTCAAGGGTAGGCAGCAGTTCTTCTTCAGGGCTTCTCCACATCATGGAATATTCACTTTGAATGGCTGTGACCGGATGAACCGCGTGTGCACGGCGAATCGTTTCCACGCCTGCTTCAGAAAGTCCCCAATGTTTTACCTTACCTTCCTTGATTAGGTCTTGTACGACTCCAGCTACTTCCTCAATCGGCACATTTGGGTCACCACGATGTTGATAGTAAAGATCAATGGTATCAACCTTAAGGCGTTTGAGAGAACCTTCTACCGATTGCCTAATATTCTCCGGCTTACTATCAAGCACCTGCTTGCCATTTACCATTTGGATACCAAACTTCGTCGCAATGACCGCCTTTCCCTTGAATGGAGCAAGCGCTTTGCCTACCAACTCTTCATTTACATATGGACCATACACTTCGGCGGTGTCGAAGAAAGTAACGCCGCGATCAATTGCCTCATGGATCAGCGAAATCATCTCTTTTTTGTCTGATGCCGGACCATAACCATGGCTCATTCCCATACAACCGAGTCCAATAGCAGAAACTTCTAATCCACTTTTTCCTAATTCACGCTTTTGCATTAGTTATCTTCCTCTCCTATTTATTAACCATAGATGTTCCGGGGCATCCATGGATACTCCGTCAACTCCTTATCTATAATTTGATATTTTTTTGATACAAATAAAAGGTGATTAACAACTTGAGCATCCTTATTATGCAATAAATGAAATCATGACTGGTATCACAATCGTATCAAATGATTGCCTAATCCTATCACAGCTATTTACGTAACAGGAGAATAAGAATTATAATTGGACCATCAATAATGAAAAAATAAAAGGAGGATTTTATGTTTGAACAATTATATAGACAAAGGGTTGAGCTCGCAAAAGCCATAGAATGTCACACAGGAAGTGATGGTTCTCATATGACTGCTATTCCGTCCTTATTTTTCTCCCATTACTCTAATAATACTGGACCAAATTATGGGGTTCATAAGCCTTCTTTATGCATTGTCGTTCAAGGGATGAAGGAGGTATTGCTCTCGCAGGAGCTCTTTAGGTATGGTCCTGCCGATTACCTTGTTGCATCTGTTAACCTGCCTATTACCGGACAAGTCACGGAAGCCTCTTCCGAAATTCCTTATCTTGCTCTCAAACTTGAATTTACACCAGGTGAAATTTTAGACGTTTTACGTGAATTTCAAATGGGAATTGACAAGAAGGAAAATACGAAACGAGGTATGTATGTTAGCAAAATAGAGCCATCTTTGCTAGACGCGGTAACAAGATTAGCTCGTTTGCTAGATACGCCAAAGGACATCCCGGTACTTGCTCCTCTAATTAGGAAAGAAATCATCTATAGGGTTCTGCAAGGAAACCATGGGGGAATGCTGAAACAAATAGCAATAGAAGGAAGTTCCACCAATCAAATCAGTGACGTGATTGAACATATCATGAATAACTATGAAAAGTCTTTTAAGATTGAGGAACTTGCGGAAATAGGAAATATGGGTGTGTCTTCACTTCATCGGCACTTTAAAGAGGTAACCGCGATGAGCCCAATCCAATTTCAAAAACAACTGAGACTTCAAGAAGCTCGGAGCCTGTTATTATCCGAATCAGCGGATGCAGCAGATGTTGCATTCCAGGTAGGCTATGAAAGTCCAGCGCAATTCAGCCGTGAATATTCCCGTATGTTTGGTTTTCCACCTAAAGAAGATATAAAGCGCCTGAGGGAGGAGTATGAACAAACGATAAACGAGTGAATGCCCCGCCTAATGGTGGGGGCCATTTGCGTGGAGAAAAGGACAATTTTTTTAGGGAGATGCACTAACCTGGAAAATTGTCGTACCTAACAATAAATCCACCTTTCAAAAAAGTTATATGAGTGTTTTGGTCATTATAAGGTCGATTTGTTGATCATCACCCATATAAAAAGAGTGGGCTCCAGTTTGGACAAACCCCATTTTCTTATAAAAAGCAATAGCATTTTCATTATATTCCCATACGCCTAGCCAGATTTTCTTTTTATTACCTTCCATCGCAATTTCCATAGCTTTATTTAGCAGATATTTACCAATCCCATGTTTTTGAAATTTATTCTTTATATAAATCCTTTCGATTTCAAGTGATTCATCACCCATTTCTTCAGATTGAGCATCACCCGTATTGACCTTTAAATATCCAGCAACTTCATTATTAAAAAAGGCAAAAAAGAATTGCGAAGAAATATTGGATAATTCTTTTTCTAATTGTTTTAAGTTAAATGCCCCTGCCAAATAGGCATTCATGTTTTCGGGTGAATTATGATCCTTAAATGTCTCATTGTATGTTTCACAACCAATTTCTTGAAGTTTGCGTGAATCTTCAAGGGTACACTTTTTTATATTTATAGTCATTTAAATATGTCCGCTCCTTTATATAATCAATAATTTCTCTTGTTTCCCTTTTTTACAAATTCCCAGTCCTTTTCTATATTTTTTCTTACCCTCTGAAGATGATTGAAAATGGTTTCTGCTTCTTTTTCGGAAAAACCCTCTAATGCAACCATATTGGAATAATCATTTTCTCTTTTTATAAAAGGATAAACATTTTTCCCTTTCTCTGCTGGAAAGAGCTTTTTAATTTTTTTGTTATGCTCATCTTCTTTCTTTTCGATAAAGCCATTAATTTCAAGTTTTTTTATCGCACGGGCTGCTGTTGTTCGATCTACTTTTATCATTTCGGCCAACTTTTCTTGAATGATACCTGGATTTTCATATATTCTCACAAGGTACAAATACTGTCCTTTTGTAAGGTCATGCTCTTTAAATTCTATATTACTTATAGAATCTAATGCCCTTGCTATCATTCCAATTTCACGAAGAATTTCCTTCATATTAACTCCTTAGCAGATATTTTTGTTGCAAATGCAACAAAGTTAAGCTAAATTTAATATATCCCATTTTTGTTGCAAATGCAATAAAAAAATAATAATAAAGAGGTTGGGTAAAGTGAAGTATGTTTTTTATGTATTAGGCATTTTCATATTAACCCTTGGTATTTCTTTCACTATACAATCAGGCCTTGGAACGTCACCTTTTGATGCGCTTTTGGTAGGACTGTCCATAAATGCGGGGCTTACTGTGGGAAGCTGGGAAGTAATCATAGCTTTAATATTGATATGTTGTCATTCGTTTTTAAAAAGACGAAGACCGGAAGTTTTGGGGTTGTTAACAGCATTTATAACGGGTATCGGTATTGATATGTGGCTTTTTTTATTGCACTTTTTTGTAACACCTGAACTATGGTACAGCAAAGCAGTTTGTTTTGGAATCGGCTTAGTTGTTATAGGATTGGGAACTGCAACATATTTACACACAAATTTTGCCCCAATCCAGTTGACCGATTAACTTTAATCATTAAAGAATTAACTAGAACAAATATATTTTTTTCGAGAACATTCATTTACTTCGTATTCTTGATAATGGCAATAATTTTAAATGGACCAATTGGCGTGGGAACTTTATTAACCGTTTGTTTTGGGGGACTAATACTTAATTGCTTTATGCCTTTTACTGAAAAAGTATTAGACCGGATATTAACACACTCTCGTACACCGCCAAACGTTGATAAAGATAAAAAGCATTCAATATAGAATGTTAAAGAGATGCCATAACCACTAAAAAAGCCACCAATAATGGCAGCTGAGAATTTTTATATTCAAATATCATATTGACTTTTAAATTTGAAAATCTCATTAACAGCTTGGTGATACCCACCCGATTTTTGAAAGGATTCTCTGATATTAGCAACAGCTTTATGGAAGGATTGGTGGTTTAACACATGATCCGCAGCTTCATATAGTCGATTTGCCGTCAAACTTTCCATTTGTAATTGAATACCCGCTCCGATATTGGCAACTTGCCTTGCAATGATCGGCTGATCCGCACTTTGCGGGATGACAATTAGCGGAACCCCGTAATAGAGCCCTTCATTGGTACTGTTCATTCCACCATGTGTGATAAATAATTTAGTGTATTTCAGCACTTCGGTTTGTGGAACATAATTTTTTACAATAAAATTTTGGGGGATCTCTCCCAATTCACCTAGTTGGGTTTGTTTCCCAATAGACATGACAAGGGTATGATCAGTGTCCCCAAATGCCTTAAAACAAAGCTTATAGAAATCAATGGCTTGGTTAAAGACAGTACCCAGTGAAATGTAAATGGGGCTTTTTCCCTTGATTGCAGTAAAGTCGACGTTTTTTTGCGTTAACCGTGAAGAAATGGATGGACCTACAAATTTATAGGTTTGGTCAAATGCTTCTCCAAAAGGCTGGAACTCCCTAGTTGTATAAACGATTGTAAGTGGTGCAGGGTTACAAAAAACTTCATAAGGAGAATTGATTTCAACATCATATTTTTCTTTAATTTTTGCTGTCAGGTTTTGAAAATCATCATTTATCCTTTTTAAAATTTCTGCTGGGACATTTTGTGAAAGATGTTCTAATGTTCTATCGAATGATATCCTGGACTGCGCAAAAGATGTACACGAATTGATCGCGGAAAGCTTAAGGATTTGGGCAAGTAACCGTCCACAACCAAACATAGAATCGTGGATCATGTAATCAAAATGCTCCCCTTTAATCTGTTCAAGAACGTTAGGTATGACGATATCTGCCGTATGTAAAAGTCCGTTGACTCTCTCGAGTAAGTGATTTCTTCCGCCGGAAATAAAGGCTTTTATAAATTTTTGACCATCAAATGTTCGTACAGTAGCTCCCGTCTTCTCTATCCGCTCCCGAAAAGCCTCTATCGTAAAGTACACTACCTCTTCTCCACGCGAAATAAGCTCTCGTACAACCCCAATAGTTGGATTGATATGTCCTTCTGATCCGCCATTAATAAATAAAACACGGGCCAATTCTATCACTCCCTAGGCAAAGATATTTTCTTTTTTAAATTTTCGACATAAGGTGACTAAAACCTTTATTTGAAGCACTTGCCTTATATAAGAAAATCGTTCACTGCCTTACGTTCCTCAAAACATTCTACAAAATATATAAAAGCAGCCCGAACTTAACATCGGCTGCTTTTTGTCTTTTGCATACTAATAATTTTTTGTTCAAAACAACTGCAATATCATTTTTCTTGTTAAGCATCTGTCCTTCTTTCGTATAGAACTGAATTTGATTTCGTTCTCCTTCTGTGCAGTAAAAAGTAAGAAACAAGAACAAGCACCGTAATGCCGAATGTCAGGAAGAATTGCAAGCGCATAGATGGTATAAAAGCCTGCGCAACAAAGATTGCAAACAACATTATTATTGTTACGTATGTTAGATATGGGAACAGCCACATTTTAACTTTTAAGAGCCCAGGATTTTCTCTTTCAATTTTCTTTCGGGATCGCAAGTGTGACACAGCAATAAATATATACATAATCATTGTGACGCCGCCCGAGCTGCTTGCTAAAATAACAAATATTTTATCCGCAACCACTAATTTTAATAACGTGATAATGTACACAGCTGCTACGCTAGCCAGAATTGCGGCAATTGGAGCCCCGCGTTTATTTACTTTTGAAAGAGGTTTTGGTGCATCTCCTTTATTAGATAGAGAATACAGGATCCGCGAACTGGTATACATACCGGTGTTTAGAATCGATAATAACGAAACGAAAATGACGATATTCATAAATTGACCGGCAATCGGCAAGCCTGCCATATTAAATATACTCGCATAAGGCGCTTTAAATAAGCCTGATTCGCTCTTAGGAAGCAAGAACACTATTATGATTGAAGAACCTACAAAGAATATCAGCAGTCGCCAAACAACACTGTTAATTGCCTTAATTATATTTTTCTCCGGGTTCTCAGATTCTCCAGCCGCGATTGCCGCCACTTCACTTCCTGAGATAGAAAAGGTTATAAATACTATACTTAAAAATACTGGAAGAATGCCATGAGGGAAAAAGCCGCCATAGGAATTAAAGTTCGTTAATCCCGGCGATTTTACGCCAGGCATAATGCCCAAGATCATGGCTGCGCCAATGCACAAGAAGGCAATAATCGTTGCCACCTTAATAAATGCCAGCCAATATTCGAACTCCCCATAAGATTTAACCGAAAATATATTCGTTATCATCATAATGATCGGAAAACATAAGCTTGCTATCCACGTTGGAATCGACGGTACCCAGCCATGAACCATAGCTCCTAGTATCGTTGACTCTATGACGATGATAATTATCCAGTTAAACCAATACAGCCAACCGATGGTATAACCAGCCCAGGGACCTATTGACTGCTGGGCATAGGTCGAAAATGATCCGCTGTCCGGGTTTAATACTGCCATCTCCCCAAGCATACGCATCACCAGCACCACCATAATCGTTGCTAATAGATACGATATGATAGCCGCTGGTCCTGTATCATTAATAATCGTTCCAGTGCCGACGTATAAACCGGACCCTATGACTCCGCCAATCGATATCATTGTAATATGTCTTGTTTTAAGACCCTGTTGAAGCCCGCTTTTCCGAGTAGCCATCTTTTTGTCACCATCCTTATCATTTACTTAACCATTTCCTCAACTCGTTTGCGAGTCTTTTTATAATGAAAATGATGGAAGACTCACAAAATAAGGTCTTATTTTGTGAGCCTTTCACTTTTCTTTCCATAGGAAATGACTATATGTTTTCTTCGATATCTAATTTTCCCGTTAATCGAATGTTTGCCGATCGCAAATGGCCGATTAACCCTTCTCTATTTGATTGCCTGACGCAATGCGGCGCTAATTGTGTCACCCCTTCATTTTCAATTCTCTGATAGGTAACAACTTTCAGGAAAGTGCCAACCCATACACCGCCTGTATATTTAGCAGCAGCATTCGTTGGAAGAATATGATTCGTTCCACAAACTTTATCGGCAAAAACAACGGAAGCATTTTCTCCCAAAAATAGAGATCCGTAATTTGTTAATTTATCTAAATGTGAATAAGCTTCCTCTACTTGGACATGGAGATGTTCCGCAGCTAAATGATTTGTAATAGAAATGGCTTCATCCAGGGACTCTGCCAAAATAACCTGTCCCCTTCTCCGCCAAGATTCCCGTGCAACTTTTGCAGTAGGCAACGTCTGTAATTGCTTCTCAATTTCATGAATAACTTCAAGTCCAAGTTCTCTGCTCGTAGTGACTAAAATACCTTGCGCGTCAATATCGTGCTCTGATTGAGCCAGCAGGTCGGATGCCACATATTCAGCTTGCGCTGTTTTATCAGCAAGAACCAACACTTCACTCGGTCCTGCTAAAAGATCTATGCCTACAACGCCATTAACCTGCCTTTTTGCTTCGGTGACAAAGCGGTTGCCAGGGCCAGTGATTTTATTGACTGGACTTACCGTTTCTGTTCCATAGGCCAGTGCTGCTATCGCTTGTGCGCCGCCTAATGAAAAAATTTCATCTGCCCCCGATTGATGAGCGGCATAAAGGACGGCCGGATGAATCACTCCCTCTTTGGTTGGAGGGGTACAGACTCGGATGTTGGATACGCCGGCAACCTTTGCCGGAATAATTGCCATTTGTGCCGATGAAAGCAATGGATATCTGCCGCCTGGGACATATGCGCCGACAGACTCAATAGGAATAACCTTTTGCCCCAGATGAACTCCTGGAATCATTTCTTGTTCAAATTCAGTTAAAGTTCTTCTTTGTGCTTCTGCAAAAGCGCGAATGCGCTCTATCGAGAAAGCCATGTCCTCAATAAGCGTGGCAGGAAGTTTCTTTTTTGCTTCTAACACATCATCTTCGGAAACCTTTAGATCGTCTATTTCTACTTTATCAAATTTCTTCAAAAACCCCTTTAATGCTATATCGCCTTCATTTCTAACTTGTTGGATGATAGAAGCGACCGTCTGTTCCAATTCGTTCTTTTCTTGTGCTGGAATCACTTCTTGTTCTTTTAAAAATTCAACCATTTTTGCCAACCTACTTTCTTTTAGTTTTCCTTGCACTTATTACATTGCAAGGATCATGCCAAAAGAAACTTGGTCATTTATGAGTCATAACACGCCTAATCTACCCATTATTGACTCACTTGTTGAAAAAAACAGACCCAAAAATGACTCTATAAGTCGTTTTTGGGTCTGTTTATCTTATATTTGATACACTTTCGGCTAATCGTACTCTGGCTTGAACTTAAGAAGTCAGCAACTTTCCGGGTTGATCCAAGCTTCTTCATATAGTAGGATAATAATTCTTTTTCCACACTTTCAAGCCGCTCCTCGAGACTTAGTTCGTTATTATTGAAAAGTTCGGCAACAAAATCGCCTTTATCATAAAATGCCTTATCCTGCTTTGGCTCCTCTTTAAAATTTTTGGCAGGCGGCTGATTCGTCAACCCTTTATCTATCAAAATTCCATCCGTTGTAACGACTAACCGTTCCAAGGTATTCTCAAGTTCACGGATATTGCCTGGCCAGTCATACGCTGTTAATTCTTCCAAAACGTTTGGAGATAACATTTTGTTTGAGTTATATTTTGCGTTGATTCGGTCCAATAATGAAAAGATTAATTCAATCAGTTCTTCACGTCTATCTCGTAAGGGAGGAACCTCAATTGGCACAACGGATAGGCGGTAGTAAAGATCCTGCCGGAATGCTCCGTCTCTAACCATTTTGTCTAAGTCCCTATTTGTTGCTGCTATAATCCGAATATCAACTTTCTTTGTTTTTCTTCCTCCCACTCTCATAAATGACTTATTTTGAATGACTTGTAGCAGCTTAGTTTGCAAATCAATTGATAATTCGCCGATCTCATCAAGAAAAAGGGTCCCGTTATCCGCTAATTCAATCAGCCCCTTTTTTCCTGACGATAAACTCCCTGAGAAGGCGCCGGATTCATACCCGTATAATTCAGATTCAAATAAATTCGGTGGAATAGCGCCACAATTAATCTCTACAAATGAGGCATTTTTTCTCGTGCTCTCATCATGAATCCATCTTGCTATTTCTGTCTTTCCAACCCCTGATTCTCCAAGCAATAAGACCGTACTGTCAACTTTAGCCACCCTTCCTAACAACTCAAGTATTTTAACGATTGACGGGCTTTTCGCCACGATTTTATTTCCGTAGTATTGATTATTGCTTTTTAATTCATTAAGCTGGATATTATAGCTCTCTATCAGCTCTTCCATTTCCTTTATTTTCTCTTTTAAAGACAGCACCTCAGTTATATCTATTGTGTTTGAAATAACAAAGATCAGCTCACCAGAATCGTTAAACACTGGTGACGATGTCACATGCAACCTTTTTCCGTTAGAGGTCGTTTGAATCACTGTGACAGGCTCCTTTGTTTCTAACACTTTTAAAGTTGCGGAGGGTGTAAATATTCCTTCGGCAACCAGATCTCTCACATTTCTGCCTACTAATTCGTCCACGGATTTGCCACAATTTTTTTGACACGCGGGATTTACCCTTATACAATTTCCAGCTCCATCAGTCACGAATATTTCATCCATTGATAGCTCAAAGATTGTTTCCAATTCTAAAATTTCATGTTCCAATTTCTCTATATTTTTACTATTGCTCAATGATTATCCCCCTTAAAAAGCGCCCCGCTTATTTGTTAGTTCTATATTATTTCCCTATTCCCTTCTGCTTGGCATCAACCTGGCTAAATGCAATTTATGCCAAGTGAAGAATGACCGTTAGATTTGCTGTAAATTATATTTTTTTCCATTATAAAATAAGAGCCCCCGCTGATTTTAAATCAGGGGGGCTCTCGGATAATTACCATGCTTTAATTAAAGTTCTTCACCATTCGTTTCTATAACTTTTTTGTACCAATAGAATGAATCTTTGCGCCTTCTTTCCAATGATCCGTTGCCTTCGTCATCTTTATCGACATAAACAAAACCGTAACGCTTGGACATTTCACTTGTTGACATTGACACTAAGTCAATGGGTCCCCAAGTGGTGTATCCGATTAGTTCAACACCATCACCGACCGCTTCTTTCATTTGTTCTATATGTTTTCTTAGGTAATCAATGCGGTAGTCATCATGGATTGAACCGTCTTCCCCTGCTTTGTCGTATGCGCCAAGGCCATTTTCCACTATAAAGATTGGCAATTGATAACGGTCATACATGTCATTTAAAACAACGCGCAAGCCGATCGGGTCAATTTGCCATCCCCAGTCGGATGCTTCTAAATAAGGATTTTTCAATGTGTTCATTAAGTTGCCCTCGCTCCGCTCGCCTTCTGGAGTAGCTGAAGATAACATGGACATATAATAACTGATGGTGATGTAATCTACCGGATGTTGTTTCAGAATCTCATCGTCTCCGGATTCTTTTACAATCTTTATATCATTTTCAATGAAGAAACGTTCCATGTATTTAGGATATTCACCGCGGGCATGGACATCTGTAAAGAACAAGTTATCTTGGTTTTCCTTTTGCGCTTTTAAAACGTCTTCTGGATTCGGGGTGTTGGCATAATGACTCATTCTTGCCAGCATACAGCCCATTTTCCCGTCCGGAATAATGTCATGCAATTTCTTAGTGGCAAGCGCACTTGCTACAAACTGATGATGTAACCCTTGATATTTGGCTTGCATTGGGTTATCTTCCCTATCTGATAGAATGCCGCCGCCGGTAAAAGGGCTAATCGTGATCATGTTAATTTCATTAAATGAAATCCAGAATTTCACCTTATCTTTATAGCGCTTGAAAACCGTTTCCGCGTATCGGACAAAGTGGTCGATGACTTCACGGCCAACCCAGCCATTGTATTTTTCTGTTAATCCGTAAGGTGTTTCATAATGGGACAAAGTTACTATTGGCTCGATATCATATTTCGCTAATTCATCTAACACATTGTCGTAAAATTGCAGTCCAGCTTCATTTGGCGTTTCATCATAACCATTAGGGAAAATTCTTGACCAATGAATGGAAAAGCGAAAAGAAGTAAAGCCCATTTCGGCAAGCAAGGCGATATCTTCTTTATAACGGTGATAGAAATCATTGCCTTCACGCTTAGGATAACGCGCTGTCGTCTCACCGCTTAATGTTTTTCTAATTTGTTCAGAGGTGATTTCCATTGCGTTATCTTTTGTTCTTTGATCCTTAGGGATATATTCTACAAAGTCCGCAGCGGATAGACCTTTCCCGTCCTCGTCAAAAGCACCTTCAATTTGGTTCGCCGCTGTTGCTCCGCCCCAATAAAAATGATCTGGAAATTTTGCTTTAAATTGTCCCATAATACCTCTCCTCTTCCTAGTTTTAAATATTTATTTAACGATAGTTAATATCGTATCGTCAAACACAACATGGCTAGATGCCGATGGTATGGCATCTAAATAGTCCGCAGTATTCGTAATAATAACTGGTGTCGTAACTTTATAGCCCTCATCTTTGATGCCTTGAATATCAAATGTTATTAACTTGTCGCCTTTTTTTATAACGGTATCTTGTTCAACATGCGCAGCGTAATGCTTGCCATCTAACTGAACGGTATCTAATCCAATATGAATGAGGAGTTCAACACCATCATCGCTTACTAAGCCAATCGCATGTTTGGTAGGAAACAAGGTAACTACCTCCCCGTCAAACGGGGCGGTGACAACGCCTTCCGTTGGTTCAATCCCAACGCCTTTTCCCATTGCACCAGTTGAAAACACAGGGTCATCGATGTCTTTAAGCTGAATTATGTCACCTGATAATGGCGTTTTTAAATCATAAGTTCCTTTCGATTCCCTTTCAGCCTTTGAAGGCGTTTTTTCTTCCATTGCTTCTTCTGAATCACCCTTCTTCTTGCCTTTTGTACCAAATATAAAAGCTAAAATGGTTGCGGTAAAGAATGAGGCGCCAACTCCGAAAATATAGCCTAACATTGGCGTGTATGCCGGAATGGTAAATAAGCTGTTAAATACAAAGGCAAAGACTTTTACATTGAAGGTAGCCACAATGGCGCCGCCGACAGCACCGGCAATAAATACTAATGGTATAAGTTTTCTGTACCTTAATATTAAGCCGTAAAGAACCGGTTCTGTTACCCCTGCAAACAATCCTGATAATGTTGCCGCAAATGACAATGAACGCAAATCTTTATTTTTTCTGGCACGCAAGAAGATACCGAATGCGATTCCGATTTGCGCGAATGTCGAAGCCGCCGTGATCGGTCCGATCATGTCACCGCCGCGTGAGAAATTACTAATCATAATCGGCACGACACCCCAATGCACTCCTAAGACAACTAAGATTGGCCAGATACTGGCAATTAAAACACCTGTCAGAATGGCTGATTTATCCATTAGGAATGTCACAGCTGCAGCAATGCCTGAACTGATAAAATCCGCAAATGGGCCAAAAACAAGTGCTGTTAGCGGCACCATAATTAATAGGCCGACCATTGGCACAAAGAATAATTGAATGGTATCCGGTGTATACCTTTTAACAAACCGTTCCAAGGGTGCGTATACAACCATGGCAATTAACATCGGAAATACAGTTGATGCATAATCCATCGGAACGAGCGGAATAGTCATAAAACTAATATCGCCAGAGTGTTTAATCAATGCTGTAAAATGCGGTTCAAGCAAACCCGCTGCAATAGCACCGCCGATGAACGGGTTCACATTTAATTTTCGGGCTGCAGAAACACCTACAAATATAGGCAGGAAATAAAAGAAGCCGCTTGATGCCGCATTTAATACGGCATATGTTGCCCCATCAACATCAATCCAGTTAATAATAGCCAGAATCGCGAGCAATGCTTTTATCATGCCTGCACCGGCCATCGCAGGAATTAATGGGGAGAACGTGCCTGAAATATATTCGAAGATTTTTGCCATGACACCGATTTTCTCTTCATTTTTGCTAATACCCGCTGAATCTCCGGCAGCAATATTATGATTATTCATGATTTCGCTGTAAACTTTTCCTACCTTATTTCCTATAACAACTTGATATTGACCGCCTTTTTCTACGACTGTCAGAACATCGGGAATTTCCTCTAATCCTTGTTTGTTGGCCTTACTAGTGTCACTAAGCTTAAATCGCAGCCGTGTTGCGCAGTGAACAAGAGAATTAACATTTGCCTCACCGCCAACCAACCCAACAATTTTCACTCCTAATTGCTTGTTATCCACCCTTTTCACCCCTTCTTGAAAATAAAAAAACCTGAAAAGAACATAAATAGACGGTCGTCTACTTATCGCTCTCCCCAGGTTTTGCCTGCCAAACAGTAACAATCCTTTTAGGCTGTATTAACTTTTTTCTCTGCTTGATACCCTATGAATATGGATCATGAAATAAGCAAGCTCATCCTTTGTCATTTCAACGTTGTATTGGTTATTTAAATACGCTTGCACTTTCTTGGCACAGTCATAGGCTTTAGGATACTGCATTTTAACTTGCTTATATAATGCATCATTATGATCATTATTCAATTCACCGCGCAGCATTCTGTAGGCGAAATAGCGCAGATGGGTGATAAACCGGCTGTAATTCATCGACTCCTCTTCAAAGGCGATGCCATAATGGTATTTCACAATCGATGTGACACTACTAACAATGTTCGTCATCGCCATCGTTTCTTCCATTCCGGAACTGTCTTGCCTTGCGTTAAAGAGGTGCAAAGCAATGGATGCCGCTTCATCTTCAGGCAAGCTAACACCCGTTCTCACTTTTATCATATCCAATGCCTTGCGTGCAACACGGTGCTCGGCTTTATAGAACTTCTGCACCTCCCACATCAATGCATTTTTTATAGGCAGCCCGTTTTTGGATCTCGTGACGGCAAAATGAATATGGTCGGATAATGACAAGTAAAGCGAATCATTCAGCTCCGTGTGCAGCTCTCTATTTGCCATATCAATAATGTCTTTTGAAAGTGCCATAATGTCATAGGGGATATCATCGAATAACTCAGACAGCTTGTCAGCGAAGCTTTCCGAAGGTGTGATAAATGTCTTTTCTATCTTTTCTGTATCGATTTCATCGCCAACCTTTTTCTGAAAAGAGAGGCCTTTTCCCATAACGACCATCTCCGTTTGATTCAGATCCTCAGTCAAAGCGACATTATTATTAAAGATTTTCTTTATTTTCATATTCATCACTTTTCCTTCGAGATTAAAATAAAAAACCTGAGTTAACTAAACTTATAATAAGAGTTCCCCCCTATAAGCTTAATTAATTCAGGTTTTGCCTGCCGAACAGTAACAATCCTTTGTTTGATTAAATTATAAATGATAACGGTTTCTTTTGCAAATGCTTTAATTAAAAAATCGATCTAAAAGGATGGTTTAGATTCGATTAGACCTTAAAAATAATTGACAGAGAAAGACTCACTAGTATGTTTCTTTTCCAAAAGCTTAAAGACCAGCTGCTCGCCATCTCACTCCAATTATGACCAAGATAAACTTTCAAAAAACTGTAAAACATCATTGTACACTTTTTCAGCATCTTGATCTAAAGTAATAATATGTCCAGAATTCTCATACGTTTTAAATTGCTTATTTTTGCTTCTTACATGATGATGGATATATAATGCACTTTCACGATATAGTTCATCATCCTTTGCCCCCACCATAACAAATATCGGCACTTCTATTTTAGGAACCAATTCACGAATGTCGTCGATCATTGAACGAAGGTCTTCAAGGGATTCCATTGGTTCCTCCCGAAAAGCTTCCATTTCATGTTCAATTTGCGGCGCCTTTATGCCTTGCATTTTTTTGATATTATACGCATAATCCAATACCCGTTCATATAACTTTTCTGAACTTTTTCCTTTAACTGGTGCACTCATGGAAACAATCGCTTTTACCGGATAAGTCGCCCCTAACCGTAAAGAAAACTCCGCTCCTAATGAAACACCGACAACAGCAATTTGATTATAGCCTTCTTTTATCAAGTGGTTATACCCATCTAAAGCGCTTTGCCACCAGTCGGCCGGACTTGTTTCTTTTAGCTTTGCAGGATCCAAACCATGGCCAGCATATACCGGACCGTAGCATGTATATCCACCTTTTTGTAAATAACGTCCAAGTTTTCGAACGTCAGCTGTATTTCCAGTAAATCCATGCAAAAGAAGCACCGCTTTCTCTCCTGCTTTATACATAAATGGTTTTGGCGCCACTACTTTCATTATGATTCTTTCTCCTTTCACATCATCCGTCGAAAAGCTTAGAGAGTAATAGAACATCATTTTGGTTTATTTTTTTCTTAAGTGTTGTATAATGAATATAAATAGACCATCCGCAATAAAATAAAATGGACTGGAGATGTTGGTCCATCCCCAGTCAGCAATAAGACGTACCCTTCAAAGGGGCCCGGCGTCGGTTTAGTCAAAAATAGACCTCACCTAGGCTGCTAATCCAAGGGGGTCTATTTTTTGTCGTTTTTTATATATGTCAACAGGGCTAAAATAAACAGCCCGAATGTTAGCATCAGCTTAATAGCTTCAGCATCCGACATAGGCACTCACCTCCTTTTCGCTCCTCGTTGGAGTGGAAAAGGTGACGCCGACCCCCATGACTTGTTCCGTCTATTGCATGATTTCATTATACCATGGCTCAGGTAATATAAGACTGCTTTTAGGTTGTAAAAATTAAAAACATTAATGTTTCGCTTCTGTTAATTTGCTTAATAAAAATTGTCTTCTTCCCTGCTTATAAAACATATGAAGCACACCACTTGTTACGGCCCGAGTGATGTGCTTCATTTTTAAATTATGTCAATGTTTTTGATTTTTTCGAAAAACAACAGTCCTCCCCGACGATTCTCATTTTCGGCAACAAAATTTTTATTTTAAAAAGCTAACTCCGCACATTGATATATCATAATAATGATGCCAATGACCGCAAATCCCAACACCAAAGGCAGAAAGATCATTCTATATTTATAAAGGCCGGGGAGCTTATACGTGCTTGGATCATTAAACTTTTCCCTTGTTTCTCTTTTTAAAAGGTAATACACGAGCAGCTCGAAACCCGGGATAAATATTGTTACCAAAAATCCGATAAACATGACGGGATACACAGTATCATTACCAAATCCTAAATTTCTTAATATCCCTCCGACAATAAAAAAAGCTGTCAAAGGAATGGCGAAAACAACCTCAAGCATAAGTCTAAATTGTTTTTCACGGTCTTGTTTTGAACTATTAATATACTTGCGAATAAGATGAATGGCTATCCCTAGCAAGATTACCCAGGCTAAAAAGATTAAACATAATTTCAACATATAAATCTATTTCCCCCTTGAACATTATTACGTTCAGTTGGTGGAATAGGTTCCTGTGGGGATTTTATGGCGCAAAAAAGAGTCCGAGTTTTTGGGCAAGCCTATTTTTGATCCAGTATTTATAAAAAATCTGGCAGATCGTATTTATACATTTCTAGAGCATTTGAATTTTCTTCTAAAGCAGCAATAGTTTTGCGATTTGGTTCCGTATATATAATTGGATAGTCCTTTTCATCAAACTCCTCATTGATTGTAAATGCAAGTTTTTCAACTTCAATGGAAAACTCCGCATGTACCCCTGGTTTATTACCGCGAGCATCCAAACGCACCCATCTGTTATGCGATTTGAGGTATATTCCGTTAAGAGTATGAAGGGAGTAGCCTTTTTCAGGTGTATCAAATATCATAAGCCGTTGATAACAAAATCCTGTTGGTATTCCCTCTGCTCTTAGTAATGATGCGAGTAAATTTGATTTAGCATAACATATGCCTTCACGATATTTAAGAACGTCGGAAGCTATTACAGTGACCCTTTCGCTTTGAATATCCCATGAATGTGATATATGGTCCCTGACAAATTCAAAAGCGGTCTTAACCTTTTCAATTTCTGATTGATCTTTATTGAACAACTCATTTATTTTAGCCTTGATTATAGGATGGGAAAAGTTAATCACTTCATTTTCCTCTAAATAGTCCTTAAAATTTGATGACTCTGGTATAAGTTTCATTAGAATCCCCCTAAATCAGTTAATTTTCCTCCGAACGAATCGCATAGGCATCTAGAATGACACGAGCCATCACTTGGATCGGCAATCGTGAACGGACTTCGTAATCAGGAAAATAGGATTTTTCCGATTTAAAGCCAACTAAGGAAATTTCGCACAATTCATATAATGGGCTATTTTGATTGGCCGTCAACAAAATCGTGCTCACGCCATTTTGCTCACAATTCAGAGCGGCTTCAACAAGTTCCGTTGTCTTGCCATTTGTCTTGCCATTTAATGATACGAAAATAACAATGTCCCTTTTGTCAATTTGTTTGCTAATCGTTCTGATTATATTAGGATCATCATGCAATTCACAATTTTTTCCTAGCAGTTGAAATTTTATCATCATTTCTTTTGCTGTTAGTTCAGAAAAGCCTCGAGCGAAGATAGTGATCTTTCTTGAATGAATAATCTTCTGAAGAGCATCCTCAATCGTCCCGCTATCAAGAAGCTGAATCGTTTTAATAACCTCTTGTTCATTTTTTAGGATCGTCTCTTGAATTTTTTTATCAATTTTTTCAACAATTGAAAATCCCGCGCTCGGATGCGCCGGTTGTTGTTTTGGTTGAAGTTCTTCTAAATTTAGAACTTGCTTTAGAGCAGAAACATAGTATTTAAGTTGGCGACTGAACAAGGCTTTAGCGAAATGAAAAAAAGCCAGACTTCTCAGCGTTTAAATAGAGAAAATCAGGCTTTTACATTGTCTCAAAAAACAGGATTCCCTTCACCTGCAACCCCATTTGTATAACCATCCTTGTTCTTTAATTTATCGTCAATTTATCCTCCGTCATCGCTAATAATTTATTTTCATCAACCTTTATACCCAGCCCTGGAACTTCCGGAGGATAGATGTAAGGGATTTTGTACGCTAAATCACCGATGTCGTTTTTGAATAACAACGGTCCTGTTAGTTCATTTGATATGATGTTCTTTTTAGCGGCTGATAGATGAATTCCCGCACTTGATGCGACGGAGGATTCAACCATGGATCCGATTTGGCATGTTAAGCCCCCCATTTCCGCCTGGCTAACTAATTTTAATGCAGGGTAGATGCCGCCGCATTTCATTAGCTTAATATTAATGATATCAGCAGCTTGATAATTGATCACACGCCGCAAATCCCAAGAATTTTTGAGCCCCTCGTCAATCATGATTGGAATGCTTGTATTTTTTCTTAATTGATTTAAGCCTTCAATATCATCTGCAAGAATGGGCTGTTCAAGCCAGTCAATGCCAAGGTTTTCTAAACCTTTTATGATAGGTAAAACCTTTATTGGACTTCTCCAGCCTTGATTCACATCAACTCGCCACTTAACGGGAGTGTCTAATGTATCAATCGCTTCTTTGATGCCCCGCAGCCTTACCATGTCATCTTCCGGTGTCGTCCCAACCTTTATTTTAAGAGATTGATAGCCTGCCGATACAGATTGAAGCGCTTCTTTAGCCATCACCTCAGGGTCGTTAATGCTGATGACCTTGGTGACATGAAGCCTTTGATGATAACACCCTCCAATTAACTGATAAACAGGCTTTTGAGTTATTTTTCCCATAAGATCGTAACAGGCGATATCAATCGCAGCCTTAGCCGTGGGATTTCCATATAAAATGCGATCCATTTTCTCATGAAGGTCCTCGATATCAAAGGGATGATGATTAATTATGATGGGAAGCAAATAATGTTGAAGCGCTTTAAAAGTGCCTTCATACGTCTCACCCGTGACATGTTCATCCGGTGTGCCTTCCCCAAAACCAATAAATCCATCTTCAGTTTCTAACCTTACAATAATAGAAGGCATTGCTGTATATTTTTTATATGAAACAATAAAGGGTTCAACCAACGGTAATTGAACAGCATATAGGGTTGCCTTTTTGATCTTCACGACGTCACCTCTAAATAGTCTAGTAGTGTTTGCGACATAATTTTCACTCCCACCGGCAGCATCTTCTCGTCAATATCAAATTTTGGATGGTGGTGCAGATATGGATTATCCTTGGAATGTGTTCCAAAGAAAATATATGAGGCCGGTATCACTTGTGAGTAATATGCAAAATCCTCGCCGCCGAATGTCAGGGGCACCTCAACGATATTGTCAGCCAAGTGCAATTTGTTTATTGTCTTTAAAACTGAATCAATGACATGTCCGTCATTTATCAACGGCGGATCGCCTTTCTGGAAATCTAGTGTGAGTTTTGTGTTAAATGATTCCTCAATTCCATGTGATATTTTTGCCATGCGATGTTCAATGAGACCTAGTAAATCTGGATTGAAATATCTTACCGTACCGCTTAATTCAGCGGTATCTGGAATAACATTATAACTGGAACCAGCTTTCATTTCCCCAATACTAATAACGGCACCTTCATTAGGGTTGATGTCGCGGCTTATAATGGTGTGAAGTTGTGTCATGAGATGTGCTGCTGCTAATGTCGGGTCGATGGTCTCGTGAGGCTGTGATCCGTGCCCTCCTTTTCCTTTAATCTTAATATTGAACCTGCTCGCGCCTGCCATGAAAGGACCTTTTCTATAACCAATCAAACCTGCAGAAAGATGCTGCCACAAATGATACCCAAATATAGCCTCAACATCTTTCAAAACACCCTTTTCAACCAATTCTTTTGCCCCGCCTGGCACCGTTTCTTCAGCATGCTGGAAAATAAATCGAATCGAACCATTTAACTTTCCTATGTAAGGAAGTAAACTTTTGATAACACCGAGAAGGATAGCAATATGACCATCATGGCCGCAAGCATGCATCACACCGGGATTAATAGATTGGTACGGCAGGCCTGTCTCTTCCTGGACAGGCAGAGCATCAATATCCGAGCGGGCAGCGATCAGTCGCGACCCGTTTCTTCCATATATGTCACAAATGACGTCTTTGCCCGTCAGACTATATGTTTGCAGCCCCATAACCTGGAGGGCGCTTTCTATATACTTTTTTGTATTTGTTTCATTATGAGACAGTTCAGGATGTTGATGAATATACCGCCTTTGTTGAATGATCCATTGTGCCATTTCATCGCTTATGAACATAGTCAGAACCCTTCTTTCGTTTAATAGCCTGTTAAGTGGGCTATGGTAACAAATATGGCGCCCAAACCATAGTGAATTAAAATCAAAGGCCAGATCCACTTTACCCATTTGATCCAGGAGATACCTGCAATCGCAAGTGCCGCCATGAAATAACCGGATGTTGGTGTAAATATATTAGAAATACCATCACCGAATTGGAATGCTAAAACAGCCGTTTGCCTGGAAACATCGACTAGATCCGATAAAGGGGTCATAATCGGCATGGTTAAAGCCGCTTGGCCACTCCCTGAAGGCACAATATAATTAATAAAACATTGGGCAATGAACATGCCCATGGCTGCTATCTCAGACGGAAAATGACCGATTAAATTGGAAAGACTGTGCAGGATGGTGTCCATCACCTTTCCTTCTTGTAACACGATAAGAATAGCATGAGCTATGCCTACCACCAGTGCTCCCACCACTAATACCTTACATCCTTCAATAAAGTTTTCAGCAATATCGTTAACAGGCATTCTAGAGACAATCCCCATTAAAACGCCCATTAACAAAAATAAACCGGCAATTTCATTGATATACCAACCGAATTTAATCACCCCAAAAGCTAATGTAATCAAAGTGCCAATTAAAATTGTTAAAACGAATTTTTGTCTTAGAGTAAGCTTATCGATTTCCGATGGGTCAACAACATTAAAGTCTATGGGGTCATTGTAGGTAAGACTCTTTTCGGGACTTTTCTTAATCTTTCTTGCGTAAAGCATGACATAGGCGATACTGACTGAAGTGAAAATAACCCAATAGATAATTCTTAAACCCATACCTGAAAATAAAGGAAGCTCAGCGATGCCTTGAGCGACGCCAACTGTAAAAGGATTCATAAATGCAGCAGTAAAACCTGAAGCAGTTCCCAACAAAACGATTGCAGTTCCAACCATGCTATCAAATCCCAGCATTAAAGCTAAGGGAACCATTATTGTGATATATGGTATAGTCTCTTCCGCTAGACCAAGCATGGCCCCTCCTAGGGAAAAAAAGGTCATTAATACTGGAATTAATAGATTTTCCTTACCTTTGACCCGGATTATTCATAGGACTAACCGAAGAAGCAATTTGGATGAAAATTGGCAAACGCCTTCATTTATTTCGGAATTTGAAGGTGTTTTTCTAGC
>NZ_SLXK01000043.1 GCF_004341035.1 Scopulibacillus darangshiensis
GTTGGCGAACTATTCCGTGCCCTTTGAAGGGCTGGCCAGTAACAGAGGCTTTCAGCCGCAGAACAAACCACCCGTTCTCACGGGTGGTTTTGATTTCTGTGTATTAGTTTTTTTAGCTTGTTCCAACTCTAGCAGCTGTTCCTTCATTTCCAAACCGCCACGATATCCCGCCAATGACCCGTTTTTTCCTACAACACGGTGACATGGAACAGATATGAGCAAAGGATTGCGCCCAATAGCAGTGCCTACTGCACGGACTGCCCTTGGTCTGCCTATCATGGCCGCAATTTGTGAATACGTATACGTTTCACCGTATGGAATGTCCTTAAGAGCTTCCCAAATTTCTTGTTGGAAGGTCGTTCCCTCAACATCCGCAGGCAGGTTGAATGTTTGTTGCTTACCCTGAAAATACTCATCAAGTTCCTGTTTATAGGGCTTAAGTGTTTCAGCATTTTCAATCAGTTCTACTTCTGGAAATCGCTGCCTTGCCCAATCCCCCAATTCCTGTATGCCCTTGTTTGGCGAACCCACAAAACATAAGCCGGTTGCTGTAGCGGCAAGGTGAAATTCGCCGACCATGTTCGTATACCCAGACCAATAGACGGTATGATTATTTCTTTTTGCCATCTGATCCATCCTCCTTTAATCGTCCTTGTGTTTTTCGATAATCAGCCGGAGTTTGCTTCATATATCTTTTGAATAAGGTGACAAAGTATGCTGTGTTCGGGTAACCAATAGCTGATCCAATGTTTGTTACCGTTTCATCTGTTATTTCAAGGCAATGGGCTGCTTTAGCTATTCGAACGTGTTGAATGTATTCAGTCGGGCTCATGCCTTTTATCCGTTTGAACGTCCGCTGCAAATGATAAGGACTCCCGTGAATCACCTCCGCAAGTGTATCCAACGTCAGCGACTCACTATAGTTTTTATCAATCCATTCCGTGAGCGCTTGAATCCACTCTTCATCTGGCAAATCCAGTCCATTCGGTTTGCACCGCTTACAGGGCCGGAAACTTTCCGACTGAGCAAGGTCCGCATTTTTGAAAATCCGCACGTTTTCTTTATTAGGCACTTTAGATTTGCATGATGGCCGGCAAAATATGCCCGTTGTCTTCACTGCATAATAAAAAGTGTTATCATAAGCTGAATCATTCTCGACAATCGCCTTCCAATAGTCATCAGGTATGCTGGATGTCATGTGATCACCTCTTTATCCAAAGTATCACCCAGGTGTTAGTGTTTATCAACGGTTTTGGAATGTAAAAGCAAGATAGTGAAACAAACAATTTCCCATGTATGATAAAACTAAGGTATAAAAACATGAAGGAGAATGGTCATGCAGGACGCATTGGAAGATCACAAAGACATAATAAAGATTGATACACCGAGTGAATTTAGTTTTAACGAGAACCTGAGTTATTTGGGAAGGTCTCAGAATGAATGCATGTTCACGATTGTTGATGATAAGCTTTACCGTGCCATCGCTCTAGATTCCAAAATAATATTAGTGGAGATTGGCGCCGATGAAGAATCGGCGCTAACCATTCGTTTCTTTGGCCATACCATCCCTGAAAGTAAAAAGGTCCGTGCAGGTGTTGTGGGGTACATTCGCGACTGGTTTGATTTGGACACGGACTTATTGCCATTCTATCAAATGGCAGAAACAGATCCGTTGCTGAAGCAACCTGTATCTAAGTTTTTCGGCTTGAGAAATATGGGTATTCCTGATTTGTTTGAAGCCTTGGCATGGGGAATTATTGGCCAGCAAATTAATCTTGACTATGCCTACACGCTAAAGCGGCGTTTTGTCGAAAAGTATGGCACGTCTGTTGAATGGCAGGGGATAAAGTATTGGACGTTCCCAGCGCCAGAAGATATTGCCCAATTAGAAGCAGAGGACTTATTTGATTTGAAAATGACTGTCAAGAAATGCGAATACCTCATTGGTGTTGCAAGGATGCTAGTGAGCGGTGATTTAAGCAAAGAGAAGCTGCTCGCTGCAAAAAGTTTTAAAGCTGCGGAAAAAACACTGGTTAATATCCGCGGCATTGGGCCATGGACAGCAAACTACGTCTTGATGCGCTGTCTAAGGTTTCCTTCGGCGTTTCCAATCGACGATGTTGGCTTGCATAATGCTATGAAATTGGTGTTGGGTTTGGAGAAAAAGCCGGCAAAGAGTGAGATTCAGAAATATGCATTGAATTGGTCGAACTGGGAATCATATGCCACGTTCTACCTGTGGCGTCTTTTATATTAACCATTAAAGAAATGATTAGACAGATGCACAGAATATCATAGACATAAATAATTTTGTATTATAAAATTATATTTTCTAACATAATTTCAGTTTAAAAGGATTGATCTTGCCATTTATTGTGAAACTTAAGTTCTTATTTTTTCATGCTTACCGGCTGCTGCCGATAAAGGGTGAGAGAATAAGGGCTTTTTTATTTGCAAATAATAACATCAGGAGTTGTTGCTATGTATTTTGTTATAAACATAATAGGGATTTTTGTCGTCATCGGCATCGTTTTTTTATGTTCACCTAATAAGAAAAAGGTGAATTGGAAGCCGATCATTAGCTTGCTTATTGTTGAACTGCTGATCACCTGGTTTATGCTTGGGACAAACATAGGAAAATGGGTAGTTGGCAAAATCGCCGCCTTTTTCACATGGCTGGTATCCTGTGCGAATGAGGGAATTTCTTTTGCCTTTCCTTCTGTGATGGCCAATGACACAGTGGATTTCTTTTTCAGCGCATTAATGCCAATTATCTTCATTGTGACATTCTTTGATATTTTAACTTACTTCGGCATCATGACATGGATTATCAATATCGTTGGCCGGGCTATTTCAAAAATATCAAGGTTACCTAAACTTGAGAGCTTTTTCTCCATTCAAATGATGTTTCTAGGCAACACTGAAGCTCTGGCAGTTATACGTCAGCAGTTGCTGGAGCTTAAAGGACAGCGGCTTTTGACATTCGGGCTTATGAGCATGAGCAGTATCAGCGGTTCAATTATTGCCTCATACTTAACTATGATTCCAGCGACTTATGTTTTCAGCGCCATTCCTTTAAATTGCTTGAATGCCCTGCTGTTGGCCAGCATGCTGAACCCTGTTAATGTCGAAAAAGAAGAAGATATTGTATATGTTCCGCCTAAGGAGGAGAAAAAAGACTTTTTCTCCACGATTTCGAACAGTATGATCGTCGGCATAAGAATGGTCATTGTCATCTTGGCGATGGTCATCGGTTATGTCGCTTTGACCGCCGCTTTAAACGGCATATTAGGCTTTTTTGTTAATGGCTTAACCATTCAAAAGATTTTTTCATTTATTTTTAGTCCGTTTGCCTTCCTGCTAGGATTATCCGGAGACGATGCGATGTATGTCGCCTCATTAATGGGGATTAAGATAACAACCAATGAGTTCGTCGCGATGATGGATTTGAAAAAGCATCTGGATGACTTAGCCCCGCATACCGTAGCAGTGGCAGCAACATTCTTAACCTCTTTTGCAAACTTTAGTACCGTCGGCATGATCTATGGCACCTATAGTTCCATTCTCGGTGATGAAAAGTCGGTTATTATCGGCAAGAACGTCTGGAAGCTCTTGGTCAGCGGCATGGCGGTATCACTTCTGAGTGCCATGCTTGTTGGATTGTTTGTTTGGTGAAACCTGAGGGAGTTGAAACTAAGGTTAACGTTTCCAGTTGGTTATTTTACCTATATTTTTAATCAATTAGGGCGTAATCCCGCTAATGAACGCCCGTTCTTGGAATTTTTTATTGACATCGCTTGCTCGGGCATCAAAAAGAAATGACATCTTTTAAGAAGGATTCCTCGTTTAAGGATGAATCCTTCTTTTTTATACCCAATTGTTCACTGCAACCTTCAAGAACTGAACACACGCAACCAGTGTGCTCTTTTGGGTTTCGTAATTAAAAAATGCAAGACTCGAGTTTCTTCTTAATTATGTTTGGGCATTTGTTTTTTTATAATTGTTGCTAATTTTTTCTCCAACTCATTACAGGTAGTAAAGGTTTAAAATAATACCTTGGTCATGGTTGCCAAAGCCTTTTCCGAAAATTGTTACGCCCCCAACATTCTTGGCATCACTTTCTACTGATATCTTAAACTTCAGCAAATTTCTATCCTTTATGCCCAAATCGGAGAGCACGACATTAGAAAGGAATTTTCCATCAATACAGGTATCATATTGACTAATTCGCAAGTGTTTAAGTAACCCATATTGACTATTTTTATCTTCCCACCATAATGGTGTATGCCTTCCGCGAACATCCGAAAAGTTACCGGGACATGTCCATGTCCCAATATTGATATCGTTAACATAAAAGGTAATATCACTAGGCCAAACATTATTTGATCTTGGAAATTCAGAAGCGAGCTCCAAACTAATTTCTAATAGTTCTGGAGCATCCCTAGCAGAGAGCAGGTTCGGAATCATATATTCAACATGCCCTTCAGAAAACCACACTAATGAAGCGTTCATACGCCCTGCATCCATGAAATACTTAGGATCATCCACTTGCCCGATAAAATTTTCAGTTGATGCTATGCCACATGTTGGTTTGACATGATAGTCGGTATAATGGCCTACACCTAGCTGATTAGTATGCAATTTGTAAGAATGATAGATTTTTTGAGGGAAATGAATTTCAATCGTATCAACAGTTAGAAATGAAAGCTTTTGCATACCCGATTTACCTGGGACCTTTTCTGATTTTATCAATTGCGCCTTCTCTAGTTTCTGAATATGCCTTGTGATAATTGCACTACTCAATCCTAACTTTTTTGCAAGCTCTTTTATATTCATTTTTTTATCAGATAATAGTTGAAGGATTTCTAATCTAGCTTCACTATTTAGAGCTTCATAGACAGGTAATGAGTTTTTCGAAATATCTAATTGCATCCGTTTCACCGCCGTTTCATTAACTTAAAATTGCTGGTTTTATATCTTTTTTATTATAACACTAAGCAATATTAACCAAATAGTTAATTAAAATAAATGCTCGTAAATAATAATATTGACAGCATTTTAACAGAGGTGTATTATTATTTTATAAATTCAAATAATTCATTGAATTACTAATTGGTTAACTATATGATTTAGGATTTTGTACATAACTTTCCACGTTAAGGAGGGATTCATTCTTTTTGGACAAGTTTTTAGTACGCTTAAAATAATATATTTGGGAGGCAGTAATAAGTGAGAAAACTAGGTCTGTTATTTATGGCAATTATACTTGTCGTTACACTCTCCGCATGCAGTGGTAAATCCTCGGGATCAAACTCTAGCTCAAGCAAAGAAATTGTCTTCTGGAATCCGTTCACAGGTCCGGATGGGCAAAATATGAAGAAAATGGTCAATGAGTATAACAAAACAAATCCAAAATATAAGATAAAAAATATTTCTCTAAAAGAAGGAGATATGTATACAAAAATCCAAACGGTTGTAAATTCCGGAAAAAATGTTCCGGACTTGATGATTGTTCACGCCGAACGTATCAAGCAGTATGTAGATAATGGGATGCTAACGAGTTATGACGATTATTTAAGTGATTACCCAGAAATAAAGGGCGAAAATTACATGCAAGAAGCTTGGAAAATTGGAGATATAGATGGATCTAGATACAGTGTTCCTCTTGATATCCACTCATTCGTGATGTATTACAACAAAAATCTTGTAGAAAAATATGCTCCAGGTGTACTTGATGATAATATTGTCACTTTTGATGAAATTGAGGCTGCTGGTAAGAAGTCTCAAAAGGATAAAATCACCGGTCTAGGGATTACATGGGTAAAACCGAATTTTCTATCGCTGTACGCACAACATGGCGGTAAGTTAACGGAAAATGGTACTGACCCGACAATAAATAATGATCAAGCAAAAGCTACCTTTGGGCTGTGGAAGGATTTATTAAAGGAAAAGGTGACAAACAAAGAGGGCCAAAATCCGGGGCAGATGTTCCTTCAAGGGAAATTAATCTTCTATCCTGAAGGCATCTGGATGAATAATAATTTAAAAGACGCAAAGTTCGAGTATGGATTAACAAATGCGCCGCAACTTTCTGACGATAAGAGCAAATTGGTTAACTGGTCATCCTCCCATCAATTTGTCATGTTTAAGAGCAAAGAGCGTTCAGATGAAAAAGCAAAGGGGGCTATTGCTTTTGTTGATTGGGTTCGTGCCCATTCACTGGAATGGGCAAAAGCGGGGCAAAACCCAGCTTCACTTAAAATTCTTGATGATCCAGAATATCAAAAAATGCCTCAATCATTCTTATTGAAAGACCCTAAAGAACAAGCTTCACTTAAGATATTTGACTACAAATACAATGGTTATGTTTCAGAGGAAATTGATGCCAAAGGTCTTGATATCATATTTGGAAAAACGCCTATTGATAAAGCGCTAGTTAATATTCAGAAAACACTGGAAGATAAAATAGCTAAGGACAATTCTAAGAAATAAAATTGCATTCCCTTGAAGAAATGTAAGCTGATTCTATTAATAATAGAATCAGCTTACATAGATAAATCATTTTGGAGGGGTGGATATGGAAGTACCTGTGAAATCTATGGAGCCAAAGATGAAAATAGAACGGTCCAAAAGAAAATCTGTGAATTGGACGCCTTGGTTTTTTATAACACCGCATTTGGTGATATTTGGCCTGTTTTTTCTAGTGCCGATTCTATTTGGAATTTATATCTCTTTTACCAGCTGGGATTTGGTTGGAAAAGCAAATTTTGTCGGGCTGGCGAATTATAAGGAGATTTTATTCCAAAAAGATTCATCATTTTATACACAATTCCATAATGGCCTCAAAAACACATTTATATTTGTCATTTTATCTGTTCCCTGCTGCATCGTCGTTCCGTTATTATTGGCTAGTGCTTTAAATGCTAAACCAAGATTTCATAAGTTATTTCAATCTATTTTTTATATGCCGTCTTTATTTTCTATTTCTGCTGTCGTCATCATTTGGACCCTAATGTTTAATGTGAATCAAGGTCCTGTTAACAATCTGCTGGGCAAATCAATTCTTTGGACGAGCACTCAACCATATGCTTGGGCAGCCATAGTTATTGTAACAGTGTGGTGGTGCATTGGCGGTAACATGATCATATATCAAGCTGCATTGAATGGGATATCCAAAGATTACTATGAAGCTGCAGAGATAGATGGAGCGAGTTCCATTCAAAAGTTCTTTAAAATTACCCTTCCAAGTATTCGTGGACAAATACTTTATACAGTAGTGATTACAACCATTGCCCAATTTAATATTTATGGCCAGCCTCTTATGCTTACTGGTGGAGGACCGATTGACTCTACACGTGTCCTATTAATGGATATTCAGCAGAATGCCTTTGGGTCTGGTCAATCAATTGCTGGCATAGCATCAGCCATGGCCTTTATTCTTGGTCTATGTATCATGATTGTATCCCTTATTCAATTTCTCTTTTTGCGAAACAGAGACTAAGACGATGATGAGAGGTGAAGAAAAGATGAAAAGTAAACTACTGTCTTTTCCTAAATTAGTGGCTTTTTTATTTCTGCTTTTGATGGCTGTTATATGGATTATTCCCTTAATATGGGGAGCAGTAACATCCTTTAAGACTGACATGGAATTTCAAACGATGGGTTTTAAGCTTTTGCCCGTCCAATGGGTAACGACGAATTACACGTCACTCTTAGTGGATAACTATAGTACGCCATTATTGCACTGGTTCTTCAACTCATTATTTATATCAGTAGCCCATACTCTATTAGTTCTTATCGTCGTTTCTTTTGCAGGCTTCGCTTATGGCCGAATGCGTTTTAAAGGCCGTAATGCTATTTTCTTATTTTTGATGGCGACAATGATGTTTCCAGGAGTTGTTAACTTAATCCCTTTGTATAAAATTGTGGATTCGCTCGGATGGGTGAATACTTATTGGGCAGCTGTTGTGCCAGGGGCTGCCGGTGTTTTTAACATCTTTCTAGTACGACAATTTATGGTGAATATTCCGCTCGAAGTTGATGAAGCGGCAAGAATAGATGGCGCTGGAGATTTTCAAATTTTCTTTAGAATTGTGCTCCCGCTATCGAGGCCTATTTTAATGGTTGTGGCATTATTCAGTTTTACCGGCTCGTGGAATGACTTTCTATGGCCGTCGATTGTCTTCAATGATATTGAAAGAATGACGATAACTTCAGGGCTTCAGTTATTACAAGGGATGTACACAGGCGAACCGACGCTGCAAATGGCCGGAGCTATCGTTGCGATCATTCCAACATTTATTCTTTATTTATTCGCACAAAAGTATTTTTTGCAATCCATGTCACTTTCTGCTGGCATAAAAGGTTGAAAAGGAGCTGTGCGTATGTCTAATAAAATGGAAAGAATTTTAGCCTATATTGCATCTGGATGGCAGTTATTAGATGGGATCATAACAATCTTTATTTATGGAACTTATATAAGGAACAAAGGTTCACATATTAGTGGCCTATCTTTTGAAGAGAAAAAAGGACTGGAATCTCTTTTTGGAAGTATCTATAGCTTCGTTTCTACTTATGGGATTTTACTCATTTTATTAGGTTTAATGACTATTTATATGACAAGAACCTATTTAAAAAATGATAGTGTGCCTAAGAGAGTCCCAATTTGGTTTCTGATATGCGGTGTCGTTTCATATTTTACGATGGATATAATCAGTCTAGTTCTTTATATGGGAGCGGCTATTCTTATCCTTGCTAAAAATCGCTCCATAAAAATTCATACAAGGTTAAACAAATTTAAGGGGGAAATAAAATGAACAAGTGTCATCCAAGGCCACAGTTTATTCGAAATGATTGGGTACTACTAGACGGTGAATGGCAATTTGCATTCGATGATCGTAATAGCGGGGAAATGAATGAATGGGCAAAGGGTATTCCAAAGGAACAAACCATTCAAGTGCCATTTAGCTATGAAACAAAAATGAGCGGTATAGAGGATCCCACGCATCATTCAGTTGTTTGGTATGAGCGTACAATTAACGTCACACATGATAAAAATGTATTGCTTCACTTTGAGGGAGCGGATTATGATACAACATTATGGGTTAATGGATTAAAGGTAGGGGATCATCAAGGGGCTTATACTGCTTTTGTGTTTGATATTACGGGCTATGTACATAAAGGTGAAAATCAAATTGTCGTTAAAGTGGAAGATTCGGTAGATTGTTCCAAGCCACGCGGAAAACAAAGATGGTTAAAAGATAACTTTGGTTGTTGGTATGTTCAAACCACTGGTATATGGAAGACTGTGTGGCTAGAGTATGTTTCACCGATCCATATTGACAATGTGAAAATGACACCTGAATTTGATAACAGGGAAATAGCTGTTGAACTTCACACGAATAAATCACAATCTGATACGAGCCTTACTGCCAGTGCTAAGATTTTTTTCGAAGGTAAAATAATCAATAAAGTCATGGTAAATGTAATAGATGGACTGGCAAAGTTTTCTCCGAGTGTCGTTGAAAGCGGTGATCCTTGGAGTATGAAGAGCTGGAGTCCGGCTCATCCAAATCTATACGATATCACGTTTGAATTATTTCAAGATGGTCAATCTATAGATGTCGTTAACTCTTATTTTGGCATGCGCAAAATTTCCATTGAGGGGAGGAAAATCCTCTTAAATAATCAAGAATTATACCAACGTCTCATATTAGATCAAGGCTATTGGGAGGAAAGTGATTTAACGCCACCTACTGTAGAAGCACTTGAAACAGATATTGATAAGGTGCTTGAAATGGGTTACAACGGTGTCAGAAAGCATCAGAAGGTTGAGGATAATCGTTTCCTTTACCTTTGTGATAAAAAAGGTTTGCTAGTATGGTCAGAGGTTGGAGCAACCTATTCATTTAATGATCGAGCTGTGTCTAATTTCACAAATGAATGGTTAGAAATAGTGAAACAAAATTATAATCATCCTTGTATTATTACATGGGTGCCATTTAATGAATCTTGGGGGATAGGTGATGTATTTGTTAATGGCGCGCAGCAAAAGTTTACTGAAGCGATCTACTATTTAACGAAAACATTTGATGCCATGCGGCCAGTTGTAACAAACGACGGTTGGCAGCATACCATTTCAGATATTATAACTCTCCATGATTATGAAGAATTTGGTGAAAAACTTAAGAAACGCTATGAAAATAGTGACGTTCTGTTATCGAATAGCATCCAGCATAATAAGCATCACTATCCTTTTGCCAAAGGTTACGGCTACCAAGGGCAACCTGTTATTATTTCAGAATTTGGCGGTATTGCGTTTGCGTCAGAAAGCGGCTGGGGATACGGCAATCAAGTTAAGGATGAAGAGGCGTTTATAAATCGATTTGACAGTATACATCAAGCGATCCAGGATCTCGACTATGTATGCGGATTCTGCTATACACAGGTAACGGATGTTCAACAAGAAATTAATGGCCTGCTTACGATCGGCAGGGAAGCCAAAGTAGATTTGACAAAAATTCGTGAAATTAATGAAAGGAGAATGAAATAACTTTAACTTTTTAATAGGTAAGAAACTGGCTGCTTTTGCTAGTTTCTTACCTTTTATTATATATTTTTAACCAGGTTGGTTGTTTGAAGCGGAAGGAGCGAGACTCCTGCGGGATTAGCGGGACAGGTGAGACCCCGCAGGCGCTTTACGCCGAGGAGGCTCACCGCCCGCCCCGCGGAAAGCGAGCATCCTGGAGCGGAAATAAAGTCCTTTTAAAAGGAGAGGATTTTTCTGAACAAGTTAGTGTCAATGGCAGTGATCGTAACCTTTGTACTCTGTATTCATTTGAATGATGTTTAAGCGTTTCTTGATAAAGCAAAAAGAAATAATCTATCCAAACGTGCAAAGGAAGAATTATTGTCAGACGTAGATAGATTATTAATAAAACTAAAGGAATTATAAAAGCCCAACAATACAGGTAAAGCTATTTATTTTGATGAAGCGAAGGTTTTGAAATAATGCCTAGCAGATTTTCGGCTTTAGTCTTTTAATTCCATGATTGAATGGTATGATATTTAGACAAGACTGAATTTTGGGTGGGAGAATTATTGGAGATAAACGGATTGGTAGGGGGACTATATCGAATAGCTGAATGGATCATGCGGTTGGCCTATGCTAATTTATTATGGATTTTGTTTACTATAATGGGTTTAGTGGTACTAGGAGGGATCCCATCAACCATTGGATTGTTTGCCGTCGTTCGAAAATGGGTGATGGGTGAAACGGATATACCGATTTTTAAAACCTATTGGAAGGCGTTCAGTAATGAATTTGTCAAAGGTAACCTATTAGGGTATATCCTATTAGGCATTGGATATGTTATTTATGTAGACTTCAAGTATTTCCAATCCCAGCAGGGTATAATTTTCATAATTTTATCCTTCTTGATGATTTTTTTGTTCCTTGTCTATTTTTTAACTTTATTGTACTTTTTTCCTGTTTTCGTTCATTTTGAATTAAGGAAATTTCAATATTTAAAACAACCGTTATTTATTATGCTTCTGCAGCCTATTGGTGCCATTCTCATGGCCTTAGGAACATTAGCAGTTTATTTTCTTATGTCCTATATCCCAGGTCTAATCCCATTTTTTGCCGCTAGTTTAATGGCTTATGTTTTAATGTGGATTGCATATCGTGTATTTTTGAGAGTTGAAAAGAAGGTGCAAAGTTCTTAAAGTGCAGGAGCTGTGATACAAAGAAAAGGATACATTTATTATAGCCCTTTACAAAAGTCGCCCGTGTGTTTAAAAAGAATAATCAGATCATAAATAATCCCCATCTATAAACAAGGTGGGGATTATTTGCTGTATATAAAATATTCTTGAGGAATATATGTTGATAAATCTTTATGAAATGTTATATTAGTTTATAATTGAAAATTATTGATATATCAAATATAACTTATGAGGTGAATCAACGATGCCTTACGAAAATGTATCTTTGGATAGGCTGACGGCTATGAAGGAACAAATTGCAGAAAAAATATATCAAAAGGTTTCTTCACTTAGTGTCAATGCTTGGGTAACGAATGAACCTGTTTCATTTGAAAACAGGAAGAGCGGATCGCATATTTCTGTTGTCCCTGGAGATAAATGGGGAGGGTTGTGGGATTGTGCGTGGTTTCATTTTGAAGGACTAGTTCCAAGAGGCTTAGGTGATCAGAAGGTTGTACTTATCATAGATATAAATGGTGAATTGTGCCTCGTTGACAAAAATGGTACACCTGTACAAGGTTTAACCAATGTTAATTCGGAATTTGATTATGAATTAGGGAAACCCGGAAAAAGAATTGTTGATCTCAGTGATATCACTGCTGATAACGGGGGCATTGATTTATGGGCAGATGCAGGTTGCAATGATCTGTTTGGGCACTTTAGAAGCGGGACTTTAAAAGAGGCTGATGTCGCTGTTTGTAATGAAGAGGTAAGAAACCTCTATTATGATGTGGAGGTTCTATTGGATTTTGCGGAACAGTTGGATGAACAGTCTGTGCGACGAGCAAAGATTTTACAGGCGCTTTATGACGTTTCACTACTGCTTGTTAATTGGAATGACCTGACAATAAAGGAGGCAAGAACGCGACTTTTTATCCCGTTGGATAAGAAAAATGGGGATGCGGAGCTTACGATCAGTGCTATTGGCCATGCGCATATTGATTTGGCGTGGCTTTGGCCCATACGTGAGACGATACGAAAAGGTGCACGGACCTTTGCGACGGCATTGCGAAATATGGAAAAATACCCTGATTACATATTCGGTGCTAGTCAACCGCAACTCTACCAATGGATAAAAGACCACTATCCAAGCCTTTATACACAAATAAAAGAAAGAATTGAAGAAGGGCGCTGGGAAGTTCAAGGGGCGATGTGGGTGGAGCCTGATGCTAACATATCCGGAGGAGAAGCGCTTGTCCGGCAAATATTATACGGAAAACAATTTTTTCAAAGTGAATTTGGAAAAGAAATGAAAGTACTCTGGGTTCCGGATATATTTGGATATACTGCGAGTCTTCCGCAAATTCTACAGAAATCGGGTGTGGATTATGTGATGACGCAGAAATTATCATGGAGTACATACAATGACCATCCTCATCACACATTTCTATGGGAAGGGATAGATGGCAGTAAGGTGCTAACCCATTTGCCGCCGGAAGACACGTATAATGGTCCAGCTGCACCAAGATCAATCATTAAAATTGAAAAGGAATATAAAGATAAAAATGTTTCAAATCAAGCCCTGATGTTATTCGGCATTGGGGACGGCGGGGGAGGGCCTGGAGAAGAACATTTAGAACGTCTTCAACGCGAGCGAAATTTATTAGGCCTTTCTCCGGTTGTGCAAGAGCCATCCATAAACTTTTTTGAAAAGTTAAATCATCTTCGTGATAAATATAAAACTTGGAGAGGAGAACTTTATTTAGAAAAACATCAGGGTACTCTTACAACTCAAGCAAGAAACAAAAAATATAATCGACAACTCGAAAAAGCCTTACGTGAATTAGAGTTTGCTGCTTCCCTTCTTTCAATTTACCAGGGGGCGGATTATCCTAAAAAGGAAATTGATGATATTTGGAAGGAGGTATTACTATATCAATTTCATGATATTTTACCTGGCTCATCCATCAGCCGTGTATATGAAGAGTGCTTAGAACGTTATGCGGAAATTTTGGATCGGGTAAATGTGCTTATTAAAAAGAGTTATGAGAATTTAGCGAAGAATAGTGCGCAATCTGGTTTGTTTATCTTTAACTCTTTACCATGGGAAAGAAAAGAATGGATCAAATATCATGATGAATGGCAATGTGTTACTATTCCATCCATGGGTTATGCCATTGTTGATAACGAACATAATGCTGCACCGCAAATCACGACAGCTCTCGTTGCCAAAGATCACATTTTAGAAAATGACATATTACGGTTAACCTTTAACGTTGAAGGTGCTATTCAATCTATTTATGATAAAGAGAATGATCGCGAATGTCTTACTGGTCCTGCGAATTCGCTGAGTATTTACCATGATAGCGGTGATGCCTGGGATTTCCCAACGAATTACCATGAGACAAAAGCAACGGTTCCGAAAATAATAAGTTTAGAAATGGTCCAAGAAGGTCCTTATGTTATGGCCGTAACTTACTACGAGGTTGGCTTATCTAACATTAAGCAGACTGTCAGAATGACTTTAGGGAGTCGGAAGGTCGACTTTCAGACCTCTGTGGATTGGCGGGAAAAGGAGAAAATGCTTCGATCTTCTTTCCCAGTTAATGTTTATAGTGAAAATGTTAACTGTGAGATACAGTTTGGTTACATTAAAAGGCAAACACATCGTAATACACAATGGGATTTTGCAAAAGATGAGATTTCAGCACATCATTGGATCGATTTATCTGAACCCAATTATGGCGTTGCTTTATTAAATGATTCGAAATATGGCCACAGGGTCCACGATAATGTTCTTGACCTAAATCTTCTAAGGAGTCCAAATCATCCTGATCCATTGGCTGATCAAGCTGTTCATGAATTTACTTATAGTTTGTATCCACATCCTGGGGATTTTGTCCAAGCAGATGTTTATAAAGAAGGTTACGAGTTAAATGTGCCTACTCGACATTTGGAGATAGACGGACAAAACCATTCATTGGTTAATGCTCAGTCATTTATTCAGTTAAATGGAAAAGGAGTGATGCTTGAAGCTGTTAAACAAGCAGAAGACGGCAAAGGATTTATTATTAGGCTTTATGAAACAGCGGGCACTCATACATCTTCTTGTGTCGTTTTTGATTTTGAAATACAAACGGCTTTCGAAACAGATTTAATGGAGAAAGAAATCCGGACTATTAATCATTCTGAATCGAGGTTATTCGTTAAGTTTCAACCTTTTGAAATAAAAACGATTAAAGTACAGGTTTTGCCAAAAGAATGATTGCTTATATCCTCTTTTTCTTTCTTTTATCAATATGCTATAAATGATATAATCTATGGGAAAAGAGGTGTTTTTTTGAACAATGATAGACAGCCATTATACGTTCAAATTCAAGAATATATAAAGAATTTAATCGCACAGCAAACGTTAGAGCCTAATGAAAAAATACCTACAGAAAAAGACCTAATGAAACAATTTAATGTTAGCAGAATTACTGTTGCAAATGCTCTTGGTGAAATGGCTAAAGAAGGTTGGATTTATAGAGTTCCTGGACGAGGGAGCTTTGTGAACGGAGACCATATTAAGACTGAAATAATAAATGAACCGGAAAAGAAAGTTATGAAAAGACCTGTGCGCTCTATCAATTTGATCGGTTTAATTATCCCTAGCCTCGAGGATTTTTTTGCAATAAGAATTATACAAGGTATTAGAGAAGCGCTTGAAAAATATAATTATCATCTTGCGATTGTAATAACAGATAATTCAAAGGAAAAAGAAGAAGAGGTGATTTTGCAACTTATTGATAAAGGAGCAAAAGGGCTCATTATCTTCCCGGTGGATGCAGAGACCTATAATGAAGAAATTCTAGCTTTAAAGATGAATAAATTCCCTTTTGTTTTAATTGATCGCTATCTACCAGGTATTGAAACACATTTTGTAAGCTCTGATAGTTATTTGGGCGCAGAGCTTGCTGTCAACCATCTATGGAAATTAGGACACCGTAATATTGCCATTTGTTCAGACTCACCGCTTCCAACGATGTCAGTTTCTGATCGGATATCAGGTTATATGGAAACTTTACGCAAGAAAGAGGCGCTTATTAACCCGAGTTTAATTCGGACTGAATTTAACGTTGATTATACAAAAATAGATGAGAAAGATCCGTTGTATCGTTATTTAAAGAGCAATGTTGCGACAGCAATAATCACCTTAAATGCAAGACTTGGTTTGTACATTAAATCGATAGCTCTAAAAATTGGCTTGAAAGTTCCAGAAGATCTTTCAATTGTCACGTTTGATGATCCCATTCCGTTTTATGATGATATGGGAGGATTTACTCATATCAATCAATATGAAAAAGAAATGGGAAAAAGAGGCGCAGAAATTATTTTAAAAGTTATTGAAAACCCGGAGGCTTATCAAGATCACTATGAGAAGGTTGTAATAGAACCGCACCTTGTTGTAAAGCAATCTACTGCTTCCAATAATAATTAATTTGACCCACACTCGTACATATGTGGGTTCTTTTTTTGTCCTGATTTTTGACATCATTAAGGATGCAAAATTTTCCGAAAGATCATTTACAAAGATAATCATAAGTGATATATTCAATATATCACTTATGATATTTATTCCTGACTTTTGGAGGGGAGATGACTTCATGGTTACTAAGGAGCGCAATGAAGAAAAAACTGGCTTTCAGGAATCGGGTCCCTATAGAGCTACTTATGATTTACAAACCGATTTTGTTATGGTCTACGGGATTGACCAGTCAATGCCACAACGTATAAGGGATTGGAAGGAAAAAGGCTACATCGTCCATTTAATGACAGGTGTTTCCTGGGGTGATTATCAAACCTATTTAAATGGAAAATTTGATGGTCAATTACACTGGGATGAGGGTCAAAGAAATAAGGATAATAATGATATTAGTCATGGGAAAGATGTTCCTTATATGGTTCCCTCTATATCATTTTCGAAATTTTTAGTAGAAAGAGTAAAAGTCGCAATTGATGAGGGTGTAGAGGCTGTTCATTTAGAAGAACCGGAATTTTGGGTTGAAGGTGGCTATTCAGAAGCGTTCAAAAGAGAGTGGCGGATCTATTTTAAGGAGCCATGGACGGCGCCTCATGAATCTGAAGACGCCCAGTACCGTGCCTCGAAATTAAAGGCTTATTTGTATACCCGAACCTTGGATCGGCTATGTGGTGAATTAAAGGAGTATGGACTAAGCAAATATAATCGTTTTTTACGATTTTATGTTCCGACACATAGCCTAATTAACTATACACAGTGGCAGATTATTAGCCCGGAGTCAAAACTCATTGACTTGCCAGCTATTGATGGCTACATAGCGCAAATTTGGACGGGAACTTCACGGACTCCCAATGTGTATGAAGGTGTTCGTAAAGAAAGAACATTTGAAACTGCCTTTTTAGAATATGGCATGATGCAGGAGCTAGTGAGTGGTACAGACCGCAGGATGTGGTTTTTACACGACCCTATTGAAGATAACCCGAGGCATACATGGTCAGATTATAAAGAAAACTATTTTAAAACTGTTGTAGCATCCCTATTACATCAGGGTATATCTGACTATGAAGTTTCTCCGTGGCCACGACGAATATTTGAAGGAAAGCATCCAAGTGAGGATGGGGTGAGTTTGGAAGGTATCCCCTCTGATTATGCGACAACGCTTCTTACTGTGATGCACACTTTAGGAAATATGAAACAAGATGACATTCAAATCCACGGAAATTCAGAAAATATCGGTATTTTAGTCGCCGATTCAATGATGTACCAGAGGAAGCTTATAGACTCTTCAAGTGAAGCTATCCCACACTACGATGGAACAGGTAATGCGATGAACGCTACTCATCAAGAATTACTTGACTTCTCGCCTTTTTATGGATTGGCATTGCCATTATTAAAAAGAGGTCTTTGGGTTAGACCTGTCCAACTAGATAATGTCCGCCGCTTTTCAAATTATTTAAACCAATACCGAGCGTTGATTTTGAGTTATGAATTTTTGAAACCTGAATATCCAGATATTCATAATGCTCTAGCGCAATGGGTAAAAGAAGGCGGGGTTCTCATCTATATTGGCGATGATAGTGATCCTTATCATAACGTGAGGGAATGGTGGAACACTGGTAATCGGAAGTATCATTCACCAAGAGATCATCTTTTTGAGAATTTAGGTATAAGTCCTGAGACAGAACAAGGCATTTATAAAGTCGGTGCGGGTGTGTTAGGCTTTCTAAGTCTTTCTCCTGATAAGTGTGCTAAAAGCAAAGAGAATGGTGACTTGTTAAGGGCTATGGTTAGTAAAAGTATTGAATGTTCTAGTAAAGATATTTTATTAGAAGAAAAAAATCATTTTATGATTAAACGAGGCCCATATACGATTGCAGCTGTAATGGATGAATCAATAAATGACAGACCTTTAGAAATTAAAGGTGCGTATGTCAATTTATTTGACCCAAAATTAAGGGTTGTTGATGAAATGACATTAAAAGTGAATGAAAATGTTCTTTTATACGATTTGACATTTAATCCATCAAATAAAGGTGTAAGGCTAATTGCAGCATCTTCGAGAGTTGAGGAGTTAAAACAGATTAATAATGGGTTTGAGATGACAGCTAAAGGTCCAGAAAAGCTATTTGCAGTCGCTAGGTTGACATGTCCTGAGGAACCAAGTGCCATCGAAATGGTGATCGGAAACGATATACTGCCGATAGAATTTGAATGGGATCAAAAATCTAAAACAATTTTCCTAAAATACTTTCACCGTTCGGGACAAGAAACAAAGATTAGCGTGATGTGGTAATTACCTGCTCAGTTTTTTGAAATGTAATGTTAGCGTTTTCAAAGATAGATTGAAGAGAGGAGGGGGAAAATGGCACAACTTAGTGAAATAAATATTTCGGCTCAACCAAATAAAAGTCCGAATAAAAGGGCGGAGATTAAGAAAAAGAGCCTTTGGGTGAGGATATGGGAACATAAGATTTTCTATCTGTTTCTTCTTCCCGGTATTATATGGTTTATTATCTTTGCCTATATTCCAATGTATGGCGTAACCATCGCCTTCAAAGATTTTAATTTTGCCGAAGGGATAATAGGAAGTGATTGGGTTGGATTTAAATACTTTAAACAATTTTTTGATTATTACCAATCCTGGGATATTATTCGTAACACTTTAGTTATTAGCTTATTAAAACTAGTGTTTGGCTTCCCAATGCCGATCATATTAGCACTTTTGATAAACGAAGTAAGAGCTAGAGTGTTTAAAAGGGCAGTCCAAACGATCTCCTATCTGCCTCATTTTATATCTTGGGTTGTTGTTGTTACACTCATGGATCGGCTGTTAACACCCTATGGAGGGCCGATCAATGGATTAATTCATGCCTTAGGATTCAACGAAATTGCTTTTATGGGAAATATAAAGACCTTTTATCCATTGGTTATTTTATCTGATATTTGGAAAAGCGTAGGTTGGAACACCATTATTTATTTAGCAGCTATTGCTGGAATTGATCCACAGTTATATGAAGCAGCAAAAATGGATGGTGCCGGTAGATTTAGGCAAATGTGGCATGTAACATTGCCGTCCATAAAAGGAGTTATGGTGATTTTATTTATTCTAGCAACCGGAAGCATTATGAAGGCGGGATTTGAACAGTTATTACTTTTAAATACTCCCGCGACAAATGCTATAGGAAATGTATTAGACGTTTATCAAGTTCACGCCGGTTTAGAACAAGGGCGATTTAGTTATGCAGCAGCTGTAGGATTATTCCAGGGGTTAATTGCTTTAATTTTAGTTGTTACAGCCAATCGAATTAGTAAAAAAGTAAATGAGACATCTTTATGGTAAAGGAGGAGAAGAAAAAAATGAAAAGGTGGTCACTATTTTCTATCATCAATTATTCCCTCTTGGCACTATTTGCATTTTGCACACTTTATCCTTTTATTTATGTTCTAGCCTATTCACTTAGTGATGGAAAGGAAGCAGTGAGACATACCATTTATTTCTTCCCTAAAGGGTTTACTTTTGAAAACTATATTCAAATATTTAAAGATACAAAGTTTTTACAGGCATATAAAATTACCATTCTTAGAACAGTGATCGGAACGGGATTGCATGTCCTTCTATGTGCGATGTTTGCTTATGCTTTAACGAAAAAAAATCTGCCGGGTCGGTCGCTTTTTACCTTCTTTATCTTTATCCCTACTCTTTTCAGCGGGGGGCTGATTCCACAATTTATATTGTATAGAGAACTAGGTTTGAATAATACGTTTTGGGTTTATATTCTCCCTTTTTTATATAATTTCTTCAATATAATCATTATGCGTACATTCTTTCAACAACTTCCTAACTCATTGGAGGAATCAGCAAAAATTGACGGTTGTGGGGATTTCCAAATCTTTTTAAGAATCATTTTACCGTTATCCGGACCTGTATTAGCAACAATCGGTTTATTTGAGGGTGTTTTTCATTGGAATGATTGGTTTACAGGGACCTATTTTGTGAATAATCAGGCTTTATTACCCGTTCAAACCTTACTCAATGAACTCTTAACTCAATCTCAAGCCCTAGCTAATGCTGCGCAGAATGCCATGCAATCAGGTGGCACAACAACGGCAGCGATGTCAACAACGACTGTTACACCAGAATCATTGCGAATGGCAACCTTAATGGTTGCTACGGTACCTATTTTGTGTGTCTATCCATTTTTACAAAGATTTTTTGTTAAGGGCGTAATGATCGGTTCTGTTAAGGGATAATACTTTTCTTTCTTATAGAAAAGTTTATCATAAATAACTATTTGGAGGGGGTAAAGGGATGAAGAAAGGCTTTAAGTTAGCGTTATCATTATTATTACTCTTTGCACTAACATCATTAGCAGCTTGTAACAACGATAGCAAGACTGACGCTAGCAAAGATGGCAAGTCCGTCACTTTAACTATTTTGCACAACTGGAATGGTTCAGCAGCATCGGCACCGAAAGATCCGCTAAATAATCCTGTTGCAAAGAAGATTAAGGAAGAAACAGGGGTTACTGTTAAGTTTACTTATGCTAAAAAGAGTGAGGTCGAAACGGCTAATGAAGCCTTTGCTACCGGAAACTTGCCAGATATCTATGATGGCCCTGCATGGGGAGGGGAAGCCCAAGTTTTGCTCAAAGCAGCAAATGAGGGGCAACTTGTTGATTTAACAAAATATCTCGACAAGTATCCTAACCTTAAAAAGTTTACAAAGAAAGAAAACATGTCACAAACTTTATATGACACAGTATTTAAGAAACAGAAGAACGGACAGTACTTTCTGACTGAACAATATCCGAAGACCAAAGCAGATATTCAAGACTGGTTATATGGACTTTATGTAAGAAAAGATATTGCCAAAAAATTGGGCATCGATCCCCAATCTGTGAAAACAAAAGAAGATCTTTATAACTTTTTAGTGAAAATTAAAAATGCAAACCTTAAGACGGCAGACGGAAAATCGATTTTCCCATTAGGTAGTTATGGGAACGGCTTCGCTTTAGGAATTATGTCTCAATATTTTGCACCAATTCCCGGAGACACGGGTTGGATGATTAGTGATAGTGGAAAAGCGAAAATGAACTTTATGACCAAAAACTGGGATGAGTATACGATGTATATGCGTAAACTTCTTAAGGAGGGGCTACTTGATCCGAAATCATTTACTCAATCCGGTCCTGCTGCACAGGAAAAGATTACCCAGGGACGTTATGCGGTTGTTCCTACTCAATTCCCACAACTCTATGTTTCGGAAAGACAGTTTGTAAAAGACAATCCTGATAAAAATTTCGTTCCGCTTGGACCTATTAAGGATATAAATGGGAATCAATATAAAACTGTATTCAATGTTCAAGGCAGTCAATTAATAGCCATTCCAAAAAGTAGTAAAAATGTTGATGCGGCACTAAAAGTATTAAATTACTTAGCTTCTGATGAAGGGTATATTCTAACCCATTTTGGTATCAAAGGGGTCCATTATGACATGGTAAACGGAAAACCTAAAGCGAAGAAGGAATGGGTTGATAAGTTGCAAGATGATCCAAAGGCGTTAACTGACTTGGGCATTGGAGGGCCATACGCTGACTTGTCGGGATTTTATCGTGATTATTCTCTTGCCGGAGGACCTTACGGTTATCAATATAATAAAAGATATGATGTTCAAAATGAATTCACTAAAATTATGAGGCCTGACGGTATCAAGGCGTCCAAAGGGAAAGATGCCGGTGCTTTTGTTCAAGATAGCAAATACTACGACCAGTTAAAGCCGATATTTGACACGATAGGTGATGTTTGGAGGCAAGCTGTGTATGCTGAATCAGACCAAAAAGCAGAAGAAATACTTAATCAAACCCGAAAAGCGTTAAAAGACGCAGGAATCGATAAGGTAACCAAAAAAATAAACAAAGAAGTTCAAAATGGTACAAACTTTGTTAGATATACAACACCAAACTAGTAAATTTCTCTATGATATGCCCTTTAAAGAAGGCGATATCAACAAAAATAATGAGGGACGAGGTGCAGGTCTTTGATTCGCAAGTTTATAGTGGTTTCTCTTGTATTGTTGTGCACACTTTCTATGTCTTTTAGTGCTTTTGCTTATGTGGATGATAAACAACCGACTGTTAGATCTAAGAGCTCAATCACTTGGCCTAAAAAGCAAATGCTTCCAAGCTTTGCAAAAGCAAAACATTTGGATGTAGCCGATGTAAGTGACGCCCCTGGCGATATCAAAATTCTTTTGGCAACTTTACAGGGCGTAGTAAACCGAACAGAGCCGAGAATTTACTTGCTTGAAAACAAAGAAGAAGGAAAGATGACATGGTTAAATGATCTAAAAGTCCCTTACAATGTTCACGACGATTACTGGGATCTCATCAAGAAATACAAAAACGAAATTAATGGCCTCATCGTTTATGACCCAAAGATTCAAGATTCTATTAACGTTGCAACGACACTAGCGGGATTAAAAGACGGTATTGTGGTAAGTCCGACACTCGCGGAGAAATTGAAGGCATCACCCTACAACCTTAAAGTACTTCAAGACCTTCAAGGTAAATTCCAGGACCGAATCGACGCATATAACTGGCAGTATAAAAATCTTTGGAAGGATACGACACATCGAATGTTGGTGGGGTTGAATCCGAACAGATCTATTGAAATCCCGCCAGGTCTTCCTGAATCTTTCAAGACTATTGCGGAGGATACAACGCAGGAGCGTGATGGGGGAAATAGAAAAGTATACGATTTAGACCTTTCCTCACTTTTAGGAAAAGAGTCTGTCTTTCTTCGCTTTGATGATGCATTTCCGCAGGATGGATGGGGGCCTGCTGTTCATGAAGTGACCGTGAAGGCAGATGGTAAGGTCATTGCTCATTTCATTCCAGGGACTTCCGAAGAAGAACCTTTCTTGTATGATAGGCAAAGTTCTCAAGTGTCTGATGGAAAAGGCGGACACCGATTTGCTGACAATAACCGCTATTTTGTCTATAAGTTTACACCGCCTTCCGGTACGAAGCATCTCACAGCTTCCGTTGATATGTGGAACCAATACAAGGTTTCTGCAGGTAATATTCAGCCGCCTTCTGCTGAACAAAAGGAACCCTATGGTTACCTTCGGGATTATGCTGTCGCCAACAAAGCAATGGTCTTTTGGTTAGATGCAAATATACCTGAGGAGAAAGCCCTCTTTGAAAAGATAATGTCCGATGTCAAACCAGGTACACCTTATCTTGGCTGGTTCAGTAATGACGCACAAGGGGAGTTCAACTCTGTTGAGATAACCTCGAGCCATAGCATCCCCGTTATTGCTGCCGATTGGTTTAACAATATGACTGTCTTCTCGGGAACAAAGGTAAAGCCAGCGAAGCAAAAGGCAGTTAAGGTGCCTAAACTTCAAAATAAAATTTACGTCACCTATACATTTAGTGAAGGGGACAATTTCCAATACAACCAGCACCGCATGCGCATTCTTTGGGATGATCCAGCGCGTGGCGAAGTACCGATTAACTGGAGTTCTAGTCCTTTGTTGTACGATGGGGCACCGGCAATTCTAAATTACTATCAGAAGACAGCAACCAAAAATGACCTGCTCATTGCTGGACCTTCGGGTGCAGGGTACTTTTATCCAAATGCATGGCCAGAAACATCATTCCAAAAGTTTTTAAAGCAATCGTATTCGTATTTGAAAAAGTCAGGAATGACAATTCCATATGTTCTCAATCGTACTGCAGGTCAAAATATCCCACTTAGCGATTCAAAGGCAGCTGATTATCAAAAGTATTATAAATCGTCCGGGTTATTCTTGAGTTATGAAGATGAGTCTCATGTTAGCATCCAAAACGGGACTTTACCGGTATCGACGATTCATGGCATTAGTACCGTTAAAGACGGCAAGAAACTGTTAGCTGATGCCAAAGCAAATTGGGATGGAAAATCACCACTATTTATCTCAATTGGTCTATTAGCCTGGAACATGACGCCATCAGATGTTGTTTCGATTACTGATTCACTGGATCAAGACTATCAAATCGTTCGGGCAGATCAATACTTTTCACTGATACGGGAAGCGAGCGACCTCCCAAATTAAAATTGATGAATGGGAGCGTATATACCGCTCCCATTCTTATTCAATAATAAATTAAAGGATGTGTTAGATTATGAAGCAATTGAGACCCCCTTCAGTACCCCTTTTTACAGTTGATCCTTATTTTAGCGTCTGGTCAGCTAGCGATCATCTCTATGATGATCATACCGTGCATTGGACAAACAAACGCAACAGCATGGTCGGAATTATAAGGATAGATGGAAAGCCAAGGATTTTCATGGGTAAAATAAACATGGATGATGTGGAAAACTATGAGGAACCCACCTCGCTGAATCAAAAGAGTCTAAAGGTTGAACCTCTAACAACCACATACTTATTTGCCGGAGAAGGTATTGAACTTGAAGTTATTTTTGCTACTCCTCTGCTTCCCAATGATTTAGATCTATTGTCGAGGCCGGCTTCGTATGTCACTTTCAATGTGCGTTCCACAGATGATGAACCCCATGATGTCAGCATTTATTTTGATATATCTGGTGAATGGTGTGTCAATACGACAGACCAAGTCATTGTTTGGGAGCGCAAAACAATCAATGATAATATTGTCACCATGCGCATGGGAACCGAAGAACAATCTGTTTTAAAACGGGCTGGAGATGATACGAGGATTGACTGGGGCTATTGTTATCTCGCTGCGCCTCAATCAAGTCTTTTAGAAACTGCCATTCACTCTTACCGGGGAAGAAAGCAGTTTGTGGAAACTGGACAAATCCCCAAGAATGACGATGGCGGTCAGCCCCAGCCTGTGGCAGAGGATACCCCCGTTATGGCTGCTGTATTAGATATTGAACTGACAAATGAGAAACGCCAATCATCATGCTATTTGGTTGCAGCGTACGATGATATTCATGCCATTGAATATTTTGGTGAACATTTAGATGCCTATTGGCGGAGGACAGGGATGTCATTCGATGACATGATCATCGCAGCTGTATCCGAATATAATGACATCCAACAAAAGTGTAAGGATTTTAACCTTCAATTGATCAATGACAGTACCCAAGCAGGCGGAGAAAAGTATAAGGACATGCTTTCATTAGCATACAGACAGGCGATTGCTGCACACAAGTTGGTTGCTGATGAAAGCGGGGAAGTCTTATTTTTCTCTAAAGAAAACTTTAGTAATGGCTGTATTGCCACGGTTGATGTCAGTTATCCTTCCATGCCGCTCTTTTTGCTTTATAATCCTGAATTAGTAAAAGGGATGATGAGGCCAATATTTCAGTACGCAGACAGTGAGGATTGGATTTTTAATTTTGCTCCCCACGACGTTGGGTGTTATCCCCAAGCAAATGGCCAGGTTTATGGAGAGAACAGATTGGAGAATCAAATGCCGATTGAAGAATGCGGCAACATGCTGATCATGGCTGCTTCCGTTTGTTTGTTTGGAAAGGATGCCGAATTTGCAAATGATCACTGGAACCTGTTGACCAAATGGGCAAATTATTTAAAGGAAAATGGATTAGACCCGGAACATCAATTATGTACAGACGATTTTGCCGGACACTTGGCGCATAATGCTAACCTTTCCATAAAAGCAATTCTTGGAATTGGTGCATATGCTCGTATGTGTCAATTAACAGGGAATTCTGATGGCCATCTCTATTTAGAGGCGGCCAAAGAAATGGCGTTGAAGTGGTTAAGCATGGCAAATAGTGGTGACCATTATAAACTTACTTTTAATGGGGCTCCGGATACTTGGAGTCAAAAATATAATTTAGTCTGGGATCGCCTTCTTGGTCTTCACCTATTCCCTGAAGACTTATTGGAAAAAGAAATTGATTTTTATCTTTCAAAACAAAACAAGTTTGGAACTCCTCTCGATAATAGAAAGACGTATACAAAAGCTGATTGGCTTGTTTGGAGTGCGAGCTTGTCAAAATCGAAGGAAACCTTTGAGCGAATGATTGCACCACTGTGGGATTTCCTCAATGAATCACCAAGTAGGGTACCATTTACCGATTGGTATGATACGGTCAATGGGAAGCAAATGAATTTTCAGAACAGATCCGTTGTAGGAGGTATGTTTATTAAATTACTTGTTGAACATGCTTCAAGCCAACCTCAAGGTGTCCAAAGAAGTAGACCATATGGTTTATAACGGCCAACATCTCGATGAAATTACGGAATTTTGGAATTAGCAGGGACTTCTATTAAAGGACATGGAAAGGCTTGGCGATATGCCAAGCCTTTTTACAAGTAGAATACAAGAAATATAGTCGGTTTAACATTCAGTTTTGTTCACAATCTTTAGATGATAAGTTATATCCATTGCAACTCGTACTAAGATCAATCCTGGTGCAAAATCAAGCAGCCTATTTGGACAATGGCGGCTCAACATTTGGTGTAGCGGATCAAGTGTTACTGGCAGAAAGTATGAAATATGCCATGATAATCATTGCGAGTCTCCCCGTGCTTGTTTTGTACCCATTTATTCAGAAACATTTTGTTAAAGGCGTTATGATCGGTTCTATAAAAGGTTGATCATTATTTAAAATATTACTCGGATAATAGAAAGGATAGATTTATAATGACCAAAACGGCTAATATACAAATTAATGGAAGTAAGATTGGCGAGGATAAAATTAATCCATTTTTATTTGGGCATTTCGTAGAGGATATTAGAGATCACATGGATGCAATGCTCGCTTATGAACTTAAAGATATGGACTTTGAACACGAAGATATTAATAGAAAAGGTGTTTCTGGCTCATGGAATCCAATAACAAATGGCCAGAATACAACATTCGCACTAGAACCAGCTGCTCCGAAGCATACCGGACATAGTCAAAGGATTAGAATATTTAGCGATGATCAATGCTATGGGGGAATTGCCCAAAAGGTCTCGGTCAATGGCAGTGTCACATACAACGTTCAATTGTTTGCAAGATCCTCTACAGAGATTAAAAATATCAGATGCGACATCATCGATAGAAATACTAAGGAAAAGCTATGTGAAGCAAAGGTTGATATCACCAGTCATGATTGGCGGGAATACAAGGGTCAATTAGTTCCTAAAAAGGATTGTAACAATGCCGAATTCAGAATTCTTATAAGTTCTAAAGGCGCTTCATGGCGGGATTCGGTTGCGACAGGGAATCTCTGGATTGATCATGTTTCAGTTCAGCCTGAGAACAGTTTGAATAACATTAATAAGCTTGTCTTTGACATGGCTCGAGATTTAAATGCCGGTATTATGCGCTTGGGTGGAAATTATATCAGTGCCTATCACTGGGAACATGGTGTGGGTTCTATGTACGAAAGACCGGTTATGTTAAATGAAGCATGGGATACATTAGCTTGTAAATATTTCGGAACTGATGAATTTCTTCGCTTTTGTGATGATTTAGGTGTTGCAGCTCAAATTTGTGTGAATGACGGTTCGGGGACACCAGAGGAAGCGGCCCGTTGGATAGAATATTGTAATGGTGATGAGAACACAGAAATGGGAGCCAAGAGGGCACGAAATGGTCATGCCAGTCCTTATGGGGTTAAATATTGGGAAATAGGAAATGAAGTCTGGGGGTCTTGGCAAGTCGGGCATTGTAAGGCAGAAGAGTATGCCGAAAGATGTGTTCGGTTTGCTAAAGCTATGAAAAAGGCAGATCCCGAAATTATCTTATTGGGTTGTGGCCACACAGACCCAGAATGGAACAAGGCAGTCCTTGAGATTGCAGGTGAATATATCGATTACCTCACCTTACATATTTATCAAGGGTATAACCATTTTGGTTTTATCAACCATGATGTCCCTCGGGAAGAAAAATATAAGGCGATGGTTTCTTACCCGGAGATTACTCATCATTTTTTAAAAGATGTAAAGGAAGACATGAAGAACTACCCTCACGTGAAGCTTGCAATCACTGAATATAATACCATGTATTATCCAAACAAGGTTAGAAAAGGGTTACCGAATGAACATACTCTTGAAGCAGCTGTTGCAAATGCTGGTAACTTTAATGAGTTCATAAGAAATTGCAGCCTTATTCAAATAGGTAATTTCTCAGATCTCGTAAATGGTTGGCTTGGCGGCTGTATTCGTGTTGGTGATTATTATGCTGATCAATTCAGGGGCAAGGAACCTGGATGGAGTGGAAAAGGTGATGTTGTCTATGGAACACCTACCTACCATACGATGAAAATGTACGCAAACCAGGATATTACTTACCTAGTAAATGTTGATGTCGAATGTGACACATTTAATGTCATGAGTAAAAACAACAAATTTAGTCTTGAAAACTTACCTGAGCTTGATGTCGTTTCATGTATTAATGACGATAAAAACCTGCTAACAGTCTTTGTAGTTAATAGAAGTCTCGAGGATGTCCAAGTTGATATTTGTTCGAAAGACTTTGTGATGGACCGATCTGTCAGGGTTGGAGAAGTAACAGGTTCAGATATTGATAGTATTAATGATGTGTTTGAACCAGAAAATATTATTTGTCGCTATGAGGAATTTACCATGGAATCAGAATCGGACAATATTCACTATATTTTAAAGGCACATTCAGTCTATGTTTTTGAAATAAAGGGTCAGATATTATCTTAATTTCTGTTTTCCAAAAAATATTTAATTACTTTCGAGAAGCGTTGCACTTCATATGATGAGCAACGCTTCTTTATGTAATTGACTCCACCATGATAGGGAAAAATTAGTTCACAGTAAAATAGAAAATCTAGAGAAAAAATATTAATATTCTGGTGAAAAGATCAGTTCGAAAACATCACGAAATATAAACATCAGGAGGATGCAAAAATTTTTAAATAAACATTCCTCTTGCCTCACCGCCATCCTTATGGTATGTTGGAATACCGTTGTCGCATTCGGGCGAAAATTCTCATAAGGAGGTAACTGAGCTTGGAAAAGTTTCAAAGTGCCTATCGTTGCGAGCAGCAGCAGCTCAGCCAAATTGCTGCCGAGATTGAAAACCAATTAGCGAAACTCGAGAACATGCCGCGCTATGCCGGCGAAGATCTGACAGAGCAAGCACTAGAGGATGTCAGGGAAAGGGCGAGGAAGAGTCTTAGAATCGCCAAAGAAGAGCCGTATTTCGGCAGGCTTGATTTCGAAGAGGACGGACAAGGTAAGCCGAAGCCGCTTTACATCGGGAAAGCCGGCGTGGCGGGCGAAGAATCAGTTGATCCGCTGATCATTGATTGGCGTGCCCCGGTGGCAAGCATGTTCTATTCATTTACCGGCGGAGAAGAACCAGCCTTTTATAACTCCCCTGAAGGGCTCATTGAAGGGGATATCCATCTGAAGCGAAATATCGCGATTCGAACACAGGTCTTGCAGCGGGTTGTTGATACATACGTCAGGGGCGGAGATGACCCCTCCGTGTCAGATGAATTCCTCCTTTACCGCTTAGGCGAGAACAAGGATCACCGCCTGCGCGATATTGTGTCCACCATCCAATCTGAACAAAATGATATTATTCGGTCACAAAAGAACACTCCCCTTATTATACAGGGTGTCGCCGGGAGCGGGAAAACTACTGTAGCCCTGCATCGCCTCGCTTATCTGATCTACGAATACCGTGAACATATCCTTGCAGAAAAAATGATTATCTTTGCCCCTAATGCCATGTTTCTCGATTATATTTCCAATGTCTTGCCCGAGTTAGGCGTTGGCGGCATTCAGCAGACCACCTTTAATGATTGGGCCCTCGATCTGCTTGACCATGAGATCAAATTGAAGGACCCATCGGAAAAATTGTTTGAGTGGTTCGAAATCAGGGAAGCGAAACGGATTGTCACAGATGACGGTCCGGAAAAATTCAAAGGATCATCGGCCTTCATGCGCATGATTGACGAGTGCTTTAACAAATATGAAAATTCAGCTGTGCCAACCAAGGCTTTTGTTGCATGGGATGGCACAGCTTTAGCAGCGGATACCATTCAAAGGTGGTACGCCGAACAAGAACGTTATCCGCTGGCAAAAAGAAGAGAACGGATCACAAACAGAATTAAGAACTGGATTGACTCGGAAGTTAAGAAAGTTCCGGAGCGCCATCTGCAAAAAGAGCTGAAGAAAAAAGCAAGCCAAAGGCTGCGTTCCTATTTGAAATCATGGCCAAAGCACACGCCATTATCTTTTTATCAAAGCCTTTTTAACGAAAAAAAGCGTCCTGAATACGTCCCGCAATATATTGCGGAAAACATCCCAAAGTCAATCGTAAAAACAACCTTCCAAAATTGTAAAAAGAAAGAGCTTGAGCAAGAGGACTTAGCACCGCTGGTCCTTATTCATCAGCGTCTTAATGGGATCGAAAGGAAAGACAAGTTCCATCATGTCGTCATCGATGAAGCACAAGACTTTTCACCTTTTCAAATTGAGGTGTTAAAAGCCAGAACGACCGGCAATTCATTTACGATTCTCGGAGACTTATCTCAAGGCATCCATGATTACCAAGGTATCCGCGAATGGAAAGAAATCCAAGATATCTTTGCAGGGGCCGCGGGTTATTTTGAACTAGAGAAAAGCTACCGCTCAACAATGGAGATCATTCATTTTGCCAACAAGATCATCTCTGCCGGAACCAAACCGGTGAGCTTAGCTGATCCTGTGTTCCGCAGCGGGGAAGAGGTCAAAACCATCGAGGTGCCACCTGATGAACGCGTCCATTCTATTATCCAGACGGTGTCAAAACTCCAAACGGATGATGTGAACAGCATCGCTATCGCTCTTCGCACCGAAGCCGAATGCTTCAAGCTTCACAGTGAATTACAGGAAGCCGGCCTGACAGCTCACCTGATCCATTCCGGACAAAGGGAATACGGCGGAGGACTTTCCATCATGCCGGTTTATTTAACCAAAGGCCTTGAATTTGATGCGGTATTATTAATCGATGTCGATGCCGATCATTATGAACAAACTGAGCGAGACGCAAAATTGCTGTACGTCGGCTGCACTCGCGCCCTTCATGACCTGTGGCTGTTTTACTCCAGTGAGCCTTCACCTTTGTTAAGGGATGTTAACAAGGGGCACGAAATAATATAAGAATAATAGGATGTAAAACCCCATGTTCGGGACATGGGGTTATTAATTTTACCCAAAAGAAATAGGAAGTTCTTCAAGGGAGCGAAATCCAAATAATCTGCGCCATTGCAGTCTGTCATTTTCAAGTCGGAGGTTAGGAAGCTGCTGAAGCAGTGTGTTAATAGCTATTTGAGCTTCTAACCTGGCTAACGCGGAACCTAAGCAAAAATGATTTCCGGTGCCGAACGCGAGATGAGGGTTCGGCTCCCGTGTTATATCAAAAATGTCTGGATCGGTAAATCTCATTGGATCCCGATTTGCGGCTCCCAATAATAAATAAATCTGCTCACCGCTTTTGATCGTCGTTCCGCCAACTTCAGTGTCTTCGGCGGCAAAACGTGCGGTCAATTGGGTGGGACTCTCGAATCTCAAACATTCTTCGACTGCGGAACGAATGAGAGAAGGTTCTTCCTTCAATTTTATCAGCTGGTCAGGGTTTTTGAGCAGGGAGACCACACCATTGCCAATTAAATTTACAGTGGTTTCATGGCCGGCGATGATAAGCAATATACAAGTGGCTAACAGTTCATCTTCATCTAACTTATCGCCATCATCCGCTTCCCCCACTAGTTTGCTAATGAGGTCATCCTCAGGATAATGAAGCCGGTATTTAACAAGGGAACGGAAGTAGTCTAATAGTTCTGAAGCGGCAGCCTCTCCATCTAATGTTTTTTCGGTTCGGGTTAAATCAGTTGTACGAATAAGCAAATCAGCCCTTTTTCTAAACTGTGGATAGTCTTGGGGGGAAACACCCAATATTCTTGCTATGGTGGCCATTGCTAAGGGAAAAGCAAAATCGGATTTAACCTCCATTTCCCCAGCATCTTGCACTCTAACAAGCAGCTGGTGAGCTGTTTCTTCAATACTAGTTCGGACTGCTTCGATAGCATGTGGCGTGAATGCCTTGCTTACAAGCGAACGGATCCGTGTATGGTCAGGAGGATTTTTAAAAAGCATCATATTTTTTTGGATGCGGATAAGCCGTTTGTTGTCTTTTGAATCCTTAGGAATTGGCATCCTGGTTTTGAAGTGGGGATGTTTTAGAATATGTAAAGCTTCTTTATAACCGGTAACAACCCAACCGTCGTGCTTGATTAATGTCCCTCTTTGTACGGGACCATTGGAGTGAAGTTCCCGATAAAAAGGATACGGATTCACGAAAAACTCATCTGGGAATGAATTTAACCGGCTTGCGCCCATCTTTGGATTTGAAATAAGGGTTTCCTGTTTCACTAGATAGCACCTCCGAAAAAATAGTTGTTAACCATTTTTAAAACAAGTTAACAATTATTGATTATACCATTTTTTTATTGAGATTACAGCGTGTAAGCGATCAGGAAATTAAGGCGGTGCCACGTGAAAGATAGGAGCGATTCGTGCCCGTGGACCGGGAAAGGGCAGCACGGTCATCAAAAAGGTAAAAGCTTATCTATTTTATTTCACAACAACCCCGAAACAGTTATTGGTTAACAACTTTAACAAATTGCAGAATAATCGGTGCACCACGTGGAGGTGGACTAGAGTCTAAAAGGGTAAGAATGCCTTCCTGGACTTCATAAAATTGCGGAGGTTGCAAAATGCCATTGATATATAGATTAATATATGTGACGTCTCCAGGATTTAAAATGTCTGTGCTTCCATATTGAGGTAACCCATCTTGGTTAGTATAAACCAACTTATTTCCATCGGATACGGTAGTGTATTGAAAAGTTTCCGCCTGCAATGTTCCCGTAGGTCCAGGAGGCCCAGTAGGTCCCGTAGCGCCCGTGGCCCCTGTAGCCCCAGTGGGTCCCTGAGGCCCTGGGGGACCAGGGCGGCATGGGCATTTTCGTAGACAACAAATTAGACAATCACAGCAATCACAGCAATCAAAATGGTCGCAATCATCACATTTACAACAATGGAACAGATTGCAACATTCCAAACAGTGATGCTGATCATAAGTGATACAACACCGGTCATCACAATGGAAAAGAGTCACAGCCCTTCGTTTCCGATGCTCGAGATGGTTTGCCATATTCACCCCTCCTGTCATCTTCTATATCCATTAAAGTATTTTTATTCCATAATAGAATAGAAAGGAACGGCGCTTATCTCTAAAAGTTATTTTCAGTAGTTATTTTTTTTATGTAAAAAAGGCAGTCCATCACTAACGATGGACTGCCTTTTTGCACCTAGTTTACGATAAACTCAACCAATACCGGGGTAGCAGGGTCAAGAGCATCACCATCTGGGATAGTTATTGTAGAAGTAGACATAGTCGAGGTATCAGCTGTCTGGGGTACGCCGTTAATATACAAAATATAATAGGCAAATAATCCCGGAAACGCGGTGGCAGCAGCACCTGTATCATCAGTAAAGGTTGTTGCCGCGATTGCGTATGTTGCTCCCGTACCGGTTCCGGCTCCTATTGTGGAAGTAAACTTTCTAGAGGCTAAAAAGGGAGGGATAATAGGCATCATGATTCACCTCCTTTTCTGATAGATACTATATTAAATGCAAAAATCTACTATTTGAAACGGACAAATAGCGAGCTATAGTAGATTGGGGTTTTATCGATAGATTAGAAGGGGATGCACGGGGCCTTTCTACTAAAGGAAACGGTAAAGGTCATGGAAAAGGCTGAAAGGGTGGCCATTAGAGACTGCCCAACAAAAAAGCACCGGAAGCAAAAGGTCCAGTGCTTTTGTATGTCTTTAATTTTCGTTTTTGGTCACGATCTTTTGCGATGTCTCAACACGGGCATTCCCCATAAATATAATGGTGACTGCCGCAAGGACAATGGGGATTAATGCGAGCATAAAGGTGTGTGTGATTGACGCAGACATGGCGTGAACAATTTTATCCAAAATAAAATCTGGGATCTTAGAGCGCTGGCCGGATTGGAAAATTTCTTGCGGATTACCCATATTCGCCGTGCCTGATCCTTGCATGCCTTTAAAAGCGTCCTTAAGGTTATTATTAAAAATATTGTTTTGAATTGAACCAAAGACCGATACACCCAATGTCATACCGAATGAACGCAAGAAAGAATTCGTTGAATTGGCTGACCCGCGATAGCGCGGATCCAGGTTGTGGATCGATGCGGTTGGCAATAGCGAGAACGAAAATCCCATGCCAAATCCTACAATAACCATGAAGACAGTTAAAAGCAGGTGTGCCGTATCAGGCGTCATGTTTCCAAGCAGATACATGCCGATAAAGTAAGCGATGACCGAGATAATCATTAAATTTCGGTAACTTGTTTTTGTTTGGAAAATCCCGCCTATGGCACTGCCGGCAACAGAGCCTAGCATCATTGGCGTCAGAATCAAACCAGCATTTGTTGCAGAACCTCCGTAAACAGCCTGTACAAAAATGGGAATAAAAACGGTTAAGATGATAAAAGTCGCACCGTATAAAAAAGCCAAAATCTGCGCTGTTGCAAATAAGCGGTTCTTAAACATCCAAAATGAAATAATCGGTTCTTTCGCTTTACGTTCCACGATAAAAAAGGCAATGAAAAAGATGGCAAAGCTTAAGAATAAACCAATGATCTGTCCTGAAAGCCAATCGTACTCTTTTCCCCCCAGCTCTAGGGCAAACATAAGACTGACGACTGAAATAACAAGTGTTATGGCCCCGCCCCAGTCGATTTTCCGATTAGAGTGTTCTGATGATTCTTTATAAAAACGAAGGATTAAAAATAGTGCCACTGCACCAATGGGCACATTAACATAAAATACCCAATGCCAGCTGATGTATTCCGTGATATAAGCTCCAAGTAACGGACCTAACACGCTTGCCGCACCGAATACTGCTCCTAGCAGTCCGGTCATTTTGCCGCGCTTTTCAGGAGGAAAAATATCAAAAATAATCGTAAAAGCAATAGGCATCAGAGCTCCGCCGCCAATCCCTTGAATCGCGCGGTAGATGCTTAATTGCACCATGCTCTGTGCTATCCCGCATAATGCAGATCCGAACAAGAAAAAAATAAGCCCAAAAACAAAGAAACGTTTGCGCCCGTACATATCCGACAATTTCCCGAAAATAGGCATGCCGGCCATGACCGCGACCATATAGGCTGATGTTACCCAAATAAATTTGTCTAATCCGCCAAGATCAGATACAATTGTCCCCATTGCTGTTGCTACAATGGTATTATCCATAGCCGCCATTAATATGCCTAGCAAAAGTCCTGCGACGACCAATTTAATATTACTTTCTTTATTAACCATGTCTTTCCCCTCTCAGCATTCTTTTTATAGGAATGCTTTAACCTACAGACTGTGTCATTATATCCATATCCTGCCCATTCTGCAATGTTTTTTTTTACTAAAAAAAGGATGCCCTTAATAAAATGGTACCTGTAGTTAGGACACTTGAAAAAGAGTGTTTTATCTACAGGTATTTTTTTATATACTTAAATTTCACTATATGGGGATTAGG
>NZ_SLXK01000044.1 GCF_004341035.1 Scopulibacillus darangshiensis
CGACTGTTTGTCAAGAGCGATTGCGGGTATTATCTCAAATCAAATGGTAGTTATTGTAACCCATGCAGGTTTTTCATAGAACTTTTGACACTACCATTCGTGATTTATTTAAATATTTAACGCTTGGCGCAGCATTTGATGAAAATGATAAACCCCATGTTCGGTCGGAGAGACAATGCCATGTTCAAAAGCGCGTGATTTAAAACCGACTTGTTCCATTTCGACGAGTTCCACGTCTTCGATCCGCACTTGCTCAGCAAAATCCATAAGGATCTTTTGCTCTTTTGTCGGCTCATCACCGATTAAATAAAAGGTGTAAATGCCTAACGTCGTTTCATGATCAACAGGGACCATTTGAATGGTGGAAATATTCCCAGGCCCCGGGTAAACGGTGACCATAAAGTTCGGCCAAAGCCAATAAAACCGCCCTTCTTGCACCTCTGCGCTTTTCAAATCCAGATCAATTGTTCCGCTTCCCTTTTTATCCTTAATGGATGAGCCCTGAATATTACAGCTTTCTCCATTGACAATATGGTATTTGCTTAAATCCAATGTTGCCGCAAAGCCAGGGTGGGCAATCGGACAATGATCACATTCCAGGAAATTATCAATAAAAGCCTTCCAGTTTGACTTTATCGTCCGTGTTCTGACGTGGCTCTTTTTTAACTGATCCAAAAAAGTAAATCGTTTAAAGTCATCAAAAAAGTCATGATAGGCGGATGCCAATGATGGGGCGCCAGGATCCAAATTAACAAAAACAAGTGTAGCCTCTGTTTCAACTCTGACGGCATGAAGGCAAAAATCATTCGCGCAAAACCCTTCAACACCTTTAAAGTTTGGCGCTTTATTAAGGTTGCCGTTCAATTTAAACGTCCAGCCGTGATAGGAACATTGCAATATTTTTTTACTGCCCGCTTCCTTCTTTTCAATCTGTGTCCCTCTATGAGGGCAAACATTGTAAAAGGCCCGCAGCTTTCCGTCATCGCCCCTAATAACAATGATGGGCTCACCTGCAACCTCACATGTTATAAAATCCCCGGGATAGGCGACTTGGCTTTCGTGTGCTACGTACTGCCATGATTGTGAAAAGATTTTTTCTTGTTCTTCCTGAAGGACACCTGAATCAGTATAAAACCGATAAGGGATCGTTTTTAACTGACCTGCATTGACATTTGAACCCTGAACACTCATTGTGAAATCCCCTTTCAAGGTGAAAATTGGTTGATTCACCCTTAAATAAGCAAGAAGTGTGCCAACTCACCATTTGGCAGACGGGACGGATTCTACACCTTTTTTGGCCAAAAAAATGAGTAAAACAGAACTCAGATCGAGTCGTGTTTTACTCGGGTAATCGAATATAACCAATTTTAACTTACCTATCCTTAAACCTATTAATTATTTCCTTAAGATTATTGCATACTGCATTAGAAAGCCCAGTTATACGATTTAAATCTTTATCCCATAAAAGTTTATTACCGATAATTTTCTTAACCAATTGTTTAAGTGACATGTCTTTTGCCTCAAAACTTGACCACTGTTCGCAGAAGAAATCCAATGCCAGCTGATCATCTTTTACGATATATTCACTGCCATCAAAGCGCGTTCCTACATAATTATCTTCGGACTTTTGCACTTTATAATAGCGTATAAGACCTGCAAAAGCTGTTACAAGAGAAGCAGGAAGTTGTTCCTCCTTTGCAAAATAGGCAACTAATGTTGGAAGAAGACGAACCTTAAACTTGGAAATACTGTTTAATAAAATATCGGCAAGCTGATGTTGAACAAAAGGATTTATGAACCGCTCCAGCACACTTTCGGCATATTGCATCATGTCATGGCGATTATAGGGTAACGTTGGAAGAATATCTTCTTCGATTGTCTTTTGCAAAAATCCTTTAAATTCAGAATCTGCCATAACCTGACCGACATGATCCAATCCATACAAGATGCCTAACGGCGCAATGATTGTATGTGAACCATTTAATATACGCACCTTCCTGATTTGATAGGGGGTTAAATCCTCCACCCAATGCACATTTAAACCTGCTTTATTCAAAGGCAGCAGCCGATCTAACGATGGATCGGCTTCTATTGCCCAAAAATAATAGGGCTCTGTTGTATTTAATAATTGGTCAACATACCCCGATTCTGCGGTCCATTTTTCTGCTTCCATAACTGGATAGCCCGTTACGATTCGATCGACGAGAGAGTTAAGGAAAAGATTATCTTGTTCCAACCAGTTAATAAAAGCCGTCGACAGTTCCCAATCTTTACTGTGTTGAACGACGTATTGCTTTAGCTTATCACCATTTTCCTCCAATAACTCACAAGGCAGCATGATAAGGCCCTTGTCTGAATCCCCGTTAAAATGAAGATAGCGTTGATATAAAAAGATGGTGAGCCTTCCCGGAAAAGATGTCATCGGTACACCTTCTTCCAAAGGCATTTGCTGATAGCTAAGCCCCGCTTCTGTCGTATTTGAAACGACAAATTCCAAATCAGGACTTTTCGCTAACGCCAAAAACTCGCCCCATTCTGTGTAGGGATCGATTATCCTTGAAAAGACAGAAATAGTCTCTTTTTCATTTACTACTTTTTTATTCTGCAATCCACGGATCAGCAGAGTGTATAAGCCATCTTGCTGCTTTAATTTTTCTATTTTTGTTTTCCCTTGTGGGCGTGGCTGGGTCACAGCGATGCTTCCGTTAAAATATCCCTTTTTATTGCATTCATGAATCATCCAATCAAAAAAGCCGCGAAGAAAATGTCCCTCCCCTATTTGCAAGACTTTAATAGGATAATCTGCTATTGCTTGCTGATCTTCGGCTGGCAGATTATTTTTATTAAGACATTTCAAATGTTGCGGTTTTCTTTTCATCACCACTTACCTCCCACATCTACAACGGCTTTAATGACTTTCGTTTCGGGAAGCAGCCAGCCTTCAAATTGATCTATCATGTCATCAAAATGAGCCCGGTGTGTAATATAAGAAGCTATATTAACGCGAGCCTTTTTAAACAAATTCACCACATACTCGAAATCTTCCCGGGTCGCGTTGCGGCTCCCCATAAGGGTAAGTTCTTTACTATGGAAGTCCGGATCATTAAATGAAATATCGGCCTTTGCCAAACCAACAAAGATTAATTTTCCGCCATGTGCTGGGTAGCGAAAGGCAGCTGTCATTGACTCAGGATTTCCAGTAGCATCAAATACAACAGTTGGCAGATCCCCATTAGTTATCTCTTCGAGTTGTTCTAGAGCGTTTTCTGAAGAATTGACGGCATAATCCACCCCTGCCCATTCACGTGAAAATACTAATCTTTCATCATTTAAATCCATGGCGATGACTTTGGCACCCTGTTCCTTAGCAACGGCCATAACGCCCAAGCCGATTGGCCCCGCACCAATAACAAGTGCAAACTCCCCTTCCTGGATTGCAGCGCGCCTTACCGCGTGTGCTCCTATGCTCAAAGGCTCTATCATCGAAGATTGGTCGAGGGTAAGCCCTTCAGTTCTTACTAATTGATTATAAGGAACTGTGATCCATTCACTCATTCCGCCATCAATATGGACGCCTAGTACTTTCATATCCGTGCAGCAGTTCGATTTGCCATTTCTGCAAGCAATACAATTGCCGCAAGCCATATAAGGTATGATCGAGACTTGGTCGCCGGCATTTAAACCCAATACATTATCCGGCATAGATTCAATATGACCGGCTAGTTCGTGACCGAGTACACGCGGGTAAGTGAAAAAGGGCTGATTCCCTCTATAGGCATGCATATCTGTTCCGCATATACCAATACGGCGAATACGAATCAATGCTTGTCCTGTTTTTGGAACAGGCCGTTCAGCCGCAAACATTTTAAATTGGTTAGGCCGGGCGCATGTGATACTTTTCATTGGCTAACACTCCCTTTGCTAAAGAATGACTCCTTCTTTAAAAATGCTAATTTCTCTAAAGCCAAACCGCTCATTATTAGTTTTCTTTTCGCCTGAAGCGAGGTCAAGAATATATCGGAAAAAGTCGTGCTTTAATTCAGCTATATCTTTGCCCTCTAGCAACTGCCCGGCATTATAATCAATCCAATGCTTTTTCCGGTCAGCTAAATCTGAATTTGTCGCGATTTTCACAGTAGGTACTGGACCGCCAAATGGCGTTCCTCTCCCTGTTGTAAATAAAACGATATTGGCGCCAGCAGCAGCTAAGGCTGTAACAGAGACAAGATCGTTTCCGGGAGCATTTACTAAATTCAGCCCAGGCTTCACTGCTCTCTCACCGTACGGTCTGACGTCAACTACATTTGCGTGTCCGCCTTTTTGCGTACAGCCAAGAGACTTTTCCTCAAGGGTGCTGATGCCGCCATCTTTGTTGCCAGGTGAAGGATTTTCATAAACTTCTTGACCGTGGCGGATAAAATATTCTTTAAAGTTATTAATTAAATGGACGATTTTATGAAACGTTTCTTCGTCGTTTGCCCGATTCATTAAAATGGTTTCCGCTCCAAACATTTCTGGAACTTCTGTTAAAATCGTTGTACCGCCCTCTTCGACAACGAGATCAGATAGCGCCCCGACCAATGGGTTGGCTGTAATCCCGGAAAACCCGTCTGATCCGCCGCATTTCAATCCAATTTTCAATTTCGACACGCTGATCGGTTGACGTTCAAATTGTTCAGCATACTCTACTAACTCTTCGATTAACCCCAAACCAATGTCTAATTCATTATCGACATCTTGAGCTTTCAAGAATTTAATTCGGTTTGGAGGATAATCCCCTATAACCTTTTTAAAGGCATCAATCTGGTTATTTTCACATCCCAATCCGACAACCAGCACGCCCGCCGCGTTAGGGTGCTGGACCAATGCTGCTAGTAATTTTTGCGTATGCGACAGGTCATCGCCTAATTGCGAGCAGCCATATGGATGGGGAAAATGGTGAATTCCGTCAAATTTCCGGTCTTTGAACGTTTCATTCCCCATTTTTGCCAGGACTTCACATGTTTTATTAATACAGCCAACCGTATTAATAATCCAAATGTCATTGCGGATTCCCGCTTCCCCGTTTTCGCGCAGATACCCCTGGAAAGTGTGTTTTGATTCGCTTTCGGCATGATACTCGCGGCCGGGTTGATACGTATAATCCAATATCCCTTTCAAACCGGATTTTAGATTATGAGTATGAACCCAAGCGCCTTCAGAAATATTTTCTTTTGCTTTGCCGATCGAATAGCCAAATTTGGTAACATCCTCGCCTTCCATTACAGGACGCACGGAAACTTTATGACCCTTTGGAATATCTTCAAGAACATTGATCTCGATCATCTGATTATTTATAGCTTGCATCCGGATATTTTCTCCTTTTTGAATGTCACCCAAAGCAATAGCAACATCATCGTTCACATGTAATTGAATCACTTTACTCATATGCTTCCTCCTCGCCTTTTTTTCTTATTTTCTTTATTTTATCATTGGAAATTGGTCTATAAATCACGTCTTTTGCCCTCTTTATACCATATTTTGATGTAAAATAGAGACAGGAGGTAACGAGGATGAAAACATTTCAAAAGACGAAACGGCATGATTCGCTGTTCCCTTTTTCTTTTATCTATCAAGATACCAAGAGCCCTCAGAAGGAATTATCTGATCATATGCATGATGATTATGAAATCGTTTATGTTTACAGCGGCAAAGGCAGTTTTTTTATTGGGGATGTTTTTTATGACATGCAGCCGGGCGATGTCTTTTTGATACCGAACAATACCATTCATCGTGCGATACCTGACAAGGATGATCCGGTTACATCTACGATTATCTTTTTTTCGCCTACATTGATTTATAATGTCTTGCTTGATGATTCATTTTCATATCAAAATCTGTTTGAAATGACAAAAAAACGAGGCAGGTATAAAATCCCTATTCAAAAAGAAAATCAAAAAGTGATGGAGAACCACCTTCAAAGGATTAACAATGAAATCACTCAAAAAAGACTTGGATCAAGACATGCCTCTTTATTAATCGTCCATCAGATCATCCTTGATTTGTATCGCATCCGTGCAGAAAACGAGCATGATATAAAGGAAAAGGCTTATGGATTAGATTGGATTAAGGATATTTTAGAGTACATTAATAAAAACCTTAGTAAAAAATTAACTTTAACAGAGCTTGCCAATAAATGCTTAGTCAGCCCATCATATTTTAGCAGAACATTTAAAGAGGAAACGGGGATAGGGTTAATTAATTATTTAAATACCAAAAGAATCATCAAAGCAAAAGAACTTCTATTAGAAACGAATGATAGTGTCGCGCATATCGGTGAAATGTGCGGGTTTGAGAGCATGACCCATTTTCACCGCATCTTTAAAAAGTATATGGATACAACACCAGCGAACTATAGAAAAAGAACAAAAATAAGGATATAGCTATCTTTCAATAAGACAGCTATATCCTCTGCTTGTTAAGACTTTACATTAAACGCTTTGCTTATCAGCCAAACCATTAGAAGGCTTGATGATCGGCCGGACAAAACGGATGACGGCAAGTGAAGCAAATATCGCTAACCCTCCTGCGAGTAAAAACGCAGAGGTAAATGTTCCAGACTGGTCAACTAAATATCCCGTTAACGCTGGTCCGATGATACCTGCCGTATTTGCTAAAAAGTGCATAAATCCGCCAACAGACCCTACTTTACTTTGATCGACAACATCCTGAATGATTGCCCAGTAAATCGCACCTGTTAAATATAAAAAGAAAACCGATAATGCGACGAGCGTAACAGCGCTTACAGTTGTTGTAACTAGCCCCGCTAAACCAATACACACCGCGGAGGCAAACAAGCAAGAGACGAGAATGACTTTCCTTGAGAAAAGCACACCTTTATTCGCACATTTCTTGAGTACATAATCTGAGACGAATCCCCCTGCTGCTAAGCCAATAAAGCCAAGTATCCAAGGAATTACAGTAATAATACTCATTGCTTTCACACTGACGCCGCGCGCATCAACGAGATAACTTGGGAACCAAGTTAAGAAAAAGAATAGGATATAATTGTAAGAAAAAAAGGCAAATGCGGTAAACAATACCGTCTTTTGTTTTAAATAAAATGATAAAGGCAACTTTACTTGCGGTTGGGTCTTAGCTTCAACAACAGCATCTTTTTCCGGATTTTTCGCCGGCTTATCTTTTACAAATAACCACCAACAAACGGACCAAATTAAACCAATGACCATTATCATAATAAAGGAAATTTTCCAGCTATAAGCGATTGCAATAAAACCGACGATCGGTCCGGATATTGCTCCGCCAAGCGGCGTTCCGCTATTCGTTAAGCCAACGACAGATGCACGCTGATCCGTTGGGAACCAATTATTAACCATTTTACTGATCGTGGCTGACAGCGGACCTTCGCCCATGCCAAACACGATACGAATCACTATTAAACTAACAAATCCAACGGCTAAGGCAATCGCCCCGCTGAAAAGAGACCAGACGATCATCGCCACAAATAACGTTAATTTGGCGCCAAATTTATCTGATGCCACCCCGCCTATAAAATTAAAAATCGCATAACCTATAGAGAAACTGCTGAAGACAAGCCCCATTTGGGTGGCGGTCAATGTTAAATCATGCTGGATAAAAGGCGCGCCAATTGAAAGGGCAGAACGGTCTAGATAGTTAATCACACCTGCTAAAAATAACATAATAATAACCGGCAGTTTAGCCTTCGCAAACATGGTAATTCCCCCTTTTCTTTTGGTAAAACGGTTTAGTTTTGGCTTAAAAAAGGGAATCCTCCCTTTTTTTAAGTCTATAGACTGGAACTTCTAACAATGAGGGAAGGCGTAAACCGCTCTACGATTGGAAGCTGCTCCTCCCCTTCCTCTTTTTTCATTTGGTCAAGCAACCCCTTGGCAGCCCGCTCCGCCATTTCATTAGTCGGCTGAGCAATCGTCGTGATCGGCGGGGTGAAAAAGCTGGCAAATGTCACATCATCGATGCCAATAACAGCAACATCTTCAGGTATCTGTTTGCCCGTTTCCTTCATAAATTTAAGAACCTCAATTAGCGCGATATCATTCCCCGCCAAAATCGCCCGAGGCGGCATGTCGAGCTGAAATAATTCAGTGAGCGCCTTGGACATCTGATCGGCATCCGCTGTTTTAATATAAGCCTCATCAACTTCAATACCGTGGGAATTTAGTGCCTTCCTATAGCCCTCAATCCTCTCAACACGGGGAGTGATATGCCTGATAATCGATGTCGTCACAATTGCAATCCGGTTATAGCCGTTTTCGATAAACTGGTCAACCGCCATTTGCGATGCTAAATGGTTGTCCAACAAAACCGTTTCGATTTCTAACTCCTCAATGATCCTGTCCATGAAGACAATCGGAAAGTGATCACGCTTCATTTGTTCATATAAATCGATGTTTCCTCCGGTTGGAAAGATAATAATGCCGTCGACTTGTTTGGCCCGCAGCATCTCAATATATTTCCTCTCTTTTTGCGGCTCGTCATCAGCGTTGCAAACAATGATTTGAAAATCATGTTTATGAAATATATCTTCAATAGCACGTGTGAAATGAGTGGAGAACGTATGCAAAATGTTTGCCACAACAACGCCTATTGTAAAAGTCGATTTCTGCTTTAAACTTCTGGCCACAAAATTGGGCTGGTAGTTTAATTCCCCAATTGTTGCTTCAATTTTCCTTTTCGTCCGTTCGCTCATGTAGTCATACCGTTTGTTCAAAAATTGAGATACTGTACTTTTTGACACATTGGCGTGCCTTGCAACATCAGATATGGTGATCTTTTTCATTTAGACATTCCCATCTTTACAAGGTGTTTGTTCCTAAACACCGGAATAGGCCATGAACCCTCCGTCTACCGGAACTGTAATACCTGTTACAAAACCCGAATAGTCAGAATCAACAAACCATAATAGTGTCCCTAGTAAATCATCCGGCTCGCCAAACCGCTTCATAGGGGTCCCAGCCAAGATCTTTTGCGACCGTGCTGTATACTGACCGTCTTCATTTAGAAGCAAATCCCGGTTCTGTTTTGTTAAAAAGAACCCTGGAGCGATGGCGTTCACCCGGAGTCCTGTATCAGCAAAGTGAACAGCCATCCACATTGTAAAGTTATTAATAGCGGATTTCGCAGCGCTATAGGCCGGAACCTTGGTCATTGGCGCATAAGAACTCATGGATGACATATTCACGATCACAGGTGATTTCACTTTTAAAAGCTCTTTGCCAAAAACCTGACTCGCCAAAAAGGAACCTATGAAATTGCTGTCAAATACGTGAGAAAACCCTTGTTCTTCTAAGTCAAAAAAGGACTTCCCTTCTGTTTCTTCTACGTATGTTTCCGGGTCAGTAATAGCTGCCGGATCATTGCCGCCTGCCCCATTAATCAGGATATCGATATGGCCAAATGCTCCAATGACCTTTTCTTTCGCTTCCTCAAGCGATCTACGGCTTAATACATCAGTCGGGATCGAGATGGCTGATCCGCCACTTCCCTGAATGTCATCGGCAATTTTTCGCCCTTTTTCGGCCGTACGATTCAAGATCGCAACCTTGACATCATGCCTTGCCAGTTCCTTAGCCATCTGAGAACAAAGGACACCGCTTCCTCCTGTGATGACAGCAACTTTATTTTTTAAGTTTTCATGTATTGGAATCATAACAATTGTCCTTTCCCTGTTGTTTCAGAGCCATCCCACAAACCAAGGAGGTACATCACACCTAATGCCCTGTCATAAAGACCGTAGCCGGGGCGGCATTGTTCTCCCCATATGTGTCGGCCATGATCCGGTCTGACATAACCGCCGTAATGTTGTTTGTGAAGCGCCTCTACAACACCTTTGACATCAATAGACCCATCTTGTGTGTAATGAGATGTTTCAGTAAAATTGCCATTCTCGTAGATTTTCACATTTCGAATATGTGAAAAAGGAGCATGAGAAGCATACTTTTCTGCTATTTGAACCATATCATTATCTGGATTTGCTCCCATTGAACCGGTACACATCGTTATCCCGTTAGAAGGTGAATCCGATATGGCGAACAATCGTTCATAGCTCTCCGGCCCCGTAATGATCCGCGGCAGCCCAAAAATAGACCATGGCGGATCATCCGGATGAATCGCCATTTGCACATCACATTCTTCTGCAACAGGTAAAATTTCTTTTAAGAAAATACCCAAATTAGTCCACAGCTGCTCTTCATCGACCGCTTTGTATTCCTCAAACAATTCAGAAATACGAGCCATTTTTTCTGGTTCCCATCCCGGTAATGTTAAATCAGATGCTTCCGCAACAGTGCGGATTAATTCTTTCGGATCCAGATTTTCAACCTTGGCTTTTTCGTAAAATAAAGCTGTCGAGCCATCTTCTAGCGGGTGGAACATGTCCGTTCTCGTCCAATCAAATATCGGCATGAAATTATAACAAATGACTTTTACGCCTGCTTCCGCAAGGTTGCGAATCGTCTGTTTGTAGTTTTCGATATATTTAAACCGGTCATTATTCCCTAATTTAATGGATTCATGGACGTTGACACTTTCAACAACGTCTGTATGAAATCCAAAGGATCGGATATAGTCCGCTTCTTCCTGTATGTCATCCTTTTCCCAAACTTCGCCGACAGGTTTTTGATGCAGCGCCCAGACAATGCCTTTTACCCCGGGGATTTGCTTTATTTGTTCCAAAGTAACTGTATCATTGTCGCGGCCGTACCAGCGAAATGTCACATTCATGTCATTCACCCCCGCTTATTTTGCGCATTTTTCTACATAAGATTGACTATGATTAACAACGGCTTGATAACCGCCCTTTTGATAGGCTTTGTTCAGATCGCTGGCTATCCCAACAGCAACTGCACCAGCCTCTAGCCATTCTGTTACATTGTCAAGATTCACCCCGCCCGTTGGCATGACGTTGACGTTTGGCAACGGACCTTTGATAGAGCGAATAAATGATGGCTCAAAGTGACTGGCAGGAAATAACTTCAACACGTCACAACCTGCTTCAAGCGCCTTCACCATGTCACTTATTGTCATACAACCAGGCAAGTAAGGCACACTGTAACGATTGCAGAGAATGGCAATGTCTTGATTAAAATGAGGGCTGACGATAAACCGCGCGCCCGCAAGCATGGCCTGCCTCGCTGTTTCGGGATCAAGAACTGAACCGGCCCCGAGCAAAACATCGGTCTGTTCCAAGGCCCGAAAAATATCTGCCGCATTCGGTGTCGTATATGTGACTTCGATGGCCTGAATCCCGCCTTCTGCAGCTGCTTTAGACAACTGAATCGCTTCTTCCGCATGCTTTCCTCTTATAACCGCAACAATTTTGGCATCCGTTAACGTTTGCAAAACCTCGTATTTGTTATTCAAACTAAGATCACCTCATTCAAATTCAATCAATGCTTTTCGGACTTTGTCAGGGTTTTTCTCAATAAAATCAAAGGCATCTTGAACTTTTTCCAAAGGAAACTTATGGGTAACTAGACCATTGTGAGTCAACTTTCCTTCGTTCAATAGCTTGACCACTTTAGGAAATTGATTGGTTTGCAGACGGGAGCCTACAATAGTAACTTCTTTTTTTGTGATCGGAAGCTCTGAAATAGAGGCAGGCCGCTCATCAAACCCTAATACAACACAAGTTCCCGCAGGTGAGACGACATCTAGTGACAATTCGAAGGTTTGCGGGATGCAAACGGCATCGATCACGACATTGACACCTTCTTCATGGGTCCACTCAGAGACAGTCTTCTGAATATCTTCACGGCCCGCATTGACGGTGAGGTCTGCACCATTCTCTTTTGCAAAGGCCAAGCGCTCATCGCTTAAGTCTGTCACCATTACCGTCCCACCTAGCAATTTTGCCATCTTCAGAATGCAAATGCCAATTGGTCCGGCCCCTTGTATGAGGACTGTATCGCCTTTTTCAACTTGTCCACGCCAAGTGGCTTGAGCGCCAATGGTATAGGGCTCCGCCAGCACAATTTCTTCCCACGGCAAGTTTGCATCCACAACATGAATTTGTTTTTCGGGCAACACAAACCACTCACGCATGCCGCCATCTTCATGGACACCAAAGACAGATAGGGACTCACATACATTCGGCCTTCCTTTTCTGCATGCGTAACATGAGCCACAGTAGCGAATCGGTTCGACCACCACATGGTCGCCGGCTTGAACCGATGTCACATCTGGTCCAACTTCGACAACTTCACCAGCCACTTCATGCCCAACTACTCTCGGCAGTGTAGCGAGCGGATTGGTTCCATGGTAAATATGCATGTCTGAGCCGCAAATACCGACACGCTTGACCTTAACTAAAACATCCGTCGGATTTTTGATCGCCGGCTTTTCAACTTCCTGTATAACGAGTTCGTGTGCTTTTCGTACTTGTACCGCTTTCATTTTTCCACCTGCTTTGTTAGAAAATAAATTTTACATAACGTAGATTATCTTTCAATAACAGCTTCCCGGTGGACAAAAGAAAGTGCCTCTTCTAAATATGGCAAGCCTTCGTTATCACCGGAAACCGTTGTCACCATCGCTCCGATACCATTTGCAAAGGTGAGCCGTTCTTCAGAGGAGTAGTCATTCAACAAGGCATAAATATAGCCGGCATCAAACCCGTCTCCTGCTCCCACTGTGTCAATAGGCACAATCGGAAATGCTTCCTTCTCAAACCATAGGCCATTAGTATATAACTTTGATCCCTTTTCTCCATCTTTGATGACCAGTTGATTAATATCATATTTTTCCGCAAAGGTTTCGAGAGCCTCTTCGCGGTCGTCCTCTAAAATTAACTGGATTTCGTCTCTCCCGGTAAGTAAAATATCAACTGAAGGGAAAAGGTCAAAATAAGCTTTTCTTGCCTCTTCAATGGTCCATAATTTCAAACGTATATTTGGGTCAAACGACACTTTACTGCCTTTTCCTTTTGCCACTTCAATCACACGCTTGGCAATTAAAATGTTTCTTGGATCGATGGCCAAATAAACGCCTGACAGATGAACAATGTCAATGTCTTCAAACATAGATTCCTTAATATCCTCAGGCTCAATCGTCAAAATCGGTGAATTGTGACGATAATAAAAAGTCTTCCCAGAGCCATCTTCACGAATTTCCTTAAAATTGATCGATGTAGGATACCCCTCAACAAGACGAACATCGCTCATATCGATTCCCTCTCCGCGGGCGAAATTGTCGATGAAGCGGCCAAATTCGTCCTTTCCTAACCGGCTTATCCATTTCATCCGCAAACCCAGCCGGGCACAGCCAATAGCAAAATTCAATTCAGCTCCGCCTGCTTTTCTTTCAAAGCCCGGAACAAATCGAAGCGGGCCTGTAGCCGATGGATTCATCGTTATCATTGCGTCACCTAATGTGAGTACGCCAAAATTCGATGTCATCTTCCTTCCCCCTGAATCTTACTAACATATGAATATAAATCGGTTTAGTAAATCGGTTTATAAGCTATATAATAAATAATAACGCTTTCAAAGTCAAGAGGGGATTCGCAAAAGCTTCGTCAATTTTCTTTATTTTTAATTAGATTGCTAAAAGGCTCTTCTATTTCAGTGCGGAAATAATGAGGTTCAGGCGATTTTTAGATCCCGCACCCACTTTTGGCAAAAAAATCACCCTGCATTAGGGCGATAGCTAAGGCGGCTTTTTAATTGTAAATCAATCATCAAAGTCAAAATATCATAGATTGTGAGGCTTGTCCCAGGTGTCATATGCGATATTTTCCTGCTACACAACATTAGTCATCATCGGCCGCACAGCGAAATCCGATATTTCCAGTTGAACTGTCGGGGGTATTCGAACTGCGTGCCGCCACCCGGTACCGGTTGCAGTAGGATCTATGACAAAGGTAGGAACCTCCGCGCATGACTTTCGTTTCCCCTTCTGTGGGCCCTTTAGGGTTGTCGCGGCCCCCCCTTTTGTGGATGCTTTTGCTAAACCAATCGGAACACCATTCCCATACGTTCCCAGATACATTATACAATCCATACCCATTAGCGGGAAACGACGTGGCCGGAGCTGTCCCAAAGTATCCATCTTCCTTCGCATTGGTTTTTGGAAATGTGCCTTGCCAAATATTGCAATAGTGTTGGCCTTCTGGCGTCAGTTCATCTCCCCATGGGTACATTTTTTGTTCCAAACCGCCTCTCGCCGCAAACTCCCATTCAGCTTCCGTCGGCAGCCGTTTGCCTGTCCAATCGGCGTAAGCGCTTGCGTCATTCCAAGAGACGTGAACGACGGGGTGATCCATGCGACCTTCTATGCTTGAATCAGGTCCTTCCGGCTGATGCCAATAAGCCTCTTCTACCATACACCACCAAGGTGTGCCGCGAACGACTTGTGTGACCTTTGCTGCCGTGTCAGGTGTTAAAAAAGAACGAAAAACGAATGACCAGCCAAACCTTTCAGCTTCCGTCTTGTAACCCGTAGCTTCTACGAATTCAGCAAACTGTGCGTTTGTAACCACAGCCGAATCAATGTAATAAGGAGCTAAGTTCACTTTCCTTATCGGTCCTTCACCATCGGCCGGAAAGCCTTCGTTACTATTGGTCCCCATCATAAAATTCCCGCCTGGAATATAAATCATATCCTCTTTCAAAGCCTTGCCGCGCGTTATGATTTGGTTATCAGTCATTGTCACCGTCTTATGATTGTGCTGATTTCTGCTAGCTGCGCAACAAGATGTTTTCCCCGATTCCATTGTATCTCCACTCCCGCTTAGTCAGATTCTTTGATTTCGTACACAAGATCCAGCAAAGCAGCCTGAACCGATTTTTAGAACCTCAGTTACCATTTTACCCTTTTTGACTATTAATTGAATTATAAGTTAAATAGCATATAATTTAAATCAACAACAACACTACAAATCAATTACGTAGTTGTTTAATCTTAGGAGTTGTAAAGAAATGCATGTTAGGGGGATATATCGTGACCTTTATCTTATTAATTGGTGTTTTAGGGGTGCTCGTTGTTATGTTACTTAAAAGACCCATCCTTGGCAGACTTGGCGGTGATAATAATCTAGTGGATTATTTAGGGAAAGCTAAATGGTTTCATAACTATTGGCTCGCCGGAATATTTCTATTTATTATGAACACAGCTCTGTTCCTTATTACCGGTTTTATCCTTTACTTATTAACGCTCTTTTTAATACCATTTGTTCATTTGTTCGTCATGCTTTTGGCTGTGATCGGAAGTATCCTTATTTGGCTGCTGATTAATAAAGCGTGGCGCGGCACAAGAAGCAATCGTTTAAAGATGGGATTAATAGGAAGCAGTTTTTATTTCTTTTTAACGATCATTTTCATTTATAAACTAGTGACATTGAAACCTGCCTATCCAGGCGAAGATACTTTTATGGCTGCCATAGGCTTGATTTTCGCCATCGTAGTCGCTGCGGTCGCGTTTACAGCATGCTTTGCCTTTACCGGATTTTCTAAAAAGGAAGAAAATATGTAAGATATTTTGGCGGCAAGCCGAGGGGGGGTTTCGGTTTATGTGCTCTACCTGAGATTTATACGCGCCCCTCAGGTTTTATGCGCTCCCCTCGTTTTTTTGCATCCTCCACCCCCGTTTTTGCGTCCTCCCCGGATTCTTTTATAGGAAAATAGCAGCAAAATTCATTGCGGTATTGACGTCCCGACAAAAGGGAGCTAAAATTAACCCAACAGACAAATGATAACGATTATCATTATCGTGTACATAGGAGGAATGAAAATTGCTCAATAAAGTCTTTAACTTGAAAACTACTTTAATTACGCTCTCATTGGTTATTTTAATTGGCGTTCTCGTGTGGCAAGGCATCTACTTTAAAGGGAATCCTGACCCCACTGCTAATCATATATCCCGTGGTTCCGCGATCATAAACACAGCTATTCTCGTCTTCCGGGAAGGATTAGAGGCCATTCTCGTTTTAGCGGCGATCATTTCCGGACTAATTCGTAAGAAGCAAGATAACTATTGGAAACCGATATCTGCCGGAGCAGGTGTTTCATTTGTAGCCACTCTCGTAACGTGGTTTGTGGTTGTGGCAATTATTGCTTCCGTTAATGCATCACAACTTAATATCCAAGCGTTCACTGGTATCTTAGCTGTGGTCGTATTATTGATTATTCTCAATTGGTTTTTTCATAAAGTTTACTGGTCTGGCTGGATCCGCCTCCATAATAAAAAGAAACAACAATTCATTGGAAAGAAAGATACCGATGTTTCAACGGGCGCTTTCTGGTCTTTATTTTTAGTCGGTCTAACCTCCGTCTATCGTGAAGGTTTTGAAGTTGTTCTCTTCCTTCAAAACTTACGTCTAAAAGTCGGCTCTGAAATTATCATCCAAGGTACATTGATTGGCTTGGCGTTAACATTAATTGTGGGAGTCCTGACATTCTTATTCCAAAAGAAACTTCCTCATAAAAAGATGTTGGTATTTACAGGTGTCCTATTAGTCATGGTTCTTGCGGTGATGGTCGGCGAAACTGTACAGGAAATGCAGCTTGCCGGGTGGCTAAGCACGACATCTATTGATGCTCAATTCCCAGATTGGTTAGGTGTTTGGTTCTGCGTATTCCCTAATGTCGAAGGCTTGTCCTTGCAGGCTCTTGCGGTCGTCTATGTATTAGGCTCTTATTTCCTTCAACGCTACTTAACTAAGCGAAAAGCAATGAAAAGCTTATCAATCAAAACAGCATAAATTTAACGCGTTACAAAAAAGGGCTGCCTTAGGGCTGCCCTTTTGCAGTTTGGCATAACTTCCGGAGACTTTCGCTTTTCTTGGCTAATATTTATAAATCTCTGGGACAACCTATCTTTGAATGAAGCACCTTTTTCTTACATGATAAAATACTTTTGGGACAATAAATGAATTAAAGGGGTTTAAAACATTGCAGAAACTCGAGCGACTCACCAATCGCATCTTATACTTACCGCCATATCAAGAAACGGATCGTCCTGTTCTAGGGGCTGTCTTAGGGGATGATAAAACCGTATTAATTGATGCTGGGAATTCTTCCAATCATGCCAGGTTATTTCTAAGCCAACTAGAAGAACGTCATATCAGCGCCGACTTGCTTGTCCTTACCCATTGGCACTGGGATCACGTATTTGGAATGAGTGAGATACAAACCCCGATTATTTCTCATCGCAAAACTTATACCAAAGTCAAAGAATTACAGGATCTTTCCTGGGAAGACAGATTCTTGGATCAACGCGTTAAAGAGGGAACAGAAATCCCATTTTGTGCTGACGCTATGAAGAAAGAGCTGGGAACTAGGCGTGATGTTTTTCTCCCTTCACCCGATATTACTTTCGATAACCGACTGTCAATCCATTTAGGGGGAGTGACTTGTGTCATTGAACATGTGGGCGGAGATCACTCCAATGACTCTTGCATCATTTATATACCGGAGGAAAAAGTCCTATTTCTAGGAGATTGCATGTATGCGAATCTCTATTCAAAAAAATGGAGTTATACACTTGAGAATACACTCCAATTAATTCAACGAGTCGAAAAATACGATGCAGACTTTTTTGTCCTATCACATCACGATAAACCACTAACCAAAGAGGCGTTTCATTCACAACTTCTCCTTTTTAAAAGCATAGCACGTCTTACCGAAAAGTGTGATGGAGATCAGGAAGCTATTTCTCGTGAATTGTCTAAAAACTTGTCAAGGGGATTAAATGAAGATGATATCGAAACGATTAGCTTTTTTGTTAATGGGTATTTGGGGTGATTATTTCTACCCCTCTGCATTCGAACGTGATTTTCTAAAAGCCAAGAATTAATGACGGGATCGGAAAAGTCAAAACGGGCCAGACCAAAGTCTGACCCTTAAATAGACCAAAAGCAATAAAACGCTGCTTTTCAGCCATCCTATTTATTTATAACTGCTTTATCTGAGTAGGATCGGGGGAAATCGACCAACACATCCAAAACAACCGCACCGGCTTCCTTCAATATTTGTTGTTTCTGCGCTGCAGTTTCGGAGGAATTTCGAATAATAGCTCCCGCATGACCCATTCTTTTTCCTTCTGGGGCATACATTCCTGCTATATACGCAAATACTGGTTTTGTCATCTGTTTAATTATCTCAGCTGAAAGCATTTCATCGTTGCCACCAATTTCGCCAATATAAATAACAGTGTCAGTTTCAGGGTCTTTCTCAAACCGCTGTAAAATGTCAGCATGTTGAACACCAATAACTGGATCCCCGCCTAAGCAAACAACCGTACTTACCCCAAGCCCCATTTTGTTAATCATTTCGATAACTTCATAGGTTAAAGTCCCGCTTCTGGAAACAACCCCAACCTTCCCTTGCTTTAGGATGGTATCATGAATATCACTAACATTCGCTTTGCCCGGCGAGACAACTCCTGCTGAATTTGGTCCGAACAAGAGCACTTGATGGGCCTTTGCATAATGGACCATTTCCATACTGTCGTGAATGGGCACACCTTCTGAATAAATGACAATAACTTTAATCCCTGCATCAATTGCTTCCAAAACAGCTTGTTTAACAAACTTCGGAGGGATGCTTATAAAAGAGGTATCTGCATGGGCTAAGACTACTGCCTCTTCAACAGAGTTATAAACTGGGATACTTTGAATATACTGCCCTCCTTTCCCAGGGGTTACGCCTGCGACAAGAGGAGTATTATATTGAATCATCCTATTAGCAAACGCGCGGCCCACATTCCCCGTTATCCCTTGAATGATGACTTTGGATTCTTCTTTAACGATGATGGGCAATTCCCGGTCCCTCCAATTTAAAGTTAATACGCTCACATGCCTTTTCTAAATCATGGGTTGTTTCAATATTTGGGAATACAGATAGAAGATTTTCGGATTCCTCTTGGTCGATTCCCCGTAATCGCACGACCACTGGCAAGGAATCTCCGCCCAGAATGTTAGCAATAGCAGTAGCCGTGACCTTACAACTTGCCACTTGGAAGTAAAAGTTAAACAATATACCCTTGGGACTTAATCTTCTTACCTCTTTAATAAGTTCTTCCGCAGCATTTACATCGTGAATCACATGCCCCCCTAAATCAACCAAGGCTCTTACGGTTCCCCTTTTACTGCAAACCAAATCAAAGGTAGCCATTCCCAATCCTGCACCACTAGTAATCACGGCGATGTTTCCATCTAATTCAACACCCACCGCACCGATATCAGAACACTTTTCTTCAAAACTCCCCTTTTGACGCGGTAAGTAATCAATATTAGCCGATGGTTTGGTATGGCCATCTATAATAACTTTGGCATCTCCAGCAACCATTTCTCCATTGCTTTGGACAAAAAGAGGGTTAATTTCGATTAATTCAGCCTGTTCATCGCTAAATAACTGCCACATATGATCTATGATTTCATCGATTTTACGAAACTCAACCTGTAAAAAATAGGAGACTTTCCTCTTCATATAAGCTTGAAGACCCATTAAAGGATGAATCGGTATCGTTAAAATATCCTGCCTTGAGACGGCCTCGATGTCAATACCGCCCTTCCCGCTTGCTAGAAGAACAGGCCTTTTTTTATTACGGTCCAAGATAATGGATAAATATAATTCTCTATCATAATCAATCTTTTCTTCTAAGTACACATGGCTTACTTTATGGCCTCGAATTGTCTTTTTTAATAAATCTTGGGCTATAAGAACGACCTTTGACCTATCAGTCACTTCAACGATTGCTCCAGCCTTGCCCCTACCGCCTGTTAATACTTGGGACTTTGCCATGAGGGGATATCTCGCTTCTTCTGATAGTTGCTGCCATAGCCATCCTTTAGCTATTGGAATACCATAGTTTTCAAACAGCCTTTTCCCTTCATATTCATAAAGTTTCATACTAGTTATCCCTTCTTAGCTGCTCTTTTTTCAAAGAACTCGGTCATAGCTTGTTGAGGTTCCCCCGATTCATAAGCTATTGTATGGGCCTTTATGGCGTAATCCATGCAATTATCAAAGTTTTCGTCCCCTAGTTGTTTAAACCATCGCTTATTTACAGCTATGCCAATAGGAGGTTTGGCTGCAAGCTCTTTAGCCAAATCACGTGATTTTTCCTTTAATTCATTATCATCAACAACCCTTGTAATAAGGTCGTAGTCTTTTGCCTCTTCCGCTTTAAGTAGTTGACCGGTTAAAATAAGGTCAATTGTTTTGGTTCTGCCCATCGTTTCCCAAAACATAGTGCTTCCAATTATACAAGGAAGACCCACATTGATTTCGGTCATCCCGAACTTAGCACTTTTAGCTGCTATTCTAATGTCAGCAAGTAACGCTAACTGCAGACCCGATCCTGTTGCGAAACCGTTAATAGAAGCGATAATAGGCTTTTCGATACTCCGTATCACCCTGTATAGCTTATCAAATTCGTCCACCCACGCATCAGCTGTTTCCTGATTAACAGTTTTGCTCTCATTTAAATCCTGGCCTGACGAAAATGCTTTACTTCCCGCCCCTGTTATAATTATCGCCTTAACCTCACTATCCCGATTTGCTGCTTCAAAAGCATCTGTAAGCTCCGCCTTTGTTTCAGTACTTAAGGCATTGTAAGTTTCTGGGCGGTTAATCGTAATCGTTAAAATACCCTCTTCCACCTCAAAAAGTATATTATTATAAAACATGACATAAAACCTCCCAATTATTTATTATTTGATAATTCCCATTTCCTTGTAATACATTTTTGCCCCAGGGTGCAAATCTGTTCCTAGGTTCTTAACAGCCTTTTTGATGTCATAGTCTTTTAATGCTGCCTGGATGGACGGCAGCCTCTCCTGGTTGTCATTAATAATTTTTGTGATTTCATAAATGACATTGTCCGGCACATCTTTATTTGTTACGAGAATAGTACCCATCATAGCTGTCTGAATATCCTTGTTTCCATTGACCACCTTTGGATAAGTGCCCGCAGGCAATATTCCTTTTTCAATGCCGTATTTGGACAAGTATTTAATTAAATCATTAGACATTGGCAATATTTTCATTTCCCTGCCATTGGAAGCCTCAGTTATAGCGGATCCTGGAATAGCGAGTTGTGTAAACATTGCATCTACATTTCCATTTTTAAATTGTTCCGCTTGTTCCGTGTAGCTTCCGTGGAAGATGTTCCCGCCCCATGATTTAATATCTTTATAGGTTACGCCGTAATAATCCAAAACCTTTCTTAGTACCCATTCATCCGTATTATTCACAGGTGTGACTGCGATTTTTATCGGTATCTTCTTTTTAAAGATTTCATCTATGCTGTTAATCTTAGAATTAGCATCGACCGCAAAATGGAAATAGTTAAAACCAAAGCCGTTACCAATGGCTACTATGTTTGGATACTTCTTTTTAAAGGGGTCTTCACCTTGAGCGGCTGCCTTAATAAATGCCGGCTGTTCCCACGCTAATTGTGCAGTCCCGTTTTCGACGAAGGGAATATTTTGCAAACTCCCACCGGGTATAGTCTTAATAATGATCTTAGGGTTTGTTTTATTAATAATGGAAGCAATCCCTCCGGCCATGCTGTACCAGCCGCCGCCTAGCGATCCAGCGGCCCAGGTTAAGTGAGTGACTTTTTCTACATGAAGCCCACTATTTCCATTTGACGTTTTGTGCATATCTGTCTTTTTACCTGTTGCATACGGATTACTGCATGCAGTAAGAACGACCATTAAAATTGAGACTATTATACAGATAACAACTTTTTTCATCGTTCACCTCCTAGAATCCTATTGCATGTTGCTGTGTTGCATCTCAGGTTCACAAAGATCATCACCTACTTTCAGTAACATGTGATTTATTTGCGTAATTATTTGCTGACTTCCCTTTATATTGCAAATATTCAAGACAAATAAGCGCCAGCAATAAAATGACTCCTGAAATAGAAATAATCGCTATGTTACTTAAAGAGATAATAGCTGCGATGAAAATAGCCAACCTCATAGTTACCGACATTTTTCTGAAAAGGGTCCCAACAACGACAGCCGCAAGCGCAATAACTGCAAGGCCGGTAGAAATAAAGGTAAGGACTGTCATGCCAAAAGATGTGTCTTGATAAAAGAGTAGTTCAGGCTTCATAACGAAAACAAAAGGAACAATAAAGCCTGCTAAAGCAAATCTTGGTGTCATTAACGCTGTCTTCATAGGCGGTGATTCCGCCACGTTAGCAGCTGAAAATGCTGTAACACCTACTGGCGGCGTTATATCTGCAAGAATGGCAAAATAAAAGACGAATAAGTGTGCGATGAGTATTGGGACATCAAAGTAAGATAAAGCCCCCGCAGCTACAGTAGCAGTAATAACATAAGCAGGCGTTGTTGGTATGCCAGCACCTAACACAAGAGTCACAATCATAATTAGAAATAAAGCTATCCCAAGATTTCCAAAGGAGTAGTTTAATATAATGTTGCCAAGTGATAAAGCTACCCCGGTTTGATTTAATACGGCTACAATAATTCCTGCGCCTGCTAAGGCTGATGCGATAACGACCGCCCCGCTTACCGCATAATTAACACCATCAATGATATTCTTAAAATTTAGTTGTCTCCTCGACATAACTAACCAGACTAGTATACAAGAGACAAGGGCGTACACTGCACTTTTCGCCGGAGAATAACCAGTAAAAAGAAAATAGAGTATAGCAACAAAAGGGATGGCATAGGGTATTCTTTTAAGAATATTTTTAAATCCGACATTCCATTCTTTCGGGGACCTTGATAAATTCATTGATATAGCTTCAAAATGTACCGTTGACAAAACGCCGATATAATATATGATGGCACTCAAAATGGCGGCTTTAATAATATTTGTATAATTGGTCGAAGTCATTTCAGCCATTACAAACGCTCCTGCGCCCATTATCGGCGGCATTAACGGTCCGCCTGCGCTTGCAACCGCTTCAATGGCACCGGCCTTTGTGGAAGAATAACCAATCTTTTTCATTAGGGGAATGCTAAAGCTCCCTGTTGAATACACGTCAGATACTGAACTGCCACTTATACTCCCGTATAATCCACTCGATAAAACTGCTATTTTTGCAGGTCCTCCGCGGTACCTCCCAGTAAGAAAAATTGAAATATCCATGAGGTATTTCCCGACACCTGTTCTCAGCATTATGGCAGCAAATGCTATAAATATAAATAATGTATTGCTCGAAATCCCCGTTAAAAAGCCATATATCCCTTCATCACCTTTTAAATAAAATAATTCAATGACACGATCGAAACTTATCACACGAGAATGGAACATACCGGGCAAGTGAGGCGCGACAAAGATGTAGCAAATAAGGAAAGCGATTACAATAGCAAATGCGAAAGAGACGGCCCTTCGGCATGCCTCAATAACAAGAATAACAACTAAGGTTCCCAAAATAACTTGAGTCATAGTAACGGGGTTAACGAATTCAATACGTTTGTTTAGATTAGCAGCATTTAATAAAAGATAGAGACTTGGAAGCATGCTTAAAATCGCCAAAAGCCAATCAAAAACAGCAGGCTTATCCGACTTTTTGCCTTTTCGGCGAAATGGAAAGACAATAAAAGCCAGAGGAAGCAAAAGAAGCAGGTGGATAGATCTTTGCACTCGAGGTTCATAAGATCCAAAATAGGCTGTATAAATATGAAATACCAAGGTGATTATCGCCCATATTGTAAAAGCTATGCCTAATTTCCCCTTAAAGGTTCTCATCTTTACCCATCATCCCTTTCAAAATCAACTTTGTACTTCCACTCATTGGTATTCACAATATAAGGGTTTACATCAATAGGTAAGTTATTTTTGTCATATGAAATTCTAGTAACCTTTAACAGAGGCTTATCTAATCGAACGCTTAGTATTTCTGCAATGTCAGGTTTAACGGTAATTGGTTCTATTTCTTCTTCAGCACGTACTATTTCTATACCTAACTTATCTTCGATTAATTCATTCAAAGAGATAAATGACAGATTTTCTGAAAAGATTTCATCCGGGATGATTGGATTAATATAATGCTCCAAATAGAGAATGGGTGTATCGCCAAAATAACGAACCCGTTTTAAATGAACAACCTTTTGATTCTTATCTATATTAAATAGGTGGGAATAGCACCCATGTGTTTGATCAATACCGATTGTTCTTGATGATATTTCTTCCCACTTGTCTATGTAATTCGATCTGAATCCCGTCATTCGTGTCCACATTTCTGCTGGCCTGCGGTTTGCTACAAAAGAGCCTTTACCCTGTAGTCTGTAAATATAACCGTCATTTTCTAACTGCTTTAAAGCTTGTCGAACTGGCGTCCTGCTTGCGTTGTATATTCTATCCAGTTCCGTCTCGGAAGGAAGTTGTTCCCCCATTTGATACGTTGAGGATATAATTTTATTAACTAGATCATCGTATATAGACTTATAAAGTGATTTTCGAATCGTTAGCACCCCCTTCTATAGTTTGTTTATCGTCTAACTTATAATACTAAGTATTATATGTATTGTCAATATAAAATTCCGCCTGAACGGAATATTCTGATTACCAGCGCCAAACTAAATTTGCCCAACCAATTAATGTAAAATAGAAAAAACAGGATCAAACGGTATATACCGTTTGATCCTGCCCCATTTCTGCCCCAATAGATTATATATTTCTAAATAAATTGTATACCAATAAGCACAAGCGGTAAGGTTACAAGACTTAAAACAGTGCTGACAAGTGTTGCACTTGAAACAAACTCCGGCTCGGTCTGATACTGCAAGGCATACATCGTTGTATTAGCGGCAGTGGGCATTGCAGCCATCAGAATCATGATTTTTTGCAGCAAATCATCGATTGGCAAAATGAAAGCCAATAATAAAGCAATAGCTGGAGACAAAAGTAGTTTAATAACTAATGAAAGGGATATTTTATGAATGGCTAACTTTTTTATCGATATATTTGCCAGCTGCATGCCTAAAACAATCATTATCGTTGGGATTGCGGCATCTCCAACCATTGCAACAGCATCCATTATGGTATGATTGACTTCAATATGAAACCATTGAAACAACGCTCCCGCCAAAGCACCATAGGCGATTGGCATTCGCAAGACGGCGCCCAAAGACGCCTTTAGACCATCATTATTCGGGCTTCCTTTTGCCGCATAATAGATCCCAACCGTACACATTAGAAGCGACTGAATGACCATAAGGATGATGGCATAATGCAACCCTTCTTTGCCGAACACAAACAATACGAGCGGTGTGCCGTAGTTCCCATTATTCATAAATGCTGATGCTAAAATCATGCCGCATGTTTCCTTTTTTGAAAATCCCCTTATAGCACTGACAATATGGACGATCCCTATCAAACTAAAACAAAGAACTATCGTGTAAATAAGCAAATAACCATATGTCACATTAAATTTTGACTCATAGAAGGTATGAAATGCCAGGAAAGGCGTCATTAAATACAATGCCATTGTTGATAATGTCTTCGTGTCAAAGCCAATGGTTTTCTGCCCGACATATCCTATGCCAAATATTCCGAATATCGGCAACAGGATTTCCAAAAACGCCATATGCGTCACCCAATCCACGTAGTATAAATCCTAGCCTATCAAACTCATGAATTCAAAACAACAAACTTGACCGGCAAAGTTAAGCCCTTTCGCCTAATGTGGAATAGAATAGAATTAATTATATAAAAAGGTATATTTAAGTAAAAACAGGAATAGCTAACCCCCAATTGAATGTGTTATTCCATACTGACATGGACCTGAAAATTCACTTTTAATTTAGGATAATATTTTCCTCTCCAGTTTTTTAAATCGTCATAAGGGATCTGATCACGGAAATATTGACCAAATCCGAAGATATCGGTATTGCTTTTTTGGGCTTGTTTAAATATGTGGTAAAACTGTTTTTGAGTAAGCTTTTCTAGCCTTTCTCTTATCTGGTTATTCGTGATATCTGCTTTTCTTTCCAAAATGTCAATTTTTAAGTTCAAATCGCTATATACCAGCGGCTTATTATTTTTCATAACCGTTTTATTTTCAATTGTGCTTTTTGTTACCATAACACTTGCAAAACCCACACTCTCTATCTTGCCTTTTGCACTTTTGTTTTGGAACAAGTTAATTAATTGGTTTTCATTTGGACTGATTCTTTGAGTGATTTTTCCCTTTTTTAGAACGGCAGCGCCTTTATAATTTAATACAGTATCTTTTCCAGAATCAACAACCGGAATGGTTATATCTTCAGTATATGAAAATAAACTGCGATACACTTCCCAAATAGGAGCGCTTGAAATCTCGGGTGCCCAGCCAGCTCCTTTGTTAAAAAAATCGTATAAAGAAGTGGAATCGACCCCTAATTTATCGTTAATATTCGACAACAATTTCTCAATATGGTCATTTGTAATGGCCAACATTGCTTTCATGGGGATTTCCTTAGAGTCCATCAAAAATTTTATAAGTTGCCTTAATTCCTTTTGGTTTTTTGTTAAATTCTTTTGTATAACAATCAATCGTACATGTGAGTAATCCACTGCATCTTCAGAGTTTGTCTTTATTTGCCCAAGTGCACTGGAAAAGCTCTCACCTTTGCTTGTGACGATTCTTGACATTGGACCGCTCTGCGTTTGGCCACTTAATTTCGGTATTGGAATTTGCGCGGTCACCTTATATTCATTATTGTCTGCTTTGGCAATACCTATGACCAGAGGAAGGTTCCTCTGATCAATATCTTTAATATCCCAACATCCGCTAAGAAAGGTTAACAAAAACATAGCCGTAATCAACGTTTTATTAACCCTTTTCATAAGACACCCTGCCTCTTTTCATTACAAAGCCACAAATCAAAGTAGAAAATGGAATGACAATCATAAAATACACCTGAGCGCCTGCACTCCATAAAAACCATTTATCTGTCCAAGACCGGCTTGGAACAAATAATGCAAAAATAAATGCGATAATGGAAAAGACAATAATCCAATAAGAGGTTTTTACTTTTTTCCATTTCAACATTTTGTGCATGATTCTTCCAATCATCCAAAGTAAAACGGCATTCAGTATGACCGTAAATCCGATCAGTGATAACGCCAAGAAGATCGTTTGTTGATTAAATATAAACCATCTGATGTCAACTGAACTTATTGCTCTTATCATCGAGAAAGGCAATGTCATGACCGCCTCTTGGCCAAATATAAAAAGCGGGATATACACGACGGAAAGAAAGGAAATCATCACACAAACCCATGCTAAAAAAATAAAACCAAATGTTAATTTGGTTTTATAGGCCATGAACCCCAAAGGTAAGAACGCCGCAAAGCCCATCAGATAGAAGAATTTTTTCTCCATTAAAAAGTCGAAAGATGAGTGCCAAACTGGCGTTGCGTTATGCCAATCAAAATTTATCAAAGAGGACAATATGACAAACAGCATCAAGGGAATAACTATAAGGAAAATAAAAACGGATGAACGCAGAATTGTACCTAAGCCATTTAAAGCGATATAAGTCGTAATAAAAAAAAGAAGCACCAATACTGGCCAGTAGGGTGTACGCGACAAAAAGACCGAAATAATAACCTCAGTATGCAAACGGATATCATATGCAATGAGCGCGGTTAAGGAGATGACAAATGGTATAAGGATAATAAATGCAATCAATTTTCCCGCTTTTAAATAAATATCAATGACATCCTGCCCGGGAAAGTAACTTAATCCTTTAATGTAGATCCATATTAAAGTCAATTGAAGCAAACCCTGGCAAAGAACCACTTCCCAGTGTCCGGTATTCGTCAACTGAAAGATAAGGTCAGGATAAATCGTATGATTTAAACCTATATATAGGATGATAAAAACAAATCCTATCTGCAGTCTATGACTCATTTTGCGTCCCCCTTTCTCTTATGCGAAACGCTGTATACGGGATACCATTTGAAGTTAAACTCGCCAAATAGACGATGGTAAAAAGAAACCCGATAAAAACACCTAAAACGCCATAAATGGAGGCTAAAATTAAAATTGGGTATCTCAACAGGCGGATGTACAAGGAATTTTGTATTCCTGAAACCACGGAACCCGAAATGACAATGGCAGTGACTACAATCACCAATAACGGACTGACTAATTTCGCCTGCACCATCGCCTGGCCCAGTATAATTCCCCCAACCATTGTAATGGTAGGACCGACGCTTTTGGGAAGCCTCACAATCGCTTCAAGTGTTAAATCGACGAGAACGACCATGATCATCGTTTCAAGCAATGCCGGAAATGGAATACCCCGCCTGCTTTCTGAAACAAATAAGGCAAGGTCTATTTTTAATATCTCAGGATTGACTGATACGATTGCAACATATAAAGCGGGAAGTAAGACGTTGATGACAGCCCCAACCACTCTTAGTGTTCGAAGTGCATATGCCAATAGTGATGGATAATTGCGATCACTTGCAATACAAAACATATCCAATAGAAGATTAGGGAAAACAAGCGCAAAAGGGTAATTATCCAAAAGAAGCACAACCCTGTTCTTTTTTAATAGATGGGTGACCTCACTCGGAAGTTCTGTCAGAAACACATGACTAACGATACTGCTGCGCTGACCAAAATATTTATTGAGATCATCAACCGTTTCAATATCTGTGTCTATTTGTTTTATCTGCTTGTTAATCTTCTTGATTAATGTGTCCGGAGCCCTTCCCTTGATATAAAGCATTGACAGTTTTCGGCTTGCGAGTTTTCCGACTTCATGGGAAGAATGACACAGACGTTCTGTATCAAGCCTTTTTCGGATTAACCCTATATTCGTTTTAATGTCCTCGACAAAAGCATCTAATGGACCTTGAAGGGGGCTTTCACTTTGGGGTTTATCAATGTTTCTTCTAAGATTTCGGGAGACAGGGTCCACTATGGCGTTTCGTTTCCCGTTCCCTAATACGATCACCAATTTACCTTCTAATATAGCTTTTATTAATTTCTCTGTATCAACATCAAGCTGGTCACTAAGATTTATAAAAAGCTCATTGACCGAGGAAGAGGATGCTGCTACTTGCCGTACATATAAATTTGATTTGGCTAAATCAATAAGCGTATTAAATCCCATAAGGTAAAATGGCATTTTATCTTTTTGCTCTTCCTCGAAGAAAAAGTCATCATGTCTAGAAAACCTGGCCTGTATTTCCTTAACCACATTCACCATTAGAATGCTCCTCAAAAACGATCTAACGTTATTGTTACACGCAAATAAGTTTTTATTCTAATTGGCCATGTCCATATGGAGGAAGAGAATAATTGTTAATTAATTGGAAATAATAATACCCTTGATCAAATAATCATTTGGAAAGAAGAGGGAAAGTCAATTCAAATCCTAGGGTTATTTTTATATGTTGTTGCTGCTTGGCGGTGGGGGGATTGGAGGAATTGGGAAAAGTACCAATCGACCATTCTCTATAAGATTGTTGGTGCATTACTATATGAAGTTTTGACCTATAACTATCCTTTATGGGAATTTAGGGGTTCTTTCCTGCAATCTCATACATTAGTTAGCCTTGCTATTACATTTATAGGATTTCCGTGTACGGTTCTAATATTTCTTACCTTTTACCCTGACTCAAAAATAAAACAATTTTTTTATCTTCTTTTTTGGGTAATGTTAAACTCAGCAATGGAGTTATTTTACCACCTAATTGGTTTATTTAAATATGATAATGGGTGGAATTTTTGGTGGTCTATTTTATTCAATTGTATTATGTTCCCTATGTTAATTTTGCATCATAAGAAACCCTTAATGGCATATATAATCTCTGTACCGATAGTTATTTTAATTTTACTATTCTTTAATGTTCCTATTAATAAAATGAAATGACCCGAGAACATGAGAAGATATAATCAGCGGCATGGGCACCTTCTAAGGATAGGAAAGATGTATAAGAGCATTTATGTTATGAATTAAGCCTGCCCCATTTTTTGATGTGAAAAATGAAGCGATGAAAGACCCCCCTGGTTATATTAATGAGGGATTGCATCGCTTTATTTTGAGAAATTGATTAAAAAGAGATCACAATTTAAGTTTCAACTTTTACGGTATGCCTTTCTTATTCATACGTTTCCAGGCATTGCTCGTTTGCAGGTCAGCATTTTTCACACCTCAAAATGCCTCGCGAAAGAGAAAAAGGAGATAAATCATGCTCAGTTCGTCCGGTTAGGCATAGGTCGCTTAAAATTTCTCCAACGACACTGCAAAACTTAAAGCCATGCCCTGAGAAACCGCCTGCTATGGCAACATGCGGATATTCAGGATGACTGTCGATAATAAAATCTTCATCAGGTGTTCTCGTGTACATGCACACCTTTCCCTGCTTTAATCTCCCGGCTGCTCTTGGCATATAGTTATTCAGAAAACGTCTGAGATCTTCTTCATCAGAATGATGCGCCCCAAATTCCCTATTAATTTTATTAGGATCAACGAATTGGCCTGCATCATGGCGGCCAATTTTTACCCCGCTCCCGCCGAAGCTTGGTGTTCCGTAGAATAATTGATTGTTAAGGTCAAAAGAAAACGCCGGGAAACGGGCGTCATTATATAAGCCGTCGTCAGACTCAAACCAGCCCAGCACCTTTCTAACCGGCTGCAAAGCCAATTTAATATCCTTAAGGAGCTCACCGGTCCACGCACCTGCCGTGATGATAAGTTTATCCGCATAATAATCTTTGTCTTTTGTTTGCACCTTTACACCGTTGCTATAGCAGGAAATCGTTTCAACAGGAGTATGTGTCATTAAATCGGCACTATAATCAAAAGCAAGTTTTCGATAAGCTTTGATACATTGTTCGCTGAATAAAACACCAGAGGTTGTTTCCAAGCAGCCAAGAGTGCCTTCAGGGAGCGAAAGTCCAGGCCATTCTTTATGAATGTCGTCACGGCCCATAATCTCAATCGGCAGGGCATATGTCTTAGCACTGTGGATCGTTTCTTTTATAAAAGAGGACTCCGAATGTCCAGCACAGAGAACCCCCGTCTTAGAAAATAAATGTTCCCCGCTTTCCTTCTCTAATTCATGCCATAATTCCTGGGCTCTTATGGCCAATGGCACATAATGTTCCCCTTCCCCATAAGCATGGCGAATGGTTCGGGTTTCACCATGGTGACTGCCGCGATCGTGCGGAGGATCATTTGCATCGATAAGCAACGTGCTAACTCCCCTTTTTGCAAGAAAATATCCTGTCGCCATTCCCATTGAACCTGCTCCAACAATAATCACTTCATACTGCTTTTTCATATGATCGCCTCTTTCACGAAAGGAAATAATCCTGATCTTACTTTAAAATACAATCTATCATATTATTAGATCTTTTCAAAGCTTAGCAAAATTGCAATATGCAAACTTTTCAAAGTTCCTATCACAAGAATAAAGTATGATTTCGAAAATAAAGTAGGGTTTTGGACTTTAGTTCTTTACTACAATGTTTGTTTAAAGCAGTTTTGTATTGAAATTCAAAAATAAATGGCCTATATCTTTTAAATCTCACAAATTAAAATATAATTTAGAAATCAAAATCAAGAGGCGTTTTGCATTCCAATCATAAAATAATTGGAACCGCTTACTTCCCTCACTAATGATTTTTCAGTGGTTTCGATAGTTATTCCGAATGTAAAATAATGAAATGGAGGGAAGACACATGACCGGGACAATAAAGATCGATAATGCTCCGTTAAACAAATTCCATCTGAAGATTACGGCCTTCACGTTTGGTTCGAACTTCTCTGACGGGTACGCTCTTGGGATCATTGGGATGGCTCTTACATTAATTGGGCCGCAAATGGAGCTTGGCACTGTGTGGCAAGGCCTAATTGGCAGCTCTGCATTAATCGGGCTTTTTGTCGGATCATTATTATTAGGGTGGTTAGGCGACCGAATAGGCAGACAAAAAGTGTACCTTCTGGATTTTTTATTAATCGCGGTTGCCTCGTTTCTGCAATTCTTTGTCGATGGGCCGCTAGCGTTATTTATTCTGCGCTTATTGATCGGTTTCGGCATTGGGGCAGATTATGCGATCGGACCGACGCTGCTTTCTGAATTTGTTCCAAAAAAATATCGGGGAAGTCTGCTAGCCTCTCTAACTGTCATGTGGACTGTTGGCTATGTCGTAGCTTATTTCGTTGGTATTCTATTAGAAAAAGCTGGGCCTGACTCATGGCGCTGGATGCTCGCCAGCGGCGCTATTCCGGCAGTCATCGTTCTATTATTGCGGATAGGGACACCCGAATCGCCAAGATGGCTGATCAGCAAGGGGCGAATAGAAGAAGCCCGCCAAATTGTAAAAAGGTTTATCGGTCCTAATGTAGATATTAGTGACCTTATAGCGGATGGTCAAAGTGAACAACATTCAACTAGTTTTATGATGCTTTTTAAGAAAAAACACCGGACACGCACGGCTTTTGGCTGTTTATTTTACTTCTGTCAAGTTCTGCCTTACTTTGCGATCTACACCTTTCTGCCGCTTATTTTTAAAGCCATGGGCGTTAAAGATGACATCTTGGGAAATATTTTATTGAATATATTCCTGCTGATAGGCGCCATATTGAGCCTTTGGTTTATCAATAAACTGTCTCGCAGAACATTTACGATTGGGTCATTTTTAACTCTTACCGTTTCTTTGCTTTTGCTTGGCATTTGGCCTCATGGACCCTTTATCTTGGTCATGCTGTTCTTTGCTGTATTCACTTTGGTTATGTCAGGGTTTTCAAATATAGCCCAAGTCTATCCAGCGGAACTATTCCCAACGGAAATCCGCGGATCAGGAGTCGGATTGACCAATGGTGTAAGCCGGATCGGTTCTGCGATCGGAACCTTCCTTCTGCCAATAAGTTTGGCATCTCTTGGACTCGGTCCCTCTATGATTGGATTGGCTGTGGTCTTATTAATTGGCGCTGTTATATCCATTGCCTGGGCACCGGAAACAAAAGATCTTTCTCTTGATGAAGCCAGTCAGACTCCCGAGTCATCATCGCAAGACGTTGTGTCATCATCACCAAGGAAAAAGATGTCATCACACTAATGGGGGATTTGAAACATGAACAGTACTGAAACACGTCATCCAAAAGATATTAAAGACGTTCTACTAAAAAGCCATTCTGTATCAATGAATGATTTCATTGCAGTTGCAAGATATGGAGCAAAGGTTTCTTTCTCACAAGACTATTGTGATCGGGTCAACCATTCAAGGCATTTAGTAGAGAAATGTCTTGAGGAAAACCGATTAATATATGGCATAACGACCGGATTTGGTGATAATGTCACCCAAGTTATATCACCAAAGGATGCTGAAAGGCTCCAAAGAAACATTGTCCGCTCCCATGCCGTCTCTGTGGGTGACTCGTTGGAAAAAGAGGTGGTGCGAGCCACGCAGCTCATGATGCTGATCAGTCTTGGTCAAGGCTACTCGGGCGTTAGACTTGATGTATTACAACTTATAGCATCCCTTTTAAACCATGATGTGATGCCGTTTGTGCCTGGCGATGGTTCAGTTGGTTATCTGGGGCCTGAAGCCCATATGGCTCTAGTATTAATGGGTGAAGGCCTTGTGTTGGATCAGGGTGAATTGATTCCGGGAAAAGAAGCCTTAAAGAAGGCGGGATTAGAGCCTGTAACATTAGGCTGCAAAGAGGGTTTGGCTCTGACAAGCGGAACGACTTCGGTTATGGCCCATGCCCTATTAGCATTGTATAACGGCATCCAATCGGCAAAAACGGCGGATATTGCCGGTGCTATGTCACTAGAGGCTTTAAAAGGAACACTGAAGGCCTTTGATCCTCGTTATCATTCTGTAAAAAGACATAAGGAACAGGCGGGGACGGCAGAAAATATCTTAAGAATTCTAGATGGAAGCGACATCACGGAAAAATATAAAGACTTCAGGTTGCAGGATGCCCATAGCTTGCGCTGTATCCCGCAAATGCATGGCGCCGCAAAAAAGGCGCTTAAGGACGCTTTGGATACAATTATGGATGAAATGGGGTCAACCGGCGACAATCCTATTATTTATCCGGAAGGTGATGACGGAATCGGTCTAATGGGCGGCAACTTTGACGGGTCATATGTAGGGATTTATTCGGATGCGATGTGTATTGCGATGGCTAATCTCGCAAAGATATCCGAACGGAGAGGCGACCGGTTGGTTAACCAGCACTTCAGCGGCCTCCCTAACTTTTTAACAGCAAATCCAGGGTTAAATAACGGATACATGATCCCTCAATATACAGCAGCTGGACTATTAGGAGAAATAAAAGTGCTGTCACACCCGGCAACAGTTGACAGTGTATCGACAAGCGCGGGTCAAGAGGATCCTGTTACCTTTGCCTATCTTGCTTCGAAAAAAGCCTATACCATTTCGAAAAAACTTGAGTACATCCTAGCGATTGAGCTCATGGCGGCAGCCCAAGCCCTAGACTTTCACGGTACACTCCAACCGTCGCTGGCGTCCAAAGCGGCGTACAACCTCATTCGGAGCAGGGTCCCGATAGTAGAAGAAGATCGATATTTCTATCCTGATATCGAAAGCATTAAAGAACAAATACACGAAGGCGACATCCTGCGAGCAGTGGAAAACGTTGTTGGTGAGCTTCAGTTTTGATATTAAAAAATGTCTATGTAGAAAGAGGGCCTACCAATAACGGAGTATCGATAGATCCCTTGTCCAAGACGCAATGTCTCGCGGAATCGACGCAGATATCCGCGATGAAGACGCAGTCGGCGCTCATAAGGACGCAGTTACCCGGTCCAAGACGCAATGTCTCGCGGAATCGACGCAGATATCCCCGATGAAGACGCAGTCGGCGCTCATAAGGACGCAGTTACCCGGTCCAAGACGCAATGTCTCGCGGAATCGACGCAGAAAACCGCGATGAAGACGCAGTCGGCGCTCATAAGGACGCAGTTACCCGGTCCAAGACGCAATGTCTCGCGGAATCGACGCAGATATCCCCTGTTATTGTACCTATATAGTAGACAGTTTTAGAAAACCGCACTCTGGATATAAATGTGTATAAAAATAGAACGGAGGCGGATTGAAATTGGATA
>NZ_SLXK01000045.1 GCF_004341035.1 Scopulibacillus darangshiensis
ATCTCTAGAATTTAGGGGGTGGCAAGTTTTTTGCTTAAAAAGCCCTTTATTATAGGATTTTATAACTTATTTCTATATAAAGTTTTGACAATACGCAACAGAAAAAGGGGAGGACAACATGAAGATTGTTATAGCACCTGACTCTTTTAAGGGGTCTTTAACAGCGCTTGAAGCAGCACAGGCAATCGAAAAAGGTGTCAAAAAGGCAATGCCGGAAGCGAAGACGGTTTTAGTGCCGGTTGCTGATGGCGGTGAAGGAACAGCGGATAGTTTGGTTGCAGCAACAAAAGGCAGGATGGTCGATGTTGTTGTAAAAGGGCCCTTGTTAGAACCTGTAAAAGCCGCTTACGGCATCCTCGGGGATAAAGAAACTTGTGTAATAGAAATGGCAACAGCATCGGGATTAAATCTTATAAGTCTCGAAAGGCGAAATCCGATGGTGACATCAACCTATGGAACGGGGGAATTAATAAAAACAGCATTAGACGATGGTATTCGCAATTTTATTTTGGCGATTGGCGGAAGCGCTACCAACGACGGCGGAATCGGCATGCTTCAGGCCCTGGGCATCAAGCTGCTTTATTCAGATGGAAATCCTGCAGAAGAAGGGGCATGTGACCTTTCTCGTATCGCGGAAATTGATGATAGCGGATTTGATTCAAGAATTGCGGATGCCCAATTTTTAATTGCTACTGATGTTCAAAATCCACTAGTTGGACTAAATGGTGCCTCTTATGTTTTTGGACCGCAAAAAGGGGCAACCCCGGAAATGGTCCGCATTCTTGATCGCCGTTTAACACACTGGGCTGATTTGATTGAAGCAAAAACAGGGATCCGTCTTCATGATAAACCAGGTGCTGGTGCAGCGGGTGGGATTGGCGGAGCCTTTCAAGCGTTTTTCCCCGCAGCCACAAAAAGAGGCATTGATATTGTCATTGAGTATACAAAGCTAAGAGAAAAGCTGAACGGTGCGCACTGTGTCTTCACCGGAGAAGGGCAGACCGATTTTCAAACGGCTTCTGGAAAAACGCCGATGGGTGTAGCCGAGGAGGCAAAGACATGTGGAGTGAGCCCCGTTTTTGTTCTAGCCGGATCGATTGGCAAGGGCATTGACCAGTTATATGAACATGGGATCCAAAGTGTACATAGCATCATTAACGCGCCAATGACATTAGAAGAAGCGATCGCCCGAGGTTCTGAACTGCTCGAGCAAACAGCAGAGCAGGTGATGCGCACCTCTTTGGCGCCGCTTCCAAAAAGGAGGGGAAAATAATGTTGTTTCTCGTTTTGTTAATTGGTGTTTTACTCGTTGTCGTCGCGACTGCTAAATTCAAGTTGCACCCTTTTTTATCGCTATTATTAGGTACATTTTTTGTTGGATTTGCTTCTGGAATGCCGCTCACCAAGATTGTTGAAAATGTGAATTCCGGTTTTGGCGGCATAATGGGAGGGATTGGCCTCGTTATTATTTTTGGCACCATAATTGGCGTCATTCTTGAAAAATCAGGAGCCGCTCTACGGATGGCAGAGGTTGTTCTTCGAATTGTCGGGCCGAAAAGACCACAGCTTGCTATGAGTTTAATAGGCTATATTGTATCCATCCCTGTATTCTGCGATTCTGGTTTTGTTATTTTGTCCAGCTTAAGAAAAGCGTTGGCCAAACGGGCTAAAGTGGCGGTCGCTTCGATGTCTGTGGCTCTTGCAACAGGCTTATATGCCACGCATACGCTTGTGCCGCCAACACCAGGACCGATCGCCGCCGCAGGGAACATTGGCGCGAGTCATTTCTTAGGTACGATCATTTTAATTGGATTTATAACAGCTATTCCTGCTACAGTTGTCGGTTATTTCTGGGCAACTAAGGTAGCGAGCAAAATAGAAGTCGAAGATGACGGAGAAGAATTACATTATGATGACATCGTTGCTTCTTTTGGAAAAATGCCATCTGCGTTTCTTTCCTTTTTGCCGATTGTGCTGCCCATTGTATTGATTGGGATTGGCTCTGTTGTAACTTTTCTCGGAACAGAAGGGAATATTGCTAAATTCTTTGTTTTCTTAGGATCACCTCTTGTAGCTTTATTGGCAGGTGTGATCGCTGCTTTTGCGCTGCTGCCAAAATACAATGATGAGACATTGACGAACTGGATTGGAAAAGGATTAATAGAATCTACCCCAATTCTCTTAATAACAGGTGCTGGCGGTGCGTTTGGGGGAGTGATCAAAAACACGGGCATTGCGGAAGCGATTCAAAGCTGGCCAATAGGTGATATGTTTAGCGGGGCACTATTTTTAATCATTCCATTCCTCATTGCAGCAGCTTTAAAAACAGCACAAGGTTCATCCACTGCAGCGCTGGTTATCACGTCTTCACTTATTGCACCGATGCTGCCAACTCTCGGTATAGAAGGGGCGGTGCCGCTGGCATTAGTTGTTATGGCTATTGGAGCCGGAGCGATGACTGTAAGCCATGTGAATGACAGTTTCTTCTGGGTTGTCACTCAATTTACCGGATTGAAGGTCACAGATGCATACAAAGCCCAGACGATGGCGACTTTATGCCAGGGGGTTGTGACAATTATCGTCGCGATGATTTTGTGGCTGATATTTGTTTAAGGAACTAGAGATAACGGAAAAAATCAGAGGCATTCCGTAAAAAAGGAATGCCCCTGATTAATATTTTTTGCTTAATACACCTTGTCGCCGTTAAAAATTGAATTTTTAACAACGACATAATCGACATTGCGGATTGCTTCTAACGTTTCTCCGCCGGCGTAGGAGATAGAGGATTGCAAGTCTTGCTCCATTTCGATCAACGTTTCTTTTAAAGAGCCTTTGTGTTCGACAAACATTTTCTTGCCTTCTACATTTTTCTTTTCACCTTTTTGAAATTCGGAGGCTGAGCCGAAGTATTCTTTATAGCGCTTGCCATCCTTCTCAACGGTTTCTCCTGGTGATTCTTCATGTCCGGCAAATAAGGAACCGATCATGACCATCGTTGCGCCAAAGCGAACGGATTTGGCGATATCGCCATGTGTGCGAATGCCACCGTCGGCAATAATCGGCTTGCTTGCCGCTTTTGCACACCAGCGCAGCGCAGCCAATTGCCAACCGCCGGTGCCAAATCCAGTCTTGATCTTCGTGATACAAACCTTTCCCGGTCCAATGCCGACTTTTGTCGCATCGGCACCGGCATGTTCTAATTCTCTTACTGCTTCTGGGGTGCCGACATTTCCTGCAATCACAAAACTTTCAGGCAAGTGTTTCTTAATATGCTGAATCATTTTGATCACGCTGTCTGAATGACCGTGAGCAATATCAATCGTAATGTATTCCGGCGCAAGCTGTCCATCTGATAATTGCTGTACGAATTGATACTCTTCATCTTTGACGCCGACACTGATCGATGCGAATAATCCGCGTGATGCCATATCCTTAATAAAAGGAATTCGCTTCTCTGGTGCAAACCGATGCATAATATAGAAGTAGCCATTTTCCGCTAAGTTAATGGCGATTTTTTCATCTATAATCGTCTGCATATTTGCAGGCACTACAGGCAGCTTAAATGTCCGTCCGCCTAAGTTGACCGTTGTATCACACTCAGAGCGGCTGTTTACAACACATTTTGCCGGGATTAATTGGATATCCTCATAATCAAACACATTTTCCATGGTTAACACCTCTAAACACGAATGTTATTTGTAACATAAGTATGTAATGTTCGTACATTTAGTAATTTACATCATTTGTTTTAGTATGTCAAATTATTTGTAATTTATAAAAACCGCGTGCTCTAGGTAAGATGACGTTCCCTTAGACATACTATACCAATATCAGATTGAAAAGTTGCATCAAGTATATCTAACATCTTAATCCTCGAAAACGGAAAGGAAGGCATCACTGTCTTCGGGGGAATCGTTGCTCCGATACTAGCGGCTAATGAGCGCAGCACTTGAACATTCAAACAATATTCGGCTCGAAGCCGGTGTTGTTTTGAAACTTTTGTTCAGTAACTGGATTTTACAATTTTTACAAAATGGGTTCAGGGAAATAAAAACTAATTTTGATCGTCGGATTAAGGTGGATGCCTTGTTGTTATAAGTTTTGTTCACTACGTATTTTCCTGAGTAATGCCTTGCAGCCGGCCGAAACAAGACGGTAGGTTTCATTAAAGTCACCTGTGTAAAATGGATCGGGGACATCTTTTCTGTATTTGGTTAGGTCGAGCAGCCTAATGATCTTTGGATGATTAGGCTTGTTGATTATCCTGTAAATATTTTTTATGTTGCTTTCGTCCATACCGATAATATAATCGAACTTCCAAAAGTCTTCTTTCTTTAGCTGGCGTCCAACAAGCCCCTTAGAAGAGATATTGTATTTCTTCAGAATATTAAGAGTTCCTTCGTGCGGAGGGAAGCCGATTTGCCATGAACTGGTTGCAGCGGAGTCAACTACGATTTTGTTAGTCAAATTTTCTTTTTTGACTAAGTCGCGAAACAAAGCTTCAGCCATCGGTGAACGGCAAATATTACCCAGACATACAAATAAAACGTTGATCATGGTCTTAACCCCTTTTAATTTATCTTATTTTTTTCTATTTTAATGGCCTATTTTGAAATGAATTATGTATTTACAAAATAGTAGATTGGACAGGTGTGTTGTTTCTCCGGCCATGTACTGAGCCTCCTTTCCATTCGTAATTACATAGTATGTACAAAACAGGGATATGGAACGGCGCAGTCTTAATTTTAGAGGTTGTTCCCCAAAAGTTGGTCTACCGGGGGTAGCATCAGGAAAATGCGGCATCACACCATCAAAAGTAAATGACTTTATTTCACCTAACATATGTGAATATAGAATTATAATAATAATTGACATAGAATAGGTGTTCGTGTACTGTTATAGTAAACAATTCAACCTGAGCCGGAAATGGAGAAATGAACATGAGCACCAAACAAGAAGTCATTGAATTAATTAAGAATTTACCCGATGATGTAACGATTGACGATATCATGGAGGGGCTTTATAAGAAAGCCCAGATCGAAGAAGCTATTTACGAAATCGATCAAGGAAAAGGCTCGTCACACGAAAAAGTCAGGGAGCATTTTAACAAGTGGCTAAAATAGTTTGGTCACCAGATTCTATTGTTGATCTTGATAGGATTTCTAAGTTTATTGAACAAGATTCCATTCATTCGCTTCATTAGTTGTCAGCCCCAAACCGCCACATTTTAATCACTTTCTATCAATGGATATTAATTACCCTTTAACCCAATCAAATTTTGGTTAAGACTAAATCATCCCTAATCATGCCCGTTCTTTTAATGATGCAATATAAGCTAATGAATTGGTGTGTTCCAATCCCTTCATATAAGTAGTATGGTTAATTAAATAGGTTCATTTCAATTATGGAATAGTAAAAAGGAGAGATTGACATTTTGTTAGACTGTGATAATAAAAATGTAAATTCCTATACCAACTGGCTGGAAGAAATTATCGGTGCAATTAATGATGGGATATTGGTCATCGATTCACAAGGAATTGTCAGGTTAATAAATGACGAATATACAAATATTACAGGGGTACAAAGGGAAAATATCATAGGGAAGTCTTTAGTTAAAGTAAGGAAAGGTGCTTTATTGCCAAAAACATTGGAGGATGGGAAAAGAAGGTCAGGCGTTTACCGTAAAGAGGGTAATGTTGAGTATGTGGTGGATATGGCACCAATTTATAAACATGGAAGTATGGTTGGGGCCGTTTCCGTTCTCAAAAGTTTGACAGAGGTTCATAAATTGACAAAAGAGCTTGAAAGAAGCAAGGAAAAATTAGTGGCATTTGCGAACACCTTTGGGCATCTTTATCAAGCCAAATATACATTTAATGACATCATCGGAAAAGATGCAGGGTTAAAAAATACAGTCAACCTTGCTCAGAAAGCCGCACGTTCTGATTTAAACATTTTGATTCAAGGTGAAAGCGGGACAGGTAAAGAATTGTTTGCTCACGCGATTCATAGTGAAAGCGCCCGTGCCAAACACCCTTTTGTTCCTGTGAATTGTGCAGCGATTCCGTCCTCCCTCCTTGAGAGCGAACTGTTTGGTTATGTTGAGGGCTCGTTTACAAACTCCAAAAAGGGTGGAAAAATGGGCTTATTTGAATTGGCTCATAATGGCACGCTTTTCCTTGACGAAATTGGCGATTTGCCTTTTGAACTCCAGGCTAAACTCCTTCGTGTATTACAGGACGGGAGGATTCGTAAAGTCGGGAGTTTACAAGAACAAGAAATTGATGTTCAGCTTATCACAGCAACAAATAAAGATTTAAATACAATGGTCGAAAAACAACGCTTTCGAGAGGATCTTTATTATCGATTAAATGGTATAGAAATTATGATCCCGCCCTTAAGGTCCCGAAAAGGGGATATTGCTCTATTTATAAGGCATTCCCTGGAAACGAGTTCTTCACAACCATTACAATTAACGGAACATGCCAGAAAAGTATTAATGGATTATGAATGGCCGGGAAATACACGTGAACTTAACAATGTTGTTCATTTTGCCATGAACATGGCTGAAAAAGGGTGTATTGACTGTTCACACTTGCCCGAAGCCGTGCGGAAAGGGCACCAGTTGATGGAAACGGATCATCTTGGAGCGAGTTTAAAGGACATTCTTAAAAAGACAGAACAAAAGGTTATTCTCCAGACAATAGATACTTACGGCAACACACTTGCAGGGAAGAAAAAAGCTGCTGATCAACTCGGTATTTCTTTAGCTTCACTATATAGCAAATTTAAGGAATATAATGGTTCTAATTAAATGGAATAGTTATAGATATCTAGAATAATGACACCGCTTACAAACTTATGTATTATGTTCGTAAAACTCTAGGTTTTTCTAAAATTTTAGAACTTACATTTTTCGAAGCCTTTAATAAAGGCTTATTTTTTTGGCATCATTCTTGCAATAGGTATAATGAATGTTCAGAAAACTGTGAAGGGGGTTAAATTATGTTGGCCTTATTGGGGTTTTTAGCGATTATAGTGTTCCTTTATACGATTATGACCAAGAAGTTGTCTGTTATTGTTGCGTTAGTTATTATCCCTGTCATATTTGCTCTCATCGGCGGCTTTGGCGCGGAAATAGGCGACATGATGTTAAAGGGCATTATCAAGGTTGCGCCTACAGGCGTTCTGGTTATGTTTGCTGTCTTGTATTTCGGTTTAATGATTGATACCGGATTGTTTGATCCGCTCGTGTCACGAATGATCCGTCTGGTAAAAGGGGATCCATTAAAAATTGTTGTCGGCACAGCAATATTGACAATGATGGTAGCCTTGGACGGCGATGGCACCTCCACATTTATGATCACCATTTCAGCATTGCTTCCGTTGTATAAGAAACTTAAGATGAACCCTCTAGTCTTGTCGGGTGTCGTTGCATTAGGGGCAGGTGTAATGAATGTCATGCCTTGGGGCGGCCCGACAGCCAGAGCAATGAGCGTTCTTAAAGTTGATTCCTCTGTATTGTTTAATCCGGTGATTCCAGCTTTGTGTGCAGGAATATTATGGGTTATTATTGCGGCTTATCTCTTAGGAAAAAAAGAACGGCGTCGCTTGGGTGTGGTCACATTAAAGTACGAGTACAACCATCACGATGAACTTTCCGAAGACCAAGTTTCAGCAAGACGGCCGAAACTTTTCTGGTTCAATGTGATATTAACCATTGTTCTTATCGTTGCTCTCATTATGGTTTGGTTGCCTCTGCCTGTTCTGTTTGTGATTTCCTTTACGGTTGCATTGTTCGTAAACTATCCAAAAATAGAAGAACAGCATAAGCGGTTAACAGCATATGGCCACAATGTTGTGATGGTTACAGCAATGATTTTTGCAGCAGGCATTTTTACTGGGATTTTGACCGGTACGGGAATGATTGATGCCATGGCTAAGGCACTGGTTACATTTATCCCGGACGCATTAGGCGGACATTTGCCTGTGCTTGTCGCGATAACAAGCATGCCTTTAAGTTTTGTTTTTACGCCTGATGCTTACTATTTTGGTGTCATGCCAGTTTTGAGTGAAGCAGCATCTGCTTTTGGCGTAGAGCCTGTTGCAGTGGGCAGGGCGGCGATACTCGGGCAGATGACGACTGGTTTTCCTTTAAGTCCATTAACAGCATCAACCTTTATTTTGGTGGGAATGGCGGGTGTTAACTTAGGTGATCATCAACGGTTCATTTTTAAATGGGCTTTTGCCACAACTATTGTAATGACGATTATCGCTGTCATAACAGGGGCTATACCAATATAAATTGCTTTGAATGGAGAGATAACCATGGTAAGAACTAAGCCAGAAAAGACGTTAAGGATCGGATCAGGAGCGGGGTTTTCAGGTGATCGGTTAGAACCTGCTGAAGTGCTCGTGCAGCATGCTAATTTAGATTATTTGGTTTTGGAGTGTCTTGCAGAACGAACAATAGCATTAGCGCAACAGCGGAAGTCACACAATGGCAATGTTGGGTATGACCCGCTGCTAGAAAGAAGGATGCGCAGGCTTTTGCCGTTGCTTATAAAACATAACGTCCGTTTGATTACAAACATGGGGGCTGCCAATCCAATTGCGGGAGCGGAGAAAATTCTCTGCATAGCGAAAGAATTAAATCTCTCTTGCAAGGTAGCTGCTGTTACCGGAGATGAGTGTCTAGATCAAATTGATCTTAATGCGGAAATTTGGGAAACGAATAAGACACTTGCTTCCTATGAACCTATCATTTCCGCCAATGCTTATCTTGGCATTGATGCCTTATTACCTGCCCTTGAAACGGATGCAAATATTATCATCACGGGACGAGTGGCTGACCCCTCTCTTTTTCTAGCGCCACAAGTTCATCATTTTAACTGGTCGCGAGATGACTATACTAAATTAGGCCAAGGGATTGTTAATGGACACTTGCTTGAGTGTGCTGGTCAGATTAGCGGAGGATATTTTGCTGACCCTGATAAAAAGGATGTTCCAGATCTTGCTCATCTCGGTTTTCCTTACGCTGTGATTGATCCCGATGGCAGGGCGTTAATTACTAAAGTGGAAGGAACGGGAGGGCTGGTTGACCTCAGGACAGTTAAAGAACAATTAATTTATGAGGTGCATAATCCTGCGGAATATTTTACACCAGATGCGATCGCGGACTTTTCGTCCGTACAAGTTCATAAAGTCGGCAAAAATCAAGTTGAGGTGAGCGGCGGCAGCGGGACAACACGGCCTGATTTATTAAAAGTATCCGTTGGCTATCATGCCGGCTTTATAGGCGAAGGGGAAATTTCCTATGCGGGAACCAATGCGGCTGAACGTGCGAAACTCTCGGGCAAAATTTTAAAAGAGAGATTATCAGGATCGGTATCGGATTTGCGCATTGATCTCATTGGGATCTCTTCTGTTCACCGGACACAATTTGAGAGGATAGACCCCTATGAAGTAAGAGTCCGTGCAGCGGGACATTCTGATTCTGAGGAACTTGCCATGCTGATTGGTGAGGAAGTGGAAGCTTTATACACAAACGGTCCGGCAGGCGGCGGGGGTGCCAGGAAAAAAGTCAGTGAATCGATTGGTGTCGTTTCCACCTTTATACCGAGAGATAAGGTGCAGACACAAGTCTATTTAAAGGGAGTGTAAAAGATGAAGTTATATGATATTGCTCACAGCAGGGCAGGGGATAAAGGTGATATATTGAATCTTTCTCTCATTCCCTATAATGAAGAAGATTATGAGATGCTTTGCCAAAAGGTCACGGCGGAATCAGTAAAAGAACACATGCGGGATATTATTCAAGGGAGGGTTATCCGTTATGAACTGGCAAACATAAAGGCGCTCAACTTCGTTTGCTACAAAAGCCTTTTGGGAGGTGTCACCACCTCATTGGCTATGGACACCCATGGAAAAAGTTTAAGCAGTGCATTGTTGGAAATGGAGATTTAGCAATGACCAGACTGCGGTCTTAGGGGCCCATTAATAAGCTAAATTAAAATAATGATTTATTCAAAGCACAAATCCTTGTCAGTGGTGCTAGCGTTAATGTAATCTAATGGGTGAAAGTACCTTAATTGAAGGAAGGGTGAAAGAATGAAAGTTCAACACCTTAATTTAACTGTGACGGATGTCCCGGCGGCTCAGAAGTTTTTAGAAACCTATTTTGGTCTAAAATGCCGGGGCAACCGGGGAGACGGCTTTGCGGTAATGAATGATGAAGATGATTTTATTTTGACATTAATGAAAGGGCGCGAAGTTAGCTACCCGAAAACGTTCCATGTTGGCTTCCCTCAGGAAAATCAAGAGCAGGTGGATAAGATCAATCAACAGATGAAAGAGGATGGATTGGATGTTAACCCGCCAGTTCATGCCCATGGCTATACTTTCTATGTCAAGGCCCCTGGAGGATTTACTGTCGAAGTGCTTTGTCCGTCAAGTAAGATGAACTAATTACCCCGCTTTTCCCGATAAATAAAAATATGAGCATGTTTTAATCCATTTTTTTAAAACATGCTCAATTCTTTTGCTCCATACGATCATCTCTTATCATCATTCCTCTTTAACCCCAAACTCATATTCAGGCATGTTCAGTTTTCCATAAGTCGTTTGATTATGCCGGATTAGAACATTCTCAAGCTTGCCGATCTCTTTTTGTTTGATTAGATCCAGAATTTTTTGGTGTTCTCCGGGGCTGGACGCCGGCCGATCCCAATTTCCGAAAAGCCTGTCATAGAAAATAATATAGATATTCGTTGTATTTATCAGTTTTTCTATAAATTGAATAAGGAACTGATTTTGTGACTTATTGGCAATACAGAGGTGAAAGGCTTTATTTGCTGACAGATAGCCTTCGATATCCTGATCAGCTAAAGCCTTTTTTTCTTTCTCAATCATCCCTTCAAATTCATCAATGTCACTCCCAGTTATATGGGCTATTGCCAGACTTGCAGCTTTACTCTCCAAAAACCCCCTAGCATCATAAGCCTGTTTTATTTCATCTATCGAAGGATTCACAACGAACGTTCCGCGATTTGGAATCATTTCAACCAGGCCATCTAATGCTAACTGCTGATAGGCTTGACGAATAGGAGTGCGGCTAATCTTTAATTGCTTGGCAATAACTTCTTCAATAAGTTGATTTCCAGGGGCAATCCGGCGATTAAGGATCGCCTTTTTTACATTTTCGTAGACTCTTTGCTTAAGAGATTTTTGTTTTTGTGATGACAAGGTGACCGCCTCCCTTAAAAAAGTGGTTATATATGTTATTTACTTATTGTTTATAAAATTATGAATAAAATTGCATGTCATTCATAGAATTGTACTACAAAATTGTTCTACAATCTTCAAGGCAGAAAAAAAGATCATGGGGGTGTTTATGGATGAAACGGGTCGTTGTGTTACTCTTTGCAGCACTTTTGCTTCTCGTTGGGGTGACGGCTTGCGGAAGCAAGAACACAGAATCAGGGGATAAAAGCGAAAAAAGCGGTTTGAGCCAGGTGAAGGATTCAGGTGTCTTGCGTGTCGGGTTCGAAGGGACATATCCTCCGTTTAATTTTTTGAATGATAAAAAGAAATATGACGGATTTGATGTTGATATCTCAAACGAAATTGCACGCCGGTTAGGCGTTAAGACGAAGTTTGTTGCAACGAAATGGGATGGCTTGATCGGCGGACTGAAGGCAAATAAGTTCGATATTATCATTGCGCAAATGACCATTACGGATGAGCGAAAGAAAAGTGTTGATTTCACTGATCCTTACGTTGTGACCGGGTCTGTTTTGGTTACAAGAAAGGATACAAGTGGTCTGACCAAACTAGAGGATATTAAAGGGAAAAAGGTCGGGGTCGGTGCGGGGACCACTTTTGAAAAAGTGGCAAGAAGTGTAGACGGAGCGGATGTTCATACCTATAAAACGGTGAATGATTACATTCAAGATCTTATGAATGGCCGATTAGACGTGATCATCAATGACAAATTGCTGATGAGCTATAACATTCAAAAAAAGCACCTGCCTATTAAAATCAGCAGTGATGTTGTGAATAAAGATACGATCGGAATGGCTGTCAAAAAAGGGCATCCCAAATTTGTAAAGGCGTTAAATAAAGCACTGTCTGATATGAAAAGGGATGGCACATATAACAAGATCTATAAAAAATGGTTTGGCACTGAACCATTAAGCAAATAGCCTAGCCGCTGATGTCTTAACGAAAAATATAGGGAGGGTAACACTATGGATGCCGTTGTATTGGGTACAGGAATGATCGGAACGACAGTTGTTCGTGAGCTTGCATCATGTGCGAATATTAGTAAGGTAACGGCCGTTGATGCTGTTCAGAACAGTGTTAAACATTGCGTTGAAGCTGCTGACAATGCCAAAGTTAAAGGACGCGTTGCGGCTCTTGAAAATGTAGAAGCTATTTCAGAAATATTGAAAGAGGCTGATGTTGCTGTTGCCTGTTTGCCGCACTCATTAAGCTTAATGACCATTAAAGCGGCGGTCTCCGCGAAATGCCATTTAGTTGATTTGGTAGGTTCCGATTATCACACTAAGATGGCGTTGGATGAAGCGGCGAAAGAAGCAGGGGTTGTCATTGTTCCCGGTAGCGGGGTGGCACCGGGGATCACTAACTTTTTGGCCGCTCAAGGCATTGACCTATTGGATGAGGCTGACGAGGCGGTGATGATATGCGGAGGGATTCCGAGAAACCCGTTACCTCCGCTATGGTATCAGGTTGTTTTTCGGTTAGAAAGTGTGATGGGGTTATACAGCAGACCGGCTTTAGCCGTTGAGAAAGGTGAGCTTGTGACACTTCCTGCATTATCCGGATTAGAAAGCGTCCGTTTCCCTGACCCTGTGGGAGATTGTGAGGCTGTCATAACGGATGCGCATAGTGCTGCTTATACGCTTAAGGATAAGGTAAACAGACTGTACGAAAAAACGGTCAGGTATAAGGGGCATTGGGAGAAGATGGGGGTGTTGGCTGAATTGGGTTTCCTAGATGACACGCCAATTGACGTAGACGGGATATCGATAAGTCCAAGGAAATTTTCGACAGCAGTATTAGAACCGCAAATGAAAGGGCAGTCAGGCGAAGATATTACTGTCTTGCGTGTGGTAACCAAAGGTAAAAAAAATGGGGAGCAGACATGGTTCAAGTGGGAAATGGTTGATTTCTTTGATCATGAACGGGGGATTACATCAATGGCCAAAACAACAGCGATGCCGGCGATGGTGATGGCCCAGTGGATTGCGGCAGGAAAGGTTACAGAACGCGGTGTCATTCCGATTGAAAAGATTATTATTGGTGATCACTTCAAGCCGTTTCTCAGTGCATTGCGTGCGCGGGGCATCGATATTACCTTTGAATCAAACAGGGGCGCGGCGCTATGACATTCTCCTTAATAACAGAATCGTTGCCTGCACTGCTGAACGCCACTTTAATGACGATTCTACTCGCCGTCATTTCTGTTGTAATCGCACTTATTATCGGCTTTTTTACCGCGCTGGCCCGCATTTCAAAAAATAAATTGCTAAAAGGAATAGCGTCAGTCTATATTTCTATTTTTCGCGGAACGCCTTTATTAGTGCAAATCTTTGTGATTTATTATGGGCTGCCCCAAATAAACATTGAGATCAGCCCGATCCCCTCCGGCATTATTGCTTTGAGCTTAAATGCCGGAGCCTACCTTTCAGAATCTTTCCGGGCGGCTATATTATCGGTTGACAAAGGCCAATTGGAAGCGGCCGAATCGCTTGGCATGACATATGGTCAAGCATTGCGGCGAATCATCCTGCCGCAAAGCATTCGAATCGCGATCCCGACGATGTCTAATACTTATATTACCTTAATTAAGGATACATCTCTTGTATCGGTTATTACAGTGACAGAACTATTGCAAATGTCTTCACTAATCATTGCTAAAACATTTGAACCGTTAACAATATATTTGGTCGCTGCAGCTATTTATTGGGTGGTGATCACCGGTTTTACTTTATTGCTGGACTGGCTTGAGAAACGATCATCAAGGCACATTATGCAATAATTGGGGGAAGAGAATATGAAGGTCATAAATTTAGAGAATATCACAAAGAGCTTTGCTGACAATCATGTGTTGAAAGGGATTAATCTTGCAGTAGATAAGAGTGAAGTCGTCGTCGTAATGGGGCCGAGCGGCTCGGGGAAATCGACGTTGCTGCGTTGTATCACGTCGCTCGAGGCCCCGAATGATGGGATTGTTACAGTGGGGGATTATAAGGTAGAAGCAGGCGGAGAAAATGAACGAGAGCGAAAAGCAACGATTAGAAAGCTCCGGCAAAACACCGGGTTTGTCTTCCAGCAGTTTAATTTATTTCCTCATAAAACGGCGGTTGAAAATGTGATGGAAGGCCCTGTTGTTATAAAAAAAATGTCACGTGAAAAAGCAAGGCGTTTAGCGGAAAATCTTCTTGAGAAAGTTGGTTTGGCTGACAAATGTCATCATTACCCTGCACAGCTTTCAGGCGGCCAGCAGCAGCGAGTCGCGATTGCCAGAGCCCTTTCAATGGAACCCATGGTGATGCTTTATGATGAGCCGACATCAGCACTGGATCCCGAACTTGTGAGGGAAGTTCTCCTTGTCATGAAGGATTTGGCTAAGGAAGGCATGACAATGGTCGTTGTGACACATGAGATGGGATTTGCTCGGGATGTGGCGGACCGAGTGATATTCATGGATCGCGGTGTCATTGTGGAACAAGGCACAACAGATGCCGTTTTTAATCATCCAAAAGAGGAAAGAACAAAGCAATTTCTGCAAGACGTGAAAAATGCTTGACCGGATTAGGATATTGATTTTAGACTCTTTCCAATGAGGGAAGGGTTTTTTGATTGAAAACAGAATAGATAATATGATGTGCGTTTTAGAAAGGATGATAAAGTTATGGAATACCCGATATCACTTGAATTCGATGGCTTAACATTACGCGGGACCGCCCACCAACCTGAAGAGAGTCAATTTCAAAAGCATCCCGTTGTTATTCTTTTTCATGGCTTTACGGGGTCGAAAACGGAAAGCCACTTTTTGTTTGTCCGTTTCGCCCGGGAACTTGAAAAGCATGGGATGGGATGTGTGCGCTTCGATTTTTCCGGTTCTGGTGAAAGCGAGGGGTCATTTGCGGATTTGACTTTTAGCAGGGAGGTTCATGAAGGCAAGGAAATCCTGCAGATGGTAAAAAAGCTAGACTGGGCAGATCCTTCAAAAATCATGTTGACGGGCTTCAGCATGGGCGGGGCGGTAGCGACCCAAGTGGCGAAAGAGTTTCCTGATGACATACATAAACTATGCTTATGGGCGCCCGCCGGGAGAATGAATCAATTGGCAAAGCTTTATTTTGAAAATAACTTAGAGATGCCGAACGGAAATATTGATTTGGGAGGGCTTGAACTGGGCCGCGGCTTTTATGACGATCTGAATGCCCGTGATTTATATGATGGGATTACAGCCTATGCCAACCCAGTAATGATTATACATGGGACAAAGGATCAAACTGTCCCTCTCGAATATGGCCAAAAATATATTGATGTATATGTGAAGAATGAAGCAAAAATTCATTTGATCGAAGGCGCTGATCATGTTTTCTCGAAGCTGTGCTGGATTGAAGAATTATTTGATCAAAGTGTGAGATTCTTGGCGGGAGAGGGTTAAAGATGGTGACGGCGGATACGCTGGTGAGAGTGTGGGGGAAAAGTGCTGTAATGTGGAAAAGTGGGGTGACCCACATAGGAAAGGGCAAGTTATCAATTTTCTAGATGACGACAACCTTTCCTTGTAGACGATTCATTCTTTCTCCGCGCTTTCTTTTAGTCCTGTTACTAATTATATAGGAATATTTTAAAGAAGCGCCGATTTCATTTGGTATTTTCTATAAATGTTCTAAGACATTCCTCAATCAACTCATTGCGTTCGATTTTTTGAATAAGATTTCTTGCATTTTTATGACGGGGAATATAAGCAGGATCACCTGAAAGAAGGTAACCCGTCATTTGATTGATAGGATTGTATCCCTTTTCTTGTAATGCATCATACACATCGGAAATGATTTCTTTAACAAGAGCGTGGTAGGAATCCTTATCAAATTCAAATTTTTTCGTTTGATCCATTGGTCTCAATCCTTGCTGCGGTTTTTTTAAGTTAATCAGAAAGTATAACTTTCTGACGCACATAAGTGCACTGGCTAAAGACGTAACATCCTGTTACAACGCCAGTACTAGCACGTCCTGTGCGTCGCAACTACGCCTCTGTCTTCGCCAATCGGCGAGTTTTCTTTAAATGACACTAAAATATCATTTCGTATGATTTAAGAAAATGTGTCCTTGATACATTTTTTGGCATCCCAAATAATCAACATTTATAAAAGGGCAGCCTGCAGCGGCTGCCCCATCATTTCATTTATCCCCAAACTTCTTTTGCAATATCAATAATAAATTTCAATTTGTTCCATTGTTGTTCTTCCGTCAAATCATTGCCGTGATGTGTAGAAGAGAAGCCGCATTGGGTACTTAAGCACAATTGATCGAGCGGCACATAGCCCGCAGCTTCTTTAATCCGCGCTTTAATGACTTCCTTGTCTTCCAATTCGCCATTTTTGGATGTGACGACACCTAGAATGACTTGCGGGCCGCCTTCCGGAATATATTTTAATGGCTCGAAATTTCCTGAACGCTCATCATCATATTCAAGGAAGAAGCCATCGACTTTTTCCTTTGCGAAAAAGCTAGGTCCAATATGGGAATAACCGCCTTGGAAAGCCCATTTTGATTGATAGTTTCCCCGGCATAGATGGGTTGTCACGACTAAGTCCTCGGGTTTCCCTTCTAATACACCATTCACGACACGCAAGGCTAAATCAATCAATTCCTGTCTAGAAAAATCGTCGTCACTATACGGCTGCTCGGTTGATGTGAGGCTGGCAATATAGACATCGTCAAATTGCAAATAGCGGACGCCGGCTTGGTAGAATGCCTTCAATGCGTCTTGGTACGCTTTAATAATGTCATTAGCGTAGTCTTCAATGTCTGGATAAATATCTTTGTTGCGAATACCAATAGGAAACAGTTGATTTGGGCTCGGGATTGTTTGTTTCGCAACAGCCCGCCCGGCAACAATGTCATTAAATTCAATAAAATCCTTAATGAATGGATGATCGGGGTTAAATGATATTTTTCCAATGTTCCGAACGTTAAACTTCTCAGTGGCTACACCTTTAAATGGGCGTCCTTCTTTAGAAACATAACCCTCGACACCGTTCAAATGCTCTAAAAAGTCAAAGTGCCACCACGTCCGTCTGAATTCACCGTCCGTGACCGCGGATAATCCGATCTCGATTTGTTTGTCAACTATGCGTTTGATTTCCTTGGTTTCAACTTCTCGCAACTGCGCGGCTGTCAGTTTCCCTTCCTTGAACTCAAGTCTCGCTTGATGCAAATTTTCTGGACGCAATAGGCTTCCCACCTGATCGGCTTTAAATGGCGCTTTTGTTAATGTAATAGACATGGTTGTATCCCTCTCTCTTTTAGGTAATTATTTGCTAAATCGTTTTAGTAAAATAGTAAATGTCGACTAAAAACCCCCTTCTTAAAATAAGAAGAGGGTATGGCGCATTCGGTCATGGCTCTTCTTATCTCCAAGCGTAACGCCTCTGGAATTAGCACAGTACCTTACAGTCTGTTGCTGAGGCTTCAAAGGGCCAGTCCCTCCGCCTCTCTTGATAAGAAAATAAGAAATCTATTAATTTATTAATTATTACCCTACATTTGTTTGTTTTAAATGTCAAGGTGTTTTGTGAAAGGCGTGAAAACTTTGATATAATACTGATAATATAAAATGGCAAGGAGGGCGGTTATGAATTCCAAAAAGCAAAAGCCATCACAAGGTGTGCGGGAACAGCCTTTAACATATGATGATTACGCCGCGGTGCCTGACGACGGCCAAAGGTATGAACTGGTGAATGGCAGATTAGAATTAATGGCGCCTGCTCCAAGTCCCAAACATCAGTTGATCGCCAAAGAAATTGGCAGCACTTTGGATTCGGTATGCGGATCAGACTATATTTTGCTTTACGCCCCGATTGATGTTATTTTATCAGATACTGACATTAGGCAGCCTGATATTGTTATGATTCATAAGAGACGCGCGGAATTCATCACACATCGCGGCATTGAAGGCCCCCCGGACTTAGTTGTGGAAGTTTTATCCACATCCTCCGTCAAACGGGACAGAGGAAGCAAAGTCAAAAGCTATGCGCGATACGGTATACCAGAGTATTGGATTGTTGATCCTATTAATCGAATTTTGGAACAGTACATTTTAAATAGCGACAGTTATGAGCTTGAAGAAGTGTATGACGGGGACAAAGTGATCCATTCAGAGCGGTTACCTTGTGTTGCTTTTACAATGAAAGATATTATTAACAGCCTTCCTGAATTGCCGAATGCTTAAAGCTCTATAGGCTTGTTTGTTTTGAATCGCCCGGAAGTTCGTTATTGTGAGGTGTTGAAGTTGATTCGTATTGGTGTATTAGGTTCGAAGCTGTTTATTGACGCGGTTTCGATACATTATGCTTTATTTCCTGAAGTGACATTTGTCTCCTATATGTATGAATCCCCAAGGAAAATTGATCACTTGATTGAAAAAGCCGGGGGAGAGGTGGATTTTTTACTTTTTTCCGGAGCTATTCCCTTTTATTACGGACAACAAAAAAGAACGGAATACAAACTGAAGGCGGCTTTTATACCTTTCAGTGAACTTATGGTTTCATTGTCGCTTTTCTCCATTTCCTACCGTGAAAAATTGCCGTTAGCAGCGGTGTCGATTGATTTACCAAATCACGTTCTTTTGGATCACGTGTTATCCGAGGCGCAGATTAACGATCGGCCTGTCCATGTAACAGACTATCCCTGGATTTATAAGATGGAGGAAGACATAACACATTTGGATATTGCCCGGTTTGTTCGCTTTCACACTGAGCTGTATAGGGAGAAGAAGACAGCTTATGCTTTAACAAGCATTCATGCCGTTTATGAGGAATTGCAAAAATTAGCTGTCCCATCAACTTATATGATTCAACCGGAACAATCGTTAAAGGACGGTTTGGAAAAAGCCGTTACGTTGGCAAAGTTAAATAAAGCGAAAGCATCACAAATCGCAGTCATATCGATTAAAATATCGGATTACCCTTCCTCGCAGGATAGCCAAGTTTTTCGCCTGCAATTGTTGCAGCAATTACACGAAATTGGCAAACGATTGAACGCAAGGGTGTCGATGGATCATTACCAGCCGTTCCTGATTTATACGAATCGCGGGTCATTAGAATCGGCGCAAAAAGACCGGAATTTACAACTCATCCAAGAACTAGAGGAAAAAGTTAAATTCCCTTTGCAAATTGGCATCGGGTTCGGGCTGACGATGAATAGTGCGGAAAACCATGCCACTCAAGCATTATATTTTACGGAAAAGTTTTCAACGAAAAAAACAACGATTTTTCTTTTGGATGAGAACAAAAAGCTAATCGGACCGCTATTCGAAAATGAAAAACAATATGCATTAAAAAACGAAGATCAAGAGATTCAAATGTTAGCAGAGCAGCTTAAAATGAATACAAAAAAATTGAACCGTTTTATTGATTTTATCGGAACCAATCAATTCAGGTCATTTTCTGCTCAAGAGTTGGCTGATTACTTTGAAATAAGCAGGCGTTCAGCGGAGCGGCTGATCAAAAGGTTTCTTGAACAAGACTTTCTGAACATCGCGGGTGAAGAACAGCCTTATGATCAAGGGCGGCCGCGAGCCCTTTATACCGCGACTGGGAAACTTAAAAAATATATTTCTTTTTAGTTTCCCATCTTGACTTTTATGAATTTGCAGTCTATTATAAAATCAACCAATTAACGACAGTGTAACGACATAATAACTTTAACGTCGTTATCAGTTTTACATCAATTTAAGGAGGGGTCCTTTTGATAATTACAAAAGCAGAAATTATTGGCATTCATTTGCGCTTGAAATCACCTTTTATTATTTCGTACGGGACTTATGATTATATGCCTTCGCTCATAGTGAGACTGGAGACGGATGATGGCTTGGTCGGATACGGTGAGGGTGTTCCGGATGAACATGTCACAGGGGAAACGTTCTATAGCACCTTTGAGGTGTTAAAACATCAATTGCTCCCTGCCGTTATGGGGGAGAATCCATTTGCAATTGAAAAAATCCATCAGGTAATGGACGACCGCATCATCGCCAATCCTGCCGCCAAAGCCGCAGTAGACATCGCATGCTACGATTTGATGGGGAAATACGGAAATCAACCCGTGTACAATTTAATCGGCGGCAAGTTTCATGAAGAACTTACTTATGCAAAAGTGTTAAGTATTGAAGAGCCGGAAATAATGGCGGAGAAAGCGAGACAGGCGGCAGCTGTCGGCTATCAATCTTTGAAATTAAAGGTAGGTTCGAACCTATTAAAAGATATTGAGCGGATAAAAAGTGTTCGGCAGGCAGTAGGGGATAACATGCCGATTCGGGTCGATGTCAACCAGGGATGGGAGAACTATTCTACTGCTATCCAAGCGATCCAACAGCTGGGTTCTCTTCACATTTCGTGGATAGAACAACCGATCAAAATGGGTGATATCGACGGTCTCGCCGAACTGAAAAAGAAATCGATCATTCCGATCATGGCTGATGAAACGATTCATCACGGGCTTCACCTAACTGAAATCATTAAGAAGAATGCCGCTGATAAAATCAACATTAAATTAATGAAATGCGGGGGAATCTATCCCGCCGTTCATTTGGCAAAAACAGCGGAATACGCGGGGATCACGTGCCAAATCGGATCGATGGTCGAATCATCCATCGGTTCAGCAGCAGGTTATCATACAGCAATTGCAAGAAAAAATATAACGAGCACAGAATTAACGGGGCCGCTTTTATTCAGCGAAGACATAGGAGACTTGAGCTTTGATATTCCTTTCGTCCGTTTGAACGAAAAGTCTGGGTTGGGTATTAACGTGAGAGAGGATACGCTGAAAGCATTAACTGTCAAAAAAGATGTCGTTCACTTGAATACGAAGGAATCTTTTTTATGAAAAAAACATTGGAAAAGTTAAAGCCGCTTATTTATGAACAATTTGATTACTTGCATCAATATCCTGAAGTGAGTTGGAAAGAGAAGCATACGACTGATTACATTGCGGACGTTTTACGGAAAAACGGGTGCCGGGTCACCACTTTCCAAGATTGTACAGGGGTCGTTGGGGAATGGGGTAATGGGGATGCCGATTCTCCCGCAATTGGTGTTCGCGCTGATATGGATGCGCTTTGGCAAGAAGTCAATGATGCATTTCAGGCCAACCATTCCTGCGGTCACGATGCCCATATGACAATGATATTAGGTGTCCTCCTTCTATTAAAGGAGGAGGGTATCCAATTACCCGGACGGCTCAAATTCATTTTTCAACCGGCGGAAGAGGTTGGTGAAGGGGCCTTAAAAATGATTGAAAAAGGCATCATTGATGACGTTGATTTCCTTTATGGCGTCCATTTGCGTCCGATCCAAGAACTTTCCGCTGGGCATGCATCACCCGCCATTATCCATGGGGCAGCAGAGACGATATCGGGAAGAATTAAAGGATTCGATGTCCATGGCGCGCGCCCTCATTTAGGACCCAATGCCATTGAAGTCATGGCTATAATCCTTGACCTAATAAAAGGCATACGGTTGGATCCGCTTATCCCTTACTCTGTGAAAATGACTCAGATCAATGCAGGAGGTAAAACGAAAAACATTATACCTGGTTCAGGCCAATTTCACTTAGATTTACGTGCCCAAACGAATGAAGCGATGGACAAGTTGATAATGAAAGTGGAGGCGATATTAAACCAAGTCGCAGCTCTATATGGGGTCGATATCAGTTTTGAACATCAGGAAAGGGTGTATGCCGCTGTTGTAAATGCCGAAGCCCGGCAGATGATGGCTAATGCGGTTACGAAAGCATTGGGGGAAGGACAGCTCACCGCCCCGATTGTGACGCCTGGAGCTGAAGATTTTCATTTTTACACAAAGGAAAGACCAGATGTTAAAGCGACGATGCTGGGATTAGGCTGTGACCTGCAGCCGGGTTTGCACCATCCGCAAATGAGCTTCAATCGGGACGCGTTGCTTGATGGCGTTGAAATCTTGACCCGTGCGGTGATTGAAACTTTTAACACATACGTGTAGCAATCATGTGTTGGCTATAAGGGCAGTAACAAGCTTCAATGTGCACCAAAAATTTTGGAGAAGAGGTGTTTTATGAGCAATACACCATTACAAACCAAAACGGATTCGAATGTGTCTCGGAATCAATTGAAGCGAAGGCTTAAGGCGCGGCATCTTACAATGATCGCCATTGGCGGCACAATTGGAACAGGATTATTTTTGGCAAGCGGTGCTACGATTAGTGATGCTGGCCCAGGAGGGGCATTAGTTGCCTATATCATTAGCGGCATCATGGTTTACTTTCTCATGACGAGTCTGGGAGAGATGGCATCGGTCATCCCTGTTGCCGGCTCCTTTAGCACTTACGGCACTAAGTTTGTTGACAAGGCGTTCGGTTTTTCTCAGGGCTGGAATTATTGGTATTACTCGGCGATGATCGTCGCCCTCGAATTATCAGCTGCAGGATTAATCATGAAATTTTGGCTTCCTTCTGTCCCCTCTATTTTTTGGAGTTCACTATTTCTCGTTCTGCTCTTTTTATTAAATATTTTATCCGTTAGGGGTTATGGTGAGGCGGAATACTGGTTTTCTATTATAAAAGTTGCAACAATTATTATATTCTTAGTCACTGGGTTCCTGATGATTTTAGGAATTATGGGAGGAGAAGCTGTCGGATTTAAGAATTTTACGATGGGTGAAGCGCCTTTTAAAGGCGGGTTTATGGCAATCATAGGGGTATTTATGATTGTTGGATTTTCTTTTCAAGGGACCGAAATAGTCGGCATTTCAGCAGGTGAAAGTGAAAATCCTGCCAAGAATGTGCCTAAAGCAGTGAAACAAATTTTTTGGAGAATCTTGTTATTCTTCATACTGTCAATCATTGTTATTAGTTTTCTTATTCCTTATGATGATCCAAGACTCTTAAATGCCGATAGCGTGTCGGTAAGTCCGTTTACGCTTGTATTTAAAAGGGCGGGACTCGCTTTTGCTGCATCTGTCATGAATGCCGTTGTACTTACTGCAGTTCTCTCTACCGCCAATTCGTCAATTTACGCTTGTTCACGGCTATTATGGACGATGGCAAAGGAAGGCACGGCACCTCGTTTTTTAAGAAAAGTGAATTCTAGAGGAGTACCGATAAACGCCCTTTATGTTACAACCATCGTCGGCATGCTCGCCTTCTTGACTTCCATTTTTGGAGATGGGACCGTTTATTTCTGGTTATTGAATGCTTGCAGTTTGACAGGATTTATCGCTTGGCTTGGTATTGCTGTTAGTCACTACCGCTTCCGCAGAGCTTATGTGGCACAAGGCAAGGATCTTAAAGAATTGCCTTATAAAGCAAAATGGTTTCCCCTTGGGCCGATTCTCGCCTTTGTCTTGTGCATGGTTGCTATATTAGGACAAAACTATCAGGCGTTCTTAGGCAATGAGATTGATTGGGGTAACATCATTGCTTCATATATTGGGCTGCCGCTTTTTCTCCTATTGTGGTTCGGGTATAAAATCATTAAGAAAACTAGAGTCGTCCGATTGGAAGATTGTACGTTTGAACAAGAAGATCATTAAAGGGAGGTATTGTAAATGAGCCACAAAGATACAATCATTACTCGTTGTCTTGATTCTGTCGAAGAGCTTGATAAAGTAAGGGAGTTGGAATCTATCATTTGGAGTCGTTCAGAATCAACGCCAAGCCATCAAACGCTGACTGCCGTTAAAAATGGCGGCTTGGTTATTGGCGCCTTTGCAGAGGATAAACAACTCATAGGTTTTCAATATAGTTTCCCAGGGTTTGACGGGAATAATGTCTACTTATGCTCGCCCATTTTGGGCATTCACCCCGAGTTTCGAAAATTGGGAATAGGTGAGAAGCTAAAACGACGGCAAAAAGAGGAAGCGATAAAAAAAGGCTATGATCTCATTGTTTGGACATATGATCCGCTGGAAACGGTGAACGGACATTTAAATTTACACAAACTAGGTGCTGTATGTTCGACGTATATTGAAAACTGTTACGGTGAAATGGACGATGGTTTAAATCAAGGCATGCCGTCGGACCGATTTTTAGTGGAGTGGCGGACGAGGGATGACCGGAAAACAAGGAAAAATAATGATGAGCACCGAATAAACGAGGACTTTTCGGTAATTAAAACTGCTCATATCGACGGGTATCCTGAGCCTATCGACATTGATTTAACAAAGTCCCGGGAAACGGGATCGCTCCTTGTACCTGTTCCAAGCAACTTTCAGAAATTAAAGAAGGGTCGTTTGGATCTTGCATTGGAATGGCGAAAAAATACCCGCCAAGTCTTTTCCCACTACTTTAAAAATGGGTGGACAGCTATTGACCTTGTGAGGCATCCGTCCGATGCTACTTTATATTGTTATGTCTTGTCATACACATAATATTTGCCTGACTTATGTCAGGCTTTTTCTTTGTCAATCATTCGTCTTACTTATTTGACAATTGGGCCACCTTAGTATAATGTGTTATGTATACACTAAACATTAAATATGATAGAGGGGTTTTTCATGGACACGATTAATTTAGGTGCGATAAAAAAGGAAACCACTTATCAAGCAGCTTACAAACAGTTAAAAGAAGCGATCTTAACTGGAAGATTAACTTCTGGGAGATATTACACAGAAGTTGAGCTGGCTACTGTTCTTGATATTTCCAGAACCCCTGTCAGGGAAGCGGTCAAAGATTTGATTCATGATAACCTTTTGGTCGCTGTGCCGAGAAAGGGTATGAAAATAAAGGACTTCACCAAAATCGAAATTGAGCAAGTCTTTTTGTTAAGAAAAGCGATTGAAACCGAAGTTTTAAACAAATTTATGAAAGCGGTTGCGGATGAGCAGGTGGATGAGCTAAATGAATTAATAAAGCTGCAAAAACAGGCGCTTATAGACAAAGATAAAATAACATTCATTCATTTAGACCAAAAGTTTCATAACCGAATTTTTAGTTTTACGAATTATGAGCTGATCGAGGAAATATTCGTCAGGCTTCATAATCTAACTAGATTAATTGGACATAAAGCCTTATTGAAAGGAGGAAGAATGGAAGAGGTCATTATTGAACATCGGGACATTGTTGAGGCCATCGAAAAGCGTGATGCCGCTTTGGCAAAAGAAAAGTTGATTCGTCACTTGGATGAAACCGAAAAATCATTATGGACTATCAATCATAAAGGAGAGTAGGAGGATGCTGGATATGAAATATGCGATTTATCAAATGGACATTATTGCAGGCAGGCCGGAGGAAAATAGGAAAAAGGTGGCGACGTGGCTGGATGATGTTGCAAACCGTGAACAGCCTGATGTCGTCGTTTTGCCGGAAATGTGGACGACGGCTTATACCTTGCCGGAATTAGAGACTAATGCTGATATCGCGGGTGAGCCGACGATATCGTTCCTTAAAGAACTCGCTCAAAAGTATAATGTGAATATCATTGGCGGCTCAGTAGCAAATAAGAAGGCTGATGGCATTTACAATACAGCAATCGTCATTAACCGGGCCGGGGAACTAATCCATCAATATGACAAAATCCATCTCGTCCCTATGCTGGATGAACCCGCTTATCTAACAGGCGGCAAAGAAAAGGTGAAAACCTTTACTTTAGATGGCGTGAAAATGGGTCTTATTATTTGTTACGATTTGCGCTTCCCTGAGCTGGCAAGACAGCTCGCACTTGAAGGTGTTCAAGTGCTGCACATTGTCGCGGAATGGCCGACGCCAAGGATCGATCATTGGAAAGCATTGCAGGTTGCCCGCGCGATTGAAAATCAAATGTTTGTTGTATCAAGCAACCGGATCGGCAGCTACAATGATGATAGTTTTGGAGGGTCATCAATGGTTGTTGACCCAGGGGGCAAAACGCTCATCTTAGGAAGTCAAACACAGGAAGAAACGCTTGTGACAGAGCTTTCCATTGATTTAGTAGACAAAATGCGAAAACAAGTCCCGGTCTTTTCCAGCAGAAAACCAGATTTCTATTAAACAATATTATTGGAGGTCGACATGACACACAAACTATCATTCTACGTACAAGGAACAGATGAAACAATAGCAGTCGATATCAAAAAAGTGTTCAATGCGGGTTATGCCGGCAGTGACCAGGAAAGTGTCAAAAAACATATTGATGAACTGGCGGAGCTGGGTGTTCCGGCACCGGATATTACACCAACACTTTACCCTGTATCAAACTATCTAGCGCTTCAATCGGATGGCATTCAGGTTCAGCACGATGAAACAAGCGCCGAAGTCGAATATGTCCTTGTGTGGTGGGGCGGCGGTCTATATGTCACAATAGGCAGCGACCATACAGACAGAAGGCTGGAAACCTTTAATGTGCCAATGGCAAAACAAGCCTCGCCTAATGTAATCGCGGGTGATGTATGGCGTTTTGAAGATGTCAAAGATCATTGGAACGATTTGGAATTGGAGTGCTGGGTGGAAGTCGATGGAAAGAAAGAATTATACCAACAAGGCACATTTGCGGATCTTATGGCACCGGAAGAATGGCGAAACACTTTCGATGAGAAGAAGGTGGATCAAGACGGCCATCTCTTTTTCTCCGGGACTGTGAAAATTGTTAATAGTGAAGTCGCTTTTGCAACAAATTATGAGTTTTTGCTAAAAGATCCTGTGTTAGAAAGAACCATTAAACATCGTTATACAGTAGAAAAATTACCGGAAGCCATCGAATAAGCCCATTTTTGAAGGGAGGAAAGATCATTGACTTCAGCAGTTGGTGTTGCGATTCTATTTGTTGCTGTTGGTTTCATTCCGCTGATTCTTAATAGTGTGTTGGTTAGAAGAGATAAATCGTGATGTTTGAAAAAGGGAGGGTATAGCCATGCAGATCAACTATGTATATTTGAGCATTTTAATCTTAGAATTCCTTATAATAATGGGTGTTGGTGTATGGGCTAACCGCCGTGTAAAAGCCACGGAGGATTATGCCGTCGCCGGCCGTAATCTTGGGGTCTTCTTGGCATGGGGTTCTTTTGGAGGCGCTTTTGTTTCGGCAGTCTCTATCATTGGCGGGGTCGGCTATGCCTCGAATTTTGGCTGGTCATACCTTGTTTTCTTAGGCTTAGGGGTGGAATTCGGCTTGATTTGCCTCGTATTGCTCGCGAAGAAAGTCCATGAATCCGGCGCCCAAACAGTTCCAGAGATGCTATTTCAGCGTTATAAATCTAGAAAACTGCGGGCATTCTCCGCTTTAGCTATTATCATTGCTTATTCCGTCACGCTCATTACACAATTGTTTGCAGCCGGTGTTGTGGTTGAAACGATTGTTGGCATACCTAAGTCATGGGCGATCATGGTCATAGGCATTGTCTTTCTCATTTATACCGTGATGGGAGGGTTGACAGCGGTTGCCCGGACCGACACACTGCAAACAGTGATTATGACAGTAGGAATGCTGCTTACAATTATTGTGATTTTTATTAAGGTACCGTCACATGTCTTTTTCTCACACCCGTTTGACACAGTATTTCAGGGCGATACCAAATCAGGGATGCAAATTTTTGCTTGGATTCTAGTTTGGGGCTTAGGGGTAGCCTCCGAACCATATTATCTAAATCGAATTTTCGCCAGTAAAACGAAAAAAGTGGCGAGCAAAATGATTGGCTTCGGTTCATTATTTGCGGTCTTTATTTATTCATCCATCGTTATTATTGGGATCGGCGCTCACTATTTAGCACCGGGCCATCTGGGAAATGATGCCTTCCCATTTTTAGCGAAAAATGTGCTTCCTTCGGCAATCGGTGTCGTGGTCATGGTCACGTTAATGGCGGCTATTCTTTCTACCATTGACTCGATCTTAAACGTTGTCGGTGTCTATTGGGCAAGAGATATTCATAAAAATCTTTTCAATCGCGAATTAACGGATAAAGGCGAGCTTAACATGTCCCGAATCGCCACATTAATTTTCGGAATCCTGTGTATTGTGGTAGCCTTTATCATGTCTTTCAAACCGCTTCCAGCCATTGCCACCTTTGCTTCATATGCATGGGGCATCATCGGTTCAACTTTATTCATTCCGATCGTGGCCGGGTTCCTTTTCAGCCGATTAAATCCACGATCTGGCCTGTACAGCAGTGTATTAGGCTTTATTGGAGCGATCGGCGGAAAGCTAATGGTTATCTACCATGTTACGTCTATTAACGAAATTTTCTGGGGTGTCGGACTCGCGATTATCGGCTTGTTAGCAGGAATGATCCATTCGCAGAAAATAAAAGGGGATCATAATCAGGGTCATAAAGAAATGACAAATTGATTTAAAAATAGACAAAAAACTAGCCATCCTTTTTCTTATAGAAAAAGGATGGTATTTTTGTGATTGCCACTTTACTTGAGGAAAATCCCATAAAAGGTGTTCAAAAATGTCGAAACTTGTATTACAATTAAAATATTCGTGATTCTTTACGCCTTTTAATAACTAAAGGCTGAATAGATGAATGAAACGAATTGATAGCGTTTTCGTTACAGAGGGAGATGGATGCATTGAGAGAAACTACGGAAGAGAAGTCGCTCGAGAGAGGACTGAAAAATCGCCACATTCAATTGATTGCGATTGGCGGGGCGATTGGCACTGGACTATTTCTAGGTGCGGGGAAATCAATTCACCTGGCTGGACCATCGATTATGCTTGTGTACTTGATCATTGGGGTCGCGCTCTTTTTCATGATGAGAGCGCTAGGGGAATTATTGCTGTATAAATCATCAACGGGATCATTTGCTGAATTCGCTGAGACATTTATTGGCCCATGGGCTGGTTTTATTACAGGCTGGACGTACTGGTTTTGCTGGATTGCGACAGGGATTGCTGAAATTACAGCCGTCGGTGTCTATGTGAAGTACTGGCTGCCAGATGTCCCGCAATGGATTCCAGCGCTTGCTTGTGTGCTTATTTTATTTCTCATTAATATGGCGACAGTTAAGGCATTTGGAGAAATTGAATTCTGGTTTGCGCTCATTAAAATTATCACAATAATCGCATTGATCATTATCGGTATTGTTCTAATCATCATGGGTTTTAAAGGAAATGGCACAGAAGCATCCTTTTCTAACCTTTGGACATACGGAGGCTTTTTTCCAAATGGGATGTCCGGTTTCCTCCTCTCGTTCCAAATGGCCGTCTTTTCGTTTGTCGGTATTGAACTTGTCGGAGTTACGGCGGGGGAGACTGTTGATCCCGATAAAACGATTCCAAAAGCGATTAATAATATTCCCATCCGTATTTTGGTTTTTTATATTGGCGCACTGCTTGTCATTATGTCCATTTATCCGTGGAACGGGATCAACCCTGCTGAAAGTCCGTTTGTCAAAGTGTTTGCGTTAATTGGTATTCCGGTTGCTGCGGGCATCATTAATTTTGTTGTCTTAACAGCGGCGGCTTCATCTTGTAACAGCGGTATTTTCAGCACAAGCCGTATGACATACACGCTTGCAAACGAAGGTAAGGCACCTAAGCGGATGAAAAGGCTGAACAGCCGCAACGTCCCGGCGCCGGCGCTTATTTTCTCAACACTTGTCCTGCTTGTTGGTGTATTGCTCAATTACCTTTTACCTGACGAAGTATTTACTTTGGTTACAAGCATCGCGACTATATGCTTTATCTGGGTTTGGGGCGTCATATTATATTCACATATCAGGTTCCGCAAAACGATGCCTGAGGAGGCAAAAAAGAATCCATTCAGAATGCCGTTAGCACCTGCTATCAACTGGATTGTCCTTGTCTTCTTCGCAGTCGTCATTGTTATCTTAGGTTTTGCCGCCGACACCCGTGTCGCGCTTTTCGTTACACCAGTTTGGTTCCTCATCCTTGTTATCGCTTATCAATTCCTGAGGAAAAGAGCCAGTTGAGAGAGAAGATAAAACGCATCAATAAAATAGGCCAATCCCATCTTTTTTGGGATTGGCTTTATTTGTAAGTACAATTTCAATTGGATAAAGTGCTAATATAAAAGGGGATTTAAGGAGGGGTTTATATGATACATCATCGTTTATTAGATATCTTGAATGAATTTTTGAAGACACCATCGGGGTTGAACCGGTCGTTTCTTTCAAAGATGCTGAATGTTTCAACAAAAACCATACAAAATGATATTAAAGCGTTGAACGAGCACATAACACCAATTGGAGCAAAAATAGAATCCAAACGTGGGAATGGTTATAACTTAAAAATAGAAAACCAGAAGGACTTTCAACAATTTTGCATTAAATTTTTTCAACTGCACACTGACAAGGTAATGACAACACAAGAAGAGCGATTAACATTTATATTGCAAAGGCTCTTAACAAGCAGAGAATTTATAAAATTGAATGATCTTGCAGAAGAATTGTATTTAAGCAAGGCTACAATCAATTTACTTATGAAAGATGTAACAACTATACTAAAAGAATATGACCTAAGTATAGAAAAGCGGCCTTATTATGGCATCCATATTAAAGGGAATGAGTTTTCAATTCGTTCCTGCATTTCCCAGCACCTGCTTCATAGGGATATTAATTTTCCCTTGTTTGAAAACAAAAATGGTGCAGAAAAAAAATTGTTGGCACAGGATTTATACATTATAAAAGATACGATTTTAGAGTGTATTAAAAATACGAATGTTTATTTATCAGATCTGGAATTTGATAATTTAGTCATTCATATTGCTATTGCGATAAGAAGGATAAAAGGAAGGCATTATATCCAATCTTTAAGTCCTAACATACAGGACGTACAAGACACTTATGAATTTAAAATAGCTCATAATATTTTAGAAAGGTTAGAAAAGATACTGAAGTTTACTTTTCCAATAGAGGAAGTATTATACGTGGCTATTCACTTATTGGGAATGAAAGTGACTTCAGCTATAAAGGGGGAAAGTTTAAAGGATATTATTGGGGAACAAACATATAACATCTTGGAAGAGATCATAATGGCTGTTGATAATAATATGGGCTATAATTTTAAAAATGACAGAGAATTGTTATTTGCCTTGGGGCTTCATATCAAAGCGCAAATCAATAGAATAAAATATGGCTTGAACATCAGGAACCCTTTGCTTGAGGATATAAAAAACAGGTACCCTTTTGCATTAGAAATTGCTGTGGAAGCATCAAAAATTTTAGACCAATATATAGGAAAACCTATTAGCGAAAATGAGACTGGATATATTGCTATTCATTTTGGTGCAGCAATCGATAGATTAAAAACAAAGTTGAAACCAAAACGCTGTTTGTTGGTCTGCGCAAGCGGTCTTGGAAGTGCTCAATTAATAAAAAATAAAATACTTGAATCCTTTAAAGATAAGATAATCATTGCTGGAATAACCGGATTCTATCAATTGCAAGCAGAGAAAATTTTACAGGAAAAAATTGATCTGGTCATTAGTACAGTCAATATTACTATGCCGTTACCAGTACCCGTCGTTAAGGTGCATTCAATTTTTAACAATAGCGATATTAAAGCCATTCAAAAGAAACTTGGTTACGAAGTCAATGAGCACCTTAAAAAATATATAGACAGGGATTTGATTTTTCCTCAACAAGAGATAGCGTCGCGAGAAGAGGTCATTAGGTTTTTGTGCCAAAAAGTCTCTGATCTAGATGGTACAAAGGAAGATCTTAACGAAGCCGTAATCAAAAGAGAGAAAGCATCGGCCACATCATTTGGCAATTTAGTAGCTATCCCTCATCCAATTAAACCCTTAAGCAACAAAACGATATTAGCCTTTTGCACTTTGAAAAAACCGATTATGTGGGGGGAACAGTCAGTGCAATTTATATGCCTGCTATGCGTGAAACGGGGTAATAATCGGGATCTGCAAAGGCTTTATGATTCCTTATATGATATTATTAACGATTTACAGATGGTAGAGAGACTGATTAATACTACAAAAATTAAAACGTTTGAGGAAACGCTTTTATCCTCTCAGTTAGAAACTTCCGTTACTTAACGGAAGTTTTTTATATTTAAGTGAATGCGTTTACAATCTATCATAATATTAAACTCACTCACATTCACAACAGGAGGACATGCTTATGGAAGATCAAATGCCGGTTGCATTTCAAATTATTTTAAGTGGAGGGAATGCCCGAAGCGCGGCTTTAGAAGCTATAGGTTTTGCCAGAAAAGGTGATTTTGCTGAAGCAGAGAATAGCCTGAAGCTGTCTCAAAAAGAAATATCAGCAGCCCATCACATTCAAACAAATCTCTTACAGGAAGAAGCGGGGGAAAACCATGTGGACATCAGTTTGATCTTAGTCCATGCACAGGATCATCTGATGAATGCGATAACGGTAAAAGAATTGGCAGAAGAATTTATTCATTTGTACAAGAAACTTTAACAGTTTATAAAAAAGGACAAGGAGAGGATTTTGAATGAACATTTTATTATGTTGTGCGGCAGGGATGTCAACGAGTATGGTTGTCAAAAAAATGCAGGAGGCTGCCCAAAAACAGGGAAAAGACTATAGTATAAAAGCAGTTGACGTTGAAACAGCAAAAAATGAACTTTCTAATGTGGATGTTTTACTAATAGGTCCGCAAGTTAAATATTTATTAACTCCGATGCAAGAGGCTGCTTCAGTGCATCATGTACCTGTTGCGGTAATTAATATGGTTGATTATGGGATGTGTAATGGTGAAGCAGTATTAAAGCATGCTGAAGAGCTGTGTCAAAATAATTAGGATAAAACGGAAGTCATTAAATCCGTAGGGTTTTACCAGATGAGAAAGCAGGAGTATGGTTGTGACACGGAGATACCAAAAATAATCCTGATTTGAATAGGAGATGAATCACATGAATAGGTTTATGGCCTTTATGGAAAGAAAAGTGATGCCTGTTACCCAAAAAGTTGCGGCACAGCGTCATCTGCTTGCCGTACGTAATGGTGTCCTTTCGACATTGCCCCTGACAATTGTAGGCTCATTTTTCGTTATCTTTTTGAACCTTCCTATAGAGGGATACAATGATTGGATCGCTCCTTTTCGCGATATTTTAGACGTACCCTTTCGATTTACGGTAGGATTAATGGCGTTATATGCCTCATTCGGTGTTGGCGCCTCTCTTGCCGCTTCTTATAATTTAAGTCAATTGAATGCTGGTTTTTTATCAGTGCTGGCGTTTTTGATTTCTACTGTTGTTCCGATAAAAATCGATCAGCCAGTGAAAGGTGTGATTGATGCGGGACGCTATATATCAATTGGTGATCTTGGTGCTGCTTCTTTATTTGGAGCGATCGTGACATCCCTTATAGCGGTAGAGATCTATCATTTTCTAATCAAACGGAACATTTCAATTAAATTGCCAGAAAGTGTACCGCCTGCTGTGGCGAATTCATTTACTGCTCTCATACCGACGGTTGTCGTTGCTTTGCTGTTTTGGGGAATCAGATATGGGTTAGGATTTGATTTGAACACGATTATTACAACAATAATATCTCCTTTGCAATCCATATTAGTAGGTAACAGTTTAATCGGCGGCCTTTTAACTGTCTTTTTTATCGTTTTCTTTTGGTCATTTGGCATTCATGGTCCGGCGATTTTAGATCCTTTGATTCGGCCAATGTGGGATACTGCTATTTTGGCAAATATGGATAAATTTGCATTTTCAGGAAATGCCCATCAGTTGCCTAATTTATTTACTGAACAGTTCCTCCAATGGTTTGTTTGGATCGGCGGAGCAGGGTCGACATTAGCTCTTGCTATCTTATTTATGTTCTCTAAAGCGAAATTTTTAAAAGATCTGGGGAGATTATCCGTTATACCTGGGTTGTTCAATATAAACGAACCAATTATTTTCGGTGCCCCAATTGTCATGAACCCGATTTTAATTATACCTTTTATCATAACACCCATTGTAACGACAATAATATCTTATTTTGCAACAATTTCAGGATTGGTCCCATTAATGATGGCCAAGCTTCCTTTTACTGTACTTTCTCCTATAGCCGCTGTCATTAGCACCGATTGGAGCATAGCCGCAGGTCTATTGGTTATTATCAATTTCATTATTTCATTAATCATTTACTCAAACTTCGCAGACTGAAATCGGCAAATAAGCCTTGATATAATTGGGCAAGGCTGCTACCCATTGTTGAAGTTGACTTTGTATAAGTTTT
>NZ_SLXK01000046.1 GCF_004341035.1 Scopulibacillus darangshiensis
CTTTTTTCATTTATTTGATGCGTAATAGTATGACGAAATCGCTTGATGGGTAAGCATTTCTGTCTTATTGAGGATTTTCTATGAATAATCTAGGTGATAGGCTCTTTTTATAAACTCCCTTTAATTTTAAAATTCACCTGGGTCGGAAAAACTATTTTTTGAGTTTTTCTGGATTTTTTACCTTTATAGAAACAACTTCTCCGCAATCCAAATAGACCGAAAAATTCTCCCAGAACAAACACCATTTTTGAAGCTTCCATTTACTACCTTCCTCACTCCATCTCTAATTTTCAATACGTTTTTAATGAGCGGCAAGTTCCAATAATTGAAGATAAATAACCTTCAGATTGGTTGAATTAAGCCGAAAAAAGCAGCCGCTCAGTTCCCGCGGGCTGCTCATTTTATTTGAATAAATTCCAGCATTTCACCATTTGGGCCTTTATAAAACGCTGATTGCCAACGCTTCACTGTAAAGACTTCATCGGCTTCCATCCCTTGTTTTGCTAAGTCTCTCCGTAAAATATCAAGGCTCGCAACTTCAAAAGCGATATGACTAGATAGTGACGATTCACGATCGTAATCACAGCATAATTCAATTGTCGTTTGACCATCACTCAGAAAAGCTATTTTTTCTGTGTCGATGGTCATCCTTCTTTTCAAAGTAAAGCCTAGTGCATTTCCATAAAATGTTATCGCTTTTTCAAGATCAATGACGTCTATGCCGATATGATCAAGCTTCAAGCCGAACACCACCTAGAGAATAAGGTTAATATCACCAAACTCATGCCAGAGATACCCTTTTTGAATAGCCCTTTGATAGGACTTCGTTAGTTTATCGCTATCAATAAAAGCTGAGAGCAGCGCCAAGTGGGTCGTCTTGGGCTCATGGAAACCGGTGACAAGACCATCTGAAATTTGGAGTGGAAAGTCTTTGTGAATAAAAAGGTCGCTCCAACCCTTGTCAGCTTTTAAATAACCGAATTTGGACGCAACCGTTTCTAAGGCGCGGACAACTGTTGTGCCGACCGCAATGACTTTTCCCCCTCGCCTTTTCGTCTCATTCACGGCCTTCGCTGTTGCCGCAGGGATTTCATAATACTCCAGATTTTCGCTAGGATGCTGGTGCCATTTATCGTCAAGCATATAAGTCAGCCCCGTATGAAGCTGAAGATAGGCTATACCTGCTCCTTTGTCCTTCAGCTTATTTAGCAGTTCCCAAGTGAAGGCCCTGCCTGCTGAAGGCATTTCAACTGAACCGGGTACTGAAGCGAAGACTGTTTGATAATTATCCAGCCCCCATGGTTCTAAAATATATTCATAACGGACCGGCTCTCCAAGTTCATAAATATCATTCAGTAACGGTGTCCCTTCTTTAGAAAACTTTAGGGTTGCCAACGGTTTTTCGGGATCTGTATCAATGACTTCTGCCTTTAGGCTATTGGAAAAAACGTAATGATCGCCGACGTTCACAGAGCTGTCGCGGATCAGAGCTTCCCACCTGCTACTATCTTTCCTTTGGGCCAAACGGATTTCCACCCTATTCGCAACACCGGCCTTTTGAGCATGAAGCACTGCGGGAATGGTCCTGCTGTTATTTAAAACAATTAAGTCACCGGGATTCAAATAGCGGTCGAGATGAAAAAAGATATCATCCACTGTATCGCCCGTTTCACGATCTAAAACCATCAAATTGACATGATCCCGCCGCAAGCCCCTACGTTCCGCCGGTTTTGCCGCCTCAAGCTCTGCAGGCAAATGAAAATCGATCAATTCGGTTTCCATGCTGCCTCACCCTTTTCCATAAATTCTTCGGCATCGATACGCTGCCCATGAACATTTTTTCCCTGATCGGAAGCTAGATGAAGGAAAACGTCTGTGATTTCTTCAGGCTGCTTCAGCGGGTAATCACAATCAGGCACCGCTAGGGCATGCATGTCAGTATTCATTTCCCCTGGATCGACCAAGTTCATTTTGATTGGGGTTTCCTTTAATTCATCCGCCCAAGTTTGTGTCAGCCCTTCTACTGCAAATTTCGAAACGGAATATGCCCCCCATCCGGCATAACCGATATGGCCGACTTCAGATGTCACATTAATGATTCTGCCTTCATTTTGCTGAAGCATGCCGGTCAGCACACGCCGCGACATTAGGAAAGCACTCATGATATTGACTCTAAGCACGTCCGTTAAGTCTTCATCATCAAAATCCAATAGATATGGGATTGGGCTTGGGCCAACGGCTGAAGCATTATTAATCAGGACATCAATACGGCCAAAATGGTCTTCAGTGACAGAGACAAAGCGATCCACATCCCGGAGTATTGAAACATCAGCGGTAATAGCCAACACGTCTGCCCCATATTGTTTCGCATTCTCCTTGACATGATTTAGCTCTTCCAGATGGCGGGCACAAATAGCCAAATTGTAACCATTCTGTGCAAAGGATATAGTTAGAGCTTTCCCTAATCCCCGGGAAGCCCCAGTAATCATTACAACAGGTTTCGACTTTTTCATTTTCTAAAAACCACCCTTTCTCTTCTCTATGCCATTATTCTAGCAACGAAAGAGGTTGACGGCGTCAGCTAAAGGGTGTGAAAGTATGTCAGCAATTCAGCGTAGTCATTCCTACAACTTTTGATGTAGGCTTTTTATAAATTGGAGGCGAAATAAATGGGTGCGCATGACATTATTAAAATAATCGAAAACAATAGCAGGTGGTTCAAAGCAAAAAAAAACATTTCAATAAATGCTAAGATTTCTTATGAAGGCCAAATTCTTTCACTTATTTAGTGATTTTGGACCTTCATCTCATTTATGAAATACCTCTCTTCTAATTTTTTCAACTTCGGGCGTTCATCACCACTATGAACGACCTCAAGACCGTATTTTTACCGACTTCGGGCTTTCATCGCCACTATGAACGACCTCGAGGCCGTATTTTTTCCGACTTCGGGCTTTCATCACCCTTATGAACGACCTCGAGGCCGTATTTTTACCGTCTTTGGGCTTTCATCGCCACTATGAACGACCTCAAGACCGTATTTTTTCCGACTTCGGGCTTTCATCGCCACTATGAACGACCTCGAGACCCTATTTTTACCGACTTCGGGTGTTCATCGCCATTATGAACGACCTCGAGGCCGTATTTTTACCAACTTCGGGCGTTCATCACCCTTATGAACGACCTCGAGGCCGTATTTTTACCGGCTTTGGGCTTTCATCGCCCTTATGAACGACCTCAAGACCGTATTTTTACCGATTTCGGGCTTTCATCGCCACTATGAACGACCTCAAGACCGTATTTTTTCCGACTTTGGGCTTTCATCGCCACTATGAACGACCTCGAGACCGTATTTTTACCAACTTCGGGCGTTCATTTCATTTATGAAGGCACCCTCCCTTGTTTAATTTATCGAGTTAGTGTCTTCACCGGGAGCATATCATATTTTGTGTTTTTCTTACTTTAATAAAAAACCACAAAAGATATCGCATCCTTTGTGGTGCAGATTACCTGGACGTCTAGTCAAACCAACCGTACTTCATGGCGTTAATCGCCGCTTGCGTCCGGTCGTGGACATTTAATTTACTTAAAATATTGCTAACGTGCGTTTTGGCCGTTTTTTCAGTTATGTATAGATCGGCGGAAATCTCCTTGTTGCTTTTCCCTAAAGTGATGTGATAAAGCACTTCTTTTTCTCTAGTGGTAAGCTGAGAAATGGCCAATTGTTCTTCTGAACCGGCTGCATTGTTATCCGTCACATGGGATACCAATTGTTCGGTCGCCTCGGGATGAAGCAAGGTTTGGCCGTTATATGCCGCACGGATTGTCCTAACCAGTTCATCGGGCTCGATATCCTTCAGCTGATAGCCTGCTGCCCCGGCCCTAACCGCCGGAATAACATGGTCGCGATCGGAAAAACTTGTTAATACAATAATTTTGGTTTTGGGGCTGCGGGCTTTAATTTGCCTAGTCGCCTCGACACCATCCATGATCGGCATATTCAAATCCATTAAAATCACATCCGGGTTAAGTTCGGAAGCTAAGCTAACAGCTTCTTCTCCATTACCAGCCTCGCCGATAATATCAAGATCAGCCTGCGTGCTAAGAAAAAACTTCAGGCCTTGTATGACCACACGATGATCATCAACCAACACGATTTTAATTCCCATCTGTTTCCCTGCCTTTATACGGAAAGGTTACCGTTATCCTTGTACCGTCGCCTTTTTTACTTTTTATATGTAAGATACCAGCAAACATTTCTGCTCGCTCCTTCATACCCCTCAATCCCAGTGTGCCAAGCGGCATTTCCGGATTATAATCAAATCCGCAGCCATTGTCGGTAATCTCGAGTGTTATTTCCCCGGCTGACGATTCGAGCTTCATACCAATCTGATCCGTTTGTGCATGCTTCCTCACATTATTTATCGCCTCTTGGCCGATCCGCCACAACGCTTCTTCAGCAATCCGCGGCAAATCATATACGCCTTCAACACAACCAACTACAGCGAGACCGAGATGTTCAGCATATTTTTTCAAACCCGTCATGATCCCCTCCTCAACTCCAGAAGGGCGGAGCTGCCAGATTAAGGAGCGCATTTCCCGCAGCGCTTCCTTTGACATCTCCTGCATATGGTCCAGTGATTCTTTGACAACACCCGCTTCTTCAGATAAATGTTCTTTCAACCCGCGGGCAGTCAGCGAAAGGGAAAATAATTTTTGACTAACTGAATCATGTAAATCCCGTGCGAGACGATTTCTTTCCTCTATTAGTGCCAGCTCCCTTTTCTTACGATATAGACCCGCACTTTCCATTGTTCGTTTAACCGCCGTCCCTATTTGGTAAGCAACCGACTGCAGCAAAGTCAGTTCTTCATCTGAAAAATGCGTTTTGTTTGGGGCTGCAACATTAAGAATACCGAAGCGTTCCCCTCCTGCAGTAAGCGGAACAGTAGCATGATGGGTCAGACCCTGAGTATCGCCCCAATCGTATTTTAAAGCATCCTCTAGGCGTTTACATTCAATAATATTGACAGGTTGATTCAATTTGCCATCCCAATACTTATTTAAACAAAAACACCGGCCTTCACACATTGGCTTTTGATTTTCCCAAGCCAGAGCCGGTGGTATATGATGTGAAGCAATTAATGTAAACTTCGGTTGTTCATTGATCATAAACACCCATCCAGTTGTTAAACCTGTGACATCTAGCAATTTTTCCAGCACTGACTGGAGCATATCCTGCAGATCATTCGAACGGTTCAATGTTTCTGCAATAACCTTTAAAGTTAAAAGATCACTATTTTCAAAGTGTTTGCTCATGTTACTGATTTCCCCTTTGGTTTTCCTTAAAACAATCATACACTATAAGATGATTCTAATTAAATGATCATTCTTTTTGGAACCACGCCTTTTCAAGCAATTGAACAGCAGCTGGTATATCTCCTTCCGAAAGGCTCGCAAAGCCTAGTAAAACAGTACTGTGATCATCATTTCCATATGCTGAAACAGGGTAGACCCTTGTATTGAAGTTTGCCGCCCGGTCAACAAGCTGTTCCTCAGTCATACCGTTATTAGGACGGACTAAAAGATGGAGCCCCGAATCCTGACCGATAACCTCCGCCGTTGCCGGAAAATATGTTGATATCGATGACACTAGGACATCCCTTTTTTTGTGATATACGACCCTCATTTTATTTATATGTTTTTCCCAGAAGCCTTCTTTCATAAATCTCTGCAAAATGTCCTGATCAATGTGCGAAGCGGTCTGGGCATAGAAAAAAAAGTCCCGTTGAAAAGCTTCAATAAGCGGTTTGGGCAAAATCATATAGCTTATTCTTAATGAAGGCAGGAGCGCTTTTGAAAAGGTGCTCATATAGATGACATTGTTATTTGGATCAAGACCTTGCAAGGCTGGAATCGGTTTGCCCGTGTAGCGAAATTCACTGTCATAATCATCTTCTATAATGAAGCGATTTTCGCTCTTTTCAGCCCAATTCAAGAGCTGCAGCCGTCTTGAAACAGGCATAATCATCCCGCATGGAAATTGGTGAGATGGGGTGACAAAGACTATATTTGCCCTGCTGTCCTCTAAATGAGACACCATCAGCCCATCTTGGTCAAGCGGAATCATTTTGACATTTTGAATGCCCTTTTCAAATGCCACTAATTTCCGGTGATAGCCGGGATCCTCGACAGCGAAGATACTCCCCTGAAGGAGCTGGAATAATATTTTTATCAAATATTGTGTACCTGACCCGATAACAATCTGGCTCGGCGAACATCGGACACCGCGGGATTCATACGCATAAGCTGCTATCGTTTCTCTGAGTTCAAATTCACCCTGTGGATGGCCGATCATCAGGACCTGTTCATTACCGGGCTTCAGCACCTCACTTGCTAATTTCCGATAGATTCCAAACGGAAACGAGCAGGCGTCAATGCCTATATTACTAAAATCATAGATATATTCATGGTCACGGTAAGACTTTTCCTTTATATGGGTGATGTCGCCTTTTGTCTCCAGCAAATTTTGCTCTACGTCACTCACAAAATACCCTTTACGGGCAATAGCCTCAACGTACCCTTCAGCAACAAGCTGGCCGTATGCCGCCTCAACTGTATTAAGGCTAATTTTCAAATGTCTTGCCAATTTGCGCTTAGATGGCAGCTTTGCATGCGGCATGAGGTTCCCCGCTTTCATTTCCTGCTTGATATAGTCATACAACTGCACATATAACGGCTTTTCACTTTGAACATCAAGTTTTGGGGTTAGTTCAAACATTTTTATCTGGCCCCTTCCATTTATAAAAAACTGGCTCTTATTATAGTACCAGAAATTTTATATAATACCGCTATGTTGAATTATTTCTTTTATGAATAGGAGGCGATCATCATGAAAACATCACGCCGTCTCGGACTCATTATGATTCTTACAGGTGCAGCCCTATGGGGATTATCGGGGCCAATGATCCAATGGTTGTTTGAACATACCGGTCTGACATCCGGCAACTTTTTAGTCGTTCGTTTACTCATCGCTGGCTTGACAATTTTATGCTTTTTATTTTTATCAAAAAAGGATATCTTCAGCATTTGGAAGCTGCCCAAGCAATGGATGCAGTTGATTATTTTTGCCGTTCTTGGCATGCTTGGGGCTCAATATGCTTTTATAGAGGCGATACGTGTCAGCAATGCTGTTACAGCAACACTTTTTCAATTCCTTGGTCCCGTTCTGATTACCATCTATGTGGCTATTCAAAATAGAAAATGGCCATCCAGCACGAAAATGATGGCTGTGATCGTCGCAATCCTTGGCATTTATTTTCTTATTACAAATGGATCTATTGAAAATGTTATGTTATCGAAGCAAGGCATCGTCTTTGGCATATTAACAATGCTTGGTTTCACATTCTACACGCTTCATCCTGTGTCACTCATCAAGCGGTGGGGGACGATGGTTATTATTGGATGGGGGATGTTCATCGGCGGTGTTGTATTATTCATCTTTAATCGGCAATTTAGCTTTCATCAGTTGGCAAAGACGTTAACAGTGGGCACTTTTTCGATGCTCATGTTGATTATTTTAAGCGGGACTGCCTCTTTCCTTCTATACATTGGCAGTCTAAAGTACCTAAGTGCAACCGAAACGAGCATTCTATCAAGTATCGAACCGCTTGTTGCTGCCATTATATCAATTGTTTGGTTAAACGAGTCATTTGGGTTGTTTCAACTGCTTGGTGGCGCCTGTATTATTGCTGCAGTCGTCTTCTTGACCATGCCGAAAAGGGAAAAATTCGAGACTAAGTTTGAAAAGACAAAACAGGTATTTTAACCATAAAAAAGAGGCTGGGACAATACTAAAAGAGTTCATTCATATGCCGAACAATAAAGTTTGAAAAGTATCATTACAAATGCGAAGCGTAGTCAAAATACGAAAGACTCCTACGGGAACAGCACGTGTCCGAAGACCCCGCAAGAAAGCGTTTTTTGCTTTCTGAGGAGGCTGAGGCCGTGCCCGTGGAAAGCGAAGTATTTTGACGTAGCGCTTCTTGCTTTCTAATCTATAAATAAAAATCCGAACTATTCAGATAGGATATCTGAATAAGTTCGGATTTTTCTATTAGTAAAATACTTCTGTCCCAACCTCTTTTTTCAAATTCGCCCTCTAAATATCGTCATTTGAAAATTCGTCATTCAAAACGAATGAAATGGTATCTTCTTAATTACCGAAAATCGGTTCCGAAAGCAAAGCTTGTCCAAGCTTGTCAATCTGTTCGCTGATGGATGTGTCTTGAGTTAGCGGCGGGATGATTCCCCTTACCCACTCCAGATGCTGACGGGTCCGCGGCGCCATATCCTGATCTGCTTTTTGCAAAGAGATCGCTTGTGAGGCACAAATCATCTCGATAGCAATCACACGGGCGGCGTTGCCGACGATTTCGCGCACCTGTCGTGCCGCAATAGTGCCCATGCTGACATGATCTTCCTGATTCCCCGAAGACGGAATGGAATCCACACTGGCCGGATGAGCAAGCACCTTGTTTTCTGAAACTAGCGCTGCTGCCACATATTGCGGAATCATCAAACCGCATTCAAGACCAGGGTCGTTAGCCAAGAAAGGAGAAAGTCCGCTGAGCTGCGGGTTCACCAACCGCTCTATTCGCCGTTCAGAAATATTTGCCCATTCTGCGATAGCTGTTTTCAGAAAGTCCATCGCAAGCGCCATCGGCTGACCATGAAATTGTCCTCCGGAAAGAATCCTTCCGTCTTCCAATACAACGGGATTATCCGTCGTTGCATTCATTTCAACATGAATTTTCTCATCAACATAACCGACAGCCTGCCAAGAAGCGCCATGAACCTGTGGTATACAGCGAATAGAATAAGCGTCTTGCATTCGGAGCTCACCTTGCTTAGTTATCCTTTTACTGCCATCTAGCCACTTGCGGATACGGGAAGCCACTATCCCTTGCTCTTTATGAGGACGCGTCGCTAGCAAGCTTTCATCAAAAGCCGAGCTGATCCCCTGAAGCGCTTCCATTGTAAGACAAGCAGCCATGTCAGCAGCAAGACCAAGACGCTCTGCTTCAATAAGTGCCATAACGCCAACACCTGTCATCGCTTGCGTGCCATTTATTAAAGCCAATCCTTCTTTCGCCGCCAATTTCACGGGTGTAAGACCCGCTCGTTCCAAAGCTTCCCGTCCCGGCATAATTTCGCCTTCATATTCCGCTTTCCCTTCACCGATTAAAACAAGTGCCATGTGTGATAATGGCGCAAGGTCGCCGCTCGCACCAAGTGAACCTTTGCAAGGGATAACCGGATGAACCCCATGATTAAGACAATCGATCAAAAGCTGCAACGTTTCCGTACGAATACCGGAAAAGCCCTTAGCCAATGCATTAGCCCGAAGAACTAACATGGCGCGGACGACATCTGTTGGCAGCGGAGCCCCAACACCGACAGCATCTGCACGTAAGAGATTGACCTGCAAAAGATCCACCTTATCTGAAGCAATCTTGACATCGCTTAGTTTCCCAAACCCAGTATTTACACCATAAATGGCTTCCCCAGATTGAACTTTTTCCTCGACACGCTTTCGGCTTTCCCTGACGCGTTCCCAAGCGCCATCAGAAATCACACACTCAGCCTTGCCTTCTACAATCTTAAGCAGACTATTGCGATCCAACTGATTTCCGTCAAGTGCGATAATAGATACGTTATTTTCTAGTTTCATTGCTATATAACCCTCCTAATTTTATGCATCGAGTCTTGTCTCATTTTTAAGCCTTGGTACAGCGTTCATCTTTCTTGTAATTAAACTGATAAACAACATGAACACAATATTAAGCACAACGGCGATAATACCAATGTCCATATCCTTAATAAATTGGGGCAGTTGCGGAAAGAGTGTTGAAATTGTTGTCCCCGACACGGTTACATAAGCAACGATCGCAACACCTATAAAAGTTCCGGCAAAAGCACCTTGTACTGTTACCGGATTTCTTTTCAATAGGCTAAAAAACACTGCTGGGAATAGTTGTACAACAAATCCGTAAGCCATCAATAACAATGCAACGATAGTATTACCACCCTTAAATGTTAAGTAAAGAGAAACAAGGGCAAGAATGGGAACCAAAATCCTTGTTAATCTGGAAAGTTGCTGATCCGAGGTTTGTGGTTTCAAAGTTTGATAAATGTTTTTTGACATGAGTGTTGCTGCAGTCATTAAAAGCATTGAAGTTGGAACAAGTGCAGTCAATAGCCCGGCACCACCGATGACACCTACAAACCATGGATCAAAAGTTCTTTTGACAAGTTCGAACAGCGCCCGGTCCACTTCAGCACCTTTCAAACCAGGAACTTGAAGTACAGCGGTAAACCCTATGAACAAGACTAAGACCATAACCAGTTGGTATATTGGCGTCAGTATATTATTTCTTTTCAATACCTTAGCACTCTTTGCAGATAGACTAGCACCGAACATATGGGGCCACATGTAGGCGCCTAATGCGAATAAAATACAACTGGATACATACCATGAAATACTATTTCCGCTGTCAGGGAGTGTTAGCATTTCCGGTTTAACGGTGCCAACAGTCTGGAACATTGGCTTAATCCCACCGTAATAGTGGAACGGCAAATATATAGCTATAAAAATGATGATGATAAACATTAAAATATCTTTAATGACAGAAGTCCATGCTGAACCATGGATTCCCGATATGGTTACGTACACCGTAGCAGTTAACATACCAATCCAAATAGCAGCCGATGGAGATACAGCACCATAAGATGCTTCTGATACAATAATGCCGAGCCCTTTTAGCTGTAAAACAAGGTAGGGAATAACTGAGATAACCCCAACAAGAGCCACGAAGAACCCAAACGGTTTACTGTTATATTTACTGGCAAAGAAATCGGATTGGGTTAATAGTTGCTTTTCTTTTGCATACTTCCAAACTGGGGGAAGCAGCCAATACCCAACAATATAGCATATAGGAGTAAAAGCATAGATCATTGGTGCACCCAAACTATAGGTCGAACCACTTACCCCAAGAAATGTATAAGTTGTAAAGTTTTCGCCCGCCAATAAAAGAAATACAAAGATGGTTCCCAGACCACGGCCTCCTATAGCCCATTGTTCCAGATTCATTTCCTTCCCTTTTCGAGACCGAATCCCTAAGTAAAGAGATAGTGCTAAGAAAACAATGATAATAAACAGGGATAAATTCATTGATCCTCCTCCCTCTCTTTATTATCTGGATCCAGCTTGTAAACAATAAATAAACATACCGAGGTAAGTACCACCCAAATGGCCGCCCAAAAGATCACAAATGGCAATCCCAAAACGAAAGGATCCGTACGATTAATCACAATAAGAGAACCAACAAACGGTACCATGCTTAACAAAAACAGAAGTTTTCGCACAAAATGCCCCTCTCTTTAAAACTTGGAATTATGTTAATAACCTTACTCTTTTAATCTAATATTTTTAAGGAAGCATTTATTAAAATTTTGACACCATCATTCAAGGCGTCTTCATCAATTGTGAATTTTGGATGATGATGCGGATGAACGATACCCTTTGTTTCATTTCTTGCACCAACGGGGATAAAACAGCCGGGTATCTTTTTTAGAAAGGCAGAAAAATCCTCTCCGCCCATCATAGGTGGTCCATACCTTATACATTTGTCTCCAAAGATCTCGCTCACGGCATCTTCAACCTTTTTCGTGAGCAGATCATTATTAACAACAGAGCTATAGCCATAGTCATAATTGAATTGATAGGAAGCACCATGTGCTGATGTTACACCTTTAGCTATCTGTTCTATTAACTGAACGGCGGAACCTCTTACATCTTGGCTAAAGGATCTTACGGAGCCGCTTAGTGTGGCAGATTCCGGAATGATATTAACGGCATTTCCCGCGTGAAATTCCGTAACAGAGATGACCAGCCGTTCTAACGGATCTAATTTCCGGGAAACAATATGTTGCAGATTACTTACGAACTGTGATGCGATGGCAATAGGATCAATAGAAGTATCAGGGGCTGAAGCATGTCCGCCTTTGCCAATAATTTTAAGTTCAAATGTATCATCATTTGCCGTCAGCGGTCCGTAAATGACGCCAATTTCCCCTTTTGGGATAGTAGAAAATAAATGCAAGCCTATAATATAGTCGACACCATCCAATACACCAGCTTCCACCATCTCTTTTGCTCCTCCGGGGAATTGTTCCTCTGCATGTTGAAACAAAAAGCGGATCTCACCTTTAATATCATCCTTATTTTCTGATAGGATCTTTGCTGCCCCAAGCATCATGGCAGTATGCCCGTCATGACCGCATGCGTGCATGACGCCGGGACTTTGTGAAACAAAATCAAAATCATTTTCCTCCATGATTGGCAAGGCGTCTATGTCCGCGCGCATAGCCAGGACTTTTCCAGGACTTTCCCCTATTAAACGGGCCATCACGCTGTATTCAGTAGGTCTTGTTACTTCAAGATTTTCGAATGATAAAAGTGTTTGATAGATAAATGCCGATGTCTTTTTCTCCTGGAACGATAATTCCGGATGCATATGAAAATGCCGCCGCCAGTCGATGACCTGACACTTTATTTTGTCCGTTTCCGCCAGTAAATTGGTTAGACTCATTGTCATCACTTCTTTCGAAAAAAGATTACTTAGATTTTCGCCGGATCAACCAAGTACATGAGATGATCCGGCCTTGGCCTTGCTTTAATTGCGTATGATTCTATTTGCCCAATCTACTTTTCAGAATAAAAATCATACCATTCTTGAATAAGTCCTGTTGTGAATCTTCCCGTATCAATCAAATTTTTGACGCTGATATGTTCATTGAATGTATGGATGTTTCTGAACCCGTTTCCGAGCGTGATACATGTTAGGCCGTTTTCGTTTAATACGTTTGTATCGGCCCCTCCAAGCGTTTTTGTCAAATAACCATTGACGCCAATGTTTTCAGCTGTCTGAATAGCTGTTTTGGCAAGAATGGATTCTTCAGGTTCATTGAATCCTAAATATTTTTTCCGGGCGCGTATATTTGCCTTGCCTCCATGCTGTTCAGCCACTGTTAAAACGGCATTGCTAATATGATCAATCTGATTTTTTAGACCTTCTGCATTAAAGCAGCGGACTTCGCCGACCAACTCAATATTCCCTGGAATAATCGATGACATTTCGCCGCCTTTTATAACACCAATATTCGCGAGTGTTTCATCGTCAATTTTTCCGAGCTTCATCTTTTTCAGGGCATCTGCTGCAATGAGAAAGGCATTGACACCTTCCTCAGGATTTAGGCCGATATGGGATGACTTTCCCTCAATGTCACAGTAAATCCTGCTGCTGTACGGCCCTTGCAGAATGATTTGTCCGACATCGCCGCTGCTGTCAAAGATATAACCTTTCTTGCTCTTTACCTTTGAATAATCCAAATATCTTGCCCCGACAAGCCCAGGCTGTTCGTTAACGGTAAGCACCAGCTCAATTGGCCCGCAAGACGATCCGGACTCCTGAATGGCTTGAATGCCTTCAAGATATGCCGCTAGCGCCGCCCGGTCATCAGCTCCAAGAATGGTTGTCCCGTCCGAATAAATGACGCCATCCTTTATAACTGGATTTAATCCTTCCGTCGGCAGAACTGTGTCCATATGGGTTGAGAAGAATAAAGGCTCTATGCTTGAATCGGTGCCTTCCCAATAGGCGATGAGATTTCCGCAGTTGCCGCCGAATTCTTTATGCGCCCTGTCAAATTCAACGCTGAATCCCATAACTTTTAGCTTGGGAACGAGAACATCAGCCATCGGCTTTTCATACCCGCTTGGCGCATTGATTTTCGCCAGTTCCAAAAAGCTATTTAATAACCTTTCTTCATTAACTGCTGTCAGTGCTTGATTCGTTGTGGCCAACTTCATCAATCCTTTCAAAGAATGTTATACCGTCATAACTTTTTTCGATTTTGACCGATCCGCGATGATCTTTCCATTTTTAATCACTTGTTCGACAACATTGCCGCCCAGGCGGTAAATCACATGTTCAAAGTTCGAGACATTCCAAATTTGCAGATCGGCACGTTTTCCCGCTTCAATTGAACCCCGGTCTTTATCCAAATCCAAGGCCTTGGCCCCGCCAAGTGTCGCCGCGCGTATCGCCTCGGCCGGGGACATTTGATATAATCTGCATGCCAAAGCCATCACAAATTGCATGGACTCCGTCCAACAACCGGGGCATAGGTCGGTTGCCAATGCCACAGACATTCCCGAATCAATAATCGCCCTCGCGTTAAATGGCTTTTTATGCCCTACCGCAAAATCCAGCACCGGCATGATGACACCGGTCACTCCTGCTTTAGCAAGCTTAGGCAGCACTTCACTAGGCGTATAATTCAAATGATCGGCTGAGACAACCTTCATATCTGCCGCCAGATCTGATCCGCCGATATTAGAATAAGCATCGGTATGGATTTTTGGCTTAAGCCCCATATCGGCACCGGCTTTAAGAATTCGCTCTGATTCCTGGACCGTAAAATGACTGTCCTCACACCATACATCGTTAAACGTGACATGGCCGAGCTCACTTGCCTGCGGGATCATCTCCTGGATAAGCAAATCAATATAGGCTTCTTTGGACATATCTTCAGGCCAGCCATGTGCCCCAAGAAAAGTGCTGACAACATCGATAGGCAGTTTTTTATTTAAAGCTGCATTGGCCTCCAGCATCTTCATCTCATCTTCTACTGTAAAACCATAACCCGTTTTTATTTCGACGGTGGTGGTTCCAGCTGCCATCATGTTTAGTAATCGTTCAGAAGCTGACTCGCTTAATTCTTCCAAACTTGCTTCTTGAGTCTTTCGCACCGTTACTTGAACACCCGTTTCAACTCCCATTTTCTTAAGCTTTTCGGGGTCATTTACTGTCATTTTCGCAGCATATTCCGCAACGCGCGAACCGCCAAAGACAGCGTGGGTATGGCAATCCACAAATCCCGGCACAATCACTTTCCCTGAAGCATCGATAGTCTTTGCATTTGCCATATCCACCTTTGCTTCAATGTCATCTTTCGTTCCAACCGCAACGATTCGGTCCCCTGATATTGCAACCCACCCATTTACGATCTTTCCTAGGGCATCTGCATGATCCCCCGTACAAGTAATCACCTCAGAGGCATTTGACAGGACCAGATCCGCTATGGGTTTCACACCTTGATCACTCATTTTATCTGACACTCCTTGTCTTAATTCTCGAGATCCTTTGGACCAAAAGTCGCTTTTGGTGTCCACCAAAGCGGAATTTTAATCTTATCATCCGTTAATTTACCGTAGCCGTTTGCCACATCTTTTGCAATGTCATATCCCGCTTGAGCATGGCGGACAACGCCAATCCCTGAATCAACAGTCATGCAGACCTCGAGACGTGTCGCGGCATCGTCTGTACCGTCAGCAATCATTGTCACACCTGTGTGTACCGCTTCCCCCATGGAGTAGTTTGCCTGCAGGGCAATAAGATCGCACATGCCCACCGCATTAAGCAGACCATTCAATACCGGCCAGTCTGAAATCAAATCACCGCCGTCCTTCATTTTTTCGGATTCGAATGTCGGGTTAACAATGGAACCGGAATCCAAATTATCGCGTGAAAATGCGACAGGGCCAGCAAGTTCTCCCCGCTTGACCATCTCATTCACCTCAAGAGCAAATGCTTTCCTCTGGCCAAAGCCAAGATAACAAATCCGGGCAGGCAATCCTTCTATTGGAATATGTTTCTTCGCAAGCTTAATCCATCTCGTGACAAGCAAGTCATCTTTGAACTTATCAAGAACCATATTATCTATTTTTTCAAGATCTGAAGCTTCTCCGGAGAGGCATGTCCAGCGGAACGGTCCGCGGCCTTCACAGAAGAGCGGCCGGATGTACTCCGCGACAAAACCAGGGATTAACATGGCTTCTTCTTCAGGCATGCCAGCATCGCGGCATTCTTTACGGAGGCTTGTGCCGTATTCAAAGGCATGGACACCTTTATCAAAAAATTGATTGGTTACCTTAAGTTCCCGAATCATCGTTTCTCTTGCTTTTGCCAAATAAAGGTCACGGTCTCTTCTTCTTAATTCATCGGCTTCTTCAGGCGTATAGCCGGACGGAAGATAAGAGATCGGGTCATGTGCAGGTGTCATCGACGTTAAAATATCCGGATTGAAATCCCTTTCAAAAGCAGCTTCGAAAATATCCGCGGAGTTACCAACTACTGCAATCCCTTTGGCTTCTCCCTTGCCGGCAGATTCCCTGGCCAGCTCTATTGCTTCATCTAAAGAATCCGCGAGAATGTCGATATAGCCGACATCCATCCGGCGGCGAATCGTTTCTTCATTCACATCGCAAAGGATGCCCACGCCGCCATGCATCGTCATTGCTCTCGTTTGGTTTCCGCCCATGCCTCCTGCACCGGCTGTTAACAAAATTTTTCCAACAAGCGAGTCATTATAGTGTTTCCGTGCAATGGCAGAAAGCGTCTCGAACGTCCCTTGGATCACACCTTGTGTGCCAATATATTCCCATGGTGCTGCTGTATATTGAGCAAAGATCGTTAAGTTCTTATCCTGTAAATCGTAAAATGTCTCCCAAGAAGGCCTCATAATGTTCGTCGTCGCCATCACGACGGTCGGTGCATATTTATGTGTTTTGAAGACAGCAACCGGCATGCCGGATTGAACAACAAGCGTTTCATCATCTTCTAGTTCCTTTAATGATTGAACAATGGCATGGTAGGACTCCCAATTGCGCGCGCATTTGCCAATTCCGCCGTAAATAACAAGCTCTTCAGGTTTCTCGGCATTCTCCATGTTATTCTCCAGCATTCTAAGAATAGATTCCTGGCGCCAGCCTTTACATCGCAAAGTCTGCCCTCTTTGCGCTTTAACGGAATATAAAATTTCTGGTTTTTCTGCTGTTTTTGATTTGACCATGATTGTTCCTCCTCGTTTTAGCCTTCAAAACTATATTTGCAAGTTTTGTGCCAATAAAGAAAACTTGCCGATTGGCAATCCTTAATAGCGCAGCCAGAGGCATAGTTGCCCTTATGTGCGTCAGAAAGTTATACTTTCTGATTAACCAAAGAAAATACGGGACGCCTTGATTTATCGGCCCAAAACCAAAATAAAGCAAGCGATATTTGCACCGCAAATTATATTTGCTGCTTTCGACCCCTTAAGAAAGGATTTTCTTTGTCGAATATTGAATTAATTTGTCAATGGTAAAGTTTTTTAAAGGGAGTGAGTACTATGATGGCTGCAGCCATTGGATCGATATTAATAGATTTTGCAGGCGGTGTTGTTATTTTTGATGAAGACAAAAGAGTGACTTGGGTTGGGGGAAAGATTGATGACAGCTTCAGCCCAAAGAATGGGCAGTCTTTTGCAAACGTGTTTGGTCTTGAAGAGCGCGACATGCCTCATAACAAAAAGACCATAGTGACTGCAAGCGGCAAAATCTTTTTGCTCCGGAAAAAGTCATTTACACTTCCCGACATTCGACTGACAATCATTATGCTGGATGATTTAACAGATGTCGTATCTAATAAAGAAGCCAGACTCGCATGCCTTGAGAAGATTGTCGACACTCTTAATGATGGCATCGTCATGAGCGACCACGAAGGAAAAATAGCTTTATATAATAAAGCTGAAGAAAAGTTGGAAAATCTTGAGGCGAGCAAGGTAAAAGGTCAATATTTGTGGGATGCCTATAATTACGGGAAACCAGCTTTATCTGAACACCGTCAAGTTTTCCAGTCACAGAAACCAGTCATTGGCGATTATCAAGCTCACGCACATATTAATGGTATCCCCCAGTATGTAAGGTACAGCACATATCCTATTATCAGGCACGGAAAAACGATCGCAGTGTTCTCTGTCAGTACAAACGATACCAAGCTAAAAAAACTATTGCATGAAACGCTAGAATTAAAACGGAAAATGTTAACCTTGGATGAAGAAAATAAAATGGAACACAGCAATGGCACAAATTATACTTTTGACAACATTAAAGGAAACAGCAAGGTCTTGAAAAATCTAATAAAAGAAGCGCAAAATGTCGCCGTTCATAATACAGATGTCCTTATTGTCGGTGAAACTGGCACTGGCAAGGAACTGTTCGCACAAAGTATTCATAATCACAGCGAAAAAATCAAGCATCCTTTTGTCGCCGTCAACTGTGCTGCGATCCCTGAATCCTTACTAGAAAGCACCCTTTTCGGAACGGTAAAAGGGGCTTATACCGGTGCGGTCAACCAAAAAGGGCTTTTCGAGTATGCCCAGGCGGGAACACTCTTTCTCGATGAGATCAATTCCATGCCGATGTCTTTACAATCAAAATTAATGCGGGTCTTGGAAGAAAAAAAGATTAGACGGCTTGGAACGAATGAGATCACACCGGTTCATTGTACCATCATTAGTGCTTCCAACGAAGATCCGCAAGAATTAATGACATTCAACAAAATGCGTTCAGATTTATATTATCGCATTGCCAGAATAACAATCGCGATTCCGCCATTGAGAGAACGCAAAGATGATATCACATCACTTATCAATGTCTTTATCCACCGCTATAATTTGTCGTTTAATAAAGACATCCAAGGCATATCAGATCAGCTTAACCATGTCTTTCTCCATTACAGTTGGCCCGGGAACATAAGAGAATTGGAGCATGTCATTGAAAATCTTATGATCAACGCGGAAGAAAACGATCATCTTCTTGACATTAGTCATCTGCCATCCTACTTGCGCAGCACATTTATTAATGACGATAAGCAAAATTTGAAAAAGAAACGAGGAAGACGTCCGCTTAAAACAGCCGTCGCTTCAGCTGAAGAAGAATATATTCGCGATGCTCTTGAAAAGGCAGGCTGGAACATTACAAAAGCAGCAAAGAACCTTGGCACTACCCGGCAAAATATCCAGTATCATATGAAAAAGTTTGATTTGAAAAAGCCATAGCTTCAACCTTTTTCTAAATCTTTTTAAATCATCAAACCGCTTGCCATTTTCCGTCGTTAACTTAAGTGAAATAAAAAAATGGAGGGATGCCATATGAAAAAGGCGAAACTTTTGTTCACGACGGCTATTGTCATGACGATGCTCTTTCTTGCTGCCTGCGGCAACAGCAGTGAGGGCGGAGAAAAGGCGGAGAAAGGGGAAAAATCATCGAGCAATGAAAAAAGTCCAGCGTTACAGACGTTAAATAACGATAAGGTTGGCAGCTATTTAGCAGATGCTAAGGGAATGACCCTTTATGTTTTTAAAAAGGATAAAAAGGGTGTCAGCAACTGTAAGGGCGAGTGTCTTAAAAAATGGCCGGTCTTTTATGCAAAAGACATGGACATGCCTGAGGGGTACAACAAAAGCGACTTTGGAACAATCACAAGAAAAGACACTGGAAAGAAGCAAACAACATACAAAGGCTACCCGCTTTATTACTTTTTTAAAGATAAAGCAAAAGGAGATATCAAAGGTCAAGGCGTTAAAGGGGTTTGGTATGTTGTAAATGACGAAACGTTTGCTAAATTGGCGGGTGATTCTGGAGAAAATGCCACTGATTTGGCAAGCGGGACTGATACCGTTTTGGCTGATACGGCAAATTTAAAGAAAACAGTTGAACAGTCTTCGAAAGACACCGCAAGTATAAATAATGCCGGTAAGAAATTGGGAGAAGACTGGGATGCGATTGAAAAGAAGGTCGAGGAAAAGTACCCTAAGGATTATGAAAATATTGAAGACAGCCTCTATCCATTGCTTGCCGAGGCGGCCAAAGAACAACCGGATGAAGATAAAATGAAAAAACTGATCGCGGACGTCACAAACAAGCTTAATAGCTTCAAAGAAAAAGTTTCTTCATAATATTGTAGCCCGCTTTAAACCGCAAAGGAACTGCCTGTGACAGTTCCTTTTTTTTTCAATTTTGAGCCATTTACAAGCCCGCCGCCGTGTGATAATTTTAAAAGAATCATAGAAGAGGGCGGTGAGAGTTTGAGGAAAAAATCGGACCAGGAATTGATGAAACTGATCGAGCAAAAACACCGCTCAGCTTTTGAAGAACTATATGACCGCTATATTAACCTCATATACAGCTATTCTTTGAAAATAACGAAAGGCAATCAGGAAAAAGCAAAGGAAATCGTTCAACATGTTTTCTTGCGCATTTGGACGACAAAAAGCCGGTATGACCCTAATAAAGGTCTGTTAATCAACTGGTTAATCACGGTGACACGAAACATATCCATAGATTTTATCCGCAAAGAAAAAAAGCATGAGGAAAAACAACAAATGATGGTTGCCGAGACGGTTATTACCCAAGAAAGCAAGCCGTTTCAGAACATACATATTGAAGATGCGAAGAAGCGATTAACTGATGAACAGCAGCGGCTGATCCGGCTTCTATATTGGGAAGGTTATTCATTAAGAGAGATTGCCGCGATGGAAGAAGAGCCGATTGGAACGGTTAAAAGCCGTTTGCACCAGTCGCTCAAACGGATGAGGCAGCATCTCAAGACTGAAAAGGAGGGCAGAGTGGATGGCCAATGAATGTGAACACCTAATGGACTATTTAGCCGGTGAATTAACAGAAAAAGAAGCCGAACATTTTCAACGACATTTATCCCGATGTGAACAATGTTCATCTGAGCTTGAACAGCTGCAAGAAGCTTGGCATTCCCTCCCCTCTGAAGCAGAACATGCGGATGTCCCGCCTGAATTAAAATCAGAAGTCATGAATTTCGTCTTTAATGAGGCTTCTGCGGAAAGCCCGAGAACCATGGATGCCTCAGAAAAGATAACCGCTTGGACACATCGTTTTATAAAAGGCTTCGCGCCCATTACAGCAACAATCATTGTGTTGTTATTTATCGTTTCAGCCGGACTTCTCTATGAAAATATCCAATTAAGAAGCACAGCGACTGAAAGAATCACAAATGCCGCAAAAACGACTCAGCTCTTTTTGCTTCAATCGATTGTTCAAACTAGCCACGCCAAAGGCTATGCTGCTGTTATAAAAACGGGTGATGATCGTGAACTGATCGTCAATTTAAAGGATCTGCCCATACTTAAGGGAAAAGAAGCGTATCAAGTCTGGCTTCTGAAAGACGGCAAACGGCAAAATGCCGGAACCTTGCGCCCCGCCAAAGATGGCCATGGCATGTTGACCTACCGCTTGCCTGGCGAATATAAATTTGATGCGATCGGCATCACATTAGAGCCTAATGCCCATGGCACCAAGCCCCGCGGCAAAAAGGTCATCGGCATGGCGCAAGGGTAAAAATCGGGAGAACCCCTCTGTTCAAAGAACAGAGGGGCATTATTTGGCAGCGATATATTAAACTTCCTTATTGCTCTCTTTGGATTCAGGGATAAAAAAACAAAAGGTGTAAAAATCATGCTCTGAGTAAAAACCCACTTTGCCATTTAGCTTTTTTACAATTTCTTTTACAATCGCGAGCCCAAGACCAGATCCCCCCGTTCTTCGGTTGCGGGATGCTTCAACACGAAAAAACGGATCAAACAATTGGTCCTGCACCTCTTCCGGGATGTCCCTGCCTTGATTTGAAACCGACACCTTAAAGTGATGATTGACCTGTTTGCCTTTGATGACAACTTTTTTACCGACATCATACCGAATCACGTTATCGAACAGATGAGCTAGGATGGCTTGTACCGCTTTAGGATCACAATAAACAGTCTTTGATTCCACTTGCATGTCAACGTCTATGTTCAATTCATCAAATCTATCTTGAAATAATAGAACCGCTGATGCCACGGTATGCTTTATCTCAATCCATTGATTATCGATATGGCTGTCTTTCCATGCCTGCAAGTCATGCATGTTTTCTACCACATCGGTTAACTGAACGCACTCTTTTCTCAACAAGGCATAAACCGATTGGCTTTGTTCAAAAACTCCCGATTCTAATCCCTCTAAATAGCCATTCAAGGTTGTCAATGGTGTCCTAAGTTCATGGGCGAGACCATCCATCATTTGGTTTTGCCGCCTGCTCAAATGCTTCATCCGATCCGCAATCTGCCCCACTTCATCTTTTGAGTTAACCATAATGGCATTGCCATTTTTATTTAACATGTTCGAATCATCGGACAATCGATTCAACGGATAAAGAATTTTTTTCGATAAAATCAAATGAATCAATATGGCTGCAAGAAAGGTAATGATGCCCGCTTGAAGAAAATATTCTCCCACGACCTGGCGGAAATGCTGAGACTGCAAGCAATATTTTCTTCCACATCGCTACCAAGACTGAACCACAAAATCATTCCCGGCCATAACGGATGATTATGCTTGCGAACATTAGCCACAAACCAATACACAACCAGAATCACAGTCAAAACAATTTGAAGAATAGCATAAAGCGGTGCCGAAAAAGATAAGACCAATGTTAATAATTGATAACTTCCAAAAGCGGTTAAGAGGGCAATGAAACTCGGTTCAATATAAAATTTTAATTGCTGTTTGTCTTTCTTCACCCTGAAGATTAAATAGAGCATCACCACCCCAAACGCTAAGACAACCCCTTTTTCTCCGCCTGTGAAATAAAGCTGATTCAGGGGACTGGAAAATGCATCTATTGGATGAAAAAGGGTATAGCTCAACTTCCAAACAGCAACAAATAGAAATAAGGCGTTCCACAAAATTTCCTCAACACGCGCTACCATCCATTTTTGGGACACGCAAATTCGTATGAAGATATATGCCGTAAGTCCGCCTATGGCATACATGATCCACTGTTCCTTGATCATCACCGGCCCCAAAAACTAAACCTCCCCCATTTAAACACCTCCCCTTGTAACCATAATGATAGATTTTAAAGTTTTGATAAAGAAAGCTATAAAAAAACACCGGTGAAGTTAAGTCACCGGTGAAATACTGCATCAAATGCTTGCGCCCTCTGGCATTTACCCCGCTGTCATTGGCTCTCTTCTTTCCTGAAAAACTCGTTTCGCTGTCTTTAAGGCATTCAAGACACTAGGGGATCCTCTCTTTCCTGTTGTTTTATTGAGCTAAGTAGCCGCCATCTAATGCAATGGCCTGTCCTGTAACACCTTGAGCTTTTTTACTTGCGAGGAACGCGGCATAATCGGCAATTTCTTTGACATCAAGCAGCCGGTGCTGAGGAATGAGCGGGTTAAAGACCTCTTCAAAAACTTGCTCGACTGGCACATTTCGCGTATCAGCAACATCCTTAAGCTGATTTTGAACAAGCGGTGTATCAACATATCCGGGACACATGGCATTAACGGTAATCCCATGGGCAGCACCCTCAAGCGCGGCTACTTTCGTCAAGCCGATGACACCATGTTTGGCACTGCAATATGCTGCTTTACCAGCAAAGCCGACAAGGCCATTTATCGAAGCCATGTTAATAATGCGACCATGTTTTTGCTCTTTCATAATCGGAAACACTTTTTTAGTCGCTATAAAAGGTGCCGTTAACATGAGCTTGACCATAAATTCGAACTTTTCTGTTGGAAATTCCTCAATGTTTGCGACATGCTGAATCCCGGCGTTGTTTACCAAAATATCTATTGAGCCGAATTGATCCGTGGTGAAAGCAACCGCATGTCCGACTTGTTGTTCATCCGTTACATCACAACCAATTGCTTGTGCCTCATAGCCTTCCCGCCTTAAACTAGATGCAGCCTGTTCGGCCTTTTCCCCGTTCAAATCTGATAAAACGATTTTCGCCCCTTCCTTAGCGAATGTTTTGGCTATTTCCAAACCAATTCCGCTCGCTGCACCGGTCACCAATGCCACCTGTTGTTTCAATAATTGGTCCATTGTTAAAACCTCCTAAGTATCTTCGTTTCGATAATTTATTGCCTACATTCAACTTTACACCCCATGCCATCTATAGGTAAACTGAATTGTAATTATTTTACCTATAACTATTAGTAATAAGAGAGGTTTGTCTCTATGGATATATGATGCATCTTAATAAAGGCAAAATCAAAATTGGGCAGCCTGTAGAAAAGCCGAAACATGGTATATGCTTCGACTCCTGTGAATTAAGGCCTTCAAACCGTTTCTGAGGAAACTCCCGACTCTATACTGCTCTTCGATACATTTTGAATCATAAAGCTTAGCATGAAAGTTAACAAACTGGATATACCCAGGGTTATGATCCCTGCTTTGGAAAATCCGAAGGGGATAAACAGCGCAAACACCGGTCCGCCGATAATTGAGCCCAGATTATACAATAAGAACAGCCAGCCGGTTACTCTGCCTGCCAAGTGGCCCTTGACACAATCTTGGCCGAGTGCGGCGATAAAACCTGCATACCCGAAACCAATGCCAAATATAAATGTAAAAATAAAGAGGGCTATGATATGATCACCAACACTAAATATGCCCACACTGCCTATCAAGACCAAAAATCCAGACAATCTGACAATCTGTTTTCTTCCGATCTTGTCTGCCAGCATCCCTAAAGGGAACGCTGTGATCATGCCTCCCAATCCCCCCATTGAAGAAATGGCGGCAGCCTGACCAGGACTCAGGGACAACACCTTTAGAAGATATTGTGAGTAGTAACCAAGATATCCGAACAAGGTAACCCCGAAGAACAGAATTAGCATTGATAACACAACTATATTTCTATTAAATATCCCTTTGAAGCCAATCTCATGTTTTTCCGCCTTTTTATAAGTCTTAGGTATAAATAAATAAAACAACACAAGCGATATTGCACTTAAGGCAGCTGATACCACAAATGGCACGTGAAAATGCGGTAAAAAAGGGGAAATAATATAAGGTGCTGCGAATATCCCGCCGCCATATATAATTGTAAAGATAGACACAGATCTCCCCCGCATCTCAGGGAAAAGATCACCTAGGAAGGCAATGATGGCAGGCTGAAACATCCCAACACCCATACCTACTAACAGACGTGCAACAATTAATAGGGGCAAATTCCCAGCGTAACCGCTTACTAAAGTAAAAACAGAAAAGACGGCAACGGATAGTAGAATCGTGTATTTTACTGAAAATTTATCAAACAAAAACCCGCCCACCATACTGAACAAAGCAATGCCTGCTGCATATCCGGTTGCCAAAATGCCAAGCATGGCCGGGGATCCATGGATACTTTGGACAACGTATGGCGCGCCAAATTGAAACAGGCTGCCATCAAATCCTTCTAAGAAACCGGGGAAAACCGAAACCAATACAATCAAAAGGAAATGCGCTTTGCTTTTGCCCGCAACCGAGCGGATCGTTTCATTATTTCTCAAGCCATATGGTTTCATATACCTATCACTCTCCTTTTTAGCGGTCAGAGTTTTACAGTGCTTATCCTAAAAATTTGAATACCGCGTTTACAAAGATATTCACACCATATTCCATCGCATCTTCATCAAAGGTAAAAAGCGGATGGTGATGGGGATAGGTGATTCCCTTTTCTTCATTTCTTGCGCCTATATGGTAATATGCACCCGGGGCTTTCTGTTGAAAGGCAGAAAAGTCTTCGGCACCCATTTTTGGCTTTAACCGTTCAACTGTTTCATCCCCATACACTTCGCAGATGGTTTCTTCAATGACTTTGGTGATGTCTTCATCATTAATAACTGGGCGATACCCATGTTCGTACTTCAGATCATAAGAAGCACCATGCGCTTCTGTTATCCCTTTTAGCACCCTTTCCATTAGCTTTGGCATGGACTCACGGTATTTTTCATCAAAGCTACGTACCGTCCCATGAATTTCTACTGAATTGGCAATCACATTTCCCGCTTCTCCGCCAACAAATTTACCTATCGTTAATACCACGTTATCCAAAGGATCTATGTTTCGGGAAACAACATGCTGCAAATTGGAAACCACTTGAGCGCCAATGACAATACTGTCAACCGTGTCATGCGGCATACCGCCATGGCCGCCCTTTCCTTTAACCGTTATCCAGAAACCGTCCGTTGACGCCATCATCGGACCATATGCAATGCCGACCTTTCCTACCTCAAGATCTGACATGAGATGGGCACCGATGACAAAATCAACGCCATTCATGACACCGGCATCAACCATTTCCTGCGCTCCACCCGGAAAGTGTTCTTCTGCATGTTGAAAAAAGAAACGCACTTCACCTTTAATTTGATCCTTCATTCCTGAGAGAATTTTTGCGGTTCCCAGAAGCATCGCAGTATGACCGTCATGCCCGCATGCATGCATAACACCCGGATTTTGAGAAACGAAATCAAATTTATTTTCTTCCTCGATCGGCAGCGCATCTATGTCGGCACGAATAGCCAACGTTCTGCCTGGCTTTGAACCAATGAGACGAGCCATGACACTATATTTTGTAGGACGAGATATCTCCAAATCCCCAAAGGACTGAAGTATTTCATAGATAAACTGTGATGTCTTCTCTTCCTTATAGGATAATTCAGGATTTCTATGGAGATGCCGCCTCCATTCAATCACTTCTTCCCTTACACTTTCCGCTGCAGCATTTAATGTTGTCTTTAACATTATCTATACCTCCCATAGATTCATATTTTTCAAATAATATTGCCCGCTCGTTGTTCTTAATCGGATCATTATTCATTTGCACTTATTGTTGATTCTTTTTCCATCTTATGGTCAGCACCCTTATGAATAGCCGCCCCTAATACAAAACCAATGACTGCCGGAACTAGCCAAGCAAACCCTTGGGAACTTAACGGCAGTATGGTTATAAGCTGAGCTAATACAGGGACCTTCAAACCAAGCGTTCCCAAAGCGGCTATTAAACTGGTCAAAAAAGTTAAGAGGATCGTACCTCTATACGCTCCCGGATTCGGAATAAATGTGCGAAAAACACCTAGGATGACAAGTACAATCGCGACTGGATAGAGTACCGTAAATATCGGCATTGTATAGTTAATAATATTATCAACACCAAATGATCCAACCGCAGCAGCTAATATGCAAATGATAAGTGCCCAAATGCGATAACCGACTTTCTCTTTAGTAAGTTTATTCAGAAAGTCCGCTATAACAGGGATTACGCCGATTGCCGAAGTGAGACAAGCTAATGCAATGGCGATAGCTAGGGCAACAGCACCAAAATTACCAAGGACCTGATCAACGATTGCTGATACAAGTGCCGTGCTGCTAGTCCCCTGACGGAATATTGCACTGCCTTCTGCTCCGATAAATAGCAAACCGCCGTAGACAATCGTTAAACCAAGCCCTGCAATTATTACTCCACGAGCGGCTACTTTTCTCATCGCGGCACCTTTATAACCATGGCCTATAATCGCTGCTATAAAAATAGGGGCGCAGAATATTCCGGTAACCACATCACCTGTTTGATAGGCGCTAATAAACGCATTTGAAAATGGATTCTTAAGATCTGTTTTAACAGGTGATCCAATTGGATCGAAAATCCCCTTTCCGACAATAACTATTAGGATGACTATCAGAAGTGGTGTCAGGATTTTCCCTATTTTATCCACTACATTTGTCTTATCCATTGTAAAATAAAAACATATAGAGAAGAAAACTATAATTGTTACAATAGAAGGCGCATCAGGAAATAAAATGTGAATACCTAACTCATGTGTTGTTGCTGCCATTCTTGGGATTGTAACGAACGCGCCAATGCCAACCATAAGAAAGAGATTAAAAACCTTATGAAACCAAGAGCTAATCGGTTTTGTCAGATCTTCAAAGCTGCCGCCGAAATTTAATATCGCAAATACTGCTAATAACGGAAGAATAATCCCTGTGATACCAAATCCGATGAACGCAGGGACCCAACTTGTTCCAGAGGCGAGTCCAATCGTGGGGGGAAAGACGAGATTTCCCGCCCCAAAAAAGATCGCAAATAGGGCAAAGCCTAATGTAAATGTATTTATTATCCTTTTGTTCATCCCTTTTTCACTTCCCATTCCGTCGTTTAATGAAGCCGATGATAATTAGGAAAATCAGGGACCTATCCATTTTGTTCGGAAAATGGATAGGCAGACCCTTATTTCTATGCATGAGTTACACTTTTTGCCTGATAAACCAAGTTACCGCCCATATAGGTTTCTTCCACCTTAACCTCATCAATCGTCTCAGGACTGATCTCCAAAATGTCCTGATCAAGTACAATAAAGTCGGCATGGTACCCTGGAATAAGTTGTCCGACATCAGGAATACGCGTGATTTCCTGAGCTTCCTTGGTATAAAGTGTGATGGCAGTGGAGATATCTACTCGCTGTTCCTGACCTGTATCCGTTCCATCATGGGCCAGACGTGTTACAGCAGCCTTAAGCCCAACAAAAGGATTGGCAGGATCTGCCCATGCAGTTCCCGGAGCATCGGAAGAGAACGCTACTTTAATACCTGCTTGTAACATGGATTGAACCGGATAGGTTTGCTTCGTACGGTCATGACCCAAGTTATTAAGATAGCTTTCAATTTCTGCATATAGAAAAATCGGTTGTGGGACGAAAGCAAATCCCGTTTCAGCCGCGCGCCGAATGGCCTCATTTGTCGGCATGGCGGCATGCTCAATCCTTATGGATGGGCCATCCTTCAACCAGCCTTTTTTGCCATAAAATGTATTAACAATTAAATCAATCGCTTGCTCACCCATCGCATGAACAACCAGTTGGATGTTATTCTGCTCTGCCGCTTCTGCCGCAGCTAACAATTCTTCTTTGGATGTCGTTGCAATGCCGACATTTCCATCCCCCCTATGATAAGACGGATTTACCCAGGCAGTTTGTCCGGATACACTGCCATCTGCGAATAATTTAATGCCTCCAATGTGAACAGGGCTTTTTCTGTTTGTTTTATTCTCGTCTAATACAGGTTGTTTTTCCAAATCGCTCCACTTATAGTATAAAACCGTACGTTGTTTGAGACCTTTGTTGTGTGCCTCATTATAAATCTCAAAGTAATCAAGGGGTTCTGTTCTTGCCATTAGGTCTGTTATTGCTGTAATGCCATGTGAAAGCAATTTTGAACTTAACTCAGCAAGGTCAAAAGCATTATCTTCGAAAGTTTGAACAGGCATGACTTCGAAAACCAAATCTTTCGCATTTTCGCGTAAAACCCCTGTAGGTTCACCATCTGCATCTTTATCAATTTGTCCACCTGGGGGATTCGGCGTGTCCTTTGTAATTCCAGCCCTTTCTAATGCCACGCTGTTCACCACAGCAATATGACCATCTGCCCGCCTTATCATCACAGGGACACCTGGTGCAGCCTGATCTAAATCCCAGCGTGTCGGCGCCCGCCTATCGGTTAATTTCCCTTCATCATATCCCCATCCCTCAATCCACTCAGCCTTGTCCCGGGATTTCCGCTGTTTTCGAATCTGATCCATTAAATCTTCAATTGAATGAACAATCGGCGGCGCACAGGCTATTTGCTTTGAAACTTGTGCTAGAATCAGCGGATGCAAATGAGCATCGATAAAACCCGGAAGGACCCGGCGCCCTTTAAGATCGATACGTTTTCCATCCATTTCTCCCAGATTTGTTTGTTCCCCAATCCAGGCAATCCGACCGTCTCGCACTGCCATTGCACTTGCATAAGGCTGGTCAGGATTAGAAGTAAATATCCGGCCGTTTATAAAAATAAAATCGCTTTTTTTATCCATCTTTCTCTCCCTCTCTTTTTGTTGATATTAACTCGAAATGATAATGGGAACACCCCCACGATTGTATAAGTTGCAATTTCTGTGCCAACTATTATTTTTTTTATCAAGATGCTGCGTGGTCCTTGCTGCTTGAGCCCTGTATTACCCGTACAATGGCATTTTTATCTCCTTTTTTATTTATTTAGTCTTCATCATGCATTAATTCTGAACATAAAAAAAAGGGGGAAATCCCCCCTCATCGTAAAAAAATTTTTACTTTAACTTGTACTTGTCGATCTTATACTTTAATGATTGTTTTGAAATGCCAAGACGTCTTGCAGTTTCAGCTAATTTTCCTTCGGCGGCCTGTAATTCCCTGACTATCATCTTTTTTTCAAATTCTTCTACCGAATCTTTTAAAGAATGGCTTTTATCGTCTGTTGGTGCGCCCGCTTGCGGACCGCTGTAGTTACGGATTCTTCGGGGAATATCATCTATTGTAATCTGTCCGGCATTGGCATTATTATAAGCCGTTTCGACAGCATTCTTAAGCTCTCTTACATTTCCCGGCCATTTGTATTCTTTAAAACAGTCCAAAACTTCCGGTTGAACATCGTTAATCACGGTATTCATGTTATTGTTGTAGAAATTTATAAAGTTCTCAAGAAGGACCTTAATGTCATCTTTTCTTTCCGCCAAATTTGGCAAGTCGATTTGTACTACACTGAGTCTATAAAAAAGATCTTCCCTTAGTTTGCCTTTTTCAAGCAAATCGTCTGGATCTTCATTTGTGGCTGAAATGACCCTAATATCTAAGTGGATGTTTTTCTGGCCGCCGACCCTTCTAATTATCTTCTCTTCTATGGCTTTTAACAGCTTAACTTGAAGATGCGGTGCAAGGGAATTAATTTCATCCAAAAATAAGGTGCCGCCTTGTGCCTGTTCGAATAAGCCCGGCATATCTTCAGAGCCTGTAAAACTGCCTTTCTTTGTACCAAACAAGGTGCTTTCTAATAAACTTTCTGGAACAGCACTGCAGTTTAATGAAATGAATGGTTTTCCGTACCTGTCACTTAAATTGTGAATGGCTTGTGCTACAAGTTCTTTCCCAGTACCTGTTTTACCATAAATTAAAACTGTAGAGTTTGTCTTGGAAATTTTTTCGACTTTATTTTTGACGGCTATCATTTTTGATTCGACGGTGATAATGTCCTCGATGGTATAGACGGTGTTATTTTTTCTATAGATTTTATGCCGCGCATACTTATCCAAGTATTGAATGCTATCCTTTGAATAGTAGTGTTTGGAAAATTCTATTGCACCTTTAATCTTGCCGTTTTCTTTAATTGGATATGTTGAACTGACAGATTCTATAGTGCTGTCTATTTTTGTCAGCATTTTTTGTCTTACGTCACATAAGGCTTCACCGCTTTTTAAAACTTTCATCACCGTGCTGTTTTCCTCAGTAAGATTTTTATAGAAAGTTGTGATATTTTTGCCCAAGAACTCTTCAGGCGTCTGCCCCAATTCCTTGAGAATATCTAAATCGGCCACATCATAAAAGATAATCATGCCCTTTTCATCCGTTACTAATAAATCATCATAATTGGACAAATTCTTAAAGCTATCCAGGTCAATATTCAACATATCCCCCTCCTATCCAAAAAAGCCATGATCGCATAAAATTTCATATAATATAGCTTATCACAATAGGATTTTATTTACCCTTATTTAAAAATACAGCCGAAGCACCAGATAGTGCTTCGGCTGTTGGATCATTCACCTTTTTTCAAAACTTATATAGTGTGTTGATTCGGCATGTTTCTTGACTTGGTCCCGTGTGAAGAGCATCGGTTTAAACTTCCAATTGGCATACAATTTGATTTGATCATCATAATGTTTATTTGCCTTCCCATCTTTACCGACGAAACCGATTTCTCCTGGTGGTGTGACGTTATGCCCGGCAGGTCCCTTTTTGGTTAGTTCAACATAATGGTTTTCACTTCCCCGGTTCATTTCAGGAATGGGTTGACTTGAACCGAGCCCATATTGAACGCCAATAATTGCTTGTTCACCGAATTTTGTTGTACGAACTGGAGTCAGCCAATGGCTTATATCATTGCCTCTTTTCTTACCTAATTGTTTCAAGGCTTGATCAAGGCTATGGAGAATCACCTGATCATTACTAACTTTTAACCAGTCATATTGTGTCGGAAGCTGTGCATGATCACCTTGCAATGTTCTTAAGCATAAGCTGCAGCCATACCTGTGGTCAATGGTGTCCTTAAGTGAATGATAGGCATTTCCAAGGTCTGACTTGAACAAATTATCAACCATCTTCGGCCACCAGGCTTCAAAAATTGGTACTGCCGGACTGTCATAATAGCCATCTTTATTTAAATCCTCATTAAGATTGTTCCAATCCTTAAGATAGTGATAAACCTTCTTGTATCTTGGGTTTTTATCGATATGACGTTTTAATGCCTCCAATAAGTAGGGCTTAAAATGTTTGGTTCTAAGGTTCGCTAAGCTTGCATGATAGTTGAAATCATTCATTTTATCCAATGTGATATCATCCGTTGCTTTAAGCTGATCAATATATTGTTCGGACCTGTTATCAGCACCCCAGTTGTAACTTAGCTCACCATTATTGGAATCAGCAGATGGTTTATTATTCCAATTGGCAACAAAGCCAGTTTCCGGATTTATAACAAACGGGTTCGTTTTCGGGTCTTTAAAACCTTTCCAATCGTACTGGCCGCCTCCAGGCGTCGGCAGCCTTAAATCAACGCGTTTATTACGAATCGGTTGTTTACCTGTATGGAAATATGCAATGTTCCCATGCTTGTCCGCATACAGCCAATTAAGTGACATCGTATACTCCCTTGCTGCTTTTGCAAACTGGTGCAAATTTTGAGCCCAATTTGTTTTCAAATAAGCAGACCAGCTTTCCGCCTCTGTTCCACGGAATGTCCAGGCTTTGCTGTACGCTGTATAGTTCTTTTTATCAAAAGCTATAGCAGGACCATGGACCGTATCATAAAACGCCTTTTTTACTTTCTGGACTCTTCCGTCTTCGCCTCGGACTTTGAAGGTTTCCACCCGTTTTTTCATGTTCAGCCATTTCCCTTTATATTTATATTGATGCGCGTTATTCGGGTTGAGTTTTTCTTTAAAAATATCAACGACATTCCCATATCCGGCCGTTGCGGTTAGAGCAAAGTTCCTTGTCGCACCAAACATGATAAAAGGATAGCCGATAAAACTGGATCCTTCGATATCTATCCCCGGCCCGTGCAGCCCCACTTCATACATGAATCCCGGAGCTGACAGACCAACCTGCGGCCCTCCCATCAGCATCGCATTTCCGCTTTTTGATTTCTTTGGACCGACTACCATAGCGTTGCTTCCCACATGAAGCGGAAGCCCTAATTCGTGGGAGTAGGATATAAAACTTTGTCTTCCCTCGTTAAGATCACCGGCTATAGTTTCAATGCCATTAAAAGAATGATTTACTCTTTTTATTTTATCTTGTTTAACTTTTTCAGTTGATGCTATGCTTGTAGCTGCCGCAGGATCATTTTTCCAAAAGATATCATTAAACATTTTTTGTCCCGTTTCAGCACCATGTTGCTTTTTTAGTTTTTCAAGAGCTGAAGCATTTTTAACTTCATCTTCTTGGTCCATAAATACTGTCATGGAGGACATGTACAATCGGAGCACATCAACATCCGTCCATAACCTCGGCTTCACATGATAATCATGAAATTCCTTCGATAACTTTTCATCAGGACTTTTGCGGGCTTCTCGAACATACTTATTAATGCCTTCCGCATACCATTTCATAACCATACGGGAAAAAGGGTTCATTTTTAAAATCATCTTCTTGATTTCTTTGTCACTGTAGCCGTCTCTCCTCATTTTTTCATCATGAGCCAGGTACTTTTTTCCGAAAACCTCTGAAACGTTACCTTCGTTGCCGCGGCGAAACATGACAAGCTGAAATAGTCGGTCTTTGCCTGTGACATATCCGTAAGCTCGATACAGGTCCCTTTTTGATGTCGCATAAATATGTGGGACACCGTAGTTATCCCTCGTTACTTTTACGTCATTTACTTTTTCGGACTGGGGTTGTCCTGCCTGAGCTTTCCCAGATGACATTGGAACCGTCGAAAAGAGCAGTAGCAAAACCGCCAACACCATCATTATCCTTCTTTTTTGCAAACAATCGCCTCCTGTTTATTCATTTTTGCGTGTTCGTTAATTTCCTCCTTTTCATTAATTGACGTTACTTTTATATAACGTTATAATAACGAATTATAGTTTTTTCGTTTTGTTTAATCAATAATATTCACTCTATTAGTAAAATTTAGATCATTAGTTGTGTCAATAGTACCGGACCAATGGCCTACTGATGACAGAGTGTTCAGCCAATTTATGAGAAAGCACTCTAATAAAATAAAAAAAGGGTTGTTAGCTTTAAACTGGCACCCATGTCAAGGACACTTTAAAAAAAGAGATTATGCAGATAGAAGATGATTCCTATATTGAATAGGGGTCATCTTTTTTAAAT
>NZ_SLXK01000047.1:0-473 GCF_004341035.1 Scopulibacillus darangshiensis
CAATTTCAATCCGCCTCCGTTCTATTTTTATACACATTTATATCCAGAGTGCGGTTTTCTAAAACTGTCTACTATATAGGTACAATAACAGGGGAGTTCTGCGTCGTTTTCGCGGTGCATTGCGTCTTGGGATGCGGGTCTGCGTCTTCGTGGGCGGTGACTGCGTCCTTTTCGCCGGGGATTGCGTCTTGGACATGGGGACTGCGTCCTCCTGAGCGGTGTCTGCGTCTTCCTCGGAGAATTCTGCGTCCTTTTCACCGGGGATTGCGTCTTGGGATGCGGGACTGCGTCCTTATGAGCGGCGACTGCGTCCTCCTCGGGGAATTCTGCGTCCTTTTCGCCGGGGATTGCGTCTTGGGATGCGGGACTGCGTCCTCCTGAGCGGTGTCTGCGTCTTCCTCGGTGAGTTCTGTGTCGATTTTTCTGGGTTTTTCGTCTTCAGGTATTCTAGATATCTGCTCCTCCTCTTCGTT
>NZ_SLXK01000047.1:572-33326 GCF_004341035.1 Scopulibacillus darangshiensis
TTCGTCGCAAACCTGCAATGAAGTGTATTCTAGTCCGGTTATTGCTCCTTCGCTTCGCTGCGTCGCAGATCTTGCAGTGATGTGTCTTCAGGTAGTCTGGATATCTGCTCCTCCTCCTCGTTTCGTCGCAAACCTGCAATGAAGTGTATTCTAGTCCGGTTATTGCTCCTTCGCTTCGCTGCGTCGCAGATCTTGCAGTGATGTGTCTTCAGGTAGTAGATCTGGTATAATTAGGGGCGGAGTTTGCTTGTAAGGAGAAAAGAATATGGAATCAATACTTTATCAGCCTTTATGGCGAGTGATTGATCAATCAACATTAGGCCCAAGTTTCGAAGCGAAACAGTCCTTTGCAATAGATGACGCGCTTTGCCATTCAGTTGGTTACGGTGAATCAAGCTGTATTGCCAGAACTTGGGTTCATCATAATACAATCATCCTTGGGATTCAGGATAGCCGTCTCCCGCATTTGAAAGACGGGCTAGATTATTTAGCTTCTGAAAATCACCACTACGTTGTTCGCAATTCTGGCGGTCTTGCTGTTGTTCTCGATGAAGGTGTGCTGAATATTTCGCTTATTTTTCCTGAAAGGGAACATAATGTTTCAATCGATCAAGGGTACGAGGCGATGGTGGACTTCGTCCGAAAAATGCTTCATCCTTATGGTGTCGTATTCGAGGATCGGGAAATCGTCGGTTCATATTGCCCCGGCCGATATGATTTAAGCGTTGGCGGGAAAAAGTTTGCCGGCATCTCTCAACGTCGTTTGCGCCGAGGTGTCGCTGTCCAAATTTATTTATGTGTAGACGGCAGCGGCTCAAAGCGGGCTGAGGTTGTTGGCGAATTTTATAAACGAAGCTTAAAAGGCGAGGTCACACGCTTTGAGTATCCCGTAATCAAGCCGGAGACGATGGCTTCATTGTCTGAACTAACTGGCAAGCCCCTTACTGTAAGGGAGATCATGAACCAATTTTACCAAACGCTTCAAAGATTCGGCTCTGTTGTACCTTCAGGTTTGACTGAAGACGAAGCTAAGCGTTTCGATGATTATTACAGGCGCATGATTGAACGGAATGAAAAGGCTTTTGATTTTAATTAACAAACTTAACCCGAAAGCACTAGGCTTTCGGGTGGCTTGTGCCATTTCCATTGTTCCACGTGTAACCTTTTGTCGAGTCTCATTCCAATTAGGTCGCGCAATCTGCCACAGTTTAGAACCGGCACCAGTCACGAATCAATCGACTAGGCTTTGCAGCGCAGTGATCAAGGCCAATTTATAGACATCATCGACGGAGCAGCCTCTTGATAGGTCGTTGACTGGCTTGTTCAATCCTTGAAGAATGGGGCCCACAGCGTCATAGCCGCCGAGGCGCTGGACCATTTTATAGCCGATATTGCCGGCTTCAAGACTAGGGAAAACGAAGACGTTTGCCTTGCCGTCAAGTGGGGACCCGGGAGCTTTCTTTGCGGCAACCTCAGGAACATAAGCTGCGTCAAACTGACATTCCCCGTCTACTGTCAAATCAGGGGCTGACTCCCTCACAAGTTTTGTGGCTTCGACAACCTTATCTGCTTCCGGTGCCTCTGCTGAGCCTTTCGTTGAAAAGCTAAGCATCGCGACTTTAGGATCGATGCCGAAAGCTTTAGCAGTTGCTGCACTTTCCACGGCGATTTCGGCAAGGTCCCTGCTGTCTGGAGTAATGTTAATGGCGCAATCGGCAAAAACGAGCCGTTCATCTTCCTTCACCATAATAAAAGCACCTGAGCTTCGCTTCACTCCCGGCTTCGTTTTAATAATTTGCAGCGCAGGACGGACGGTATCCGCTGTTGAATGAGCAGCCCCGCTCACCAATCCATCAGCCTGCCCCGTGTATACCAATATTGTGCCGTAATAGTTCGCATCATGCAGCCATTCCGTCGCTTGTTCTTCGGTTGTCTTGCCCTTCCGCCGTTCGACAAGCGCCTTCACCAGCTCCAAAAAATTAGCATCTTGCTTTGGATGGCGGATTTCAAGCCTTCCCGCTTTTTCAAGCTCAAGAACTTTGCCGGCAAACGACTCTCGTTCTCCGACCAAAATAGGATGCAATATATTTTCATCAGCAAGCCTGACAACCGCTTCAACAATCCGTACGTCGCCGCCTTCAGGAAAAACAATCTTTGGTTTCGCTTGCCCAACTGTCGCCTTCATATCTTCAAACATAACAACATTTCCTCCTTATATCATCACTTCTATCCATAGATTACACCTAAGCTCTTCATTTTTAAACAACTAAGGCCATCTTCAAAATGATTTCCTATTTCCCCTAATTTTCTGTCCCACTTATGTCATCCACAATTTTTGACAAATCTGAAACAGTAATGTGGCTCTTTCGCGAAACAGGATTGTCTGTGATATATTTAAGAAGGATATTAGAAATTGTTAGGAGTGGGAAAGTATGAGTGAAGCGGCAAAAACGTTAGATGGCTGGTACTGCCTGCACGATTTCCGGAAAATTGACTGGGCTCTTTGGAAGAATTTAACGAGTGATGAGCGAGAGTCTGCAATCCAAGAGTTTAATTCATTTTTGGATAAATGGGATATCATGCAGCAAAACAAAGAAGGAAGCTTTGCCTTTTATTCGATCGTCGGCCAAAAGGCTGATTTTATGCTCATGTGGCTTAGACCGACTATGGTCGAACTGAACGATCTCGAAAACGCCTTTAATAAAACAAAAATGGCTGAATACACAATACCCTCGTATTCATATGTATCCGTTGTTGAATTGAGTAATTATATGGCGGCAAAGGACAGTGACCCTTCTGAAGATCCAAGAATCCAAGCAAGATTAAAACCAATTTTGCCAAAAACACAATATGTATGCTTTTACCCGATGGACAAGCGCCGTGAAGGCAATGACAACTGGTATATGTTGCCAATGAGCGAACGCCGAGAGCTTATGAAAAGCCACGGTCTTATCGGCCGCAGCTATGCAGGCAAGGTAAAACAAATCATCACAGGGTCAGTCGGCTTTGATGATTGGGAATGGGGCGTCACACTATTTGCCGAAGATGTCCTCGAATTTAAAAAACTCGTCTATGAAATGCGCTTCGATGAAGTCAGTGCCCGTTATGGGGAATTCGGCGCTTTTTATGTCGGTGCATTGCTTTCCAAAGAACGCTTTGCCCAAATGTTAACTATATAACACCCGGACTTAATACTCTTTAGCCTCCTTCAATTGAAGGGAGGCTTTTTTTAGGTATATTAGCTGTCGGTTTGTCATAAGAATGATGACAGAGCGTGAATTTAATTTGTCTTAAGCATCTATTTTAATAAGGAGCGTGATCTAAAATGGCCGATAAGCCATATTCACCAAGGAATTCACAAGGGGGATACGGGTCTTCCGCCTATCCTGGACCTCAGGGAGGCAGCCCGCAAAACCCCACTGGAGGAGGCGGAGCGCAACAAGGGCAAGCAGGCGGGGCGCCGATGCCATACGCTCCACAAGGACAGCAGGTCATGCCGCAAATGTTTACGGGTGCCGGCGGAGCCCCACAAGGCGGGCAGATGCCGCAGGGTTATATGCCTCAGATGGGAGCTCACGGTGGCAGTGCGCCTCCTCCAAGTGCATTTCAAGGTGTTCAAGGGGCACCTTATCTTAATCCTTTAACAGAGCAATCTTATATTGAGAATATTCTTAGATTGAACTTGGAAAAGGTTGCAACAGTCTATGCGACCTTTGAAGGCAATACAGAGTGGAACGCTAAAGTATTCCGCGGGGAAGTCGAAGCTGCGGGCCGTGACCATGTGATTATCAATGATACCTCAACAGGCACACGTTATCTCATTCCTATGGTTTATGTTGATTACATCACATTCCAAGGACCAATCAACTACGCTTATCCATTCCAATAAGATGAAACCCTCGAAATTCTTCTGAGGGTTTCTTTTTTTTCATTAATTTTTTACAAAAGCAATCACAACAAGCAGCCAGCTGACAAGAAAAGCCACGCCGCCGATTGGTGTAATTGCACCAAGAATGGAAACCTTAGTGATACTTAAAAGATATAAGCTTCCTGAAAAGATAACAATCCCTGCAAGCATCAGCCATCCTGCCCAGTTTAGCAGACCTGATTCACCACGAATCATAGTATTTGCCAAAATCCCTATTAAGACCAGCCCCAATGCATGCATCATTTGGTATTGCACACCGGTTTCAAAAATACTCATATAATGTTCATTCAGCTTATCCTTCAATCCATGTGCACCGAACGCACCAATAGCAACTGACAAAAAGGCGCAAATAGCTCCAATAATTACAAAAACCTTTCCCATCGTTTTCACATCCTTTATTTTTCGCGTTTTTTTCATCTTACCATAATTTACTTCTCGTTTTTTTCTATAAAAGTGAAGCCAGCGTGACATTTCTATGTAGAAAGCCGCCTTGAAAGCGGCTTATTGAAAGGCTTATCTGCTTTGCAAATATATGGTTAAAACCTCTTTCAGCTGATCGAATTGTTCGTCTGTATGAATAAGGTAATTGCCCTCATCTATTGAAGCTTGGAACGCTGAGATACCTTGTTCGTTAATAAAATCACTAAGATCCTGTATACGATCGTTTTGTGCAAAAAGAGGCTTAATGCCGACAAAGTCGTTGTTAACATACACATCGTAGCGTTCAGGTCCCTTTTCCCATCCTGACTCATCCTGTTCGTCATGGTCATAATGGAAAGGATAAAAAGGATTATTGTCCATAAAAATAAATCTCCCTTCCTTTTCAAGTTAACCGCGAGCGCCCTTGATTATGAGTGTTAATGTTTGGATGGGAGACACGCCTTTGGTCAACCCCCAATTTAAAAAAACTGCCTCCTTTAAAAGAGGCAGTTCCATCAATTTTCCTTTGTGATATGATAAGTCCGCTGGATAAAGCGGGCATATATGGATTGGAGCCACCTTTTGTTTGATCCGAAATCAGCAAAGCCAACTCGTGTTGCCGAGCGATAGTGAATGTGCTTGTCGGCAGAATCAAAATGAAATTCGGCATCATGGAAAAACTCGAAGACGAGTGTCCGATAGACAACATGGATGTAATCATCACTCTGCTCCTTAATCTCCACTCTTGGCATTGAGTGAATAACCTCGAGCAAAATCTTTTTTGCTTCGTCTATAGACATATTCTGATATGACATCGGAAGCATTTTTCGATTTAAATCATGATGCTCAGTTGATACACAATTTGGTGTTTTTGGGCATGGTGCCAGTTGGCCGTCCTGCAAGCCCAATGCTATACCCTTTTTATCTTTATCCATCATTCATCATCCTTATAAAGAAAACCTTATTTCTGCTATAATCGCCGCTTATATAAACGTATACGATTTCTTTAACCCTTCCCATTATAGTGCTTTTCTGCCAATAGGGTCAATGTGATTGCTGCTATTTAACGGATTGTTCATGAGATCGACATTTTATCCGCTCTGTCATCTCTCCCGGTCAATTTATAAGAACGAACGGAACAGTTAGACTGTCCCGCACTTGTATAACTTATTCACTTCTGTCGCTTTCTGTCCTTGCCTTTTTTTCCTTCTTTTTTTTCTTAACAAATAAACCTACCGCTACAACGATCACCGCTAATATGATGGGCAAGACCTTTTCATAAGGAATATCAAGGCCGTGGAACCAGCTATCGATCGCTTCATCAGCAAGCAGCATTTCTCCTGCAGTGTAGCCGAGGAGCGCGGCGCCGAGAATGATAATGATCGGAAAACGGTCCATAAGCTTCATTAGCAGCTGGCTTCCCCATATAATCAATGGAATGCTTACAGCTAGTCCTATAATTATAAGAAGAATACTGCCGCCCGCTGCCCCGGCAACGGCCACAACATTATCAAGACTCATGATCAGGTCAGCGATTATAATCGTCCTGATCGCACCCAATATATTAGAGCTGCCTTTCAAATCTGTCTCATCATCTTCAATTAATAAATTTATTGCAATATAGACTAGTAAAAGACCGCCGACAATTTTCACAAAGGGGATTTGCAGGAGCCAAACGGCGACAAAGGTTAACACAACCCTTAATACGATTGCACCGAAACTGCCCCAAAATATTGCTTTATTCTGCTGGCTCTTTGGTAAATTACGGCATGCCAAAGCTATAACAACGGCATTATCACCGCTGAGAACAATGTTAATTAGTATAATTTCCAGTAATCCGAATAAAAAAGTGCCATCCAAACAACAACATCCTCCTATTTTTATGCTATATAAAGTATACCCTCATTCAATACCAATCACAAAGAATTAACTATTGTTAATATGTCCAAAGGTTTGCGAAAAAATTTTAAAAACATCTACTATTCCCCTCGCCATTGTAATATAATTTTAATTGTTCTGAAACAAGGAGAAACTTCTGATCGCCCTTTTGACATGGCTATTGACACGCTGGGTGAAAAATAAAGAATGGGAGCTTTTAACAGAGATTGTCTATTTTATTCTAGTGGACACCCTGATTCTAACCTTCCTATTCGGCGGTTACACTTTTTATTAAATGGGGAAAACCGGGCAATAGCGCCCGGCTTTCTTATTTAGAGGTATGATTTGTACAAGACTTGAGTGCCGCTGTTTTCTTCGCCATTTTCGGCAAGCTCTTCATAAAGCTTTTTTGCCGACTCTAATCCCGGCGTCATCAGACCCATTTCTTTAGCCGTCTCTAGCGCTATTGTCATATCCTTTATAAAGTGCTTCACATAAAAGCCCGGCTTAAAATCGCCTTCCAGCATTCTAGGAGCAAGGTTCGAAAGCGACCAGCTGCCGGCAGCTCCGCTTGTAATGCTCTTTAGCACTTGCTCTTCATTTAATCCCGCGCGTTTTGCATAGGCCAGCGCCTCGCAAACACCCATCATATTAGACGCAATCGTTATTTGATTGCACATTTTCGTATGCTGGCCTGAGCCTGCCTTTCCTTGGTAAACAATATTCTCGCCCATTGCTTCAAAAATCGGCTTTAATTTATCAAAAGCTGACTTTTCTCCGCCGATCATGATGGATAATGTCCCTTTCTGTGCGCCGATATCCCCGCCAGAGACTGGGGCATCAAGGGCATGAATCCCGCGGCTGGACGCATCATTATAAATGTCCTCAGCAAGGGCGGGAGACGACGTTGTCATATCGATGACGTACGACCCTTTTTTCGCATGATTCAAAATACCATCCTTAAAATAGACGTCTTTGACATCCTTAGGGTAGCCGACCATTGTTACTACAACATCTGAAGCTTGTGTGCAGCTGCTGATTGTATCAAACCACCTGGCGCCATCATCCACTAAATCAAGGGCCTTTTCCTTTGTTCTATTATAGATATTGACCGAATAGCCGCCTTTAATAAGATTGCGAATCATTCCTTTTCCCATGACACCTGTTCCGATAAATCCAATCACCGGTTTATCCATTTTAAACGACTCCTTATTTGAACTCATCAAAATCAATTTTACACTTTTCAAGCGGAATGAGCTTTGTTCGTTTAATAAGTTTGTAGCCAAACCACAACACAAGAAACAAAGGTATACTAATATAAGCTACGGTTAGACTCATCCAGTCCACCTTACCGCCAAGAAAGGCTTGGTAATCCTGGGCAATAATGACAATAAGACAAACAATGGTTGCAAAGATCGGGCCAAATGGAAACCACTTAGCTCGATAAGGAAGCTGCTCCAAGGAATACCCTTGGGCCACAAAAGCCTTCCGGAAACGATAATGGCTGACCGCAATCCCCAGCCAAAAAATAAATCCTGTGACACCCGCGGCATTAAGGAGCCAAATATAGATAGCACCGTCACCAAAGATTGATGCCAGGAAGGCCAGCATGCCGACAACCGCCGTCATAATTAAGGCTGCTACCGGAATGCCCCGTTTGTTAAGTTTCGCAAAAAGACGCGGTGCTTGCCCGTCTTTTGCCATTGCATACAGCATACGGGTCGACGCATAAAGACTTGAGTTGCCCGCTGATAAGACGGCGGTTAAAATAACAGCGTTCATGACAGATGCCGCAAAAGCCAAACCTGCTCTTTCAAACACTTGAGTGAATGGGCTGACCATAACATTTTCGCTTTGAAGCGTATCATTCGTATATGGAATAATAAGTCCGATCACTAATATTGCTAGAACATAAAACAAAAGGACACGCCAGAATATCGTGCGCACCGCTTTAGGAACAGTCTTTCCAGGGTTTTCACTCTCGCCTGCCGCCACACCGACGATCTCTGTCCCCTGAAAGGAGAACCCTGCGGCAAGGAAAATACCAAGTGTCGCCAAAAAGCCGCCATGAAAAGGCGCGTCGCCAACAGTGAAATTTTTGAACCCTATTGGTTTACCGTTAAATACACCGATGATCATGAGAATGCCAACGATAATAAAGATAATAACAGTCGCCACTTTAATAAAGGAAAACCAATATTCCCCTTCGCCATAACCTTTTACAGAAAGGTAATTAAGAATGAAAATAATGACTAGAAACAGACCGCTCCATAGCATTGACGGTGAATCGGGAAACCAGAATTTCATAATAAGTGTTGAAGCTGATAATTCTGCAGCGAGTGTAATCGCCCAGCTATACCAATAATTCCAGCCTAAGGCGAAACCAAGTGCCGGATCAATGAAACGGGTTGCATAAGTGCTGAAAGAACCGCTTGTAGGCATAAATGCTGCTAACTCACCAAGACTTGTCATTATAAAATAGACCATGACGCCAATGATGAGATATGCAAGCAAGGCACCTCCCGGCCCCGCCGTATGGATAGCGGCCCCACTTCCCAGGAACAGACCCGTTCCAATAGCGCCACCCAAGGAAATCATCGTTAAATGACGGGATTTTAAGCCTCTTTTTAATTGATCATCCGTTAGATTTTTCTTGCCCTTTGCAGATTGTTCCGTCATGTTGTCACTCCTGTCCAAACCTAATGGTTTTATCCTCTCACAAATTTATTTTATTATAAATTTTATGCATTCTTTTGTCTATATGGAAAACGCACTGCCTGACCAGTGCGTTTTTTGCCAAAATTCAATCAGTCTTCTTGAGGACTTACATCACAATTTTTAAGAGGGATAACCTTGGAACCTGTCTTAAATTTGTATACAAGCCATACAATCAAGAATAACGGAATACCGATATAGGAGACAAGTATCCCCTTCCAATCAATGCCGTTCCCAATAAATGCATTATAATTCTGTCCGATAATGACAATAAGGCAAACGATGAAGGCAAAGATCGGTCCGAACGGAAACCATTTAGCCTGATAAGGAAGGTCTTTAAGCTGCTTGCCTTGTAACACATAAGCCTTCCGGAAACGGTAATGGCTGATGGCGATACCGAGCCATGCGATGAATCCTGACATTCCGGATGCGTTTAAAAGCCAAACATAGACCTGCCCATCCCCGAAAAGTGAAGCAAGAAAAGCAAGGGCCCCGACAGCTGCAGTAATGATTAGAGACCATATAGGAATGCCTCTCCGGTTAACTTTTCCTAGAAATTTGGGTGCCTTTCCCTCTTTTGCGAGCGCATACAGCATACGAGTCGATGCGTACAACCCAGAGTTGCCCGCCGAAAGGACAGCTGTAAGAATAACCGCATTCATGACGGATGCCGCAAAGGCAAGTCCCGCATTCTTAAAGACAAGTGTGAACGGGCTGACCATGATGTTATCACTTGCTAAATGACTGCTAGTGTATGGAATGATTAGACTGATCACAAAAATAGCTAAGACGTAAAAGAGCAAAATCCTCCAGAAGATGCTCCGTACCGCACGAGGGACGTTTTTCTCAGGGTCTTCACTTTCTCCTGCACTAATCCCCAAAAGCTCCGTTCCCTGAAATGAGAATCCCGCCGCGAGAAAGACGCCAAATGTCGCAAGCAGACCGCCATGAAACGGCGCATCACCGATAGTGAAATTTTTGAACCCAATCGCATTGCCATTCATAATACCAAAGATCATTAATAATCCGACTATAATAAATATAATAACTGTAGCCACTTTTATAAATGAAAACCAGTATTCAGATTCCCCATAACCTTTGACCGATAAAACATTTAGTCCAAAAATAATGGCAAGAAACAAAGCGCTCCAAAGAATGGAAGGGCTGTCCGGAAACCAAAATTTCATAATAAGCGTTGCTGCTGAAAGCTCTGCAGCCAACGTTATCGCCCAGTTATACCAATAGTTCCAGCCTAGGGCAAAGCCAAAGGAGGGATCGACAAACCGGGTCGCATATGTGCTGAATGAACCGCTTGTCGGCATAAAAGCGGCAAGCTCTCCGAGACTCGTCATTAGAAAGTAAACCATGACCCCGATAATGATATAGGCTAAGAGAGCGCCTCCCGGGCCGGCAGAATGGATCGCTGTCCCGCTTGCAAGAAAAAGCCCCGTACCGATTGCGCCCCCGAGTGAAATCATGGTGAGATGCCTTGGCTTCAAACCCCTTTTCAGCTTATTCTCCCCGCCGGTTGGAGGGTTTACGGCATCTGGTGAATGATTGTTGTTCATCAAATCTCCCCTTTTATTGTGTGATTCGGAAGGAAATGGGTACAAAAAACCGTCGAATGCGCTTCGACGGTTAAAATAGAGCCCCAAACATACCTTCCATCGATAGCTCAACACGTTAATAAAATTAACGTGACAGTTCTGTTCCTATTCGGAGACAGCCCCAGCCCGCCAAGTAAAGGATGATTGCGCGGACTTCGGCGGCTTTTCCTTTCATGGCAGTTTCATAGACTCACCTTTAGTCTCCTCTGCATTACTCATAAAAACCGCGACCTCTACCCCATCTAAGTATATGATGAGGATTTGTGTCTATTCAGTTGAACAACAGTGATGATTATACATAACTTATCTCTAATGTTCAACTAAACGAAGATTCGGAATTATGAGTGTAGACCCTTTGCAGAACAGCGGTCTTAGTTCAATGTTCAGATCCCCCTTTTCTGTATATTTTAATTAATTCTCTCTCCTATAGTAAATCACCTTTATTTGTTGATTAGTTAGGTAATTCTAACTAATGCTCGACAAGATTCCCCTTATTTCATCATTATCTATTATTATTCCCCGGGAAATTCCCCAAAATAAATAGAAGCGGATTCAAAATAACAGCCTGCAGCATTGCTGTCTCGAATCCGCCTCATATTATGTGGTGCCCGAAAGATTTCCCTTTGCCGTATAGCTCAAAATAATTTCCAGAAAGGCTTCGCCATATAATTCCCATTTGCGCTGACCAACACCCTTAATAGCAAGCATGTCGCTTTGCCCTGATGGACATTTTGCACTCATCTCATGAAGGGTTTGGTCGGTAAAAACAACATAAGGCGGCACTTTTTCTTTGACTGCAATCTGCTTTCTTAGCTCCCTTAGTTGTTCAAACAGTTCATCATCGACAACAAATTGCTTTGCTTGAACCTTTTCCTTTTTCAAAACGGCTTCCTCACCGCGTAGCACCGGGATTGCTTTGTTTGTAAGAGTTAATACAGGATAAGTGCCATTTGCAGGGGACAAATATTGCTCAGCCGTCAGATAATCAATAAACTCACTGACTTCCTTCTGAGTCCTCCCCTTCATAATCTTGTATGTTGGCAGCTTATCGAATCCGAAGCTTCTTATTTTTTGATCTGATGACCCTGTTAAAACCTTGGCAATAAAAGTCTTGCCAAACTTCCCTCTCATTCTTTTTATACATGAGAAGACCATCTGTGCTTCTTTTGTTACCTCAATTTCAGGCCGCTCATCCGTACAGCTGCTGCAATTGCCACAATCATTGGCATCCATCTCACCGAAATAAGCCAGTATATATTTCTGAAGACACCCTTCAGTATGACAATAGCCGACCATTTTTTGCAGCTTCTCATGTTCATTATCTTTATGATCCTGATCCATTTCTGATTGCTCAATAAGAAACTTCTGAATATGAATGTCCTGAGGACTGTATAGGATCGTACATTCCCCCGGTTCCCCGTCACGGCCGGCCCGGCCAGCTTCTTGGTAGTATGCTTCAATGTTTTTCGACAGATTGTAATGAATAACATAGCGGACATTCGATTTGTTGATGCCCATGCCAAAAGCGGAGGTTGCCACCATCACGGTTAGATCATCATAAAGAAACCGCTCCTGATTCTCATTCCTCTCATTTTCTGCCATCCCAGCATGATATTTCCCAGCTTGAAAGCCTTTTTTTATAAGATAATGGTGAAGCCGATCCACTTCTTTCCTTGTAGCAGCGTAGATGATTCCGGATTGGGCGCTGTTTTTCTTGATGTAATCATTAATAAAGGCATCACGGTCCTGCCCTTTAATCACTTGAAAAAATAGATTGTCCCGGCCGAATCCTGTTAGAATCACATCACTGCGGTCAATCTGTAAGAGGTCACAAATATCATCAGCCACTTTAGGTGTTGCCGTTGCTGTTAACGCTGCTATAACCGGATGTGAGTGAATGCGATCTATCATCTCTTTGATCAGACGGTAGCTTGGCCGGAAGTCATGCCCCCATTGGGAGATACAGTGAGCTTCATCAACGGCTACCAACGACACGTCCATTCGGTCCAGTGCATGCAAAAAGAGCTGTGACCCAAGCCGTTCGGGTGCTATGTAAATAAGTTTGTATTCACCAATGATGGCACCGTTCAGCCTCTCATTGGCCTCTGCTGCTGATATCGAGCTATTAATGTAAGTAGCTGGAACACCCACTTTTTCAAGTGCATCGACTTGATCCTTCATCAGTGAAATCAGCGGAGAAATCACCAATGTGACCCCTTGAAACATCAGCGCTGGTATTTGATAACATATTGATTTCCCTCCGCCTGTCGGCATGATGCCAACCACATCGCGACGCTGCAGAATCCGTTTTATAATATCCTCTTGTCCTTTTCGAAAGGACCCGTAACCGAACGTAGCTTTCAAAAGCTGTTGTGCTTCACTTATCATATTGCACCACCTAGTTTGTTCCGAATAAAAATAGCTTTCTCTTATTCCATATTACCGCACATGATAGAATGTTGACTATACCCTGCAAAGAGATTATAAGAATGTGGAGTGTGAAACTATGAATCTGCTTATTCTTGGAGCGACCGGGCGTGTCGGTCGTGAGGTTGTAAGATTAGCTTTGGAAGACCAGCATAATGTCACAGCTTTTGTAAGGGACCCGGCTCGACTCGGCTTGTCCCATCCTAAGCTTCATGTTTTGAAAGGTGATGCCACTCAAGCAAGTGATCTATTGTCTGCGGTGAAGGGACAACATGCAGTACTCGGCGCCCTTAGCACTGATGGCGGAAGTACCCTGTCAATAAGTATGCCGCTCATTGTTAAAGCCATGGAAAAAGAAGGTGTCAAACGGATTGTCACAATCGGCACGGCAGGGATTCTTAACAGCAGGGAGAATCCTGAGATCTTCCGGTTCCAATCAAATGAATCCCGGCGAATTATGACCCGCGCCGCTGAGGAACATCTTAAGGCTTTTGAAACCCTAAAAAAGTCCTCCTTGCAGTGGACGGTGGTTTGCCCTACATATCTGCCTGATGGCGAATCAGAAGGCAGATACCGTGTTGAAGCGAATATGCTGCCAAACCGCGGGGAGAGAATCAGTGTGTGTGATGCTGCATCTTTCGCCTACAACCAGCTCGCGGACGAGAGCTATCTTTATCGCCGGGTTGGCATTGCTTATTAAAGGGGTCTGACCCCGAGGGGTCAGACCCCTCCTCCTAAAAAATGCATCCATAGTCGGAAGGCATTCCCATTGATTGATGGAATAGCTTTTAGTAATCAAAAACTTTGGGAGGAATTTGAATGTCAGTAAAAAAATTAATACGTCACGCATGCCAAACCCTTGCAGGCGGTGTTCTGGCTTTTACAATAGCCATCCCGCAAGCGGCGGCAAACGACAATCCCCATGGGGCTTACAAGCCGGGCCACTTTCCTAAGCTAGAAGAGATTCATACGCCAAAAAATGTGAAGCACCCTAGCAATGGCAAGCGTGTCCTAGGGCCGGGGCATCCTAAATACACTATGAATGTTACATACAATAGTAAAAACCATACCATCTCGGGCCATATGACAGTGGCTTTTAACAACAACCTGCACAAAAATCTTAATAGGCTCTACTTTAACCTCTGGGGAAATGCAAGTGTCTTTGAGGAGAATGGCGGTGGCATGACAGTGAGCCATGTCAAAATAAATGGCAAAAAGGCTGCCTATATTGTCAATGATACGAAGCTTAAAATCTCAGGGTTGTCATTAAAGGCTAATAAAAAGGTCACTGTTGGCATGGATTTCAATGTTAGCTTACCTCATCAGCAAGACCGCTTTGGCTGGAATAAGACAACCGTTTCCCTAGGTAACTGGTTCCCGATTCTAGGGGTCTATGACGAAGAGGGCTGGAATCTTGACCCTTACTATGCTTATGGGGAATCCTTTTATTCATTAACTGGGGATTTCGATGTAACATTAACAACTGATAAGGACCAGGTCATTGCCGCATCGGGTACAGAAGTGGGGAAAGCAAAAATTATGAGCAGCCAGGCTGTCCATCACTATAAAGCACATAATGTCCGTGACTTCGCAATGGAAATGGACCCTACTTACCATGTAAAATCGACTACTGTTAACAAAACGAAAATCAATGTCTATTATACCGATGAACAAGCAAAATATGCTGATGCCATGCTTGAATCCGGTCATGACAGCATCGCTCTATTCAGCAAAAAGTTTGGCAAATACCCATGGCCTGAGCTGGATGTTGTCAGCATGGAAGGCTGGTTCGGCGGCATGGAATATCCGCAGCTTGTCATGATCAGTCTCCCTGGTGAACGTTCACAAAACTGGGTCAAATCAGTGACTGCACATGAAATTGGCCACCAATGGTTCTATGGCATCATTGGTGATAATGAGTATGATGAACCATGGCTTGATGAATCATTTGCAGATTTCTCAGCTGCTCTTTATGATGGTGAGCTGAATCAATTAACTACACCGGCACCACAACAAGATTATTTCCATTTATCTTCACCTGTCTCGACATTTACTGCACATGCTGATGAAGGTGGAATAAACGCTTATTACAATACCATTTATGGTTATGGCTCACGTACGGTTAATGATCTGAGATTAAAGCTTGGGGATCAGCAATTTTATAAATCGATGCAAACTTATTTTAAAAAGAAAAAGTTTGGAGTTTCGACGACCGCCGATTTTATTAAAATTATGGAAGACACAAGCGGCAAAGACTTATCGGCATTCTTCAAAAACCACCGTGTTTTCGTTTCGGACCAGCAATAAAAAATGAGGCTGTAACAGAAGTTTTTTCTAATAGAAAAATCCGAACTTATTTAGACATTCTATCTAGTTCGGATTTTTATTTATACAGAAGAAACAACGAAACGCTACGTCAAAATACTTCGCTTTCCACGGGCACGGCCTCAGCCTCTTCAGAAAGCAAAAAACGCTTTCTTGGTTAATCAGAAAGTATAACTTTCTGACGCACATAAGTGCAACTACGCCTCTGTCTTCACCAAAGGCTCGCGAATCGGCGAGTTTTCTTTACGGGGTCTTCGGACACGTGCTGTTCCCGTAGGAGTCTTTCGTATTTTGACTACGCTTCGCATTTGCAATGATACTTTTCAAACTTTATTGTTCGGCATATGAATGAACTCTTTTAGTTTTGTCCCAGCCTCACTTTTTTAGTTCCATTTTCACCCCAAATGTAGTATTATATTAAGCACCATAAAACCAACTTATTTTATAGGATTAGGGGTGATTGTAAATGGCTTTAGCAACTGCTGAAAAATCGTCTTCAACCAAACAGGCTGATCTTAAGGCTGAAAAACCAAAGCTTGGCTCACCACAAACTATTTTGATTTCACTATCTATCGTTCTAGCACTTATTCTTAGCATTGTCATCATTAACATCGGCGGGATCAAGGAGGGTATTCTTCTTTGGCTCGGTTTATTGCTTGGTTTTACACTATTCCATGCCAGATTTGGTTTTACATCCGCGTTCCGAAGATTTATGTCAGTCGGCAACGGGGAAGCCATTCGGGCTCATATGCTAATGTTAGCTGTAGCCAGTACGTTATTCGCTATCATTTTTGCAACACATACAAGCTTCTTCGGCGGACATCCCGAACAAAATCTTCACCCCATCGGAGTGAGTCTGATTGTCGGATCATTTATGTTCGGCATCGGTATGCAGCTCGGTGGCGGCTGTGCGTCAGGAACACTATACGCTGTCGGCGGCGGCCGCTCAGAAATGTTCTTGACCTTACTCGCTTTTATCGTCGGTTCGGTGTTCGGTGCCTGGCATTTTGATTTCTGGGTCAATCAAATGCCATCATTCAAACCATTTTCCCTTGCTACAAGTACAGGTCTTGGCTGGTTTGGCGGCTGGATCATTCAAATGGTCATATTCGGAGTTATTACATGGATCACATTGATCGTGGAAAAGAAGCGCCGTTCACCAAAGCTCGGCCCATTACCGAGCACAAATGGATGGAAACGCATCTTTCGCGGCTCCTGGCCGCTCCTCGTTGGCGCGGTTGCCCTCGCTGTTCTTAACGCCGCAACATTAGTTGTTAAAGGCAGTCCTTGGGGGATTACGTCGGGCTTTGCATTATGGGGATCAAAAGCTGCAAATGCCTTAGGAATTAATGTCGGGCAATGGGGATATTGGTCTGGCGACCGTGCCGCCTCCTTGCACGAATCAGTTTTTGCACATTCGACGAGTGTGATGGATTTCGGCATCGTCATTGGAGCTCTAGCAGCGTCAACGCTTGGCGGGGTTTTCCTAATGAAAAAAATCCCGCTTCGCCAGGCAATGGCTGCTATTATCGGCGGGCTCCTGATGGGTTACGGTGCAAGACTTGCCTTCGGATGTAACATCGGCGCTTATTTCAGCGGCATCGCATCCTTTAGTCTACATGGCTATGTCTGGATGATCATGGCTATGCTCGGAACTTTTGTTGCTCTGTACTTGCGTCCGTTATTCGGCATGTCAGTGCCAAAGTCATCCGATAAGTTTTGTTAAAAAGAATTTGCTATTGAATTAAAATTGCCCCCTTTCTGGTGAAATGGGGGCTTTTTCTACGGGTCTATTTTTTATGATCAAAACCGACGCTGGCCCCTTTGACGGGTACGTCTTATTGCTGACCTTGGGTGTACCAGCACCCTTGGTCTCCGCTCCTAGATGGATTGGAAAAGGCAACGCCGACCCCCATGAATTGTCCGTCTATTGCATAAACTCACTCCAACCCTAATTTTCCCTTTATAAATTCCCCGCTTTTTATCACTCAAATCCATATCTGCCCATACCAACTGTACATCCCGACCATAAGATATTTATGTAACCTTTTTATCCTTATCAGAGGAGGGATATCCGTGGATAAGAATGATAAAAACCGGCCGAAAAAGAAATCTATGCCAATGGGGAACAATATTATGAGGCAGATCGATGACTTTTTCGCCAGTGAACCTTATCGGGGGATTCTTGATTCCATTGATTCCTTTTTTCAGCAGGGTCCCGGGTTTCAACCCCACTTCCCCGTAGATCTATATGAAACAGCTGATGATTGGGTCGTTAAAGCGGATCTTCCGGGTGTGGATCGGGAAAATATTCACATTGAAACGATGGGAGACAGACTGAAAATAGCTGTCGTCAACGACGAATTAACCGAAGAAAGCCATGATGTCCACAACTATTACCATCGGGAAAGACGGATGCAAAAAAGAGAGCGGGTCGTCGCCTTGCCTTATAGCATCTACAAACAGCGCACGAAGGCAAAGTTCCACAATGGCATCCTAGAAATCCGTGGACCAAAGTATCCTAAAACGAAAAATACATTGGATATTGAGTAAAGAAACTCATAAACCGCCCCGAGCCATTCGGGACGGATTTATGATTTCAACAGAGTAAATAGGCATTTTGCTTTGCAAAAACTTCACCTAGTGCACGAAGCAATTCCGGGACATCCAAACGTTCCATCTTCACTTCTATGAAGACAAGCTTGTCATAATGCCACACATTAATATCATTATATTCTTGATCAGGCCCGTGAATCGCACGTTCGACTGAGTAATTTAGAAAAAGAGAGAGAACTTTCTCCCTCTTCTTAATCCCTATCGTCACCTGGTGCAACGTCACCATCGGAAAGCTTGGTAACACGCGTGAAATCGCCTGCCTCAATTTCTTCCTGACTGGCATCGGCACTCAGTTCTTTATCATCATCAATGCCTGGGGCAACGGTCGGACCTTCCGCTTCTTTATCACGGTTGCGACGTCTTTTCCATTTGTCCAATGTTTTCACCTCGGAAAGATATTTAATCCTATCTTTCCCGGAAAGCCTGCAATTATGACGAATCTGCCCATTAGCTGCTCTCCTCCTCGTTTTCTTTGCTTTCCTTATGTTCTTCATCTTCCTTAATCTTAATGACGATTTTCCCCTTGACATGGCCAGTCTCGCTTAATTCGTGCGCCTCTCTTAAACCATCCTGACCAAAGTCAAAGACCTTGGCAATCTGCGGCTTTAATTCACCGTTTGCCATTAGCTCTGCAAGCTTTTCCAGCTGTTCGCCGTTTGGCTCAAGCCAAACGAAGCCGGCTTTGACATCATGTTTTCGGGCTTTACCCTCGTCAGGCGGCTGAACGATCGATACAAGCACACCGCCTTTTCTAAGAACCCGAAAACTTCTTTCCTGAACCTTGCCGCCAATTGTGTCCAGGACAATATCTACATCTTCAAGCTCCTCATCGAAGTCTGATGATTGGTAATTTATAAATTGATCGACACCTAATTGTTGGGCAATTTCGGCACTGTTGCTGCCTCCTGTCGCGATAACCTGCGCTCCAAAGTGCTTTGCGATTTGAATTGCCATACTGCCGACACCGCCTGCTCCGGCATGGATCAGAACCCTGTCACCCTCTTCAATATGGGCAAAGTCAACTAAGCATTGCCATGCTGTCAAACCTGCCAATGGCACAGCTGCCGCCTTGATGAACGCCGTTTCTTTCGGCATTTTTGCCACAAGACTTTCATCCGCCGTCACATACTGAGCATACGTCCCTCGTTCCGTTGTCGCCGGCCTTGCAAACACTCTGTCCCCCACCTCAAACTTTTCTACCTTAGTCCCAACTTTACTTACGACTCCCGCTGCATCCCAGCCAAGGATAATTGGAAATTTAAATGGCAGCCTTCCTTGCAAATAGCCTTCTCTCACCTTCCAGTCAATCGGATTAATCGATGTCGCATATAATTCGATCTGCACTTCTTTTGCCTTTGGAATCGCCTTTGGGAATTCTATTTCTCTCAAACGGCCTTTATCCCCGTATTCATTAATCACGATGGCTTTCATTAGACTTCCTCCTTGATAAAATCGGCATGATCCGAGGATTATAGTCCCCCAAAAAGGACAAAAGCATCCGTCATGACAGGGATGTTCTCATATTCTATGACATGCCATACATAGACTTAACGATAGGGAAAACAAGGGTTAGGTCATCGATTTTACGGGTATAGGTGTCATAACATGTTTTATAAACCTTTTGTTTCAACCCCTTAAAAAAGGAGAAACTAGGAGTGATTTGGACATGACGGAAATGAATCAAGAAAAATCGGCTAGAGTTGCACTTATAGGATGGAGTTTAGAAGCAATCGAAGCTGTTGATAGAATGGATCGTCCCTTTGTTGTGGTTGGCCCGCCGGATTTCGAAACTTATGCATTGGAGCATGGCATCGATTTCGTGAGTTGGGAGTTCGATCGAATTAATGAAAAATCAGGTGAATTATATGATACATTGAACGAATTAGGTGTCGAAGTCGCCGTTCCGCTTTATGAGGAAACAGTTGAATGGGCCGGTGCTCTTAATTCCCGTTTCCAAGATGACATGCGCGTCTTTAACCGCTCCATGTTATTTAGGGATAAAGGATTAATGAAACGGAAAGCGCAAATGTCCGGCATCCACGTCGGAGTTTTTGAAGAAGCCCGCTCCAAGGAAGATGTTATCCGGTTTTTGAAGCGAGTTAACACGGCTTTATTAAAGCTTGAGGGTGATCCAAATGATCCCATTCATTTAAAACCTTTTGATGCGGCCGGCTCAGTCGGACACAGGGTCATTCAAACAGCGGAGGATGTTGATGCACTCTCAGATAACGAATTTCCTTGTTTATTAGAGAGCCATCTTGATGGACAAGAGTTTTCCTGTGAAGCTTTCATTCACGACGGTAAGATCTACTTTCTGAACATTACGGAATATGTCCATCTTGGCCACTCTAATTTCGTCCCTGCCTCCCCCGCTCTTGAGGAAAAGCGGCCTTTAATTAAAGCGGCGATACAAGATCTGGTTGATTCGTTCCAAATTAGGTACGGTGTCATTCATCCCGAATATTTTATCACCTCTGACAATAAGCTCCATTTTGGTGAAGTGGCAGCAAGAGTGCCAGGAGGGCATATTTTTCAACTTATTGAACGCGCTTACGGTTTCAGCCCGTATCAAGCCCAGGTTTTGTGCAGTGACCCGAAGACGACAGAGGACGAGCTGCTAAGGTTTTTCCCAAGTGATAAAGATGCTGTTGGATATGCCGGCAGCTTAATGGTTTATCCAAAAATGAAATTTATCGAGCGTTTAAACCTGCCGGATGAACTTGAATCTCACCCTTATTTTGAGAAACATGACATGTTTACACCTGAAACAAGTAAAGTGGCTGACCGGGTCGGCTTTGGCAACCACTATGGCACTGTATTCTTTTTCGGAGAAGACAGTCACACAATGACTGATTTATTAACAAAATATGAAGAGCACGATTTTTATTTATAACCCTGTCCACTAAAAGTCAGCCGGGTTTCTATAAGAAGCTGCATTAATTTAAAAGGAGAATGTTGAAATGTCGAATCTTACTGCAAAAACCTTTGATGATTTTTCTAAAGCTTTCGACACATTGGAGAATGCCAAATCCTTTGCAAAGACACTGCATCGCAATGAGGTGCTGCAGCTTGCAAGGCGTATGATGCAGGATAAAAAAGGCATTGAGCATCTTTATGGTTTTGCTGATCAATTTGAAGAAGCCGGTCTGTTCACAGATACCCCTTGGGAGCAGCCTTCCAAACTGCAGCCTATACTTGTGGCCGGTACGTTGAAAGCCACGGGAAACACCGCTTTGCTGGAGGTATTAAGCGAGTTACGAATGTTAGCAATAGCTAAAGGGAGATATGAGAACAGTCAGGTCACGTCTAAAGACGCTTCCTATTTCTTGAATGAGGTTATGGCTCATAACATTAATCTGTTGTTTCCAGATACATCTGAGTCTTCAAGGATAGAAGCCGGACCTGAAACAGAGCGCGCCAATATCCTTTTTCAATTTTTAGCAGACCATCTCTCCTTAAATGCAATTCTCCATAGCTTACTTTCCGAAATCGACAGGCTGGCTCTGCAGCGCCCGATTATGGTCAATCGCATTACCAAGATGATTCTAACCGCAAAAGAAGCAGTCACAAAAACAACAACAAAAGCGGACCGGGAAAAATTAAAAAAGTATGAAACAGCCATTTCTGGCCCTACGCCGATCAGTAAAAAGGTACTAAACAGCGTGGGTTATGAAAATTTAATTAAAACGGCCGGCCAGAATGAACTTTATCGTGAAGCGGAGCTTTTTAGTGAATCGATGACAAAGACAGGTCTCGTTTGTCCTTATCATGCTGATTTCCTTCGTTACATCAATAAAGCAAAACCTGAGCTGGTCGGAACGGCCTTGTGTCTTAGTGACAAAGGAAAAGCCAATTTTGAAGAGCACGTTGCTCTCATTCAAAAAATGATCGATATCGCTGTCTTTCCTGCCACATGCCAATCCATTTATGGGTTATCCTTGTTGCTTAATCGCGGTGTGTTGTCATCCCTGCCTGTGGCACCGGGCCTGCGCCGCCTGATTGATCTTGACATCCATCCTGAGGTTGGGAAAACCCTCGAGTCCCAAGGGGTGACACCTAACGGGGTAATGGTCGCCGGTACAATCAGCGTATTAGGGCAGCCTTTAGGAATCGGTCAAGGGATGAATCCGACTTGCCAATCAGCCAGAGGCATTAGCCTTTGGGCCCAGCATGCACCAGGCAAACTTTTGGAGCTTATAGCTAAAGCGGCAAGAGACCGGGAAATTGAGATGCCCCTTGAAGGGTCAGCGATTAATTCGAAATCTTTGGCTGGGGGTTTGGCCCCTGATTTGAATAAAGAATTGGATCCAATTTCATTAATCCTTGTCCCGCATTTGGATCGGATTTATGATGAGATGATGAAGCGGATGGTCTTTCGCGGTGAGGACGGCCATAAGTGGGTCAATCCGGCAATCTATGGCCGTTGGGTTTCAGACGGCTTTACTGCTGTGACTGATCCATACACAAGTGTTATTTCAGATTATGAAGGCTTTGTCCGCCGCTTTTATGCTACACACCACCCTGACTATAATGGCGGTCATGAATTGATTTATCCAAATCCGGTGGGTATTTTCATCACTAACGTTCATGCCAATCTGCTTGGGCTCCATGCCATCTCTATACAGAGGATCAAGGCTGACCCGAGCGGTGTTATGAGGGTTTATTTTTACAATCCGAATAACGATGGCGGGCAAAATTGGGGGCAGAATATCATTTGTTCAATTTTTGGAAATGGCGAAGAAGAGGGCGAATCTTCACTTCCCTTTCATGAATTTGTCTCCCGAATGTATGCTTTTCATTATGATCCTTTTGAAATTGGGGAAACACAAGCCGTTAATGATGATGTGATAAAAAAAATTGAAACACTCGCCCGTGATAGCTGGGGAAAAAATTATGTCTGGGCCGCACAGCCCGGAGCAAATATGTATTAAAGAAAAAGGCTGCCGGAAGATTTCGGCAGCCCCTTTTTCTTTACACTTTAAGAATGTTTAAGTTCGCTAAAGCGAAAAAGCGGGATAAAGTATAAGGGCAACTAAGGCTTTCGCCATTATAGCTTGGCGATAAGCCAAGTTTTCTTTACTGCCCCATTTTGTCAGGGTCAGGGCCAATCCGTTCATTCGTATTCAAAGCATCAATGCGGTCCATATCGCCTTTATCTAATTCGAAATCGAAGACATTGGCATTTTGTCTGATCCGCTCTTCATGAACAGATTTAGGAATTGTCACAAAATCATGTTGCAGATCCCAGCGCAAAATGATTTGTGCCGGTGTTTTTTGATACTTCTCCGCAAGCGAAGTGATCGCTGGATGATCGAACAGCCGCCCGCGCATCATCGGACTCCAGGCCTCCATTTGGATGCGGTGATCATAGCAGAATGCCCTGGTATCTTCTTGGGTCAGTCTCGGGTGAAATTCAACCTGATTGACAGCCGGCACGAACTCACTGTCAGCAAGGAGTTCGTGCAAATGATGGGGCTTGAAGTTGCTGACGCCAATCGCCCGCACATAACCTTCTTTATATAGCTTTTCTAGCGCCCGCCATGTGTCCTTAAATTTCCCGCGGATCGGCCAGTGAATTAAATAAAGGTCAAGATAACTTACACCAAGTTTTTCACGGCTCTGCTGGAATGCCTTTAATGTTTCGTCATAACCTTGTTCATCATTCCAAACCTTCGTCGTAATAAAAAGCTCGTCACGTGATACATCAGCTGTTCTAATGCCTTCTCCGACACCTTTTTCATTTTTATAGAAAGATGCGGTATCAATGCTGCGATAACCGGCATGGATCGCTGACCTGACTGCATTTGTCACCTCATTACCGTCTTCTGCCTTGTAGACACCTAAGCCAAACCTTGGCATTTCGACGCCGTTATTTAACACCACTGTATCCGAAATGCTATTGATCATATGTATCCCTCCCGTGAACACTTTAATATTATTCATATTATAACCATAACAAAATCATCCCATGTGGCGTTAGTATTCCGCCCATAGGATGGCTTTGTTTAATCACTTTGATTAGCCCTTTTCCTGTGGCTCTTGGAACCTTGATGGGTGTGATCCGCAATACAAAGGCACGCCCGATATGATCCGCTTATCAGCCTTTTTGGTCAACCGCCATTTGACATTATAAAAATTTACCCCCCATTCCATAAACAGGGATGGGGGGTAAATTCATTTGGCCTCAATTTCGGGCGGTTCAATGGAAAGCTCCCAATTAACGGGCTCCCTACCGGCAGATTCAAGGAAAGCATTCGCTTTGGAAAATGGTCTGCTGCCGAAGAAACCGCGGTGAGCAGCAAATGGACTCGGATGCGGCGATTTTATAATATAATGGTGATCATTCGTTATCAGCTCCTGCTTATTTTGGGCATGTTTGCCCCACAAAATAAACACAACCGGTGCCTTTCTTTGATTTAACGTGCGAATGACTTGATCAGTGAACTGCTCCCAGCCCATGCCCTTATGGGAATTAGCCGCACCTCCTCTGACAGTCAAAACCGTATTTAACAACAGCACGCCTTCCTTCGCCCATTCAATTAAACAACCGTGCTCCGGATTGGCACAACCCAAATCATCCCGCAGCTCTTTAAAAATATTTTGCAGGGACGGCGGCTGCTTGACTCCAGGTTGTACCGAAAAGCTAAGGCCATGTGCCTGTCCTGGACCATGGTAAGGATCCTGCCCAAGAATGACCACTTTCGTATTTTCATAGGTTGTATAGTGCAATGCATTATACAGATCGTACATATCCGGATATACCGTCTTATTATTGTATTCTTTTTTAAGGAAGTCTCTTAACTTTAAGTAGTAGTCTTTTTCAAACTCCTGACCCAAATAGGTCGACCAATCATTTTTTAAAATCATATAAATATCCCGCCTTAAAATGACAAAAAGCACGCCTGAAATGGTACTGTGGTGCTTTTTCGGTTTACGTTACCATAATTATATATTTCATCCAAACGATTTAGGATTCAATCGCCTTGATGAACGACCTCACGCACTACTTTTTATCGGCTTTGGGTTTTCATCTATTTTCCCTAAAGGTTTTCCGCGAGTCGACCTTTTATGATTTCCTAAGCAGAGGAAAAAAGGGCCAAATATACCCTTTTATTTATTCTAATAAATTACTTTCCAGTTTTGATCAACGGTCGCTTTGACAACTTTTTTCTCTAAGATATAATTTGCGATCAGTTCTGAGACATCAATTGGAATATCCTTGATCACCGGCTTATCTTTATACATTAAATACTCTCCGCCGCCCCCGGAGCGGTAGTTATTCATAACAACATCATATTCCTTGTCCATTGCGAGCGGTGCACCTTGGTAATCAAGCTTTACAATCCGCTCACCCGCCGGCTTGGAAATATCTATTAAGTAATCAATGCCCTCCCACATATCATAATTATAATGCTGAGGCTTCGGTGTGGTAAAAGAAGGGCTCACTTCAATGCCCCCGCCATCATACTGCTTGAAATAGGATGCTGAGCGCTCAAGGGCATCCTTAATATCCTGACCTGAGATACGGATGACCTTTAAGGTGTTGGGATATATATAATTTGACACCACATCGCGCATGGTTACATGCTCCGGGAATCCACGTGAATGGTTATCAAAGAGCGCTGTATTGGAAATAGCCACTCCAGCTGTTTCCATTTGGACGCGATTAATAAACTCAATCAAAGGGTTATCTTCGATTCGAATCGCCATGGGGTCCTTTACAGCCATATCGCCTTCAATTTTGCCGATCGGCTGGTCCAGCCATTTTTGCGTCCCCTCTTCATACACTTTCACTTTTTCCAATAGATTGCAATCAGCCTCTACATCGTTGACAGACAATAGTTCCGAGGACTTACTGACAATTTCCCAGCCATGCGTCCTCTTTACGATATCTAGGCTGACTTTTCCTACCGCGATGCCGTTGTTTCCCGGCTGGACGACGATCACGCCATTGATCACCTTATCGGCAATTTGCCTGTGCTGGTGCCCTGTCAACAGCACATCAATGCCACTTACTTCTTGACAGAGCTGATAACCCTGATTCTCGCCTGTCAGCGTTTCTGTAGCATCACCAGTATTAAGATCCCGTTCAAATCCGCCATGGTAGGCGACAACAACAATATCAGCCTTCTCTTCTTCGCGCAAATACTTAACCCACTTTTTGGCCGAAACAACTGCATCTTCAAATACCATGCCATCCAGGTGCTCAGGCTTCTCCCAATTCGGTATGTAATGTGTCGTTAATCCAAGAACACCAACTCTTAAGCCATTTGCAAAAGCCTTCACAATATACGGCTTACCGTAAAAAGGTGTTCGCGTGTCCTCTTCCAAAATATTTGCTGACAGCCACGGGAATGACGATTCCTTTACAGCTTTTAATAAAACCTCCTGGCCATAATTAAACTCGTGGTTCCCAAAAACAGCGGCATCATAATGCAAATCGTTCGCCAGAAGCACCATGGGATTGTCCCGCTTTTGGTCTATCCGGGCATAATGATACATTAAAGGTGTACCTTGAATCATATCTCCGTTATCAATCAGCATAACATGATCATAGAGGTCCCTCTCCCTCTTAATAAGCGCTGCCGCTTTTCCCATGCCAACATCCGCTTTGCCGTTCGTCCCATAGTTAATCGGATAGATATTGCCATGGACATCGGAAGTTTCCAAAATAATAAGTTTCATTTTTTCCATCAATTCAACCCTTTCAATTCTTTCATACATTTATTTTACCAGGTCAATCAAATGGGTTTACAAAATAATGACACAAGTTTAAAAAATGGACATTTATTTATTTTTTATAATGTTATATGATTAAAGTGGAATCTTCAAAATACTTTTATGGGGGTATCTTTATGATTAAAAAGCTTGTTGCATTATTTGCAACCCTGGGCTTGGCTATTGGCCTTCTTGCAGGTTGTGGAAGCGATAGCAAAAGCTCAAGCGGGGACAAAAAAGACGCATATGTTCCTAAAGAGCTCAACATTGGATTCGTTCCATCTCAAAATGCCGAAACACTAGAGGCAAAAGCAAAGCCACTTGCAAAGCTGCTTGAAAAAAAACTCGATATTCCTGTTAAAGTAACAGTAACAACTAATTATAATGGTGTGGTTGAAGCAATGGGCTCAAAACAGCTTGATCTCGGGTTTTTACCGCCGACTGACTATGTTATGGCCCATAAGAAAGGCTACGCAGATGTCCTTCTTCAGGCACAACGTTATGGTGTTAACCCTAAGGACGGCACTAATACAGATGAAAAAGTAGATTACTATTATGCAGGCATTCTTGTTAAAAATGACTCAGGAATAAAAAGTCTTAAAGATTTAAAAGGCAAAACAATCGGCTGGCAATCACCAACATCATCTGCTGGTTATGTATGGCCTGCAGTTGAAATGAAAAAGCATGGCATTGACGCGCAAAAGGATGTTCAAGGTGTTCAGCTTCAAGGCCATGACAAAGGCGTCACAGCGCTTCTTAACGGTGACGTTGATGCGGCTGCCGTCTTTATCGATGCACGTAACATCGTTAAAGGCGAATATCCTGATGTCTTCAAAAAGACGCACTACCTCTATACAACAGAGAAAATTCCTAATGACACGATCAGTGTCCGCCCGGATATGTCAGATAAGTGGAAAGAAAAGATCGCCAATGCCTTTATTGATATCGGCAAAGACCCTAAAGGCCAAAAAATCATCGAAGCCATTTATACTCATGTCGGCTATGTTAAATCAAATGACTCTAAATTCGACAAAGTGCGTGAATACAGCAAAAAGGTTCAAGAAATTGGGAAGTAAAATACTTATTAGGAATGGGGCAGTCAACTGACTGTCCCTTTTTAATTTTCAATCCTCCCGTGTAAATGTCACTGTCCTGCTCTTTATCGGCGTCATCCGATAAGCTTTGGCAATACCAATCTCCTTAATTAATTCCTTTTTTACCTTTCTTAATGGTAACTGAACGGTAAGATGATCTGAAAATGGAAAATGAGATAAGGTCACCCTCTCCCTTTTCAGCCAGTTCGGAACGATCTTTTCATTATCAAAAAAGTTAAACCGTTCATTAAAGCCTTTTGCAAACCACCCTGTATTCTCAAGCGCTGTCATGGGCTCATTCATACAAATAAATAGTGATAAATTATCACAGAACCCTAGTAATTTCCTATGTTCTTTAATCATGTCCTGTGACTGTTTGCCAGACAGATTAAATTCGGACATTAGTTTTTGCTGGCGTTCTGTTTCTTCGTGCACAAAAGACTTTACAGCCTCGTCATCATTCCCCTCCATCAAATGGGTATAGTGCAGGCTGCAAAGCAGTCCTGCATAGGGATTTTGGCATGTTGTTTCATCAATGCCTTTTTTATAAAAAACAATCCGCAGCGAGAGCGGATAATCCATAAAAGAATAAGGCTCTCCCAGCTCATCATTCCAAATCGGCGTGTCATCCATAGCAAGCCAGCTGCGGTCATGCTCGGACACCGCATATTCAACATCCTCTCTCCGGTCTTTGCCAAGAAAGAGATCTTCCCGCCATGCATTGGCAAAGCCACCTGACACCCTGCCGTGATCATCCTGTGCGATCATGACGAAATCATCCTCACGTTCATAGATAATCAATAGTGACACCCTTTCCCTTCCCAATTTCTAATGCTATACCCTATATTTGCCCCCCATTATACCTTTTCATTAAATGTCATCACCTTTTAAATTTTCAAAAACAAGCAGGGAATCCGGCCTTAAGTGCGAACTTTTAAAGAGTAGTATAAAGTCACCTTTAGCAATACACATCTATTAATCAAAGATCAGGGGGAATCGTTGATGCGATCATGGAAGGTCATTACAGGTGTTTTGTTAGTCTTGATGCTTGCTCTCGCGGGCTGCGGCACATCGGATAAAACATCAGGGAAAAAAACGGATGGTTCAAAGGATGAAGGCAAAACGTATAAAATTGGCATTAACCAATATGTCCAGCACCCTTCTCTTGATGCAGCAACAAAAGGCTTTAAAGCCGCCATTAAAGACAGCGGTTTAAAGGTAAAATATGATGTCCAAAATTCGCAAGGAAATATGAACAATGCCCAAACCATTGCTAAGAACCTGGTTGGTGAAAATGTCGATCTTATTTTTGCCAATGCAACGCCGAGCGCACAAGCATCATTAAATGCGACGAACAATATCCCTATCATCTTCACCTCAGTTACCGATCCTTTAGGGGCAAAGCTTGTCAAAAGCATGGATAAACCCGGCGGCAACATCAGCGGCACAACGGACACGCACCCAGATGCGATCCCTAACACAGTGAAATTTATCGATGAGGAAACAGATGCGAAGACGGTCGGGCTCATTTATAACAAAGGCGAGCAAAATTCCGTAGCCCAGATAAAAGCTGTCAAGGATGCCATGAAAGGCACCGACTTAACTACGGTTGAAGCAGGCGTGGCGACATCTGCGGATGTGAAGCAAGCAGCGGAATCCCTCGTCGGACGCGCTGATGTTTTCTATGTCATAACAGATAATACCGTTGTTTCTGCGTTGGAATCTGTGATCAGCGTTGCTGACAGTAAAGACATCCCCCTCTTTGTAGGAGAACTGGATTCCGTCAAACGGGGCGGTTTTGCGGCTTACGGCTTTGATTACTATGATATTGGCTATGAAGCGGGCGTTATGGCTGTTAAAGTTTTGAAAGGCGAAAAGAAAATCTCTGAGATGCCTGTCCAATATCCGCAAAAGTTAAAGCTTGTGATTAACAAAAAGGCCGCTAAGAAAATGGGTATTAAAATTAAACCAGAATGGGATAAAAAAGCGGAATTCATCGAATAACGACCCATTTTTTAAAAGAAAGGAGCCCCAGATTTGAAGAAACAGACATGGAAGAGTTTAACGATATCGCTGCTCGTTATGATCGTTGTCCTCGCTGGATGCGGAAAATCCTCAGAAGAATCAAGCGGTGATAACAAAGCCGCTAAAGGGAAAATATTCAAAATCGGCATAAACCAATATGTTGAACACCCTTCTTTGGATGAAGCGACAGTAGGATTTAAAGAAGCGATCAAAGAAAACGGTCTGAAAGTTGACTATGATGAACAAAATGCTCAGGGTGACACGAACAGTGTCCAAACGATGGCCAAGAAAATGGTTAGTGAAAACGTCGATCTTATTTTTGCTAATGCAACGCCGAGTGCACAGGCCTCTCTAAACGCGACCAGTGACATCCCGATTATTTTCGCCTCGGTTGCAGACCCAGTTGGGGCGAAGCTAGTAAAAAGCATGGATCATACGGGACCGAATATTACAGGTACAACACACACTAATCCACATGCAATTCCAAAGACAGTGGCTTTCATTGATGAACAGACCGATGCAAAAACGGTCGGCTTAATTTATAACAAAGGTGAAATCAATGCCGTATCACAGGTTAATAGTGTCAAAGCGGCGATGAAAGGGACTGACTTGTTGCCCGTCGAAGCGACGGTCACAACATCAGCGGAAGTCAAGCAAGCGGCACAATCGCTTGTTGGACGGGCCGACGTCTTTTATATTGTAACGGATAACACAGTTGTGTCCGCTTTGGAATCTGTCATCGGCGTCGCCCGGAATAAGAACATCCCGCTCTTTGTAGGAGAATTGGACTCGGTAAAACGCGGCGGCTTCGCTGCATATGGCTTCGATTTCCGTGAGGTTGGCTATGAAGCAGGCAAGATGGCCGTGAAGGTTCTTAAAGGCGAAAAGAAACCATCAGAACTTCCTGTACAATATCCGAAAGATTTAAGACTCGTCATTAATAAAAAGGCCGCTAAAGAAATGGGCGTTAAAATCAAACCAGAGTGGGAAAAAGAGGCAGATTTTATTAAATAAATTATTGGGACTCGGGGGAGTAAACAACTCCCCTTGTGCCCCTTAATATGCAACTTTGCGAAGGAAGGAGCTATACATATGTTTGCAAGCTTGTTCGGTGCTGTGGAATCCGGCATTATATATGCGATTATGGCTCTAGGAGTCTACCTGTCTTTTAGAATTTTAGACTTTCCTGATCTTACTGTAGACGGCAGCTTTGTTACAGGAGCAGGGACGGCTGCCATTCTCATTGTTCATGGCCAGAATCCATTTTTGGCAACCATCGCAGGCGGTCTAGCTGGATTCATCGCCGGTTGTATTACCGGCATCCTTCATACTAAAGGAAAAATCAACCCTTTACTATCCGGTATTCTTATGATGATTGCACTTTATTCCGTTAATTTAAGAATTATGGATCAAAAGCCCAATGTCCCGCTGCTGGGACAGGAAACGTCTTTTTCAATGATGACATCATTCTGGCAGAAGCTAGGGTTGGATGCGCCTTTCAATTCCTTTCTGGAAATGGTCGGGCTTGGTGACAGCTTGCCTAAGACCTGGGGCATTTTCTTTTTTATGATCATCGTTGTCATCCTAATTAAACTGATCACTGACTGGTTCCTCAAAACAGAAGTGGGTCTCGCTATAAGAGCCGTCGGCGATAACAAACGGATGATTCGCAGCCTGTCAGCTAATACTGACAGATTAACGGTCTTGGGACTCGGCATTTCCAACGCCCTCGTTGCTTTTTCTGGTGCTCTAATTGCTCAATACGGGGCGTTCGCCGATGTCGGGATGGGGATTGGCATGATCATCATCGGGCTTGCTTCTGTTATTATCGGTGAAGCGCTGTTCGGGACCAAATCGATTGCAAGAGCAACCTTGGCGGTTATACTCGGTGCTATTATTTATCGGGTCATTCTTGCCATTGCCCTTAGAATTGAGTTCCTTGATACAGGCGACATGAAGCTTATTACCGCAGTGATTGTTATTTTCTCCCTTGTCCTGCCTAAAGTCATCGAGGCTAATAAAGAAAAAAGAAGACGCGCAAAGAAACGGCAGGCATGGCAAAAGGCCGTCAAAGGAGAGGGTGATGACATTGCTTCAACTTAAATCCATACACAAAGTATTTAACGAAGGGACAGTGGATGAAAAGATCGCTCTTTCGGACATTCAATTACTGCTTGAACCCGGGGACTTTGTCACTGTAATCGGCAGTAACGGCGCCGGGAAATCAACGCTGATGAACATTGTATCCGGCGTCCTGACACCCGATGTTGGCGAGGTAATCATCAATGCCAGAAATGTCTCCGGCCTGCCTGAATATAAGCGTTCTAAATTTATTGGCCGGGTCTTTCAGGATCCCATGGCGGGCACAGCGCCAACGATGACGATTGAGGAAAATTTAGCGATGGCCTACTCCCGTGACAAAAAAAGGACAATGAAGAAAGGCGTCACTAAAGGTAAGCGTCAATTTTTCCGTGAAACATTAAAATCATTGCATCTTGGGCTCGAGGACAGGCTGACAGCCAAAGTTGGCCTGCTATCCGGCGGCGAACGGCAGGCCTTGTCGCTTTTGATGGCTACATTTACCGAGCCGGATATCCTGCTGCTTGACGAGCACACAGCAGCCTTGGATCCATCCCGCGCGGCATTGATCACCACTTTGACCAAGGAGATTGTCGAAAAACACAACCTGACTACTATGATGGTCACTCACAACATGCAGCAAGCCATCGATTTAGGCAACCGGCTGATCATGATGGATAAAGGGCAAATCATTCTCGATGTTGGAAAGGAAGATAAACAAAACTTGACAGTTGAGCAGCTGCTCGAGGAATTTCGAAGGATCCGAGGCGAGCAAATGGCCAGTGACCGTGCGGTGCTGTCTTAGTTGGGAAAAAGGGCGCTTCGTGTAAAATGGTACCTGTAGTTAGGACACTTGAAAAAGAGTGTTTTATCTACAGGTATTTTTTTATATACTTAAATTTCACTATATGGGGATTAGGAG